>NZ_JBFTPE010000006.1:0-330851 GCF_056398325.1 Paenibacillus sp. 01T443
ATAGATTGCTCCATCTTTCCCAGCYCGGTCATGCGACCAAGCTGCGTATCCGGTATTAGCATTCGTTTCCGAATGTTATCCCAGTCTTACAGGCAGGTTACCCACGTGTTACTCACCCGTCCGCCGCTAAYCTTGTCCCGAAGGACAAGRTCCGCTCGACTTGCATGTATTAGGCACGCCGCCAGCGTTCGTCCTGAGCCAGGATCAAACTCTCCAAATTGGTGTTTGAAATGCTCATTACTTTTTATCGCTTTTCTAACGATCCGTTAGGATCRTAAGGGCAGTTATTACTCGTTGTTCAGTTTTCAAAGAGCAATCTTTTCTTTCGTGTCAACCGCGTATTTCGTATCGGCGACTTTTATAATATATCACATTCGCCCATCTCTTTGCAAGTACTTTTTTTCGTTATTCGACATTCTTTTTAACTTGTCGTTTTTCGATCATGTAACCTGTAAAAGCGGCGAGTACTAATATATCATCTGTCCTCCATATAAGTCAAGCATGTTTTGCAGTATTTCTTTTGAAAACAAAAAGCGCTGGTTAGACCTGATAAATACGGCCTAACTAACGCTTTTTATAATCATCTATAAGTTCCTACATCTCGTTCTCAGTCATCATGTAGCGCAGCTCCAGTGCACCAATATCCCCTAACTCATGCATTACAGCAACTTCGCGTATATACTCTCTCTTCACCAGCTTCTGAAGAACAAGCGATAAATCGACATGCAATACATTAATGGAGGGATGTGATTGCAGCTCTGCTATACTCCAAGGCTCCTCGCGACTTCTCAGTATATTGAACAACAAAACGCAGCTTGTTTTCATTTTTGTCATTACAGAGAACTCACAGCCGAGCATAACTAATTGTACTCTTTGTTCCAACGTTTCCGGACTAACCGTTAGCTCTTCATAAAGCTTGTATATTCCAGGATGAACCCGCTTCAGCTGCTTCCATACCGTAAGCTCAGGATGCCGGCCTTCTTCTATAAGAACAATGTGAGCCCAATGGTTAAGGGCAGTTAACACATGACTGTATGCATCAAGCAGATTACCGTCCAACAAGTCTTGCTTCGCTTGCAAATACGTTCTTAAGAAACCGGCAAATTCCGAAAACTGCTTTTGCTCCCGCATAGCATCAGGAAATTGAAGCAGACGTTCACGAACATCGCTTAAATAGCCGTCGCGATCCAACAAGATCTCCCCCCGAACTAGCCACTCAATAATATTGCGATTTTCTCCGCCGGACAACCATTCGTTCAAGCCAGCTGAATCAATGGTTCGTATCATCACGCGCTGACCCTCGAGTTGAACATGCTCCGTTTCATTAAATGCATGCTCATCATTTTTCACAACGAGTAATAATAAATCTAATCCATCAATTAATGGATTATAAGAATAAGGGTTTTCTATTACAGCTAAACCGACAACACTAGGTTCATCTTGATAGCTGCTTGCGAAGTGCGCTTTTATATGTTCCACCGGTTCCTCCATATAGCTAATCACATTTTATTGAGCTATAATAATATTCTACAGTTTTATTCTTTTTCGACAGGTTAGAGGCACATTCCTGCTTACTAACTCAGAAAACAGTCCCATTTTAATAAGTCATTAGTCATAGGAAGGGTTTGAACGAATGAAAAAGTTCTTTTTTAAGTCGGCCAAAATTAATGAATTCCGTCTTTGGGGGCTTGTCTTTACCCTGGTTGGTATGGGCGTAATGATACTAGGCACTGCTGGCATCGTATTTTGGGGACAAGCCGGAAAAATTATCGCAGCTATTTTCATGGTAATCGGCATGATTTCGTTGCTCATTAGCGTAGCAGTTTATTTCTGGGCTGGTATGATGTCAACGAGCGCGACCATGCTGCAGTGCCCGGAATGCAGCCGGCCAACGAAAATGCTCGGCAAGACTGACCGTTGTATGTATTGCAAAACCATGCTGACGCTCGATCCCGCACAAGCGACGCACAGTCCGTCTGAACAGCAGGTTTAATTCTCAGACGCTTCGGTTCGAAATAAACTAAAAACGCCTCCTTCCCTGTTGCATACAGAGAAGGAGGCGTTTTTCGTTCGCATCATTAAAATAGAATGTATTATGGCTTTTGCTTAATAGCATTGTCGATTGTTTTCCAAATGGACGGGGTTTGGAATGCTCGCTGCCAGGTTGCTACGCCTGCCAAATCATATTTCCGCACCAGGGCAACACGAGCTTTAATGGAAACATCGTCCTCGATCCAAATTCGAGTTAAATTTCCGTCTTCCTTATATTCCACGTAATTTTGACCCGCTGCTGCATCAAACACAGGCTTTAGTTTCTTCTCATTAATAATTTCCTTGATACGCTCCATACCGACTGCTTTTGAAGAGACAGTGATCTTACCATCTGCACCCTTCTTCTCCGTCCATATGCGTGTATATAATGGCATGCTGAGTATGAGCTTATTAGAAGGAACACCATCCTCCTGCATGATGCGCAGCACCGAGCTCTCCGTCCAAGGCAGAGAAGCAACCGAGCCTGACTTCGGACTTGACGCCCAATGCTCGTCGTAAGCCATGACCATCATATAGTCGACAATTCCGCCTAAGGCTGCACGGTCTAGAAACAACGACCACATCTCACTATTCGATTTTGGCGTTACATCAACCGAAACAACCAGACCCTGTTCGTGCAATAGCGGTGTAAGCTCACGGATAAACTGCACAAAATTGGCTTTATCCGAGGTGTGTACATTTTCAAAATCCACATTAATCCCTTGCAGTCCATAAACCTGCGCGAAACCGATCAGCTGTTGGATCATTGAAAATCGCGATGCTGCTGTAGCCAACACTTTTGACGTACGCTCTGGTTCAAAGTCATTGCTGAACAATGCCCAAACTTGCAGGCCTTGCTTGTGAGCCCATTTCACGTAAGCCGGATCAGCCTTGCCTTTAATCGTTCCTTTATCATCTGCTAACGCAAACCATGTTGGACTAACCACATTCAAGCCTTGCATGGCAGGGATCTTAGCCGAATCGATCTTCCGGTCGTAAACGGCTTCCCATGTCATATTAATTTTGTTTCCGAGCACCTTCCAAGCGATGAAGGGGGTCTCCTCAGCTTTAGAAGGAATTTGGCTGATGTCCGTCAGCTTCACATCATTTTTATTCATGTAGCCAGTCAGACCATCGTTGCTCTGGACTAGCAGCCAACCATCCTGCTCCTTCCAAATTCTAAACGATTGACCTTGGGACACTTTTTGTAAAAAGGGTGCTCGGATCGTTGCTTCGGTACGTATAGCCGCGTCCTTCTCTGTTACTGCTTCTCCTAATTGGATTGAATCCCCTTCGGATAACAGAGTTACAGTACCCGTTTCTTGCTTATATTCAACATGTAACCCGTATAGTTCCTTTAGAGGTGCTGCTGGGATGTATACCGTCTCTCCCGTTTTTTCAGCGGTAATCGTTAAATTATAAGGCTTTTGATTAATCGTGGCCGATAAAGAATCTGTTTTGAGATGCAGAACTTTATTTGCCGTGGTTAAAATAATGGAGCCCGAATCTGGCTCATATCGGATAGGCTTGTCCTGACCAAGCACCTGCTCGAGAACGGGGAGAGGCAGCTTTACTTCGTTATTTTCAATAATTGCTCCCAGCTCGGCCTCTACGCCACGAATGAGAATCGGAAACTCGGATTGATATTCCGGATCTGCCTTTTCGTTGTTTGGAATATAGCGCATATATCCGTACCAGCAAAATACGGCCAACACTCCCGCCAAAAATAAAAAAACTATGCTCCGGGCACCTCGGTTTCCTCTTGGGCGCGGCGCTCGGTTATAAATCGTTTCCAAGTCATCACTCTCCTACATGCTTTCTGTATTCTCCTGGCAAGCTTAAACGTTTGTCATGGTCTTATAACAACAATGGGAGTCGACTCTCTCATATATAAGCAGATTCCTAAGCGAAAAATTAAAAATTGTTATGTCTCAATAAAAAACGTGCAGATTAGCGTTGAAGCGCTCCCCGGCACGTTCTTTTTTTTTTTGGCTTTGCGTAAATTATTTCGTTGACGTGGTGTTGCATGTCGAGCATATCCCGTATATTTCCATCCGGTGGCCTTCAACTACAAAACCCGTCACCCGTGAAGCGGCACGCTCCACCTCAAGCAGCGGCGGATAATCAAAGTCCACGATTGAACCGCAATTTTTGCAAATGGCGTGGTAATGATCGGATAAATCCGAATCAAAACGGCTAGAATCATCGCCATAAGTCAGCTCACGCACTAATCCAGCTTCTACAAATAAACGCAGATTATTATATATTGTAGCCACGCTCATACTTGGATAAATTGGAGAGAGCGCTTTATAAATTTCATCTGCGGTCGGATGGGACATGGAGTCCATCAAGTAGCTTAATATGGCGTGACGTTGCGGGGTCATTCGGACGCCATTCATCTTCAGTTGCTCAAGTGCTAAGTTAACGCTGGCTCCCATTCCCCTCACGCCTTTCTTTCCTTAGTAGTTACAGCTATTGTACGTTCTAATTTAAGAGTTTGTCAATGAAAGCGCCTTTTTAGGAACGCCCAAATTGTTTGATCGCAATGCTGTTCGTTGCATTAATTTGAATTCGAAATGTGCCCTCGCCTATTGTTCCGCGTATGGTTTTCTTACTTACCTCCAGCGGCAGCTCCGTTGTAATATTACCGAAAGTTACCGATCCGTACACTGTAAAATGTCCGTACACTGGCATCGTGAGCTTTACTTCGCCAACTGAGCTGTCCAGATCCCAATCGCCGCCAACCGTATCGCTGCTTAGCTCAATACTGCCATTAAGCGTATCCGCTTTTACGGAAGCACCAGCTCCGTCCATTTTAATTTTACCATTTTTCGTTTCGGCCTCGATGTTTCCTTTAATATCTTTGATTTCCAAGCTTCCATTCAGCGTATTAGCAAAAAGCTTTCCTTTGATATTCGCTGCAGCAATCGTACCGTTCTTCGTCTCCAGGCTGGAATCACCGGATATCCCGTTAACGGTAATACTTCCATTATTACCTTTAACGGTTAATGCGCCGTTAATGTTGCTTACAGAAATAATCCCGCTGTTGCTTCGGATGTCTAAGCCGCCCGGCAGAGCCAATTCCTTTACTTCAACGGAGCCGTTATCTGATTCCACGCTCAGCTTCAAAGCTGGCTTCGGTTCCTCTGTCGTCTCAGGCGTCGGCTCAGTCTCCTCGTCCGAATTTGTATCCGTTGCCAACTGCATATTCGAATCTACTTCTTCTTCAGCGATAGGAAATGGCATCTCCAGGCTCTTCTCTTTTGCCGCATCGAGTACACTATTCAAGTCCGGTTGCAACGGCGTCTCCGTAGCTTCTTCCTCCACCTGCACTTGATCAGAAAGAGACATTGGCACGGTGATAATCATATTCATTCTAGGCTTTCTGCTGCCGTTTGCTCCATAAGACTGACTTTTCGCCTCCAAGGTAACCTCCGCACCGGGATTGACTTTTACCGTTGACTGCTCAGCTATGGCATCCGCTTCCGTCTTTTCGGCGACATCGACCCATACGGCCGTCAAAAGCTCAATTTCCTGCACGTCACCCGTACGAACGGTTACTTGTCCATTTGGATTAACGATACGAATGAGTGATGCCGCTTCATCCAAGGGAACTTTGATAACTGCCTTATCGTAACGGAAGCCCTTTTCTTCTCCATATTCGGCCGCTCCGTTTAGATCAACATTAAATTGATCCAGCCACCGAAAAGGAATATCTGCGTATTGCGTTACGACATATGCGGTCAGTGTTATGACTAAAGCAATCATTCCGCCTGCAACATCTAATCTAAGCTTCTTCTCCGCTCCTTTAAATTTTAAGCTGAATATTATGATTTCAAGGCCTAATATGATAAATATGACCGGCCACCATTGTCCAAGTAGCGAAATATCATTTCTTCCATTAATTTGATCGAGCAAAAGCAATATTCCTACGGTGAGGACAAGTACTGCAGCCGTAAAACGACCTAGCTTAAACATAGATACCGACCCTTTCCGTGAACGTAACAGCAGCATAATTGATGTCATCATAATGAATGGACCCACGCAGAGCTCCGCAAGCTCATTCATCCAGGGCAAAAGTGCCTGCGGGGGCCTTACCAAAATAAGCATAATGCTTCCCGATGCTAAAAGTAAAACACCGTGCGTGAGATTTAACGCAACTGGTTTATGATTTAATGCCTCAGCGCTCTGCAAGGAATCGAATACGCTTATAAAATAAAAGATTGGAAGCATGATGCCTAGATAAACAATCAACAGTAAATGTCTTCCGCCGTCAGAATCAGCTAATCGCACAATGGCTGTCAAATCCAGCCAAAAAGCCGCAATAAGCACTAATCCCTTCGGATGCTGCCCCGTATACATATGTCCTGCTCCTGGCATCAGGAACGCGAATAATACAGTGAGCAGTCTGTTTTTCATCCGTTTTATTCTGAGCTGACCCAACGTACACCCTCCAAATGCTTTATACTATCGAGAAGAACGAGCAGCGCTTCTGATTTTGGCAGCGTAATATAGAGTTGCAGCATAACCTGTCCGCCGTTTTCATCAGCCTCGCACTCCTCCAGCAGCATTTTTCTCATAACGATTTTCCGATCTGTCAGCAAGCTGTTGATATCCATCATGGCTTGAGACAAATCATTCGATTTTATTTTAATCAAATGTTCCTTCTTCGCACTAATATACCTTTTCTCCAGCTTATTAAAAGCCCATAGCGTGACGAGCACCATAATTGTCGCGGTTGCAGAAGCGAAATAAAAGCCCGCTCCTACAGCTAACCCAATCGCGGATACGACCCAAAGCGAAGCTGCGGTGGTCAAGCCTGTTATCGACTTGCCCGTAAACAATATTGTACCTGCCCCGAGGAAACCAATCCCTGTGATGACAGCTGCAGCAAGACGAGCGGGGTCAACCCTTACATTCGGCTCATCGACAAAAGCCGAAAAGCCATACATAGAGAGCAGCATGAGCAAGCAAGAACCTAAACAAACCAATATGTTGGTTCGGAGTCCTGCCGCATGATTGGATTGCTCACGTTCAAATCCGACGAGACCTCCTAACAGCAGTGCAAGCATCAATCTTAGCAGAATATGAAGCTCACTTATATTCCAAGGATTGTTTAGTGAATGTAATTCCATTGCGATCCCGACCTTTCCATAATCGCTATTGTAACATAATTGTATGCAGCAAATGGAGCATACAGGTCTTCTAAACCGAGTATTGGTCAAAAAGAAAGACGCGATTCATCGGATGATGAACCGCGTCTTTACGTATGGTTGCGCTTATTTCAAGCGTTCAATTAACAGCTTATTTGCAAGTGCAGGATTAGCTTTCCCTTTGGAGGCTTTCATAATCTGGCCAACCAGGAAACCAATCGCTTTATCTTTGCCTGCTCTGTAATCCTCGACAGATTGCGGATTCGCTTCTATAATCTGATCCACGATCTGCAGTACGGCACCTTCATCGCTAATTTGAACGAGACCTTGCTCCTCGACAATTTGCTGTGGCAGCTTGCCGGATTCGAGCATCGCTTTGAATACGGTCTTGGCAATTTTACCATTGATCGTGCCTTTCTCAAGCAATCCGATCATTTCGCCTAAGCCTTGTCCGGTTATTTTCACATCGGAAATTTCCTGGCCATTCGCATTCAAGTAGCCAAGCAGATCGCCCATAATCCAGTTCGAAACGGTTTTGGCATCCTTGGTGTAGGATAAGCTTTCCTCAAAGAAATCAGCAAGCTTCTTAGTTGAAGTAATAACTTCGGCATCGTAAGCTGGCAGGCTGTAATCAGCCGAATATCTTGCTTTGCGCGCATCTGGCAATTCCGGAATCGTTGCACGAATGCTTTGCTTCCATTCCTCGCTGATGTGCAGCTGCACGAGATCTGGATCCGGGAAGTAGCGGTAATCATGTGCTTCTTCCTTGCCGCGCATCGAGAACGATTTCCCAAGCGCATCGTCAAAACGACGCGTCTCTTGGATAACCTCGCCGCCGCCATCAAGAATTTCCGCTTGGCGGAACTGTTCATATTCAAGTCCGCGCTGAACACCGCGGAAAGAGTTCATGTTCTTCAGCTCAGCCCGCGTTCCAAATTCCTTCTGTCCGTAAGGACGTAAGCTGATGTTCGCGTCGCAGCGCAAGCTGCCTTCTTCCATTTTCACATCAGACACATCGCAATATTGCATGATCGCTTTGATTTTCTCCAAATAAGCCTTCGCTTCTTCTGGTGTGCGGATATCCGGTTCTGACACGATCTCGATTAGCGGCGTACCGACACGGTTGAAATCGACAAGTGAGGCGTAACCGCCATCTACGTGAGTCAGCTTTCCTGCATCCTCTTCAAGATGCAGCCTAGTAATGCCGATTCGCTTTGTTTCGCCATTTACCTCGATATCGATCCAGCCATGCTCGCCGATCGGTTGATCGAATTGCGATATTTGGTAAGCCTTAGGCGAATCCGGGTAAAAGTAGTTTTTTCGATCAAACTTGCTAATATCTGCAATTTGGCAGTTAAGTGCCATTGCTGCCTTCATCGCGTATTCAACCGCTTGACGGTTCAATACCGGCAAAACGCCGGGATGCCCAAGACATACTGGACAGGTATGGGTATTCGGCGGCGCGCCGAAAGCCGTCGAGCAGCCGCAAAAAATCTTACTATTCGTATGCAGCTCGACATGGACTTCCAGCCCG
Organism: Paenibacillus sp. 01T443; assembly: GCF_056398325.1. NCBI lineage: Bacteria > Bacillati > Bacillota > Bacilli > Caryophanales > Paenibacillaceae > Paenibacillus > Paenibacillus sp. 01T443. The sequence continues at coordinate 8,719 of NZ_JBFTPE010000006.1, forward strand.
ACAACCGTCTCGTATTTGTTCGGTTCAGACATTCGTATCGATCCCTTCCGTAAACGTATATATGACCGCTTATAGCTGCGGACGTTGTTTATGATGCTCCGTGTGCTGCTCGAACGCATGAGCGGCGCGCAGCACCGTCGACTCGTCGAACGCTTTCCCGATAATTTGCAGACCGATCGGCAAGCCGTCAGCCGTACCGCACGGTACGCTTATAGCAGGAACCCCTGCCAAGCTAACCGGTATTGTACAAATATCGTTTAAATACATCGTTAACGGATCCCCAACTTGCTCCCCAATACGGAATGCCGGCGTAGGTGCCGTAGGTCCGATAATCAGATCATATTGGCTGAACACTTGATCAAAATCCTGTTTAATCAGCGTCCGTACTTTCTGCGCCTTCAAGTAATAAGCATCGTAATATCCAGAGCTAAGCGCATACGTACCGAGCATTATCCGGCGCTTCACTTCCGCGCCGAAGCCCTCGCTGCGTGATTTCTTATACAAATCGATCAGGTTTTCCGGATTTTCAGCACGAACGCCATAGCGTACGCCGTCAAAACGAGCCAGATTCGAGGATGCTTCCGAGGAAGCAAGCAAATAGTAGGTCGCAATCGCATACTCCGTATGCGGAAGCGAAACCTCTTCCCATGTTGCGCCCAATGATTCATATACCGCTAGAGCTTGAAGCACCGCTTCTTTCACACGCGGATCAATACCCGCTCCGAGGTATTCTTTTGGTACGCCGATGCGTAAGCCTTTGACATCTCCGGTCAACGCAGATGTATAATCAGGAATCTCCACGTTCGCAGAAGTAGAGTCGCCCGCATCATAACCAGCAATTGCTTGCAACACATAAGCGGAGTCTTCTACATTTTTGGTAAGCGGACCGATTTGGTCCAGTGAAGATGCAAAAGCCACGAGGCCAAAGCGCGAAACAAGCCCGTAAGTAGGCTTAAGTCCCACGATGCCGCAGTATGCTGCCGGCTGACGAATGGAACCGCCTGTATCGGAACCAAGCGAGAAGTATACCTGACCCGCTGCAACCGATGCTGCTGAGCCGCCGCTTGATCCGCCCGGAACATACTCTGTGTTCCATGGATTGCGTGTCGGGTAATAGCTCGAATTCTCATTGGAACCGCCCATCGCGAATTCATCCATGTTCAGCTTGCCAATCGTTACGGATTGGGCTGACTTTAGCTTGCGAACTACCGTTKCATCATAAATCGGATTGTAATTGCTTAAAAACTGGCTTGCGCAGGTCGTAAGCAGGCCTTCCGTAACGATGTTATCCTTTACTCCCGCCGGCAAACCGAACAGCAAACCGCGTTCGCCGCCTTCTTGCTGCTGCTTGTCCAGCTCGGAAGCCTGCAAGCGTGCATTTTCTTCGTTCAATGTGATAAAAGCCTTAATAGCAGGCTCGGTTTCCGCAATTCTCGCATATGATGCGCTAACCAGCTCAGAAACGGATAGTTCCTTATTGTTAAGCTTGTTATGTACATCCTGCAGGCGCAAATCAAACAGTGCCAACAGTAGTTCCTCCCTTCAAATAAAACCCATTCTTATTATTCAAGTACCGCAGGTACTTTAAATTGTCCATCCTCATCATCAGGCGCATTCAGCAAAACCTTCTCGATTGGCAGCGACGGCCGATTCTCATCCGCACGCATAACGTTCGTAATCGGAAGCACATGGCTGGTCGGATCAACATTGTCCGTGTCCAAGCCGTTTAGCTTTTCTGCATATTTCAAAATCGCATTGAGCTGCTCCGTAAACTGGTCCTTCTCCGAATCGGAAAGCTCTAACCGCGCCAGCCTGGCGACATGCTCTACATCCTTGGGCGTAATGCTCATCAGGTATTCTTCCTTTCCTATTCCTGTAATCATTCTTCCTATTATATCTCACTTACATGGCGAACATCAATGAAAACGGCAAACAACGCCCCTAAGCTCTTCCGATTCCATTTACTCAACAAAAAAAAGACTGTTCCGCAGTCAGCAAGTGACATGCAGAACAGCCCGCTATATGCAGCTGCGATTTAAATCCAAGCCTTTAAATTTACTTGCCGAATAAAGTCTGCAGGGCTGAGAGGTTCCTTGGCCGTATTGTCCTGTTCCGGTTCCGTTTCATTCCCGCCGTTCATAATCCGCTTAAATAATTCCTCGTTATGCGTAGCGAGTGCAAAATCAATTAGAGCCTCACGCTCAATGCGGTCAACCTCATCTTGAATGAGCACCTCTTCAAGCTCGACGTCCTCATCTGGAATGAGGAAATTGCGATTCGCCGAAGGAACCCGCAGCACATAATCAAAGACATTATCTGCGTTTCGATCGTACGCTATTATATAACCATGTTCCCCAATGGGAAGGTTTTGTTCATATTGGTCAGCCACAATGACGACCTTTGTGCCTAGCTGTAGCATCGTCTTCAACTCCCGTTTCTTCGCCGCTGATTCTTTCACTACTATCCTACTAAAAAATGATAGCGGTGTCCAATCGAAGAGAGTTAATAGACTGACATTTTTTTAATCAACAGCCGAACTTTTTCGAAGGAATGCTGCAGAAACGCTTACTGCCGCTGCTATGCATACTATTGTGGAAGCTATCACCCAGCCGAATCGACTAGTATTTGCTATACCCGTAACAACAGATTCATAAGCGAAGCCGCTTAACGAACCAGGACTCCATCCCATAAATTTAGGGAAGAGGCCTGCCAACAAGGACAGCGCAACTGCTCCGCCAAGCGTTGAAAAAGCAGCCGCGGCCGGACTCCGGAGCAATGAGCTGAAAAGAAGAGTTATCGCCATAACAAAGGAAAGCCATAAACCGTACACAAGCAGGCTGCTTAACACACCTGAGAATGGAACCTCGCCGAACAGCAGTCCAGTATAATACCATGAGGCCAAATATCCTGCGGTAAGCGAACCCCAGGCAAGGAGCAGCATAGACGTCCATTTGGAGCCGATGTAGGAAAGTACAGAAATCGGCTTCACAAGAATGAGCGATGCCGCGCCGCTATTACGCTCACCAGATACCGTGCCCATGCAGGCGAGCACGAGCACAAGTACGCCCAGCGTACCGAATTGTTGAAGCGTTTGCGCTAACACCTCCGCGCCCAGCGGCTTTGGAATTTCAATAACCGTTCCTTCCGGCATGCTTCCGGCATGCTCTAAGATGACGGGCATGTAATAAGTCGACACCGGCTGCATAATGCCTAGCAAAACAAAGATAAGCGGCACCCATAATAACTTGTAGCTCCGTACAAGCTCTAGCAGCTCTTTTTGAACCATGACCATGTAACGGTAAAAACCTGAGGATAAGGGCGCTTGAGGTAGACTTAGGCTTATGCGTTCCATCGTTTCGCTTCTCATGAGCTCACCACCTTCATGAATAAGTCCTCTAATGAGGTATGGCCCACGGCCAGGCTGCTGAACTTGACTTGCTCTCGCGACAGCTCCTCCAGCAGGCAGCTCCTTGCAGCGTCTACGTCGTTAACGGTAAAACGGCCTGTCCTGTTTTGCAGCTCGGCCGCTTCGAATAAACTAGTCTTTTTCCCTGTTTTTGTCTCGAGATTACTTCTTTCTATAAAAGAGGATAACCAACGCTCCGAGTGAGTGTCCCTTTCGAGCTGCAGCTCGATAATCGGTTTACGATGTTCTTTCCGAATGGTCTCGATCGACCCTTGCAGCGCGACCTGTCCGTCTCGAATGATAATGACGTCATCGCACAGATCCTCCGCATCATGCAAAACATGCGTCGAGAAGAGCACCGTCGTTTCTTGCTTCAGATCTCGCAGCAGTTCAAGCACCTCTCTGCGCCCGAGCGGATCCAGCGCGGAGACCGGCTCATCCATAACGAGCAGCTTGGGCTGATGGACGAGTGCTTGAGCAAGGCCCAGCCGCTGCTTCATTCCTCCCGAATAGGAGCCAATGCGTCTCTTAGCAGCACCGGAAATTCCGACCCGTTCTACCAGCTCTTTTGCTCGTTTTTGAGCGGAAGCGGAGCTTAGGCCGCATAATTTCCCAGCGTAGACGATATATTCGTAGCCTGTCATCCAAGGATAAAAGCTAGGGGATTGCGGCAAATAGCCGATTAGCTCGCGATGCTTGCCAGCTTGAACAGAGCCCTGGAAAACCATTTGGCCCGCTGTCTGCTTTAGCAATCCCGTAATCATTCGTATCGTCGTTGTCTTCCCTGCCCCGTTAGGACCAAGCAGCGCAACGCAGTGCCCTTCGGTTATGGAAAAATCAATGCCTGCAACCGCCTTAAACGTACCAAAGGTTTTGGTTAAGCCCCTTACCTGGAGAAGCTCCGTCATCCCTCATTCCTCCTTCCGGCAATAAAGAAAGCAATCGGCCCAAATAGATTAACAAATATGATGGTCAGAACCCAAATCCATTTAGGACCGCGCGTGCTCTCCGCCTTTGCGCATAGAACCAATGCAACGGTCATTAGAATCAACTGAATAACGATGATCGGCGCAATAATAGGTAAGATTTCAGATAATACGATCTCTTCCTTCATATAATAACCCCCTCTTTCATATCAACGCTCAGCGCATCACTTATTATCCTTGCGTCTCACGCGCTTAAACCAGCCGCTTCGAACAATGAGGAAATAAAAGATAAGCGGCATAGGCACTTGTATTAAACCCCATATCCCCCACAACCATGGCATGCTTTCCCGCTTTCGCGCGTCTATAAATAACCAGGTTGACTGTGCAATTAAGACAATAATGAGCAAAACCCAAAACCAAATCGGCATAACCTTCAGTTCTTCCATTCGCGCACCTTCCTTAAGCCGAACGTTAAGCTGACATAACCAATTCCGCATGCTGCAACAACGGCTTGAAGAATAGCAAACCATATCCAATTACGATCAATCATCCAAAGCATTAAGGCGAATATAAAGCAAGCTGCAGCCCACAAGAGCATCAGCTCTTTTCGCAGCTTTTTCTTCGTTTCCTGCTTATGCCTATCCACAAATACCTCGAATTGCTGCAGCTCAGGAACATCCGGCCTATGCGAAGCATCAAACCGCGTGATTGTGTTCTTGATCTGATCGTTGAACCACTGCTGATCATCTAACTCCTCTTTAGGCTTCTTCATGCTCTGTCAGCTCCTTTCGCAATTGCTTTAAACCATTGTGCAGCCTGGATTTTACAGTCCCAACGGGAATGTCCAGCATCATGGAAATTTCCTCCTGCGCATAGCCGTAATAATATTTGAGCAGCACCGGAATCCGAATATCGCTGCTTAGCTGGCCTAATGCTTCCAGCGCTTCCGTCCATTCCTCTCCTCGCTGCAAAGTATCGTAGCGTATAGACCTAAGCGATTGCTCCTCTTTTAGCCAATGCCGTTCCAGCTCGCTTCGGCGTATACGGTCAATAACGATTCTCGAAGCGATCGTAATGAGCCAAGTCGAAAATTTCGCTTTCCCCTGAAACGTCGCTATTTTCTCAATCGCTTTCAGCATCGTCTCCTGCGTGACATCCTCCGCACGGCTTTTGTGCATCGTTACTTTAAGCAAATATTGATATAAAAAAGAATAATGCTGCCGCAGCAGCTCAGAGAGCGCTCGGGTGTCTCCGCGAACCGCCTGCTTAATCAGCTTCGTCTCGTCATGCACGAGCGCTGGACCTCCCTTACTATGTTCGTTTATACAGCTTAGACGGATAGCTTCTTGTATTCGTTCATTTCACTTCAAAATTTTTTTACACGATAAAAAAACTGCGGAAGCGAAAGCACTTCTGCAGCTGTTGAAAAGTATTCAATTTTCTATTATCTGCTTTGACTGCGGCTGTACCATCGCCAAACAGGCTCTACATCTGCGCGGTCAAGGCATTTCACTCTGTATTCAAAGGGACTCCCCATCGCTCGAACCGACAAGGTTAGCAGCTGCTTGCGCTGTTGTCCAATGGAGCGGTTCACCCGCATCGTTACAATTTGCGGACGCCGAATCAAATAAGTGGTTCTCGATAAGAATCGCCTGCGAAGCGTGAGCTGTCCATCATCCAAGCTGACGCCGGCCGCGAGATGGCAGCTTCTTCTCCACCAAACGACAGTCGGTACGAGCAGCAAAAACCATAACCCGTCTTCTTTCAGAAAGAATGCAGCAGCTGCGCATAACAAAAGCACCAGCAGCAGTTCGACTCTAACATAATAAAGGAACGCGCGCTTTGGGGCTCCTGCCAAGGCTTTCACCGGGGAATGCTTCACCTGCGGCACAAAATCATCCAACACCTTTTGAATATCGGAACGCTTTAAAAAGGGATGCAGCATAAGCTGTTCCTTCTTGTCTGAAGACACAATTTGAAGCTGAATTTCTGCATAACCGAAAACTTGCCTTAGCAGTCCTTCGTTAACGATGACAGCCTGCACCTTTTTGGGGTCAAACACAAAAGACTTCTTCTCAAGCAGACCGTACGAAACGGAAATTTGCATGCCGTCTCTTTTGACAGAAAAGCCGCTGTATTTAAACACATACAAAACAATGGAGAGCAGCCATGCAAAGCCTATTCCTGCGATGACAATAAATACAATAATGAAATAGCTTGGCATTAGGTTCGTAGAGTCCTCTACGACCGTTTCGAAAAAATGATCCGGCAGCAGCTGATTAATAATATCATTTGCAAAAGAATACAAACCCGCCATAAAAGCCGCAACGAGCCCGAAATTCATTGAGGTTGCGGCTGCCTGAAGCAGCTGTCCCGCATGCAGCGTAAATGAGGGTTTATGCGAGACCTCTTCGTCTGCAGTTTCTGGCGCGAGCTGCTTATGGTTTATCTTGACTACCACCCGCGAATCAGCTGCTTGATTCTGGTTGTCTATGCTAACTGAATCTGCTTGAGTTTCCGGCTGAACAACCGCCGAGGCTTGTTTTTTGAGCATGTGCTGAATAGCGTTCGCTTCTTTAAGGGCCAGCGCTGGCAAAATACCGTCTGCCTTCTTGTTGCCGCCAGGTGTCTCAATCTTCACCTGCGCTACTTTGAGTATGCGCTGAATAAGAGGCTGCTCTACGTTAACCGAATGGATGCGAGTATAATAAATCGTCTTCTCATCCCTAAACAGCCAGCCTTTGCGAATAATAATCCGATCGCTCTCCAGCCAGAAGCCGAAGCGCATCCATTCTAGATAACTGAAGGCAAGAATGATCAATGAGAGCACACCGGCGCCCGCATACCAGTACCATTCCAGTCCTGCAAAATCCGTTCCCTTCAATAATCCGATTAATATAAAAGGAATGAAGCCGCGGATCGTATTCAACAGGCCAAACAATATATAAATGGGATGAAGCGTGCGGCGATTATTCATCTTGATCATCCACCTTAGCCAAGACGCCGATTTGCCGCTTCAACTGCTGCGCCTCCGCTAGCTTAAGACCGCTAATCCGATGCGTAGTTGCGGCCGTTACAATGGAAACGCTGGCTAAATCATATTTGCGCATAAGCGGTCCGCTTTCAAGCTCGACATGCTGCACGCGAACCATCGGGACAAGCACGTTGCTCAAAAAGACAAGGCCGGATTGGATTTCCAGCTCATCTTCAAACAGCTCATATTGAAAACGCGTATATTTCATTTGCGGAATAATCCAAGTAAACAACACAAGTGAAATAATAAATACGGACAGTGCGATCCATCCAGGTACTAACGTCCATTCCCAAATTAACGCACAGGTGAAATAAGCAATTATCAAAGCAAGAAAAATACCATTCGAAATAAGCTCGCTAATACGGTAAACCGTAATATAATCCCGATGCAGCCTTCTTGTTAGCTCCCGATCCATGGATGAATCTCCTCCTCTTATTTACGGCAGCACTATAAGCTCTGGCTTGGTACGAGTCAGCGCTCTTGACCCCAGTTCTGTGATGAGGTAGCTGTTCTCAATCCCTACCACGCCCTGGCCCGGAAAAGTGAATTTCGGTTCAACCGCAATAACCATTCCCGGCTCCAGCGGCGTGTGAAAGCCCTTGGCGAGCACCGGCCATTCATCAATTTCCAGTCCGATGCCATGTCCCAGAAATTTCGCTTGATCTGCGCCAAAACCCATAAAGTTCTCAGTCAGCTTGGCTGCCGCGCAGCCTTCAAGAGCAGCCTCGTAAAGCTTTGAGCAGGCCGTGCCGGGAACCATCAGCTTCTCGGTCAAAGCCATCAGCGACTCCGATACCTCATAGGCATGCTGGAGCGCCGCAGGCAGCTTTCCAATAACTGCCGTACGAGTCTGATCGATTACATAACCATCCACGCAGCAGCCAATATCAATCATTATTGGCTCGTTCCGCTTAATAATCGAGCGGCTTACGCTCTGGGGCGAAGCCGCTCCAAGACCAAGCCCGCCTGCAGGCCCGTCAAAATACGTCGGGACAGCCGCTGCCGCTCCCGAAATGACCATACCGGTCGTAATCTCCTGATTGTAGCCGCGCATGCGCATTAAGCCGATGTGACCACGTATACGAAGCTCGTATTCAACGCGGGCCATCCATTCCAGCTCGCTGATCCCTTCTCTCAGCACATGCAGCGAAGCGCTGAGCGCTTCCGCTACAACTTCTGCGGCCGCCTCGATTCGGCTCACTTCCCATGCCGATTTTATCATGCGTATTTTGCGAATGTGGGCGGTACCGTCCACCATTTCGCAATGCGCAGGGGAACCAAGCAGTTCAGCCAGCTTTAAGTAAAGCTGTGCCGGCAGCACATCCAGATCTGCTGCAATTCGCAGACCCGCTCCTTTACCGAATAAATACGCGTATTGCTGTGCCAGCGTTTCCCCAAATCGCCGAAAAGCACCTAGCTCTGCTACCTGAACCGCGGTCTCCAGCTTGGCACGCTGAACACTGCGCCGAACGTAAAAGGTAGCATCGCCGGTGCTTGGAACAAACAAGTATCCATTTTGCATCGATCCGCTAAAATAATAAAGATCAACATTTTGAGTAAGAAGAAACGCATCAATGCCCTCCGCTTGCATAACGGCCTGCAAACTTCCAATTCGCTGATTAATGAGCTCAGCCGGAACATCAGCCACAATATCCATCATTTAACAATCAACTCCTATACCAAGCGTAAACGGCTGATGCCGTCCTTGGCGGCAAAAGCTCGTTTCGCGGTGAAATATAAGCAACGTATAAGGTTGAATTTTATACTTTCTTATATTTTAAAACCCTCCTCTTATTACACCAATTTTCCCATTTTTCGTCAACCTGCGACGAGCTCAGCCGCCCCCTTAATATTCCATTCAATGGGATCCAATACCTGAAAGGCGCGTGGATAAACCATATGAACAATGATCACGACTCCCGGCCGCTTTAAAGTTACCTCATAATCATAAGCCTCATTCTTATACGTATACGGAAAGGTCTCGTCAGCATTTACAATCTTAAACAGGACCAGCTCAACCGGCTGCTTCAAAAAAGATCCCGGAAGCGGCGTGCCGCTTTCATCCAGCTGCAAATTTTCCTGTAAATACAAAGCTGCCGCAGCTGCGGCCTTATCGGGTGCAAGGGAAAGTATCCCTTCCCCAAGCGCCCCCATATCAAGCTGCTGTGCCGCCGCATGCGCTGCTCGATTGACAGCATGCTTGCCTTGAAACAAGGTTTTCATGGCAAGCTCTTCCTCTACCTGCAGCAGATGAATCGAAAGCCAGATCGACATCATAACGACGATAAGCAGCAGCTTGTACATCGATTCACCCGCTTCCTCCGTTTATGGCACATATTCGCTCATTTTCATGCCAAACGCCCGCATCCGCTCATTCGGGAGAGGTGGCGTCAAGCCAATTAAGCGATCAATTTCAAATAAATCCTCGTAGGGGTAGCTCATCGTTAACGATATTCCTGTCCCTCGCAGCAGCGGCGCATTAGGATTCGTCGCTGCAAGGCCGCTTGTCGCAGCCAGCTCAAATATAATATCGTCTGGCCGCATTCCAAAGCGAGCCAAGCGCTGCCTAGACTGCTCTTGCATATCTTCACTGATATAGCCATAGGTTCCGCTCGCCCCTATTTCCAGTAAATAATCAACCTCTTGCTGCAAAACCGCTTGTCTGACAATAAGGACATGCTTATAGATCGGAGAGAACATGAGCCAGCACATTAGCGCGGCAAACAGGACAAATATTAAGATTTGCTTCACGGGCTCATGCCTCGGATGTGCGTGCTGATCGAGCTGCCGGCGCCATCCATTTGCTGCTTCAAGCCTGTGTCGCCCTCGGCGAAAGCCTGATAGCAAATGAGTACAGTGATTAGCAGCAGCATCGAGATTAGTATTCCACGCAAAATAAACACCTCCGCCAGGATTGACCAATATAGCTCAGAGTTATTACGGAAGCATCTGACTGATTCGTGTGTTTGCCGATGTTCCTTGCGTCTCGATTTGACTGCTTGTTCCCGTCGTATCCTGGGCGATAATCGTGTTGAACAGGACGATCACGACCACAAGCATCATTACGGTCATCAATATGTTGCGCATGCTGTCACCTCCTTCCGCTAATGAATGATTTTAATTAAGGGATTGAAATAGCTTCTGTCCTTCCCTTACCCAAGGGTAAATAAAGATCTGGAAGGTATACAAAATCGGTATGCCCGCGATAACAAATAAAATGTAGGAGGTGGATTCCTTGCGGCTTTCTTTGGCCAGGTCGATTTTCTCCTTATAATCTTCGATTCTTACGCGGAGCAGCTCATAATATTGCGGGCTCTCGTGCAAACGAAGCGCATCGAGTGTTTCAACAAAGCTTAAGCCCTCTTCCGTCCCCAATCGTTGCTTAAAACGCTGAAGAGCACCTGACGCATCGTGATACCATTCGGCGAGAAGACGCTCTAAATCAATGCGTATCGCCCTAGTAAAAGGGATACAGCGAAGCAGCTTCGCATGAATATGGAGCGACGAGTCCGATAAGTAAAGAAGCTGCTTGCTGATCACAAAAATTTCTTTGGTCACCTGCAGCGCTCGCATTCTCCGAATAGAGCGCAGCCATTCCAAGTCGATATAAATCAACAGCATAATTAAAAGTAAGCCGGGACCGACATAGGTGATTGGCATATACGCATCTAGTCGCCTATGCCATACAGCAACAATCATAATCAACACGCCAATTAAGAAAAATAGCGCTCGCCTTGCCAGAACATACCAAGCTGCGTCTGCCGTTATTCCGCAGCCGGCAAGCAGGAGCTCCCTTTCCATAAAGGAGGCCTGCTGCCTTGAAACAAGGGCCAGGCGCAGCCATTTATCCGGCACCTGTCTCGTACGCCAACCGGTTACGACAGTCAGATGCTTCCACCTGGCAGGGCGCTCGGGCCAAAGCTGCAGAAACGCATAAATCGCTGCCGTTCCGAATATACACTGACCAATTAATAACGCAAACCTAAACGTTCCCTCTGTCCACGCCGGCATTCACGGTCTCCTTTCACATTTTTTTGCGAGAAAGCCATAACCCCATCAGGAATGACGCAAAAATCAGCACTGCCGCATTGAGCAGCATGTCCCGGCCCATTGCATCAACGACATAATAATAGTAGGCGTTATCCTTGTTGTACCGCAGATTGATTCCGATAAATAAAGCGAGGAACAAAATCGGTGAAAAATTAGCTACGCGTATCTCCAACAGCCGATTGCGCTCCTGCTCATTAGCGCGTCTTGCTTTACGCATATCGGTCAGGAGCTCCTTTAAGCTATCCGTTACAGATACTCCCTCCACAAGCGCCACTCGTATAATATGAACGAAATAATCCGCCCACAAATGACCTAGCGATGAAGCAAGCAGTCTCAGGCTGGCTTCGTCATCGCCTCGTACAGACAAATTGCGATACAGCTGCTCGAATACCGATTGCATCGGACCTAGCAATCTTCGCTCCTCAACCGTGCGCTGCAGCGCTACCCGTACTTGCCGCTCGCCTGTTACGAGATAGCATTGATAAAAAAGCTCTACCGCAGGCAAAAAATCCATTTGCGTTTGCATGCGACGGTGAACGAGCAGCGTCCTTAGAACTGTATAGGGCAATGAACCTAATAATATGCCAAACAACAATGTCCCTTTGATGCTTTGAAAGAAAATGCCGCCGGCAGCGATACCGGCCAGTAACAGCAAACCGGATATATACACGAAGGAAGCCGGTGTTACTTGCAAACGCAGCGTTTCCAGCAAATCAGACAAATGCCGGTGAAGCCATTCATACCGCTTAAAGCGTTCCGCTGCCCGTATACGCAAGCTGCTATTTGTTCGATATGTCAGCTTGCTGACTAGCTGCTGCTCCCTCGACCAGAGCAGGAGCAGATTAAATATGGCGATATATATAAAGCAAAATAATAACCCGGCCAGCGCTGCGGCAGATAGATCATTCATGACGGACGCCTCCCGCAGCCAGCCGGCAAGCAGCAGCCTCGGATGGCGGCACCGGGAACAGCCATTTACCTATCGCCTCATCGAACCGCACCCAGTCCCTCACATGCGCTTGTCCATCTTCCCAGCACAGCTCACCAATGCGGCTAATGACTCGTCGCCCTCGCAGGTAGCTCATTTCAATACCGATCTCCGTCACATATTGCGTGATGCGTTTTGCCAGCCGTTCAGCATTCATGCCTCTGCCATCAAGCATGCACATATCGGTTATGGCCTCCGGAACATCCTCCAGCCTATTCGCATGCACGGTTGTCATGCTTCCTGAATGTCCTCGGGTACAAGCACGAACGTAGATGTTCGCGTCTAAGTCTCGAATTTCGGCATGAATGATACGCTGAGGAGATTGCCTAAGCGCGAGTTTGAAGGCCTGATCCGAACGATGATAGCTATCCTCTTCATCTGTCATATATTCCACCACGTTTTTGCTTGGGAAGTCCCGCCCGAGCATCATCTCAAATCGCCCCTCGATCGTAATAATCCGTTCTTCATCGGGAAGCTCTGCAATCAGCGCCTTCATCAGATTGGTTTTGCCTGAATTCGTTGGACCAATGATAACGATATTAAATCGTGCAGCCAATATCGCCTTGAGTATGTCCTGTATCCGTTCGTTCAACGTATTGTAAGCCGGCTTGCCCAGCGTCTCCAGACTAAAGCTGCGCACGGTGTAGAAGCGAATCGTCAAGGTCGGGCTAGCTGTAAAACCAAATCCCGTCATCGTTACGCGTGATCCGTCCCGCAGCATGACTTCTGCCCAACGCTTCCGCGGATTAATGCGGTCATTATTGTACAAAACCAAATTTTGCTGAATTCGTTCTACCTCGCGGATACTGTCAAAGCGATAAGCGGAAGGCTCCGTAATACCATTTTTCACAATGAAGATCTGTACGCCCACAACCTGTATCTCCTCCAAGCCGTCCTTATCTGCGAGCACTAATTCCAATACATTCAGTCCAATGACCTCCGCGAACAAAGCCTCGGCTAACGTTTGATAAGGATGCTGTACATTTGCTGTACTGTGGATACGCAGCCGGATCAGCCGATCCGTAATGACCGCCAGCACCTGCTCCCGCTCCTGCGAATACCCTAGCACTGCACGATTGAGTGTCTCGCTATATTGCCTGCGGTCTTCTTCACTCAGCCCGTGCGGAGTGCTTAAATAAGATCGGATATCATCCGCTAGGCTCGCGAATTCTCCTTGTGCATCTGCTGCCTGGTAAGGCGCAGCCGGCTCTTGATCACGTTTCTCCCGCTCCGATTGCATTTGGGCAGCAAAATCAGAGGGTGAGAACCGATTTTGCTGCCCGGTCACGAGCTTGTACCATTGCGATGGGAAAGCAGCTTGCGATACCATGGCTGCACAGCTATGGATGTCGCCATGCTTCGGATTCCATGCCGCCGCATGATTGTATTCGCCGGCTCTTTCATCGTTTGCCTGCCCTCAATATCCGTTTTCAGCCACCCCGCATACGTACCGTTATCCAATTGGCTAAAGACAGGCTCGCTTAATTGCAGCTGACCGAGTGCCGTTGTGCCAAGCTCTTTACAAATATGCTTCATCTGATAACCTCCATTTCTCCATGGTCCATTGATGATGACTGAATCGTACTGCTCGGGAGCAATCCCGAATAAAGGCGAAACCTGTCCAATCCAGCGTCTGCCATCTTCTTGAAAATGGGACAAGGCTGGCGTGGTGACGAGAATACGTGAGCCTGCCCTTCGAACCGAGCAAATCGTCGCAGCATTGTCCCAATAAGCGCCAACATCGATGACAACAAACGCAAAGGTTTGTTCTGCGATTGTCAGCAAGTGATCCGCTTCTTCCGGCGTAAAATACTCGGCTTGGTCTCTCAAGAGATTGCCGAACAGTACCTGCACATTCGGCTGACTCGGTACAGGATATGCGGCTCTGCGCAGCTTATCCGGCGTCAACGTATAGGAACGCAGCTCCGGACGCAGCTTGTCCAGCGTGGCAAGCGGCTCGTCAACGCCGAGATAGCGATGAATCTTCGCACTCTTGAGGTTAAGGCATAAAAATCCAATCGGCTTGCCGCTTGCTTCTCCCATCCGATAGGCAGCAGCAAAAGCCGCTGCCGTCGTTCCGATATTAGGGGTTGTGCCAATAAAAACAGCATGTGGCGCCAATGTTCCATTCACCTTCAATCAGCCCCCTCGCCCATCTCCAAGTCAAGCGATTCCGGACTATAGGCAACGACTAGCTTCAAAGTGCCTCCCTTACACAAGCCGTCCAACTGGAGCCATTGCTCCTCCGTTAAATTTAAATTCAAATAATCAATCATTCCGTTTGCTTCGCGCCTGGATGCGTACATTTGCTCTTTATTGCCCTCTGCCCGTGAAAATAAATTCGGGTTCTCGATATTATCAATCTCGACGTTACCCGATGACTTCACCGAGGCTACGGTTACCGCTTGAGTGAAGAGTCGATCAGAGGGCGCCCCTTCTCCCGAAACAAAAAGCTGTACCTTGTCCCCTGCCCTAATTCCGTTCGAAATGGAACGGATGTACTCCTTCGGAATTTGAAAGGTAGATTCCGTTCGTCTGGGCTGTAAATAAAAATCGTCGACCTTCCAAAGCAAAAGCGGCTCCCCCTTGCCCAGAGGAATAATCGTTTCCTTCCCGGCAGCCTGCTCCAGCTTAATGATCATGTCCGGAATATAAGCGGTCTGCGGAACCATTTTATACTCAAGATCACTTTCCTTAAGCCGCTCTCCTGCCCCAATAAAGCGCTTCGGTACGAGGACAGCTACCGTCTTCTCTTTTTCAATCTGAATGCGCTGCAGCTCGTACATGCCGTAAACTAAGCTGGCAGAAAGCACTGCGGCTGTCAGACTGATAATGGCATTCCTTCTCTTCTTCATCGCCACTCCCCTCTGAGCATAAAAAAAAGAACGCACCAGCAGCCATCTAAGGCGTACTGCGTGCGTTCTTCGCATAATAGTGCTCATATATAGGTTTGCAAAACTAATTGAGTTCATAATAGCAAATACAACTTTCATTTGTCTATCATTATTTTTCCGAATTCAACAAAATCCAGTAAAAGGCGACAAAAAAAGGCATTCAGCTGAAGGCTGCCCCTTCAAAATGCTAAATAGCCTTCACTCATTAAAAATCAATTAATCCCACGCTTATTAACAAAGCATCGTCCACCTTACGCATCGTTTCATCATCCAAATGCGTAATTTTATCCGTTAATCTTTGCTTATCAATGGTACGAATCTGCTCGAGAAGCACAACGGAGTCGCGGTCAAAGCCATGAGCTGCTGCATCCATTTCAACATGGGTAGGCAGCTTCGCCTTCTGGATTTGTGCCGTTATCGCAGCAACGATGACCGTTGGACTGAATCGGTTTCCGATATCATTTTGAATGACCAGTACGGGGCGAACTCCGCCCTGCTCCGATCCGACGACAGGCGATAAATCCGCAAAAAAAACATCACCACGTTTTACAATCAACCTCTACACCCCGCTAACGAGACGGCCTAACGTATGATCTGCTTCTTCCTCCGCTTGAAAAGCTTCCGAGGCCATGTTCAGGTTTATTTTCGCCATTTCCATATACCCGCGCTGCATGGATTCTCGGATTTGACGTTTTTTGCGCTCCACCAAATACAGTTTCATGGCTTGCCGAATAAATTCGCTGCGGTTGGAGTTTTCCTTGGCTACAATCCCGTCAACCTCCTCCAGCAAATGATCTGGCAGGCTAATCATGATTCTTTTGGTATTTTGTACATTGGCCACCGAACTCGCACCCCCAAAACTTTTCCATAACCTTAGTACACATTATGACAATATATTGCCGTCGCTATACTTCAACATATCTATGATAGCCGTATATCAAATATGCTGTATGTTTTCATGTATAGCCTTTATTGATCATCTTCATTACTACATTCGTGATATTTGGCGAAAATCCTCTTCATATACGAAAAATTGTAAAAAGAAACAATTACCAATCCGAATTATGTCTGAGCTATGGGGTTTTGAATGGCTGTAACACGGCCGTCGTTTACATAAATACGAGGTACACGCGCAGCAAGCATACAAGTTACTTCATAGTTTATCGTGTCGAGCTGCTTTGCCACTTCTTCCACTGTTATAACCGAATCGCCTTGTCGGCCTATAAGCACGACCTCTTCACCCGGTTCAACAGGCATCTCTGTCTCCGAAACTGCAGCATCAAGCGCAATCATGCATTGATCCATACATATCGTACCCCGAATCGGCAGCTTCACACCGCGTACAAGTCCATGGGCTTTACCCGTAAGCATACGGCTATACCCGTCTGCATACCCAATAGGCAGTGTTCCGATACGTTCTTCCCCTTCCGAAACATATCGCGTACCATAGCTGATTCCCCAGCCCGCCGGCACTGTTTTTACCATAACGACTTCCGTCTTAAGTGTCATCACCGGCTCTAGCGCAATGCGCTGCTGATTCACCTCATCAGACGGATATAAGCCGTACATGCTAACACCAAGGCGCAGCATACCTCCCGTCCATTGCGGTGTGTCAATTCCCGCAGCGCTGTTCGCTGCATGAATAATAGGAATTGGCCAGCCTTGCTGCTCCACATATTCTGCTACTTCACGAAATCTGTCGTATTGCATCATCGTGTAATTTTTATCTGCCTCATCTGCACGCGCATAATGAGTAAATAAACCCTCAACTTCAAGCTGAGGCACCTGCATGGCTTTCTGGATAAAGGACAGGACCGCATCCTTTCCGATTACGCCAAGCCGGCCCATGCCGGAATCCATTTTTACATGTACTTTTAGTTTGCGGCCTTTGCTGTCAGGCGGCAGCTTTGCAGCCGCTTCGATAATATCTTCGCGAAAGAGACTTATCGTAACATCATGGTCCCTTGCGACAGACAAAGCATCCGCTGCCACGAATCCAAGTACAAGAATCGGGGTTTGGATGCCTGCCCTACGCAATTGCAATGCTTCATCCAGAAAAGCTACACCTAAATAGTCTACGCCAAATCGTTCAGCTTCCCGAGCTATCTCTACCGCCCCATGACCGTAAGCATTCGCTTTAACAGAGGCCATGAGTCTGCATTCCTGCGGAATTGCATTTCGAAAAGCCTGTAAATTATGTCTTAATGCATCAAGTGACAATTCAACCCTAGTCGGGCGATAATACGAATCCAAGCCGTTCACCTTCCCCTTATCTGGCAGCCACAACAGTCCGAGCAGCAAACATCAATAGGAATAATGTTAAACCTTGCTGCTGAGACTGTCAATGAAACGATACCTGAAAATGGCTAGTACGTCTTGGAAAATCGTCTGTTTATCCGTTTTATTTCCCTATTTCGCCCTGTACCGACTGCGCCACCTTAATCATTTCGGATTCAGGAAGATTCGCGCTGGTGAGGCGGAATTGATGGCCCTCATAGGTCCAAACCAGCGTCAGCTGCTCATCGCCGCTTAGCTGCCCCATTGTAAATCCGAGATCCACCATCATACCAGGAACGATTGAAGCGGCCTGGTCTTTTGGCTCCGTTTGAATAAGCGTGTAGCTGTAATCGCCCGAATAGCGAAGCATCAAACCTGGGTTGCCGCCAAACACAATGTCAACTAACTCCGGCTCCTCAACACCATCCGGCAAGTACGATGGCTTCATTGCGGTAAAATCAGCTGTCTCATCCGGTTTAGCGCCGGTTGCTGCATCGTCGCCCTCATTCTCGGCTGCATTTCCACTGTTGTTCGTTTGATCGTCACCATCGACAGCGCTGTTATTATCTGTTTTATTCCCGCTATTATCCGGATTGTTGCTATCTGTTGCAGTATTCGCATTGGAATCTGTATCTGTATCTGTACCTGCGTCTGTGTCTGTGTTACCCTCTGCATTTGCATTAGCATCCGTATTTTCTGTTGTATTATCTGCAGAATTATTTACGCTGTCATCATCAGGTTGCGTCATGGTTGGTTCTTCTGTAGATTGGCTGGATGGCGTTGCCTTCATATTCGCTTCTGTCTCGAATACGGCTTTATCAAATTTCGGTCCAAAATCGAACGTATCAAATTTGACTTCGACCATTACGGCTGCATTCGTATCGCTGACCTCTACCTGAACCGGCTTGTAGTCCGTTTTATTGAGCCAAATTTTTTGTCGGGCAAGCGAGCCGTTATTATAATTAGCCATTACATCAAATACGTAGTTGTCCTCGTCGATTACAAACTGCCGGGAATTATCTACGAGTATGCTTTGAACGAGCGTTTGGTACAAGTACACCTGGCCTTGGTTTTGCGGCCAATCACTTTGGAAGCGGAAAACTTTATTCAGCTTCGGCGTGAGAACGAATACCCCGTCGTCATTGCGAAGCACGATTTGTGTAATGTCCTTCTCTTCATTCGTCAGCTTGATCCGGTAGTATTGCGGTTTTTGATAGGATACCTCCACCTTATACTCAAGTGGCTGCTGTCCCGTCCGCAGCGTCATCGTACCGCTTCCTTGGTAGCTCTCCATGCTGTTTACTACTTTGTCGAGCTCCTTAACCACGGACTCGGCGTCCTTCGTTCCGCAAGCTGCTAATACTAATGAAAAACATAATAATATTGCCGCGGTCCATGTCATGCGACGCATGTAATCATCCCCTCTGCACATTGTTTTTTACTGGCTGATAACATGTCTATGAGGGGACTTGACCAATTATGCGGACTAGTTTGACAAGCTACTGCAAGCCATAGTCTTTAAACAAAGAAAAGAGGCTGCCCCTCAAGGCTTGTGGCCTGTTGGGATAGCCCCTCTTAAGAGGGATACCGACATAATCTTTTTACAAGCTTACTTATCAGTTAGCTTTTAATTCGGAACAAAAGAGATGCTGCCTCTGCGCGGGTCAAAGTATCCTTCGGTTTGAAGCTCCCGTCCTTATAACCCTTGATGATGCCGGAATCGATTACTGCGCCGACCAAGCCAAGGTTTGATGCTTGGATGGAAGACCTATCGGTAACCTTAACCAAAGCATTGGCCTTTTCTGGCAGTTTCAGTGCTTTAGCCGTCCAAACGGCTACCTCTTCCCTCGTGACCGGTTGCGCTGGCTTAAATTGGTTGCCGTAGCTTTTGCCATCAATCCAGCCGTTTGCTAAGGCCGACTCAATTACGGCTCTTGACCAACGTGTTTTGGAAACATCCGTATAGGATAAATGGGCTGCTTTCTGAGGCGTTTTCAGTTTCTTCGAAAGCATGGCAAGGAACTGTTCCCTGGTTACCTGAGTATCAGGACGGTAGGTGCCATCTGCAAAACCGGTCACAACGCCGGCTTCCGCAAGTTCCTCCACGGCGGTCTTCGCCCAGTGCTTTTTCATGTCGAAAAAAACACTCTCGTCGGACCGGGTAACTCGAATTTCGTATAGACTCAGCTCGCTCGCTGCATCGATTACCGCTACATGAAGATCATTGGTAATGCCGCTCGCAGTCGTCTTATCTCCTACTAACGGGATTTGCCACAATAATTTGCCCGCTGTATCATAGGATGCAACAGAATGACGGCTGCTATTAGCGAAACTATTATCGGATAGCGTTAGAAGCCATTCATTCTCGCGCTGATTAATAAATTTCGGGGATGCCTTCAAGTTCATGAAACGAAACGGAGCTTCACCCTCCGTCATGCCTTCAGTCGTACCGGATTGAAAAATAACAAGCTTCTCATTGCTTAGAAATGGCTCTGCGTAAGTGAAAGCTTTCAAATTTTTCTTCCACTTCAGTTGTCCATTTGTATCTACTGCATTTATGGTGCCTTCCGAGCTTGCTGCAACGATGGTCCCATCCTGAAGCAGCTTTGGTTTATAAAATCTAGAATCGGAGCTTCCCAGTTCGTGCTTCCAGCGTACGCTTCCTGATGAAGCATCAATGGCATGCAGCGTGCCAAGACTGCGAGTACTATATAAAACTCCCGGTATCATCGTAGTTTCGCCGCCGATCCTTTCACTTCGCGTTGTGACGACATACAGCGTGTCTTCTACGCCGTTAAGAACCGACTCCGAGTGCGTAATTTCTCCATTTAATGATACAGTCCACAGGACGGCACCCGCTTTATCTATTGCCTGAAGCTGGCTGACAGCGCTCGTAACACTTCCGGTTCTAGTAGAGATATTATTTGTGAATCCCGTATATCTAGTACCGGAGCGGTCCCAGCCTAGCATAGTGCTGTGGTAATTAGCCGCAGCCGTACTATTCAGCAGTTCCTTGCCGCTGAGCGGGTCGAAGGACGTTAGCTGTCCGTTTTCCGTTCCGATATACAATCTTCCATCCGGTCCGATAACTGGCTTCGCGAGCACGAGCTGTTTCATATCCTGCTGCCATAGGAGTTCACCTGCCGCGCTTATAGCCGTGAGCTTTCCTTGTCTGCTAGTAGCATAGACCGTTCCGTCTTCTGAAATGAGCGGAGCTTGATATATTGCAGTTTTATTGTTTTCCAACCCTGGCAGAGCATAGCCCCATTTTTTCACAGCTTTAGCGTTATAGGTGACTGATGACTGATCCGGTTTCTGCTGCCCGCTTACCTCCACCTTGATTGTTGCCTTCAATTGAAGATATTCAGCAGTCAGCTCCACTTTGCCGGCTCCTAACGTATGAAAGCCTGTTGCGTCGAAAAATGCTATTTTTTCATTGCTGCTGCGATAGATGATGCCTTTGGGATTCGTTTGCTCTTTCCCGTCCGACCACTTTACGACAGCTTGAAGGGAATATGTTCTTTTGGGTTCAAAAATCGGATATACGTTACCGAAGGATATGGAAACAACTTCTCCTTTGTTCGAGACCTCTTTAATTTCAAGACCGGATACCCTCCCGTCCCTTGTTCCAACGTATATAGTATTCGAATCCACATACTTGTAATAAAAAGCGTCATTCGTCTGGTATTCAACAGGGTGGCTCATTTGCGAGTCTGACAGTGCGATTTCGTTATACCCTGTCGATAAAAGCATGCCGTTCTCCAACCAAACAGCCGGCGTGTAGTGTTCTCTCTGAGAGGAGGAGATAAGCTTACCTTCTTGGCTTATCCGGAGCAGCTGCGGCTTGTAGGGCGTGCTGTACTGGATTTTTCCATCCTTTGACGTTTCATAGCCTGAAAGAGCGCTGTAGAAAAGCAGAGAACCATCCTCATCCAAATGCATGGCAGTACCATTTTCCAATACATTAGCTTCTTCGTTGATCGGCAGCCTCCAAAGTAGTTTCCCTTGGCTATCGTATTTGGAGATCGCTGCATCTTTCGTTACGATAAAAACGTTTTGTTGATCATCAAACAGCAGTGGAGCAAATGTTCTGCCGGTCAGCGAATAGCTCCTTTTCATTAAGCCATCGCCGATTACCTTCACCTCTGTCGGTTTCCTTGAACCATCATTATAGAAAGGGGATGATGGCTCCTCTTGTACAAAAGGCTCCGTAAACACGAGCAGATTGCCCTTCTCATCGGTTGAGGTATTATAAAATGAACTGTTCAAGTTAAACTTCCAGCGCACCGAACCGTCTTGGTTCAGCTCCTCAGCGTAACAGACTGATTCGAAGATCAACTTTCCTCCAATCGTTTTAACCGATCTTTTTGTGGATACTATGTAGACCTTATCCTCCGTTAAACCCTGATACTCTACCAGTGCAGAGACATCCTTCCGTTCAGATGCAAGTTTACCGTCCGAACGCAAAACAATCATATGTTCCGAACTGTTGCTTAATAGAATATAGATCAAGCCGTTACGCTGAACCGCAATCTTTTGAAAGCGCGGGTATGATGTTTCATATTCCCATTTCTTTACGCCGTCTGCCTGAAATGCGTATAAATTTCCGCTTGAACCTACATAAACGACTCCGTCTGCTCCAAGTTCGAGCTGACCTTCCTGTTCATAGGTCTCACCGCTCATCGAACGAACTTCAGCGGTCCACAGCTGCTTGCCGGCAGGGTTAAAAGCATAGAGCTTTCCTTTCTCAGACAGGATGTACAGCGTGCCGTCCGCAGCAATAACCGGCTTTGCGGCCACTCCCCCCTCAATGCTGTTGCTCCAGCGCTCTGCCAAATAGGAACCGACAGGTTGAGCTGCCTCCGCGTTTACGGAGATTGGAACCACGAAGGTTGGTAAACACATGACAAAAGCGATAAGCAAAATAACTGCTTTTTTATCATAGAAACGTCTATTCATATTAGCCTTTCCTCCCATTACTACTAATATTTCTCTATTTAAGCTAGATTCATAGTAGTGGATAGTTGAAAGGCTGTAAAGGAAATTGGCCAATTGCCATTATATATCCAAACTGTAATCTATAATCTTTCCACTTCTTTCCCCGTCGTTTGTCGCACTAAGGCCCGCCTTAAGCCTAGTTCCCAAAACAGACCCCGGACCGTTACGGAATTCTGATGCACGCTCTAGAATAAAGACATAGATGAGCACAAGGAAAGGATGATAAATATGAAAAAATTATTTCGTTCAACTACGGACAGCAAGCTAACCGGTCTCTGCGGAGGTATCGGACAATGGCTGGGCATTGATTCTACCATCGTAAGGCTGCTGGTCGTCATTGCCGCATTCTTCAGCTTTGGAGCTGTCCTTTTGGCGTATTTCATCGCCACGCTGTTTGTACCGAAAGCCCTAAACAATGATTTCAGATTCACTGACCGATACCAAGCGTAAACGGTTGTCGCGGACCATTGGCGTAAAAGCTCGTTTCGCGGTGAACGATAAGAATCTAGTTAAGTTGAAAGCTTATAAATTTTATATTTAAAACCAATTTGGGGAGAGATGATAGAATGGGAATTTTACAACGTGTAGTCAGCATGACGAAGGCCGCGACGAATGAGATGCTCGACAAGTTCGAAAATCCGGTTACCATGCTTAATCAATATTTAAGAGATCTGGAAGAGGAAATAGCGAGCACCGAACGTGAAGCTGTGCGGCAGCAGGCGCAGGAGCGGATATTGCAGGCAAAGCTCGCCGAGCTGAAAGAGCAAGCTCATTACTATGAGAAAAAAGCTGAGCAAGCAGCGGCCGAGGAACGAGAGTCAGAAGCCCGCGTTGCGCTTGAGGCGAAGCTTCTTTATTTGGACCAAATGGAAGAAACACTTAAGCTGATGAAGTTCTCGGAGCAAGCAGCAATTGAGCTTGGGCTGCGTGCTCAGGCATTGAAGGAAGAAAAAACACGGCTGCAAGGAAAGCGAACGGAGTTAGTCGCCCGTATGCAGCAGACATCCAAGGCACCCGGAAATTCATCGGCTCCTTGGCATGAAAGCTCCGCTTCTAGAGGCTTTGACAGAATTGAACAGAAACTAATGGAACGTGAAGCGGAAATTGAGCTTGCCAAAGGACGGTACGGGCTGGATTCTGACCTGCAAGGCCATGATCAACAGCAGGAGCAGCGCAGAGCGCGCGTCGATGAAGAGCTGAAGCGGCTTCTCCAAAAAAAGAATAGCGGCAGCTAGCCTTTATTTAAAATAAGCAAGGGGCTTTCCCATTCATCTTAGATGAACGGGAAAGCCCCTTTTCAGTTCGCTTCCTCTTATTCGCTCCGCTTCCTAAGCCTCTTCCGTCTTGAGCTTCGCAAGCAGCGGCTGAAGCTCAGGATTGGCGGGCGGCTCCTCTAAATCAAGGCTTCGCAGCACGTCCACGGCGATGCGCAATACGGCATAATTGCGGTACCACCTGTTGTCGGAGGGTACAGCATACCAGGGCGCAGCCTTGCTGCATTTCTCGAACAGCTCCTCGTAAAGCTCGCTATACTGGTTCCAAGCTTTCCGTTCCTTCAGGTCGGAAGAATCGAATTTCCAGTTTTTGCTCGTGTCCTCGATCCGGCTGATCAGCTTCTCGAGCTGAAACTCCTTCGAAATATGCAGGAAGATTTTGACCACTTTAACGCCGCTGTCCGACAGCATCCTCTC
This sequence comes from Paenibacillus sp. 01T443, assembly GCF_056398325.1. NCBI lineage: Bacteria > Bacillati > Bacillota > Bacilli > Caryophanales > Paenibacillaceae > Paenibacillus > Paenibacillus sp. 01T443. The sequence continues at coordinate 32,983 of NZ_JBFTPE010000006.1, forward strand.
AAAATGGTTGATATGCTTAAACCGCTTCTTCGCCTGCTCGTCAGTCACCTCGCCATGGACTCTTGTAATCAGCACTTCCTCATAATAAGAACGGTTAAAGACCGCGATCTGTCCCAGGGCGGGTACAGCACGGTGCGCTCTCCACAAAAAATCATGCCGAGCCTCCTCCTCCGACGGCGTCTTGAAGCTATGGGCGGATATGCCCTGCGGATGAAGTCCGGCAAACACTTTTTTGATGACTCCATCCTTTCCGCTGCAATCCATCCCTTGAAAAATAAACAAAACCGCATGCTCTTTACTCGCGACCAGCTTCTCCTGCAGCTCCTGCAGCTCCAGCTCAAGCTCCTTTATTTCCTGCATGACTTCTTCCCTATTATTAAATCGCCCCGTATCTTTCGGATCAATATCGGATAATGCCACCTGTTTCTGCTCAGGCAGCTTATAGCTTTTTGACATTTTCTCACATCCTCCCTTGTCTATTTACTTATTTGTATCCCTGACCCGCTTCGTCTAAACAAATGACCAACGGCTATTTTGGCGCACCAAAGCGAAAATCCGCAAAACAAGGCCGCCCATACAAACCCCGGCACGAATGTGGATTGGCTTAAGCTGGTTGCATCACCTGCTGACGCAGGGTCAGTGACAGCAAGATAAAGCAAAATAAATGGACTAATGATAGACTCCACCAAGCAAATAAAAGCAATCAGTAAATAATAACCGCTTCGAAGCCAGCTTGGTGCGGCAAAATAAATAAAGGCCGTTAATGCCGTAAAGCCGGCACTCCATGCCATGCCATAGTTATTGCGCACGAATAGCGCGAGCGCCGCGCCCGCAGCTATGGCAACGCAAGCTAAGCCGAAGCGCCCTTTCCCTCGCGCATGGAGATAGAAAAGCAGCAGCGCGAACAATGCGGAGCCCATGTACCCGGCAAGCGCAATCGGAATCAACATCCAGTTGTTCGTATAGGAAGTATAGGTTACCCCGCTCTGATCCGCGTACAAATAAATATGCATGACGCTGCCTTTAAGCAGCAAGGTTACGACTGCATGGGCAAGCTCATGGGCCAATGTATTCACATTTTGAAAAAAGGCCGAAAAAGGGATGAACCGCGTCAGAAAGATAGTAACGATAATAATAACCGCCATTCTTAACCAAGAAAACATGCTTTAACCTCCAATCTCTTGTCACCATTCTACTCCTTCATACGAAGTAAAAAGATTTATTTTTCAAAAGCTGCTTAATTGGGTAAGAATAAACAATAACCGCGAAGAGGAGCGATACTATGGGACATTATATTGAGGTTGAGAGAAAAGTTAAACTCTACGTTGAGGATATTGGCACCGGCATCCCTGTTATCTTCCTGCACGGCTGGCCGCTGAACAGCCGAATGTTTGAATATCAGTTCACCCTGCTGTCAGTGCAGGGCTATCGCTGCATCGGAATTGACCAACGCGGCTTTGGCAAATCCAGCGCTCCGGCAGGCGGATACGACTATGATCGACTAGCGGATGACGTGAAAGCGGTCATCGATTATCTGAGGCTGGAGCATGCCTTTCTGGTAGGCTTCTCTGTAGGAGGTGCCATTGCCGTCCGTTACATGGCGCGCCATGGCGGCTATGGCATTCAAAAGCTTGCTCTTCTTGGCGCAGCCGCTCCTTCCTTCACGCAGCGGGACGATTACCCGCTTGGCATGAAGCAGGAGAAAGCCAATGAGCAAATCGCTGCCGCCAAGAAAGACCGGCCCGAGATGCTTCGGGGCTTTGGCGAGATTTTTCTCGCGAATACCGCACAGCATCCGATATCCGATCCGTTTAAGGATTGGCTCCAGCTGCTTGGCCTAGAGGCATCAGCCTGGGGGACCGTTCGCACCTTCGAATCGCTGCGCGATGAAGATCTCAGGGCGGATTTACTGCAAATTAAAGCAAATACAACGATTTTCCACGGGATGCTCGACAAGATTTGCCCGCCGGAATTTGCCAAGGAGATGCTGAACAGCATCGATGGCTCAACTCTCGTCACGTTCGAGCAAAGCGGCCACGGCATGCTCTATGATGAGCCAGTTAGATTTAATAATGAGCTGCTAGAGTTTTTAAAGTAAACAAACGCAAACGGTTGATGTCATCCTCCATGGCAAAAGCTCGTTTCGCGGAGAAATAGAAGCAGATTTATAAGTGAAAACTTCTTATCTATTAAATAAAAGAGGAGCCGGTTTATACGGCTCCTCTTTATTTGCTACTGCGCTGTGACATCAGTCAGCTCCTGGTAGTATTTATTTAATAAATGATGAAAGCGCTGAAAATCGCCCGACAGCACTTTTATTTTTCTTTTGATCCTGGTTTTCCGCTTTTGGTCATGCTCCTCCAACTGAAACTGATCGATGTATCTATCCAGCTTCTCCCTAAGTGTAAGGATCACGCCGATCTCTGTATGCGAATGCGCCATATCCAGCAGATCCGCCGCAAGCGCTTCGCCCAAATGATCCATCGTTTGCCCCGGTTTATGTAAAGCTTTATCGATTATAATCTGATCGGGCGTCGAGTCCTCCCGGTAATCCTGACCCGGCACCTGTCTCCAGAACGCTTGCCAATTCTCTAATTGGCCAACCTCGTATAATAAATATTTATGAAATCCGCAGAGCCATGCGGTACAGCTCGTATTTCGAAGCTGACACCCCACGCCATCGGATAGATGCTGGCAATCACGGCAGCAGGAGCCGCTGTTCGCAATGCAAACCTTGCAAATATGATCCGCTCCCCATGCTTGCAAAGTCAGCATGCCGTTGTCAATTAGGGAAGATCGGTTCACCCGTAAGGACGGTCTGCCTGCTTGGTCTACCTGTTCATTTAGCGTAGAACCTTGCATGTAACTCCTCCTCCTTTATTGTCCAATAGCAAAAGCCCAAGCTTGTACATAACTTGAAGTATACCCCACCTCACTGCAATAGACAATTCGGCTATTCTGCCCACAACTGATGCTAGTCTAACCTTTATTCAAAAACAAAAAACCGGCTTCGAATCCGCTTAGATCCGAAGCCAGCCTTGTCTTTTCCCTATTCCGCAAACTCTTGGTTAGACCTTAAATTACCAAGCATTTACGCCAAGCTTGTCGATCGTTTCACGGATAAAAGCTGGCTCGTCCTCCGGCGTACGGGACGTAACGAAATTGCGGTCCACGACAACCTCTTTATCAACGAAGTTCCCGCCTGCTGCTTCGATCTCCGAGGACAGACCGGGATAGGCAGTCAGCGTTCGGCCCTTAAGCAGACCAGCCGCCTCCAAGATCTGCGGACCATGGCATATTGCCGCAATCGTTGTTCCGGCTTGATCAGCCTTCTGTACGAAAGCTTGCACAGCCGCATTATCCATTAGGTGGGAAGGCGATTTGCCCCCCGGAATAATAATAGCGGAGTAATCATCCGCATTCGCTTCTTTAATGCCCAAATGCGAGGTATACACGATCGATCCCTGCTTGCCCTTCAGCACTTCGTTGCTGTTCAAGCTAATAATAACGGCCTCGTGGCCATTTTTCACCATTTCATCATAAGGGTTCTTCATCTCGGAATCTTCAAAATCATTGGCCAGTAGAAACGCTACCTTCTTTGCTTGCGTCATCATTTGCACACTCCTTTCCATATTCACGCCATGATGTACTATACCCTGTTTGACAATATTTGAAGCAAGTTATTTATACTTGAAGCTGTGCTAAAATTTGCGGATCCTTGAGCTTCGTATCCTGCGCCAGCAGCATGATTTTGGACAAAATTTCTGCCGTCTTCGGGTCCTCGTCCATAAAGGGCAGGAACAATCTGCCTCGATGCTGCGAATGGACGGGAATGATCGCGAGCGCGCCTTTTGCTTGCTTATAAACGGTACCGCTGCCCAGATGAACGCTGTATTCCCCAAGCTTGCCCGCAATCAAAGCATGATTGCCCTCAAGGCGGACATTTGTGATCTTAAGCAGGCGCAGAGATTCGGTTACGATAGCCGTTCGTATGCCAATCGTCGTAAGACTTGCTTCCGGGTCGACTCCGCCAACATGAGCCACGCTGACAACCAAATCGACGTCTCTCATCACCTCGGAGAAGATTAAGCTTGGCACCTGCGCAATCGCAAGCCCCTTCAAGGTTTTTCGATCAAAGAAACGAACGGTCTCCAGCGTCGGACTTTCAATATCGGAAGGGGAAAACCAATCGGCTAAAGCGTAAATGCTGGCTATAACATTCTCCTTATAAAATACCTTCTGCAGGCCTTCCTCATAGCTGACTGTCCATTTTCGCCCTTTGAGAAGGCTGAGCGTTTTGCGGGGCTGTACCTGATGGCCCGCATAGCGCCTCGATAATGATCCACTCGCAAGCTCATCTACGGTTGGCAAATAGAGTTCTCTGAAAACTTGCTTAAACGGCTGCTTCACCTGACGGTCAAATAAATCCTTCTGGTAGCTGCTCCACTCGCCGCTCTCATACAGATGGAGAGGATGCGCTATCACTAATTGATCATTTTCCGTTATTTGATAGCTCTGCGCTTGCGGGCTCTCGAGCATTCCCTTATCGAAATAACCAAAGTTCTGGTTTATTTTAAATACCAGCGCATTCACTAACGGCAAAAGCACCGGATTTTGAACCAGCCTGCTGATCTCCCGCAGCGTAAAGCTGCTTCCGCTCACCATCGAGCGTTCAAGCTCCGCGCGGGCCCTTTTATACTGGTCAGTCAGCTCCGTCTTCGTTTCTTTAAGGGCAGCGATATATTCATGCTTCTTATAGGCGGCAGGCAACGACTTTAAAGTCTTGCCCTGCTTCATAACACGAATATCCGTCTTTCCTGACTCATCGATGACGAGCTGTGCCGATGTCAGTTCATCCAGTGCATGCGGCTCAAAATAATGCAAAAGCTCATCCAGCTTCCTGCCCTCCATATCCCAGGTTAAGCGGATGACATCCGCATAGCCGGCATTTCGCGCGAGATTATCGAGCGCAATGCTGGATGCCTTCTCCTCGCTGGCCCTCCTTTGGGCGCCAAATGCTTTGCTTTCCTTCCAAAACCGCTGGATAAAGGAATAACGCTCAAGCACTTCACGCGTTTCCTCGCCATCCTTGCGCCACGGCAGCAGGCTGTAGCTAAGCAAAAGATCCTTGTTCCGCTTCTCCGCAACCTGGGCCTGAAGCTCGCCCGCGTTCAGCCTGCCGAGCACTGCGTCCGCAAACAGCTGCGACCGCCGATGATTCGCTCCTGCGGAAATGTATTTTGCACATTGGTACAGCAGGCGGAAGCGTTCTTCCCCAAGCTCGTCATAAGCTTGCCTAAACCAATCGATGTCAAATGCGCCATCGTTGAAATCCTGCGGCGCAATCGGTGAATATTGAGCAACGATCGTCTCCTTCTCAGCCGAAAACGATTCATTAATATGCGCATGGAAGTACCAGGCCGCGCTCCGCAGGCCGCTCCAGCCGAGACAGCTTGATACGAGCTCAACCCACTGCGGCGCATACATTGCGGCTTCCAGCAGCCTTGTCTCTGAAATACCGCTATCCTGCAGCAGCTCCCGCAGCATTGCTTCGTCCTCGCCATTCCTGGGATGGCATACCTTGAGCAGATGGCTGAACGTTTCCTTCCGGGTAATATCCTTGCCATATCCGTAAATATAGCCGCGAACGAAAGCTTCCTTATCCAGCCCTTTCAAAATCGCAATAAAGTCGTTCATGCCCTCCACATGCTGAATGCTCGTCGCCAAATGGGTTACCTCTGTAGTCAAATCCCCTCGATTCAGCTCCAGCTCTAATATGCGCCGCACAATTAATTCTTTGACCGCGTTCAACTGCGGATATTGTTTATTCAGCTTGCCTTTCGGGTTAGTCAGCTGTCTGATATGGCTGCTGCTATGCGGCCTTGCAACAAGCTCTTTAAGCAGTTCATTCTTATCGATGATGCCCAAGCTGAATGCTCGGGCAAAATCCATCGTATCCAGAAGCTGAACCTCGAAGCCAAACATCTCATACAACGGATAAAAGATACGGAATAATTGAGCAAAGGATACATCGTCATCGCTGCTTGTGCGCAGCTCCTTTCTCCAAAATTCCGTAAACAAATCAAGGAGCCTGCTCTCCTCCTTCACGCGCTCGGCCGGAAAGCAGCTCATGATCAAGCTCAGGAAATGCTCCGCTGCGTCAAACCGTTCTTTCCAGCGGCTTTCTCTCAAATATGCACTGATGATTTCATTAACCTGCATGCGGTAAGGAACGTTCTCGGTTAGTAAGTATGTCTCGCGCAGCAGCTCCATCGGATACAGCTGATCAAGCAGCTCCTTGCGCCAGCCCTCGGCCGGCTCATAGGCAGCTGCATGCCAGCGCTCCTGCTCCCCGTAATAGTACCGGTAAAGAGAATCCGCAGAGCGGAAGAAATGCAGCTGCAGCAGCTCAGCCGCTCCAAAGCCGCTTTTCTCCAAATAGTCCGCCCACACCTGTGCGAGCGGATAGCGCTCCAGCGTAGGCGTGGCATCATTCGGCTCATATCGCCATTGCAAGCTCGTAAGCTTGGCTCCAACAAGCAGTGTCTCCTTTGCGCCTGAATAATCTGTTGTTTCGTATTCATGCTCGCGATGAAGATGCACAAGATCCGCCAAGCCTTTAATAAAGCTGCCGATTTGCTCCGTCGTTAAATTAAAGTAGCGTTTGCCCGCTTGCAGCGCGGACATTTGGAGCTGCTCTTTCCCCGATAACTCTTCCTGTGATGCCTCCGGATTAAACAAGCCAAGTCCATTGCTGAGCGTATAGACTGTCTGCTGCTTCAGCTTCGCGATTAACAGCCGCTCTTTGTCGGATGGCGCTTCGATTAAATCGACCTCATCCTTCATGAATCCCGAGAGCTGGGCGAGAGCAGGCTCATCCTTCATTTCGGTCAGCAGCTCAAGCGCCGCTAAGCGCTGAAGCTCGTTTCGGCTTTGCAGCAGCATCGCGAGCACGGCTTCGAGCTGTCGAGCGGATTGCTTCAGCAGCAGACCGATCGCCCCTTGCCGCAGCGCCCCCGTCTTCAGCTTGAGCAGCAATGCCACGGCTTCGATTTCATCCTCGTTCAGCTCAAGCTCGGCCGCCTTTTGCATGGCGAGCTCGCGGTTGGTCATGCTTTTATCCGATAAACATGCAATCAGAAAAGAACGCTGGGCGCTGCTAGAGGGATCATTAATGAAAAATTTTAGCAGCTCGCCTCTCATATCATGGCTAAGCCTATCCTTCAGCGCGAAAATCTCCGCAAGCCATTCCTGATCCATATCGTAAGCGGTCAAATAGAGAAGCTTACGAATAACCGTATCCGTAGAGAAGGTATAGCCGACCCAATGAAACACCTCGGATCTTTCTTCACTATCCTTCAAGGGCATGCCGCTCAGCATCGCCATGAATTGCTCGAATTGCCGTCTTCGCACCGTTTTCTCCGCAAGGAGCACCGATTTCCTGAACACCAACCGCGTGTAGGTTCCTTTAGGATCGCTCTCCCAAGTATAGGAGTAGTCGAAGGTATAGTTCATTACGACCCAATATTGCACTTCTTTATGAGGCTCGCCCAGCCAATCCTGGGCAATCAAAAAACGAATATCCTCGTTCTGCGACTGTGCCAGCATATACTGCGCAACGATTTTGCGATAGTTTTCATCGCTCGCCATAATGAGGCTGATTTGCTCATAAAGCTGCTTTTCCTCATGTACGGCAATCGCCCACAGACTCATATAAAGCTCATTGACGTCACCGCTCGCAAGCCCTTGCCTTAAAACAGCGGGATCCGCGAGACACTGTGCGGCATAGGCAATATTTTGCCTTGCTACCCTAGCATTCGAAGCTTCCAGTCCGAGGCCCGTCCAGACATCCAAAGCCCGAATAACGGAGCTGTAGCGAATGAGATCATGCTCGGTAACAACCTCCAACATGTAGATCATGGCTTCAATCGTACCCTCATCCATCGCTTCGACGATGCTTTGCCGCAAGCCTTCTTGCAGCCTTGCTGCAACTAAGAGCTCTCCCATCATGCGGTAGGCTTCGCGGCTGTGGCTGAGGAAGATGCCCGAGATCATGCTCCGGGACAATAACGCTGTGTTGTTATCGCCGTATATTATTTCTTTTAATGCGTGGATAATGGCTTCATCACCATTGTCGATTCCGTATGCAATGATATCCGCAATGGCCATTGCCGGAAATTGATGCTCATTTTCTGATATGTAGTTTGGCTTCGCCAAATAATCCGCCACCGAAAAATCCCGTGCATGCAAATAAAATAAAGAAATCATTTTGGTTAGCAGCCGGTCCAGATGCAAACGCTGCTCCTTCGTTCGGAACGGCCTGCGCGCATAACCAGTGCTGTATGGATATTCTGCGGCATGCTTTGCTATATATCGAAAAACATACGCATATCCGTCATCCAGCAGCTCATCGATTACAGCAACAAGCGGTTCAAACAACGGCTGCTCCTCGCTTGAAGCCAAAATAAGCAGCTGCTCCTTGATCTCGGCATTGATTTCATAGTCGTTGTATCCTCGCTCGCTTAGTTGGATAAGCAAAAACGCCAACCGCTGATGCGGATCGGAAAGCGAAATGACAGCCGCCTTATCCTTCATTTGTTGAAAATACAGCTTTTGTTCCGCTCTATCCATCTCTTCACTGCCTCCTTAGCATAGTACTACCACATGGATCTCGCCAGCATCGTAAACCGAATGAATGCCAGCTCGTCCCCGCCCTGCAGCATAAGCGGCATTTCCAAATGCTCAGCCTCGCTGCCATTTATAAATACCCTGTACAATCCGTCCTCGAAGGCAAGCAGCGCAGTCGATACCGCCTCTTCCTCGTCCGCCTTCCGGTCGTTATCAAGCGATCCGTTGCCTACCTTCCCGTTTACGCCCTGCAGCTCAATGTCATCCTTCGTTAGAAAAGAAACAAACGGCACATCGCTCTTTCGTTCATTAAACTGCCGGACATTTTCGGATACGATATCTATAATCAACGACCTCAGCGTCGACGGCGGCTCCGTTAGCTGCCACGCCAAACGGTCGAGATAATTTTTTCTCTTACCTAAGCTTTTAACCGTTATGAACACTTTTAACACAGCCGCACCTCCAGCTTAAGAAATATTTTATATGCACATCGTACCATATTAAGGAATTTCGTTTCCAAGCAGACGATCCATGCCCATGCCGATAGAAAAAAGCTGCCGGGAGGCGTTATTTCAACACCTATCCCAGCAGCTTTTTTAACATTTGGCACATATTCCGTAACACGATAAGTATAACCATTCTATCGCACAAAACCTGCCGGTATCCGCTCAAGCAGGCGATCCCCGTAAACATGGTCCATTGCAAGCTCCGGCATATGAATATAACCGATGTAGCAGCCGCATTTTTTCATCCCGCATGGGCGCTCTTCGGAAAGCCCCTCCAGACCGTCTCGATAGAGATGTCCGATCACCTTGCGGTCGCTGTAGCACCGCTTGACGATGCCGGCCCCCTGCACGTAAAAAACATCGGAGCCTGCGCCGCAGCGCCTTCCGAGGCTGTCGTAATCGGGAATATTCAGTTGGAAATAAGGATCAATCCGGGTTAAATAGCTGATCTCATCTTCAGTGTAATAGCCTTTGCGATCTTTAAAGGCATTCACCCAAAGGTACACATCCTCCGGAAGCAGGCTCCTTAGCCGCGCAATCGCGTCAAAAGCGCTGCGGATACCAACCGAGCCTACGCTAAACGCGATCCCTTGCTCATAGAGCTTCATGCACTGGCTCAGAAACTGAGCCTCACTCGTTTGGCCTGGGTGGTAGGTCACCCAAAAAGCCGCCTTGTCCTTTGCCAGCTGCCGCGTCCAATCCAGCTTCACGGATAGATTCGTTTGCACAGCCACCTTCCGCACATGCGCAAGCCCGGACAGCTCAATCATGGCCTCGCGGTACCACTTGTGCACGAGCGCCTCTCCGTACGGATTAAAAAAAATAGACAGCCGGTGTCCGGCAGTTCCCTGCTCGCGAACCCAGCCCATGAAGGCAAGCAGCTGCCGCTTATCCTTCTCCAGCGTCTCCTTGCTGTCCTTCGTTTTGCTGAAGGGACAATAGGGACAGTCATAATTGCAGGATGACAGCGCTCCGCGGTAATAAAGCACCGCGTTCATCGAATGACATATCCATTCATCAGCGCCCTTACGTCACCCGAAATAAACTCGTCACCGATTGCATCGGAATAAGCCATGCCCCTCGTTGTAAGCCGAAGGACGCCGGATGAAAGCTCGGCTAATTCAATGCTCAGCAGCTCCTGCAATTCGGAATGCTCGCCCAGCGCATCGCTTCCGAATCTCTCTTCGTACGCCGAAAGCGCCAAGCCTTCGCGGTGCAGCAGCGCCTTTAGGATGAATCGGCGTTTTTGCTCGGCTGCGCTTAGTCTAAAGCCGTAGTCCGCCGCAGCATGGCTCTCGGCAGATACGTAGTCCTCGATAATGGTCCTTGTTGCCGCTGCGCTCACGCCGTATCTCGAAGCGTAATGAACATCCCGAGTATACGAACGCGCGCCGCAGCCAAGTCCGGCCATCCCTTCCTCCTGACAGCTGAAAGGAAGCACGTTTTTGTGAGCAAACGACGTATCCTTTGCAAAACGCCGCATCGAAAATTGCTTATAGCCAGCCGCCTCAAGCCGCTGGCGGGCGATGTGATACAATTCAAGCCGAATATCCGTCCCTGCGCTCCGTATTTGTTCCGGCTTTAAAATCGTATTCTCCCGCGTGTAGAGCGGATAAATGAAAATTTCGCCCGGCCCGTAGCTGATCGCTTTCTCCAGCGAAAATAGCCATGAGTCGGCGGTTTGCCCAGGCAAGCCGTAAATCAGATCAATATTAATAAGCGGAAAGTGATAGTCAAGCAGCTTCTCAAGCGCAGCCTCTGCTAGACGCGGCTTCTGCGGGCGGTATATGGCTGCCGCCTCCTCCTCGACGAAGCTTTGAATGCCCATGCTGACACGGTCGACCAGCCGATCCTTAAGCACCCGCATCCGATCCTCCGTTACGGTCTCCGGCGATGTTTCTACCGAGATCGAAGCCTGCAGCGGGTCAAGCCCCATCGTATGCTCGGCTATATCAAAAAGCCGGTTCAGTTGGGTTGCTTCCAGGAGCGTCGGCGTTCCGCCGCCAATCGCAAACCGCGAGAACGTCCGGCCTTGGAACCATGGCGCCCATTCCTCTGCCTGCCGCTGGAGCGCATCGACGTATTGCGCATGCACATCGGTACGGCGGTCCGGAAGCGTGAACAGATTGCAAAAGCCGCAGCGGGCTCCGCAAAACGGAATATGCATGTACAAAAAATAGTAGTCGGTTTGATCCTGCTCCCACAGCTCCTTTAAAGATTGCGCAGGCTTTAATTCCCGATAAGCCGTCTTATGCGGGTAGGAATACAAATACGAACGGTATGGAGCTTGTGTCCAGCGCTGCTCCAGCTCACGCAGCTCGGGAGAAGATCGTAACGATGATGATTGCAGCAAGCAGCTTCCCCTCCTTATTCCAAAATAAACTCGCGATACGGCACGTTCCATACCACCTCATGCGCAAGTCGGTGTCCTTCATAGCCATCCTCGCCATAAGCCGTCCCATGATCAGAGAACGCAAGGCATAACGTTTTGCCCCTGCACCTCATCGCTTCAAATAGAATGCCCAGCTGACTGTCTACATAGCGTAAAGCCGCCCGCTGCGTCTCCACGGAATCCTGCTTTGCACCGGCGACAAAATAATGATTGGGACCGTGCACGGCCGAAATATTCATAAACAAAAACAGCCTTTCGGCAGGGTCGGCCTTCTCCAGCAGCTTCAGCGCGTGATTCACCTGATGCTCGGCCGAACGGGGATTGGTTACGCCGAAGGTCATCCGCCAGTAGCTCTCTTGAAAATAACTCGGCAAAACCTTTGCCAGCTTATTCTTTTTCGTAAAAAAAATGACGCCTCCGATGCAGATCGTACGGTAACCCGCCTCCTGCAAGCCGGATACGAGATCCGGGGCATCAAATAACCATGTATGAGGGTGCGTTTTGAGCCCCGTATCTTTCGTATGAAAAAGCCTTACATGGGTAGCTTTGTCCGTATTAGCCGGAGTCGGCAGAAAACCGCCAAAAAAAGCATGATGGGCCGCATAGGTAAAGCTGCCCGGCGTATGCCGCTTCTCCCAGCCTCCGTCAGCACAGAGATTTGGACAATTGGCTTCTTCGAGCTTTGCTGCGTCATAACGCAGCGTGTCGAGCGTAATCATCAAAATATCGTGGGTACCCACGATTTGGTTCATATCCAGCATACCTGCTTATTCCTTTCTCAGAAGCTGCCGCATCTGCCACTCGTAGGTGTTCATTCCTTCATGCTCGGCGCCATACAGCAAATCACCGAAAGGATTGATGTCTATCGCGTAGGTCGTGCCGCTGCCCCTTTGCACGAGTACATCGACCCCTGCGGAAGAGCTTCCTGGAAATGCGCGGAGCGCGTCTTCCGCCGTCTGCTTAACCGCCCGCTTCACCTCATCTGAAAGAAGCCGGTCGACATCCATGCTCCGTTCGTTTCGGAGATGCAAATTGGTGATAGGCGTGCTGCTTATCCGCAGTACAGTGTGGCAGGCTTCCCCGTTGACAACGAGCTGCCGTACGTCAAATGACTTGCTCTCGAAGCTTTCCTTCTCGATCCAGCGCTCGATATGCGCGCCTTCACGGCAAACCCAATCGATGATTCGCCGGATATCTGAAGGCTCCCGGTAACGCCGCAGCAGCCCCGCGTTATAAAAGCTGGTTCCGCCAGCGCTTTCTTCCATGCCGATCGTTGTAATGGCAAGCTGTTCGCCGCTGCGCGGATTCATCTGATAAGCGATAACGCCTGCGGCTCCCGAGCCGCAGGCGAGTTTGATGAACAGCCGCCTCATGCCGCTCGCTTTAATGGCAGCTTGAAGCGCTTCGTAGCTTTTTATGGATCCGACTGGGGCTGGCAATGCCGGCAGCTTCAGGCCGCGGCGCTCAAGCAGCTGCCAGCAGGTTCTTTTGTCGAACATATTAGCGATGCTTCCCGGTGAATTCACCCAGGAAACGGAAATCCCGGACGCCTTCACCTCTCGCTGCATGGCAGCAAGGAAGCGGCAATAACCGCGATACCACTGTGCCGGATAAAATAACCGGCCATGCTCGGAAGGCAGAAGAAGCGCCTCCGCCGATGAAATCGAAATGCTGTGCGGCAAAGAGCCCGCAGACCAAAGCACATCGTCGCCGCTTCGGTCCGGAGCTCCCCATGCGATCAGCTCCCGCTCCACAGCCTTATTCTCGCCAGGCGCATCAAGCCGGAGGATCATTCCCCCCTGCCCGGCGTGCTTTCTTAGTGCATCTCCTATGTAAAGCGTGCGATTGAGCAGCTGCTCATAAGGAAGCACAACAGCTGGCGCAAGCCCCAGCTTGCTCCTTGCAGCCTGCAGCCCCAATGTCCGTTTATTGGATGGATTTCCGACGAGTAGAAACGTTTTCTCGAAATTGTCCATTATTCCGTGAGAAATGGATAACGCCAGTCATCTTCATCCGTTTCCTGCTGATCTGTCACATTTACGGACAAGCCCGATTGCTCCCAGCGAAGCAGCATCTCGTCGGACATATAGTGATAGCTCAGATCAAGATGCTTCAGCTTGCGGATCCGATTGCTTGCCAGCAGAGCTTCTCCGCCTTCATCGGTCAAAGTGCCGTAAGACAAATCAAGCGTATCCAGTTGATCCAGAACCGGTGCATCCGCAATCGCGGTCGCGATTTCATCCTGGATTTCACTGTCCTTCAAGCCCAAATATTTGAGCTTTGGAAATAGATCGCCTTGAAGCAGCGGAAGAACATCATCTATGCCGCCGTCAAAGCCGTAATCCTCAACGCCCAAATAAAGCTCCAGCTTTCTGAGCTCAGGAAGCCTCGCGCTCGTTATTTCCTCTAGCACGGATCTCGGCAGGCCGCCGCAAATGACGACCAGCTCCTCCAGCTTTTCGTGAACGAGAGGCTGCAGGCTCAGCTCCTGGCTGCCTTTAATGGAAAGGGATTTCAAGTTAGGAAATGCTTCAAGCAGCGGCGAGAGATTCGTCTGGTTAATCCAAGATACCTCACACTCTCCAAAGCCCATATCGCCAATAAATAATTTCGTTAAGTTAGGAAAAGAATCCTTATGGCTAATCAACGTTTCCAGAAAGCTATCCGGAGAATTTTCATACGCCTGACCCCAATCGCCAATCGTTAGTATAGACAGCTTCTCGCCATCTGGGCTCGATGCCAGCTTTTCGATCAAGCTGGACATCCTTACCCCTTCTTCATACTCGTCATAACCTACCGATAAGCGAATTTCAATCAAGTGTATCCCTCCAATTGTTTCCATATGACGGTAGCGTAACATGGCATTTTTCAGTGCGTCAATGGTCCCATAGTCACATCTGTTTATGCACATGCCAAAAAGGCCAAACGGCCCCGTTTGCGGAGCCGTCGGCCTTTAAGCCGGATAGTGACATGCTGCCCAGTGTTCATGATCGATTCGTTTCAGCTCTGGCTGTTCGCTCTTGCATCGTGCGGTCGCTGCCGGGCAGCGCGTATGAAAGCGGCAGCCTGAAGGAGGACGGGCGGGGGAAGGAATTTCACCGTTGATGGCTTGAAACTCCCGCTTACGGCTGGGATCGGGCCAAGGAATCGAGGCAATCAGCGCTTTCGTATAATGATGCGCCGGATGGGTAAACAATTCCTCGCTGTCCGCTATCTCGACAAGCTGGCCTAAATACATGACGCCGATACGATTCGAGATATGTCTTACGACATGAAGCCCGTGTGCGATAAATAAATAAGTCAGCCCGAGATCATGCTGAAGATCCTGCATCAGGTTTACGATTTGAGCCTGAACCGACACGTCAAGCGCAGACACGGCTTCATCGGCAAGCACAAAGGACGGCCGCAGAGCGATCGCTCTCGCAATGCCTATGCGCTGCCGCTGACCGCCGGAGAACTCATGCGGATAGCGCTCATGCAAGGACGGGTTAAGTCCAACCACGTGCAGCAGTTCTTCAATCCTTGATTTTTTTTCGGCTGCGCTCAGCGAGGTATGGATAGACAGCGGTTCCCCAATGATATCGCCTACTCGCCAGCGCGGGTTCATGGAGCCATAGGGATCCTGAAAGATCATCTGCATGTCCTTGCGTACGTCATGCAGCTGCGATGGTCTCATCTCGGTTAGGGTCTGCCCTGCGAACTTCACCTTCCCGGAAGTCGCTTTCTCCAGCTGCATAATGACGCGGCCTAGCGTAGACTTGCCGCTGCCGGATTCGCCGACGAGCCCGAAGGTCTCCCCCTTCCGGATCTGAAAGGAGACGTCATCCACGGCACGAATGACAGAGGAATGCCGGGAAAGCAAGCTTTTTCCAAGCGGGTAATATTTTCGCAGGCCTTCAATTTCAAATATATTTTCTGTGGAAGCTGATTCCTCCTCGCGGATGACCGGAGCGGCAGCTTGCCCAATCCATACCTCGCTGGTCTGTTTAGCGTTATTCAAATCCCACGCCTCCGCCAGTTCCTTCGCGTACCAGCAGGCCGCCTGCCGTTCATTCACGTCCAATAACGGAGGGCTTTCCTTCGCGCATTTCTCCGTGGCATGGGAACATCGAGGATGAAAACGACAGCCGGCAGGCAGCTCGAATAAATTCGGAATGCTCCCTTCGATCGAGAAAAGCCTGCTGCCTCTCTCGCTATCAAGCGTCGTCACGGAACGGAGAAGCCCCTGCGTGTAGGGATGATGCGGTAGCTCAAACAGCTGGGCCGCTGTCGCTTGCTCGACCACTTCGCCGGCATACATGACGATAATGCGGTCGGCCATCTCCGCGGCAATGCCCATATCATGCGTAATAAGCAGAATAGACATATTGAATTCAGCCTTCAGCTCCTGCAGCAGCTGCAGGATTTGTGCTTGAATCGTCATATCTAATGCAGTTGTCGGCTCATCTGCAATGAGCAGCTCCGGGCCGCAGGCCAGCGCCATCGCAATCATCGCCCGCTGCAGCATGCCGCCGGACAGCTCGCTTGGATATTGCTTCATTCGCAGCTCAGGCTCGGGAATGCCTACACGCTCGAGCAAATGCACTGCCCGCTCCCGAGCTTTCTCCCTGCTGCTCATTTTATGCCCGAGCATGACCTCGATCATTTGACTGCCGATCGTGAAAACCGGATCAAAAGCAGACATCGGCTCCTGAAAGATCATCGCCATTTTCTTGCCGCGCAGCGTACGCATATTTTTTTGAGGAGCACGCACAAGATCGATTCCGCCCAGCTTCATCTCGCCGCTTGCGATTATGCCATTCTCATAATCGATTAAACGCATGACGGATTTGGAGGTAATCGTCTTGCCGCTCCCGGATTCTCCGACGAGGCATACCGTCTCGCCCGGCTTCATGCTCAAAGACACATCCGAAATAGCAGTCAACCAGCCTTTTGGAGTGGCGAACTTGACGGTTAAATGCTCAATTTCAAGCAATGCTTTCAAATCAATGCCTCCTCCTTAAATCCTGTTTTTCTTCGGATCAATCCGGTCTCTCAGCTTATCGCCCATCAGATTGACCGATAACACGAGAAGCGTAATGGCAAGGCCCGGGAAAGTGGACATCCACCAGGCTACCGTCAGATATCCTCTTCCTTGCGACAGCAGCGTGCCCCAATCAGGAATTTCCTTTATTACGCCAAGTCCAAGGAAGCTGAGCCCGGAGCCTACGAGAATGGAGGTGCCTAATCCGATTGTTGCCATGACGAGCAGCGGCGACCACGCATTCGGAAGGACATGCTGGAAAAAGATGCGCAGGCTGCCAGCGCCGACCGATCTAGCCGCCGTAATGAACGGACGTCCTTTTACGCTCATGATTTGGCCCCGAAATACCCTTGCATATCCGGGAACCGCGGACAAGGCGACGGCCAGCACTACGTTGAACAGGCTCGGTCCCATTGCTGCCGCAATCGCCAATGCGAAAAGGATACCCGGAATCGTCATCAACACCTCAATAAAACCCATGATAACCGTATCGAAAATACCGCCGAGAAAGCCGGACAACGCGCCAAGTGAAGCTCCGAGCAGACCTCCGACAAGGACGGAGGCTAGACCGATTAGCAGCGAATCGCGGCTGCCGTAGACGACAACGCTGAATACATCACGGCCATAATAATCGGTACCAAACCAATGCGAGAAGCTCGGAGGCAGCATAATGTCAGTCATGATCATTTCAGTAGGTGAATAAGGCGCAATCCGACCTGGAAACAGGGCACATAAAACAATAAAAACAATGACAAAACCAGCCGTATAAACGAGCAAGTTAGATACATTGAGTTTTCCCGTTCTAGGTGCCGAACGCCATGCTGCCCTCATTCGGGGCCAAGCCGCTTTGACAAGCGCGGACTCCTTCATGCCACACTCCCCTTTGCTTAATACGAACGTCTTACTCTCGGATCAATCATCCGGTAAGAGAGGTCCACAATTAAATTAATGATTACGTACATAACCGCCGAGAAAAAGACAACCCCTTGCACGACTGGCAAATCCTTGGACATCAGCGCATCCGATATGACTCTGCCGATGCCTTGACGGGAGAATACCGTCTCGATAACAACCGTCCCCGCCAACAGCTCGCCGCTCAGCACGCCAATCATGGTTAAAGCCGGAATCAATGCATTGCGAAGCGCATGGCGGTACATCACAAGCTTCTCCGATACACCCTTTGCCCGCAGCGTCACAATGAAGGGCTCATTGATGACCTCCAGCATACTGTTGCGAACCAGCCTGACGACAAAGCCGGCCCCGACAATACCGAGACCAACCGCCGGGAGAACGAGCGTCTTCCAGCCCTCGGAGCCCATCGCAGGAAACCAGTCGAGCGTAATCGAGAAGATAAGAATGAGCAGAATACCGGACCAGAAGGTAGGCATCGAGATGCCGAATAGGCCGACCACTCTTGCCGTAATATCAATCCAGCGATCTCGGTGGATGGCCGACAATACGCCCAGCCAGATCCCGACTACCGCGGCAATGAAGCAGCTTGCAGCCGTCAAAGCCAGCGTCGCAGGCAAATGCTCGATGATTTTCGGCAGCACGGGCTCGTCATTCACAATCGATTTACCGAAATCACCTTGCAGCACCTTTCCAACATAAGAAAAAAACTGCTCATATAGCGGGCGATCCACGCCAAGCTGCGCACGCAAATTGGCCAGAACCTCGGGTGAAACCGTGCTTGGATCGACCATCGACATGACAGGATCTCCCGGAAGCAAATAAACAATGACAAAAACGAGCACGAGCGAGCCGAGTATGACCAATAAGGAGGTAAACAACCGTATACTAATCGTTTTAAGCATGACTTACCTCCTGAATGTAATGTACAGCAAAAACAATTGCCTTTTCTTCAAGTGCCGGCTTACTTTTGAATAAACGCATCATTAAACAACGGATAGGCGAGCGAGTCAAACTTGATGCCTTGCACCGATTTCGAAGCGGCGATTGTATACGGGAATACATAGATCGGAATAATGACCGCTTGCTCGATAATTGCTTTCTGAACGTTCGCGTACAGCTCCTGGCGTTTAGCGGTATCCTTCTCGATCAATCCTTGATCGATCCAGCCGTCTACCTCGGCGTTTTTGTAAGCAGCGAGGTTTTGGTTTCCGCCTACGCTGACTGCACCTGAATGATAGAAGGAACGGAGCGCCTCGGGATCCGAGTTTACTTGGCTGTTTCCGTATATGTCGTAGTTTGCATTCTCGAATACGACCGTGCGGACATCCTTTGTAATTTCGACTACCACCTCGACGCCGATTTGCTTTAGCTGCTGCTGAATGATTGCGGCAATGTCATTTCTTTTTTCTCGGTTTGGAGAACCATCAACATAATGGAGGGTTAGCTTTTTGCCGTCTTTGGTACGCAGGCCGTCCGCGCCCTTCACATAACCAAGCTCATCCAGCAATGCGTTTGCCTTATTTATGTCAGGTTTCACACCGCCTTCTAGAGACTTGTCATACCCAAACGTACCCGGCGTGAGCGGCGACCATGCACGATCGTACGTGCCCAAATATAACGTTTTGACGATCGCGTCAACATCGATGGCCGCTTGCAGCGCTTGCCTTGCTTTCAATTCATTCCACGGTGCTTTGTTTTGATTAATGAATAAGGTATAAGGCAGGCCCTGCGTATTTGACTTGAATAGTTGGAGCTTTTCATCCTTCTCCAGCGCAAGGATATTTTGCGGCGGGATCGTCTCCCCTGCGAGAACTTGACCGCTCTGTACGCTCCCGATCCGCGTGGCCTCCTCAGGCGCGATTTTAAAGACTAATTTATCGAGGTAGGGTGCTTCTTTATTTTCCACTAGGGGCGGCGCCCATTTATAATCCGGGTTGCGCTCCACGATGATTTGAGAATTTTCTTCCCAGCTCACGAATTTAAAAGGTCCTGTTCCTACGGGATTTTTGCCGAGCTGATCTCCGTATTTCTGCGCCGCCGTTGGCGAAACAATACTGACGAGCGCTTGGCTTAAATTGCCCAGAAACGCGTTGGAGGGAGTCTCCAAATTCAACTTAATGGTGTACTCGTCAATAATTTCGGACGATTTATAAGGCCTGATCAAAGCAGCTGAGTTGGCGGCCTTCGTCTCCGGATTTAGAATGCGATCGTAATTATACTTCACAGCCTCGGCGTTAAATGGTGTACCGTCATGGAATTTAACGTCCTGCCTAAGCTTGAAGGTATAGCTCTTTCCGTCCTCGGATACTTCCCATTCCGTAGCCAGCCAAGGCTGAATGGTGCCGTCAGGAAGCAGCGCTACAAGGCTGTCATGGATTGTTCGAATGGCGCGAACCGCCACTGCGAGTCCGCTGCGATGCGGATCAAGCGTATCCGGGGATGTGGCAAGCGCATAGGAGAGTTCACCGCCCTTGACTGGCGCAGCTGCTTCATTTGTGCCCGCATTAACGTTTGATGCCGTTCCCTCGCTTGTGCTGTTCGCTTTATTTGTGCCTGCGCACCCGCTCAGAAGCAATGCTAATGCTGCAGTGAGCGCAATAATTGTTTTCCAGCCCGTTCGTTTTTTCACCATATTCATTTCTCCCCATTCTATCTGATTAGATTAAACCGCTCCGTTCGCCTGTGCTGCCGCAGCTTCAGACGCCGCGTCCTGCTCAAGTGAATCCGGCTGCTTGCTTCGCTGCTCCGTGTAACGATTAATTGGAATAGGCAGGCCTAAATGTCCTCGCAGCGTATCCGACTCATAATCCGTACGGAACAAGCCGCGCTGCTGAAGAACAGGAATAACATGCTCCACAAATTCATCCAGCCCTGTCGGAACGCCTGCTCCGATAATAAAGCCGTCAATGGCTCCCTGCTCGAACCACTCTTGAATCAGATCAGCCACCTTCTCCGGCGTTCCGATAAACGGCGTCCTTGGTGTTGCAGAGCGTAAAGCGACTTGACGCAAAGTTAAGCTTTGCTCCTGCGCTTCGCGTTTAATTTTGTCCGTTGTGCTTTGAAAGCTGTTTTTACCGAGTTCGCCTAGCTCGGGGAACGGTCCATCCAGCGGATACTGCGTAAAATCATGATGCTCAAAAAACCGGCCTAAGTTATCGAGCGCATTTTCGATGCTGATTAAGTTAGCAACCTGCTCATATTTGCGCTCTGCTTCCTCATCCGTCTCTCCAACGATGACGCCGATTCCCGGGAAAATAAGAATTTCTTCAAGCGAACGGCCGAGCTCCACGGCTCTTCGTTTCACGTCCTGATAGAAGGCTTTTGCTTCCTCTAACGTTTCGTGATTCGTGAACACAGCATCCGCTGAAGCAGCCGCCAGATTCCTTCCGCTTTCCGAGGAGCCTGCTTGGAAAACGACCGGCTGCCCCTGCTTTGATCTTGCGATATTAAGCGGCCCTTTGACGGAGAAAAATTCTCCTTCGTGGTTTAACGTGTGCAGCTTGCTTGATTCAAAAAACTGGCCTGTTTCTTTATTCCGGACAAATGCGTCATCCTCCCATGAATCCCATAAACCTCGCGCTACCTTCAAATATTCCGCAGCAATGCGGTAGCGTTTGCTATGATCCGGATGCTCTTCAAGAGAGAGACTGTAGTTGAGCGCGGTCCCCTCCAAAGGGGATGTCACGACATTCCAGCCTGCTCGCCCACCGCTAATGTGATCAAGAGAAGAAAATTGCCGCGATACCGTAAACGGCTGGCTGTAGGAAGTTGACAATGTACCGACCAGCCCAATTTTAGAAGTGACCGCGCCGAGCGCGGATAGAATCGTAATCGGTTCAAAACGATTCAAGAAATGGGGATTCGATTTTTCAGTAATAAAAAGCCCGTCTGCGATAAATAGAAAATCAAATTTCCCCTCTTCTGCCTTTAAAGCCTGCTGCTTATAAAATGCGAAGTTAACACTCGCGTCCGCCACGGCATCAGGATGTCTCCAGCCCGCTAAATTCCCTCCGGCTCCGTGTAATACTGCACCTAATCTTAATTTCCTTTGCTCCGCCATACACTCTCCACCCCTCGTTTTATAAATGAATCGATATGCAAAAAAACTTTGCCGTCAATCCAATTTTAATTCTCAATAATTCAAATAGGTTTTGTTGGTATTATGTTGAGATGAGTCTATCACCTGCGTTCAAATACAGTCAATCGCATTCATAATAGATATATTCTATTGCTATATACAATAATTCAATGTGCTCGCTTACTTGGCAGTGAAGGGGTGAAGGAAGTAAGGGGGACCCGCTTGTCCCCTTCGATATTTTACCGATGATCGCGGATTAGTGCAGTGCCTTGCGGAGAACCCATTCGATTACTCGCCACGGGAGCAGCTTTTTCATGAGGAAGATCATTTTGGCATCATTGCCGCAGGTGTAACGAAGCTTGGGGTTTCGGGATTGGCATATTTTCACGATAGTATTCGCTACATGCATTGGATTCGGGGCATTTTGCTCCGACTTTTGGTTATATTGCTTGAAGCGCTCGATCATTTTGCTATAAGGGGAATTAGGTTGACTGCGATAGACATGTTTCGCTGAAATGCCGGTATCATAGGTTCCTGGCTGAACCAGTACGACGGGGATGGAAAATGGAAGCAGCTCTAAACGCAAAGCCTCGCTGAAGCCCTCCATTGCAAATTTCGAGGCCGAATAAGGCCCTGTATTGGAGAAGCCGATAATGCCGGCACCACTGCTAATATTAATGATTTTCCCTTGTCCCCGGGTGCGCATATGCGGCAGGACGGCTTTCGTTACCGCGACCATGCCAAAAAAATTAGTGTCCAGCTGCGCTCGCCAATCGGCCATCGGCACCTCCTCAATAACCCCCATGACCGCATAACCCGCATTATTCACCAGCACATCGATAGATCCCCATTGCTGAATGACCGTCTCCACAACATCAGCTATATTCTCGGAATCCGTAATATCAAGCTTCATGATTTCAATTTGCTCTTGTACGCCTTTTTCTGAAGCCTTGGCGAGCACGCTTTCTTTTTTTCCCATATCTCTCATAGTCGCAATTACGCGATAACCCTCCTGCGCCAAGCGAATCGAGGTTAGAAGCCCGAAACCGCTGGACGCTCCTGTAATGAGAGCGACGGGCCGATTGGATACTTGCTGCGCGTTTGCCATCTCACATCCACCTTTATTATGATTATGCAGGGAATGCAGGAGCCGAGAAATATTCCCTCGATTATTCGGTTGCCTGGAACTGCTTCAACAGACGTTTGGGCGCCGCATGCATGTAAGCTTCTTTGATCAAGACGCCCATCTCTTCCCAGTCCTTGGGGTCGCTGATAGACACCCAGCCGCGATGCCCTATGTATTTTGGCTTGAAGAATCGCTCCTGCTGCAGGATAATTTCCTGGTTCTCTAAATCCGACTTGAAAGTGATGCCGTAGTCGCTCATGATGATAAACGACTTGTCTTTTACTTTGAACGTTGTATGCCCATGCCCATCAATCAACTCTACAACCTCAGGTAACGCCTTAGTGATGATACGAACCTGCTCTAGCATTCTGATGCCTTCAGGCGTTTTCATTCCGCTCAAATCATGTCCCATACAAGCCCTCCTTAAATCGTTTTCGGTATTATTTCCTTCGAGATGACGCCATTACATTTAATCCTTTTGCCTCCTTATCTCCCCGGCTACAATTTGAGGGGGATAGGATTTCATTACGATATACTCGCCTTTTTCATTCGCTTTGGGAGTTACAATAACTTCTTCACCGATCTCAAGCTCATTGTAAAGCTGGGAGTCTTCGACTATATAATTAATCAATTCAACATCATTCTCTTTGAGGGCAGCAAAGGTGCTGCTTTCTGCCTCTTTCCGAGTAATACCATTTGCCACTAAGATTGATTGCTCTTCCTTTGAAATAATGTAATTTCCCTTTTCATCTTCGGAAGAAGCATTGCAAGCACTAATTATAGATACTGCAAGTGTTAAAGCTGCTCCTAGAACTTACCTGTTCAATATATCCACTCCTCCGCTTGATCAATATACCATATTGACCAGTATTCTCATGGTTTCATTAAATATTATAGGAAGCCTAAGGATAATTAAAAGATACTAAAAGAAATCACAACATGATGTCAATAATCCGCATTGGTACATGGAGTCGTCAAGAAGGGACACGGCAATCACAGGGATAGGAAGTTTATATTAAACAAAAAAATTCTTTAAATATATAATAATTGTTTAATAGATTGATAGACTATTTTCTAAATTCGACAATAACTTTTTGAATTTTCAAAAATAAAGCTAGACAAGCATGTATTTTTTTGAGAATATGATACTGAATTTTACAAAAATAGGTGTTGAAAACCTTGGGAATTTATATATAATAAATTTGTGTATGAATGGTTACAGCATATCGAAACAAAAGGGGTGAATGAAATGGATAATTATCAGCAGCCTCATGTAAATCCGGGCGTGCCGGGTTATGGACACGATCAGAATCAACAGGTTTCACCTGTTATTTCGGTTAAAGAGTGGATGCTCACTACGCTCATCCTTATCATACCGATCGTAAACATTATTATGATGTTTGTTTGGGCATTCGGCGAAGGCAACCCGACAAAGAAAAATTACTTTAAAGCTTCTTTGCTATGGGCAGCCATTGTTCTCGTTATCTACGCTATTATTGCCGTTATTATCATTGCAGCTGCGGCCTCTTCATCGATGTCTTAGACTACGAAATAAACACATACAACACAAGGGGCGTCCTTCAAGCGTACAAATTCGCCTGGGGGACACCCCTTTTCTAAAAAGGTGTCGATATTTAGAACGTTTTTAAATTAACGGGAATTTTTCATGTTAAAGCATCCAAAAGCTGCCGAACTTACTAGTTTACCGGGAAATTCTCCCTTTAAATAACGAAAAACAGTCATTTTGGGGGATAATCAATTGAATTAGCGGGAGAAATTCCTGTTATCCCAACCCCCACAGCCAACCAGTCCAATTTAGCTGGAGCTTTTCCCGTTAATTTAATCGAAACTGGCTGCATCACGTAACTCATGTGTTTCAAGTAATTCAGCTTAAGGAATGCCGTTTGCGGACACAAAAAAAGGGCTATACCTGAGCGCAGCTAAGCTAGCACCCTAGGGATAACCCTTTCTTCTATTCTAAACCAGATACGTCTATTCTACCGCGTTGAAACGGTATACCTTGCTTGCGTAGTCTCCAAAAAATTGCGGTGTTGCAAGGCCAGCATACAACAGCTGATCGCCGCCGTATACTGTCTCTTCTCCGTGCAGCTTGTAGTCACGGTTCGGGTCAAGTCCTTTAAGACAGAAACGGTTCAGCTTCGGATTCGGCTCCTGCAGAACCGATACAAAAACAACGAATGCTTCACTTTTATCCTTCGAAACGAACATCCAAGCAGTTTCATTGCCCTCGAACGGACTCAGCAGGCGGTAAAAATCGCCAAATTGCACGAGGTGACGCACATCTTTGTAAAGTGCAACCTGCTCTTTGACCTTCTCCTTCTCCTCTTCGGTAAACTGCGTCAGATCCAGTTCATAACCAAAGTTGCCGGAGAGCGCCACATTGCCTCTCGTCTCCAATGAAGTAATGCGGCCAACCTGATGGTTAGGCACGGCAGATACGTGTGCGCCCATCGAGCTTACTGGATAAACAATGCTTGTTCCGTATTGAATTTTCAAACGGGATACCGCATCTGAGTTATCGCTTGTCCAGGTTTGCGGCATGTAGTAGAGCATACCTGCATCGAAGCGTCCGCCGCCGCCGGAGCAGCTCTCGAACAAAATTTGCGGGAATGCGGATGTAATTTGCTCAAGCACTGAATAGAGGCCAAGCATATAGCGATGAGCCGTTTCACGTTGACGCTCTGCTGGCAGCAGCGCCGAGCCGATTTCTGTCATATTGCGGTTCATGTCCCATTTTACATACGTAATCGGTGCGCTTGCGAGAATATCCGAGATCGACTTCACGATATATTCTTGAACATCCTTGCGGGACAAGTCGAGAATAAGCTGTTGTCTCGCTTGCGTCCGTCTGCGTCCCTCAATGTGCAGGCACCAATCCGGATGCGCCTTATAGAGCTCGCTCTCCGGCGAGATCATCTCCGGCTCAAACCACAAGCCGAACTGCATATCCAGCCTTTTCACGCGGCTAACCAAATCCTCAAGACCGTTTGGCAGCTTGCTGCGGTCTACGAACCAATCCCCAAGCGAAGTAGTATCGTTATCACGCTTGCCGAACCAGCCGTCATCCAGCACGAACAGCTCGATCCCAAGCTCTTTGCCTGCGCGCGCGATATCTTCAATTTTATCCGCGTTAAAGTTGAAATACGTCGCTTCCCAGTTATTAACAAGAATAGGACGGGTTTGATCACGGAATGCTCCGCGTATTAAGCGAGCACGGTAAATATCATGGAAGCTGCGCGACATGCCGCCAAGCCCATGCTCGGAATGGACCATAACCGCTTCCGGCGTTTGGAACTGCTCGCCCGGCTCTAATCTCCAATTAAAGTCAAAAGGATTGATTCCAATAAACAAACGCGCCGCATGGAATTGATCCACTTCTACGCCGGCTGTGAAATTACCGCTGTATACAAGGTTAACCCCATAAACATCGCCATGATCCTCCGTTGCGCCTTCTGAGAGCAAGGCAACGAACGGGTTTTGCATATGACTGCTTGAGCCTCTGCGGCTCTCAACCGATTGCAAGCCCGGCACTAGCTTGCGCTTATGAACATGACGTTCACGAATCCATGCGCCGGAAAGCTGAAGCATTTCAAAACGATCATGGGTAAAATCAAGACTCATGCTGAATGCGCGCTGCAGCTGCAGCGTGCCGGCACCGTTGTTGACGATTCTAGCCGAACGGGCAATAGCGTCGAATTGTTCGAATACCGTGTAGGACAAAATAACGGACAAGCCGATTAACTCATCCTTTAATGTAATTTCAAGGGTTTGGGCTTCTTCGTCGTTTTCCGTATACGTAGCCGGCAGCCCGTCTAGCGCCGGCTTCCCGTTAACGATCTTGTAGGAATCATAACGCAGATCCGAGACAGTCGACCCGTTAGGGAGCTGTACTTGAAATGCGGGCATCCTGAAATCGGAATTTCCATAAGCCGGGTATTCATGCGGAAGCGTGTCGAGAGACAATTCCAGCTGATCGAGCTCAGTGCTTGGTGTAAAGGAAGCTCTTTCCTTAAGCTCAAAGAGACGCTCCAGCTGTACGCCGCGCAGCTTTTTGCCCCAATAAATATGTGCAGGATAGCCGGTTTTCGTAACATGAATCACATAGCTTGTATCCTTCGCTTGCAAATGGAATAACGAACGCTGCTGATCATATTGAATAGCCAAAATAAATAACCTCCCGAATGTTTTGAATAAATGAATACCGCGTTAATTCGTTGTGCTGCCGCAGCTTTCCCTAACGATAAGCGTCGTGTTGATGGTCATATGAACGGCCGCCTCCCGCCCTTCGATTCGCTCAAGCAGCAGCTGCACCGCTGATCTGCCCATATGCTCCGTATGCGCGCGAACGGTAGTAAGCGGCGGATTCAGGTAAGCAGAAATTTCGATGTCGTCGAAGCCGACTACAGCCATATCCTCCGGAACGCGAAGACCGTGCTCGTGCAGCGCCCGCAAGGCGCCTACTGCCATTGGATCGCTGCCAATAAAACAAGCTGTCGGCCGCGAGCTTTGCTGGAGCAGCTGATTCATTGCTTCATACCCGCTGTTCGAAGACCAATAGGACATCATCACGAAGCTTTCATCATAAAGCCCCAGCTCGCGCATAATTTTCTCAAAAAAAATGCGGCGGGGCTCGGCATTCTCCGTCGCTTCATATTGACGACTGAGTCGATGCACATAATCATTGCCGCCGATGTAGCCTATTTTGTCATGCCCCAGCTTTCTTAGATGCGTGATGACTGCCCTTGTTGCCTGCTCGAAATGCAGCTTTACGGTGTCATACTCATCCAAATCCCCGGAATGGTTCACGAAGACCACACGATTCCCGTTGTTATACAGCTGGCTGACATCTTGATCATCAATCGATCCGACGACAATGACACCATCCAGCTCGTTCACCGGCTGCATCTCCGCTTTGCTGTTGCCGCGAAGCACCTTAACAATGTTGATGCCAAGCTCCTCGCAGCGGGTTTCGATTCCGTTCCGAATGGAGGAGAAATAGGGATCCGCATGCTCATCCTCGAGCGTTGACCACATCAGCAAACCGATTTGCTGACGAGATAGCTGCTCATCTTTTTTCATTCTTCGCAGCCTGGACGGCTTATATTGCAGCTGCTCGGCAATGCTAAATATACGAAAACGTGTTTCCTCGCTGACTGCCAGGGTGACATCATTGTTCAAAACCCTAGATACCGTAGCGGCCGAAACACCTGCCTCCTGCGCAATATCTTTTATCGTCGCCATGCCACTCTCCATGTTTAGTTAATAAATTTACTAAATAACATCTTCAGTTTAACAGACGTGATTAAAGTCCACAAGCACCTATGCAACTTTTGACAAAAATTCACGTCTGACTTGTTAACAAGGCTACAACTATAATCCAATAACAGGGGGATTGAATAATGAAAAAGATAATAGCTGTCGTCGCGCTTATGCTTTTATTAACGGCGTGC
Organism: Paenibacillus sp. 01T443; assembly: GCF_056398325.1. Lineage (NCBI taxonomy): Bacteria > Bacillati > Bacillota > Bacilli > Caryophanales > Paenibacillaceae > Paenibacillus > Paenibacillus sp. 01T443. The sequence goes on from NZ_JBFTPE010000006.1 coordinate 61,119, forward strand.
AATACGAATGCGAATCAGACGGACAAAAATAACGGAAATGTTCCAACAAATACGAACACGAATCAAAATCAACAAACAGATGCCCCTGCGTCTCCATCACCTGATAATGCAGCAGGCTCAAATGACAACACGAACGATAATGGACCAGATGAAGCCGCCACGCCGGACGATGCTGCCGCTGCGGTTATTTTAGCACTGAAGGAATCAGATATAACTACCCTGAAAGCCTATATCCATCCCGATAAAGGCTTATTATTCTCACCCTATGCTCATATTGATACGGCTACAGCCAAAGTTTTTCCAGCTGCGAGTTTTCCAGACTTAACGGATACGACCGTCTACCACTTCGGCTCCTATGACGGCTCCGGCGAACCGATTGATCTCACCTTCCAGCAGTATTATGACAAGTTTGTATATGACAAAGACTTTCTAAATGCAGAAACCGTCGGCAACGATGAAATTAAAGGAACAGGGAATATGAAGGTCAATATCAAGGATATATTTCCGAACAGCTATGTTGTGGATTATCATTTCAGCGGATTTGATGCCCAGTACGAGGGAATGGATTGGGAAAGCTTGATCCTAGTGTTGGAGGAATTGAACGGAGCCTGGTACGTAAGCGCAATTGTCCACTCGCAATGGACGACATAGATAATAAAAAAAGACTGCCTCCTGCATAGGGGGCAGTCTTTTTTAGAAATCCTTCCGTCTCATCATGAGCAAACCAACCATCAGCATGACAACCGTATAAATGAGGCAGTAAATTAATAAGGAGTTGGTGGCAGCGCCGCTAATCGAGAAAATGCTTAGTTCGTTATTGAGATTATACAAACCGCTGAGCTCCGAGATGGAAAATAACTCGCTCAGCATGCGCTGCTGCAAAGCATCTGCTGGCATAGCCAGCTTAATTAGTCCCGTAATTGTCTCAAGCGTCTGAAGTTCTTTCATACGACTCACACCTGATTCCATAAACCGTCCGATCGTGCTGCCAAGCCACCCCATCCCAAACAGCATCGTCATCCAAATCCCATTTCCCAGCGGACTAATGTAGCAAGAGCCAACCATGGTTAAGGTAACAAGCAGCGGAATAGAAGCAAGGAATAAGGCCAACGATTTTAACAATACGGTGGGACTAAATAGGACACCCGTTTCGATCCAGCTGATAGCTATAATCGAAACGAACAACAAGATTGCATAAAGCGCAACATAGCTGACAAAGCCAAGCCATCTGCCCATAAACCATCTCCAGCGCTGAATCGGCCGAGCTAAGACGGATTGCAGCACACCCGATTCCGCTTCACCGGTTACAGCGGCAACCGAGCTGAAAATCGCCAAGAATGCGACTGCGAATGCCCCGAAAAAAAAGCCAAGCGTCAAAATCATCGAGCTGCGGGCGAAATTTTCGAGCAGGTCCATAGAAGCAGCAACATGCACTTCCCCGCTCGCTATCGCATCCGCAACGAACCAATAAGCAATCCAAAAAAGTATTGTCATTATGATCGTCATCAGCGTCACGCGCTTGCGAATAAGCTCCTTCCAGGTTAAACCCCATACCGCGATCATCTTCGTTCCCCCCTATGTTCCAGACCCGTTACAGCTTGCCTGAACCACTCATCCAGCCTTGATTGTACTTTTCCTACCTCATACAGGGTTAGCCCCAGTTCAATTAGCAAATAATTCACCAAACCGATTTGCTCGTCATTCTCGAGCTCGAGCTCGAGCCATGCCGTGCCTTCTCCAGTCTCCGATAAGGTGACCGCAGCGCTTATGCCAAGCATTTGACGGATGCGTTCAGCTGCGAGCGGCGTATATCCGCTGACGCGCAGGCGCCAAATAGATTGCGAGCGAATCACCTCCGAGAGCTTGCCCTCCGCAAGCACCCTTCCGTTATTAAGCAGAGCCACTTTATCGCATAGCTGCTCTACATCCTCCAGCAAATGCGAATTAAGAAAAATCGTTTTACCCTGTCCTCTTAGCCTAGCGAGCAGCTCCCGCACCTCATGCCGGCCTACCGGATCGAGCGCGGAGGCCGGTTCATCCAGAAACAGGATCGCCGGGTCGCCGAGCAGCGCGCATGCGAGGCCAAGCCGCTGCTGCATTCCCTTTGAATAGCCTTTAAGCCGGTCACGTCCGCGGCTGCCGATCCCTACCTCGTCTAGAAGCTGGCGGATACGCCGTTTTGCCGTTATGCGGTCCAGCTCGCACAGCTTCGCATGGAAAGCAAGCACCTCTTCGCCTGTCAGCCAATCCGGATACCGAAAAAGCTCAGGCAAATAGCCAAATCTGCGCCTTGCTTCAATCGTTCGCGAAGCATGACCGTAAATTTGAGCTTTGCCTGAGTTGGGCTTAATTAATCCGGTGAGCATTTTCACAATGGTGCTTTTTCCAGCTCCGTTAGGGCCGAGGAAGCCAAAGGCTTCCCCTTCTCTAACGGTTAACGTAACGCCGTGGCAGCCGCGTCCGTCACCATAATCCTTGGTTAACTGGCTGGTTTCAATCGCATAGGAACTCATGAACGAATCAGCTCCGCCAGGATGGCTTGTATTTTCTGCTTATCCTCATAGCCGAAGAAATTCGCATTGGTAACAAGTCCGTCCTGCAGCCAAATGGCATGGAGGTTGGTTTGACCGACTATCTGTTCCATATAAACCTCTACCCCTTTAATAACAACCTTCTCCGTTTTATTATTTGTAATAATCGGTATCGGCATTTCGCCTTTATCCAGACTGATAGCCTGCTGCAGCGAATTACGCAAATGCTCGGGCAGAGCCGGGAAACGGATAACCGCCTCATAGGCATCTTTTACATCTACCGAAGAATCTACGTTTATGCTTGGCTCTTTGATATAAGAAACATTCACACTTTGCTCAGAGGCGCTTCCTTCATTCGGTCGATATGCCACATTTACCCCTTGGTCTGAATGAAAGGTTATCGCTTTGCCGTCAACGGATTCAGGCAGCAGCTTATCCGCACCGAGACTGCGCATTGCGCTGTTTATTTCGTCCACGTTTAAGCGAAACGTAAGCGCCTCCGCCGTCCTCGAAGAAATTTCCGTCGTCTGGTCCTCCGCAACGGTTATGGCCGGTATCGAAAAGCCCAGCCTTTCTTCTGCTTGCCCTGCTGTCAGCGGCTCCCAGCTTCCTTCCGACGACCGCTCGAAGCTGCCAAACCGATTATTCGTCTCGAGCGACTCGCCTTCGTTCATAAAGCCGTTCAAAAGCGATTCCAAATCATTCTCGTTTACCACCATCACATGCTCCATGCGGAACGTATTCAGCCAGGCTGCCAAAGCCTCATTCGTTGACGGAGTAGCGATCACCACCGTGATCAGGGCAGCAGCGCATGCGGCTGCCGTTTTGCCTAGATTTCTTCGAAGCCAGCGACGGGCCGTACCGCCCTTACGCGGATTGCTTTCAGCCTCATTTAAAGCTGCGCGCGGTCTTCCCAGCGGAACAGCATTAGCCTGCTGCGCCTCGGAAAGAACCGGACTGATTGCAGATTTCGGCGCTTGCACTCCTCCCGTTGGAGTGAAACCTTCTTTCTCCTTCCCTTTTGCAGACTCGTTTATCAGAGCTTGCGTCTCCCATTGCTGCCAGAGCGGCGATTGCTCCGTCTGCTGCAGCTGCTTCTCGAGACGGGCCCATGCAGCCGACATTTGTTCTTGTTCCCGCTTATTCAAATCACCATTGGCTGTCATCCTGATCTCCTCCTAAAAGGTTTTGACTTCTAATTTACTATTCATGCGAAAACGCGCCCTCTGCCTTCTGCGCATGCCGCTTTAACCGATCCCCAGCTCTTCGCAGCATCATTCCGACCTGGGGCTGCCGGACCTTAAGCTGCTCCGCTATCTCTGCATAGCTGTATCCTTCATACCTTAGCAGCAGCATTTGCTTGTCCCGTTCAGGCAGGGCATCAAGCCAGCCTTGAACCCGTTCCTGCTCGTCTTTATCGAGCAGCTGCTGTTCGCCTGACTGCTCGGCCTGCGGCTGTGACAGCATGCTCTGCTCCTGCTTCTCCGTTAATGCGCGCTCCCGCGCCTTCTTTTCCATATAATCATAGGCCAGCCTCGTTAATACGCGGTGAAGCCAGCCCCCGATTGCTTCAGGCTGATCCGGCGGATTCCGGTATAACCTTAGAAATGTTTCCTGGGCGAGATCCTCAGCAGCTGCTTCATCGCGAATAAGCGCAATGAGCTTTCGTCTTACCAAAGGATAATGCTGATTAAATTGCTGACGAAACAAATCCGGCGCCGAATGTTCCATTCCGATTACCTCCTTGCTTTTTTTTGCTCAAGCTATAAGGAAGACGATTCCTTCCTCCTTTTTGTAACACATCAACGCTAAACAATATTTTACCAAACGGGTGGATTGCCGGGCACGATAAAAAAACCGCCTCCACGTATAAGGGGAGACGGATTGATCATTAAGCATCTATATTATGTTCCATGAACAGCTGTACAAACTTGCTGGCCGGAACAGGAGGACTGTAAATGTAGCCTTGAACAGCATCACAATTATGGCTGCAGATCACATTAAGCTCTTCTTGAGTCTCTACGCCTTCGGTCACCACTTTCAAATTTAAATGATGCGCGATGACGATAACGGACTTGTAAATCATTTGTTTCTTAAAATCGCTTACGATTCCGCTGATAAAGGATTTATCGAGCTTCAGCGTATGCAGCGGAATGTTTTGCAAATAACTGAGCGAGGAATAGCCAGTGCCGAAATCATCAAGCGACAGCTTGACGCCAAGCTGAGTGAGCTCATGTAAGATTTTGAGCGTGTGCGTTGGATTGTCCATAAATATCGATTCGGTAATTTCCAGTTCGATCTGCTCCGGCCTTATGCCTGCTCCGGATATGATCCGCTCAATCGTATGGACGATTTGCTTTTGCTGGAATTGGATCATCGACATGTTCACGCTCACCGAAAGCTGCGACAAGCCCATTCGCTCCCATTCGCTGATCTGCTTGCAGGCCATATAGAGCACCCAATCGCCAAGCGGAATAATAAAACCCGTTTTCTCGGCAATAGGGATAAAATCAAGCGGAGACACCATCCCAAGCTCGGGGTGGTTCCACCGTATCAAAGCCTCCGCACCGTAAATTCTCCCGGTCGCTATTTCAACCTTAGGCTGAAAACAGAGCATAAACTCTCCTAGCTCCAGCGCCTTGAACATGCTACTCTCCAGAATCAGTTCCTTCTTCGTCACGTCATTCATGGAAGGAGCATACAGCTTGTACGTATTGCGTTCCTTCTTCGCAACGTACATCGCGATGTCCGCTTCCTTTACGAGCTGGTCCGCCGCAGCAGGCGTCCATTCCTGATTGACGCTGATTCCTATACTTGCCGTTATATAAAACATTCGATCCCTTAGCCCGATTGGCTCGGAAATATCCGACAAAATAGCTTCCGCGGCGCGCGCTGTAAAGTGAAGGTCATTTACATCCTCCAGCAGCGCAACATACTCGTCGCCACCGAACCGAAATACGCGTCCGCAGCTGCCGACTGACCGCACGATCCGTTCCGCTACCTGCTGCAGCAATAGATCGCCCATCGCATGATCAAGCGTATCGTTTATCATTTTGAAGCGGTCAAGGTCAATGAAAAGCAAAACGAAATTCCCTTGCGGTTTAGGACTCTCCGTTGCTTTCCCTTCCAGGTAGCGGTGATAGGCATAACGATTAGGCAAGCCGGTCATTAAGTCATGCGTCGATTGGTATTCAATAAGATGTTCGGATTCCTTGCGCTGGGCAATCATATGATTGAATTGAATAGCCATAAACTCAAATTCATCATTCGTATGTATGCTTAGCTGCTGCTCCTCTCCTGCAGCAACCGCGGAGGTTGCCAGCACCACCTTGTGGATGTTGACCAAAATAATTTTGCGAACGAGCAGCGCCATCACAAACGTCATAAAAATCAAGGCAATGATTGTGATGAGTATGGACTCCCACAAGCTTTTATAATAGTCCGTCAGCATATTTTTTTTGGGAATGACGGTTTCGATATGCCAAAGAACATTATGTATAAGAATAGGATAAAACATGCGCAATACCGTACCGTTTCCGCTCGAATCCGGCGTGTAGGCTTTCCGCGGACTCGTCCCCTTCAGCGCTTCCAGCTCATCGCTATTCGACCATAACTGATACGGCGTATTCACCAGTCCAGGATTTTTGCCGTTGGCCAAATAATGATTCTCAGTCGTTATAATATTGGCGTACCCGCCCAGCGGACGAAACGCTTCAATTTTTTTCTGAACCGATTCCAGTGAAATATCCGCACCGACTATACCTAAAAAATCGCCTTGGTCATCCAAAATAGGCAGGACAAGCGATGTCATTAATATGGACTTGCCGTCAATCTCATAGGAATACGGTTCCAAAAGCGAGAAGGACTTGGTTAGTTTCGGAAGCTGATAAAAGATCCCATGCTCCTTATTCTCGTAATTCTCGGTGGCCAGCACTTCAATAAACTCGTTCTTGCGAACCGCATATGGGATGAAACGGCCGCTCGCATCATCATAGCTGTTTTTGTTACGGTAAAGCGCATCTTTGCCGTCATAGGCGTTTGGTTCCCATAATGTATATACTCCTAATAACTCTGGACTATCTTCTAATACCGACTTCAGCAGTTCAACGATATATTCCCGGTTTTGCTGCTGATGATCATCCATCAGCTGCATCGTTGCTTCCAGCGTATTGAGCATAGACATAGCTTGTTCCATTGTTTTGGAGAAAGGATGGATGTAAGCGATTGATTGCGTTTGCGCTTCAAGCTCGCTTTCACGAAGGTTTGAGTGATAAAGCTTAATGAGGTGGGCGGATACTAAGAGACCAAACGAGAGAATGACAAGCAGGCCAAGTGAAAATATTAATTTTTGAGCGATGCTTAGCCTAAACCTTCCCATGTCATCTATCAGCCCCTTGTTGTCGGAGAAAGCAAAAATCAACGAAATATGTCAATTTATGATGTGGTTCTAGTATACTTGACAGTTCATCCTCAGCACAATGAAAAAATAGGATTTTATCACTATATAATTCGACAAAAAACCACTGAAATCACCATTGTTCGATATCACAAGGGTCGATTGAACCTTTTTAAATTATAATTGACTAGTAAGTTATTCCATTATTTTTCTTGAGTAAGTATTTCCGCCTATCGTCTGCTCAGTTTTGCCGCGCAGCCAAAAAAATCCGCCTCAGTCCATGACTCAGGCGGATTCGGATGACCCAGCTTATACCTCGCTTTGCTTGGTCTTTTGCTTCGATTCATTTTCATCATTGGCGCGGTCATGATCCTCCAGGCGATGAGGACGCTTGCCTTTCCCCCCGTGAAGCTGGAAAAGCTCCTCGCGAAGCTGCTCCGACGTCTTGCCTTCGGTTTTGATGCCATGCTCCTTGGCAATATTGCGCAAATGCTCAAGACGCTTCGCTTGATGTTCTGCTTTAAACGCTTCCCACTTATCCTTATTAGCCAGCTTCGCAGCCTCTACTTCCTTCTTTAGCTGTTCCGCCGTTTTCCCTTCGGCTTGGATACCGAAGTATGTCGCTAACTCTTTCAGCTTCTCCAGTCGATAAGCCTCAAAGTCCTTGCGAGTCATTTTGCCCTTATGGTGCTTATGCTCATTGCTCATATCGGACTCTTCGGGATGCTGTGCCGTTAGTGAAACATCTGGCAAAACCGCTACTGACTTCGCGGCCCACACGGGAGCGACCGCAAACAATACGGCCAGCGACACGATGGGGATAAACCATTTTCTAATCATTTGCTGCCACACCTTTCCATTGCAATCGTCATGCCGAGGCTAAGCAAACCCCGTCTGGATTATTTTGCCCAAGCATTCACGTGAATAGACATGTTAATGGCATTTTTCGACATATTCCTACAACGGTGAAACTAGTCCTGCAGCTCCCTGCTATGAGCGTTTTCCAGCTGCTCCAGCTCCTTCAGCAGCCATTCCTTAGAAAAATGTTCACCGATAAATACCGCTACATCATTGACATGGCCTTGGGGGTCGATCCGCATAAAATCCGACTCCTTATAGGCGAATTGAAAAAGAAAGCGGCTTGGCGCATCCGTAAACGTAACGATGCCCTTCGCCCGGTAAATGTTAGACGGAAGCCGCTGCAGCAGCGACTCGAATGCTTCGCTGCTTACGGGATTGCGCCAATAATGCGTCACAACCATGACATGGTCATGCGTATGATGATGGCCCGTTTCATTGTTTCCATGCGTCTGGTGATCAATCGTGCAGCCAGGTACGGCGCAGGACTCGCTTTCGCCGGCGTGCTCAGCTGCAGCGTCCTCTTGTTCGTGATGGGCTGCAACCGCATGATTTGGATGGAGAGCAGCGCTTGGGGCGAGATCCGCATCGAGCCAGCTCCAATCGTCTATTGCACAGCGGACCGTCGCTATAATTTGAGCATGGGCATTAAGCTCCCTAAGTTGCTGCTGCGCCTCCACGAGTTCATCAGGCTCCAGCTTGTCCACTTTATTCAGCAGCAAAACCGTGGCGCATCTTATTTGCTCCAGCATCAGCTTGAACGTGCGTCCCTTACCGTCACGGCTGCGCGCAAGCAGCTCCGGTCCGTCAACAATCGTAATGACGCTGCGCAGATCAATCGCTTTGTACATCGCCGCCTCGGTTACCCCATCCAAGGTTTCCATAGGATTGGCTGCACCCGTTGATTCGATGAAGATCACATCAGGCTGATGCTCGTTGATGAGCATGCTGATTTCCATACCCAAATCGCCGCGCATCGTGCAGCAAATGCAGCCGCTGAGCATTTCTGCCATCGGCACCTCGTCGCCTACCAGCTGGCCGTCCAAATTAATATCGCCCAGTTCGTTCATAATGACCGCCGGCTTCTTGCCCTGCGCCGTATAATAATCCAGCAATCTTCTGAGCAGCGTCGTCTTCCCGCTCCCAAGAAAGCCAGACAACAAATGAACCGGTATATTTTGTTCTTGAATAGTCATCGCGTTTTCTCCCGTATGTCCGTATTTTAAGTAAAAGATGAATGGATTCTATTATATCGTAACAGTTACGCTCTTTCATCTTTTATATGAGCCCGTTTGGCAGGTATCTTCAATTATAAGCATTCCCTTACTATGCCCTCGCACAAACGTAAACGGCTGCAGCCGTTCTTTGGCGGCAATAGCTCGTTTCGCGGAGATAGATAAGCTCATTTATAAGTAAAAACTTATAAATTCTTATCTATCAAGCGTAAACGGCTGCAGCCGTCCTTTGGCGGTAAAAGCTCGTTTCCCGGAGATCGATAAGCTCATTTATAAGTGAAATCTTATAAATTCTTATCTATCAAGCGTAAACGGATGCAGCCGTCCTTTGGCGGCAAAAGCTCGTTTCGCGGAGATCGATAAGCTCATTTATAAGTGAAAACTTATAAATTCTTATCTATCAAGCGTAACGGCTGCAGCCGTCCTTTGGCGGTAAAAGCTCGTTTCGCGGAGATAGATGAGCACATTTATAAGTGAAAACTTATAAATTTTTATGTTAAAAAAGGCTTCCACTGCACTTTGTGCAATAGAAACCTTTCATGGCAGCTGAACCGCTGGCTTACAGTGTATAAAATACACTAGAATCCGCGTCAGCCGTGATATTGCTGATCTTAGCGGCGAATACGCTGTATAAACTGCAGCGCAGGCTCTCGCGCCAGCTATATCCGGTCATTCTGTTGCAGAATGTACACTGTAGCCCCATATTAAAATCAAGTATGCCTCTGCCAAGACAGAGAGTCTCGCGCGTGAAAGCAGCATCAATCTTTCACCTGTGACGGGGCCCGATTCTTAAACCCTTAACCGCTCCTGCGGTCATTCCTTTCATCACCTGCTCCTGAAAAGCCAGATAAGCGATGATGGTCGGAACAACGGCAAGCGCCATCGTAAGCCATACATACAAATATCGCAATCGCCAGCTCGAACGATGTATAGGGCAGAATTAAAGCCGCATATACGTGTTTAAAATATCAAACTTGTTCATTAGTATGCCTAAAAAAAGTTTAAACACATCTCCAATCATACTTTTTTTTAGGTCAACAGATTTTTTGTTTGATTTTTCCCATCCGCCGTAGTACCATGTTGGCAACAAGACTGTAAGGCAAACGGGAGAGTGAGCGTAAGTGGAATCCATATCGCAGGAGCTATTATTTTTGACAGAGATGGCCAAGGGCATAACCGCGCAGTTCGGTGATCATTGCGAGGTTGTCGTCCATGATTGGTCAAAGCCGGTTGACAGCACAATTGTAGCGATCGAGAATGGCCATGTGACGGGGCGTAAAATCGGAGATCCCGGCACAAATCTCGGCTTGGAAATTATGCGCGGGACCTCGGAGGGCGATAACCGCCATAACTATGTCACGCAGACGAAGGACGGGCGTATCCTCCGCTCCACCTCCATGTATGTAAAAAATAATGCGGGAACCATCATCGGAGCAATATGCATTAACTTCGATATTACCGATCTAATGGTAGCGGAGAAAACGCTCCAATCGCTTACAGCAAGCGGACTTACGCCGGTCCGGGAATCATTCGTCAGCAATGTGAATGACCTGCTTGATACGCTTATACAAGAAGCGCAGGAGACGGTCGGCAAACCGCCTGCAGCGATGACGAAGGAAGATAAAATTAAAATCATACAATTGCTCGACCAAAAGGGCGCCTTTCTGATTAAGAAGTCGGGCGAGAAGGTTTGCAGCTATTTGAGTATTTCAAAGTTTACGCTGTACAGCTACTTGGAGGAATCCAAAGTCGAAGATATCGAAGGAGGAACAGGACTATGAGCGAATGGATGCATGCGCCGTTATATGAAGGAAGGGAGCTTGAAACCCCTTGCGTCGTCATCGACAGCGATGTCGTTGAGCGCAATATTGCAGCCATGGCGGAGGCGGTTGCGCGTCTTGGCGTAAAGCTTCGTCCCCACGCCAAAACACATAAGCTGCCGGAGATGGCTGCACGGCAAATCGCCGCGGGCTCGGTTGGCATTACGGTAGCGAAAATCTCCGAGGCTGAAGTGATGGCAAGCGGCGGCATTCGCGATATATTCGTCGCCTATCCGCTGGTTTCTAAATCCAAGCTTGATCGGGCAGCACGCTTGAGCCGATCCGGCATCCGGCTGATCATCGGGGTTGACAGTCTCGAAGGAGCGAAGAGAGTTTCTGAAGCGGCGCTGCGGGAAGGCGCTGAGCTGGAGGTGCGGCTTGAGCTCGAAACCGGACTGAGGCGCACGGGCGTTGCCATCGACAAAGCTGTGCAGATCGCCCGGCTGGTCACCGAGCTCCCCGGGATTAAGCTTAGCGGAATTTTCACGTATCGCGGCGCTATGGTTGGGGGTGCTTCGACGCTCGACATCAAAGCGGCCGGTCATGAGGAAGGCCGTTTAATGGCCGAGGCAGCGACTGCCCTTAGAGCTGCCGGCATAACGATTCAAGATGTGAGCGTCGGTTCCTCGCCGACGGCAATCTACGCAGCTGAGATAGACGGCGTGACGGAGGTTCGCCCCGGCACCTATATCTACCAGGACCGGATGCAGGCCGCGTTTGGCAGTTGCACGCTTGAACAATGCGCCGGCGCCGTGCTCGCTACCATTGTCAGCCGGCCCGCGGATGATTTAATCGTGATCGACGGCGGCAGCAAAACCTTCGCGACAGATGTGCAGCCAGGCATCGCTCCCTTATTTCTTAAAGGCTTCGGTCATGTCACCGGAGACCCGGATGCCGTGCTGGAGCGAATGAATGAAGAGCATGGCATGATTCGCGTGGCTCCTGATGCTGTCTATCAGGTAGGAGATGTCATTCGTATTATCCCAAACCATATCTGCAGCACGGTCAATTTGCACAGCTTCGTCTACATTAAGGAAATGGACGGGCAGCTCCGCAAAACTTCCGTAGCCGCACGCGGTATGCTCGAATAACGACAAGGAGGTGTCTAAACAGCATGCTCGATCTTATTTTGAAAAACGGCAAGATCGTCGATGGCAGCGGTAACCCCTGGTATAACGGCGACGTTGGGGTGAAGGACGGCCTCATCGTTGCGATGGGCCGCATTGACCAAGAGGCAGGACAAATCATTGATGTAGGCCGCAAGGTTATTTCTCCCGGCTTTATCGATGGGCACTGTCACTCCGACCTCATGATTATCGATCATCCGCACAGCGAAATTAAGCTGCAGCAGGGCGTAACCACCGAGGTTGTCGGCAACTGCGGGCTCGCCCCTGCTCCTTTCGTTCGGGAAAAAGCCCAGCTGCTGCAAGCGTACGTGCAGCCGGTGCTCGGCAGCACAAGCTGGGAGTGGCCTTGGGAAACGGTCGGTCAATATATGGACTTTGTCGGCCGCTCGAATCCTTCGGAGCACATCGCCACTTACGTTGCGCACGGCGCGCTTCGTATCGCGGTGATGGGCTTTGAGAACCGCCCTGCCTCGAAGAACGAGCTTGAACGCATGAAGACCTTGCTTGTAGAAGGGCTCCGTGCCGGTGCCATCGGCCTATCAATCGGATTATTGTATGCGCCGGGCAGCTATACCTCCCGTGATGAGCTCGCCGATCTTTGCAGCGTGCTGCCCAAATACAACGGCTTACTGTCCACTCATATTCGCGGTGAAGGCAACAACCTGCTGCCTTCCGTTGCCGAGGTCATTTGGATCGCGGAACGGGCCGGCATCTCGCTGCATATCAGCCATTTGAAGGCAGCGGGCCGCGCGAACTGGGGCAAGGCGCTTGACGCGATGGAGCTCGTGGAGGCTGCCAGAGCACGCGGCATGGACGTCACCGTAGATGTGTATCCTTATGCCGCAGGCTCTACGACATTAACGACCGTACTGCCGCCTTGGGTGCTCGAAGGCGGTATCGAAGCAACGCTTGAGGCGTTCCGCGACAAAACGCTCCGTACGCGAATAAAAGAGGAGCTTAGCCGCGAGCAGGACACATGGGATAATCTCGTGTGCTCGACCGGCTGGTCCAGCATAATCATTTCGTCTATGCAGACGGAAGCGAACAAAGCGCTTGAAGGCAAATCCATTGCCGAGGTCGCCGAACTGCGCGGGCAGCATCCTGTTGATTGTATGATGGATCTTCTGCTGGAGGAGAACGGGCAGATCGCCATCGTCTATTTCCATATGTCGGATGATGATGTGAAGCAGGTTATCGGCTACGAGAAGTCATTGATCGCCTCCGACAGCTTAAACTGCGAAATCGGCAAGCCGCATCCGCGCACCTACGGGACATTCCCGCGCGTCTTTGCCAAATATGTCCGCGAGGACAAGGTGTTGTCGCTTGAGCAGGCGGTTCGCAAGCTAACCTCGTTTCCTGTGCAGCGGTTTAAGCTTGGCAAAAGAGGGCTGCTCGTGCCCGGCTATGCTGCCGACATTACGGTGTTCGACCCGGATGTTATCCAGGATACCGCTACCTTCGAGGAGCCGCGCCAATATCCGTCCGGCATCTCGCATGTCATTGTATCCGGCCATCTCACGCTTTCGCACGGCACGCACACGCGTAAACGCGAAGGCCATCTCATTCGCGCGCAGCATTGCTGCACGCACTAGGCAACAAACTTCGTTACGCATCTTACCCTACCCAATAATAAGGAGCTGTTTATCTATGTCGACCATCGAAAAACGTCTTGCTGAGCTAGGTATTGTTTTGCCAGAAACCACGAAACCTAAGTTTTCCTATATCCCGGTCAATCAAACTGGCAATTTGATTTATACTTCCGGCTTCGACTGCCGCATCGACGGCGTGCTGATGTACGAGGGGAAAATTGGCTCCGATCTAACGATCGAGCAAGGGCAAGAAGCGGCCAGACAGGTCGTCATTAACCTGCTTGCCGCCATGAAGGCTCATTTGGGCGACCTCGACCGCGTCGTAAAAATCGTAAAAATTCTCGGCTTCATCAACAGCACTCCCGGCTTCGGCGACCAGCCATATGTACTGAATGGAGCCTCCGATTTGCTCATCGAAGTGTTCGGCGAAAACGGCCGGCACGCCCGCTCCGCAATCGGCACAAGTGACCTCCCCTTCCACACGCCGGTTGAAATCGAACTCATCGCAGAGGTTCGCGAATAGCTGCTGCTTCTGCTGCTGCATGCAAAACCCCCAAGGCTCAGGCACTTGGGGGTATTTATGCTATTTCAAGTAGTGGAAACGCTATGCTGCCGATTTACAAGTAAGCTTTTCCGCTCAGTGGCACAAAGAACGGGAAATAATGACAAGCAGAATGAAAAGGACTAAGATAACGCCTACACTTGAAAACGCTCCGCCAACCCCAGTACCGCAGTGGCTAACACCTGCAACCGGGTAAACTGGTCCGCAATGTCCTGGTCCTACATTTGCGCCTGCTACTCCATAGCTCATTTGTTCATCTCCTTTATGTTAAGGTACAGTATCCTATGATTAAAGGAGAAAAGCGTATAGGCGTTTGTGCAAAATGTGCTCCTGCTCATTTTTCGGAACAGCCCACACCTTTTCTTAGTTGGCTGCGATGGTTACTTGACCAGATAACATCGCCTCAATGCACTCAAAGGGAGAGTTGTGCGCCTCTGCAACGGCCTTGCAGGTAATCATCCCATCCATGACATTTATTCCTTTCGCCAGCTCACTATTGCGCAAGGCTGCCTGCTTATAGCCCTGATTTGCAATTTGCAGGGCATACGGAATCGTTACATTCGTTAACGCCATCGTTGAGGTTCGCGCGACCGCTCCCGGCATATTTGCGACCGCATAATGTACGACGTTATGCTTTAGATACGTCGGCTCGCTATGCGTCGTGATCCGGTCAATCGTCTGAATGGAGCCGCCTTGGTCGATGGCCACATCGATGATCACGGAGCCGGGCTGCATGCTTTTCACCATAGCTTCCGTAACAAGCAGCGGCGCCTTAGCGCCCGGAAGCAGCACCGCTCCTATCAATAGATCCGCGCTCTTCACGGCCTCTGCAATCGTATAGCTGTTTGACGCCACTGTTCTGAGGCGCCCTTGGAACTGGGAATCAAGCTGCCGCAGCCGGTTTGGATTGATATCAAGCAAGGTAACATCTGCCCCAAGTCCTAGGGCCATTTTAGCCGCGTTAGCTCCTACGATGCCCCCTCCGATAATGACGACTTTAGCCGGCGCAACGCCCGGAACTCCGCCGAGCAGTACGCCCTTCCCGCCATTGGAGCGTTCAAGAAATTGAGCGCCGATCTGGATCGACATCCGTCCCGCTACCTCGCTCATCGGAATGAGAAGCGGCAATGAACCGTCCTCGCACTGAATTGTTTCATAAGCAATCGCAATGACCTTTTTGTCTGCCAGCGCCTTTGTAAGGGCCGGTTCCGCTGCAAGATGCAAATAAGTAAACAGAATAAGTCCTTCGCGGAAATAGGCGTACTCCTCAGGCAGCGGCTCCTTCACTTTTATGACAAGTTCCGACTCCCATGCAACACTTGCAGCAGACACGATGGTTGCCCCAGCTTCCCGGTAATCCTTATCCGTAAACCCGCTGCCAAGTCCAGCACCCGTCTCAAGGCGCAGCTCATGGCCGGCATGGACGAAGGCCTCGACGCCTGCCGGCGTTATCGCTACTCGATTTTCATTGTTTTTCATCTCTTTCGGAATTCCGATGATCATCCTCAGTTCAGCTCCTGTTGCCCTAATTCAATTAGTAGATTGCTATTTATACAACGCATCAACAAGCGATAAAACTATCGTTACGGCTTCCGCGCGCGTCGCGTGCTGCTGTGGTTCAAAACGATTGCCGCTTCTTCCCTTCAACAGGTTATGCGAAACGGCGGATGCTACCGACGGCTTAGCCCATACCGGTATTTTCTCGGCATCTGCAAACGTCGCTGTCGCACCCTCATCCAAGGGATAACGCGATGCCCGCATAATCATCGTTGCCATCTCCGCTCTCGTAATGAGGCGGTCCGGGCGGAAGGTACCGTCATCATAGCCGTCTATGACATCCGCGCGAACAGCTTCCATAATGGAAGCTTCGGCCCAACCCGGAAACTTGTCTTTATCTTTAAAATCGGCCGGAGAGGATTGCATCGTCTCCAGCATGAAAGCCCGGCTCAGCATCACTGCGAATTGCGCCCGCGTAACCTGGCCATTCGGCTGGAAGGTACCGTTCTCATACCCGGTGACCAGATCAAATAAAGCTGCTTTGCCGATATGCGATTCGGCCCAGTGCCCTTTGATATCGGAAAAAGCAATAGGAGCAGATGAGCTCGTTAACAAAGCCAGCTTCGCAGCGCTTTTGAGCTGAACAGCCTTCACCTCGCTATCCACAAGCTTGGCCTCGAGCAGCTCTATGCCCGTTTTCCCGCTTGCCGCCGCTTCGAACGTGAACGTGGCAATAGCAGCCGTACCGCTAACGCCTTTCGCCGAGGCTCCAACCTTCGTATGCGCAAACGTAACGACACCGTTCTTGTCGATTGGCGAGATTGCCATTCCTTCCCACTCCGCGGAGGCGCTCATAAACTTCAGCTTTGCTGTGTCATATTTCAGCTTGAATTCAAATCCGTACAAGTCGGTTAATTGCTCGCCTTTCACAACGACTTTCACGGGTTGTCCGACTACCGTAAGCTTCTGGCTTTCTCTCAAAGATAGCTTTGCGCTCGCAGCTGCTGCATTCGTTGCCGGAAGCAAGGATGAGCTTCCAGTGCCTGTTAACGATACCGCTCCGAAAAGAACGGTAAAAGCAATTAAGAAAACCCCGATCCTCCTCGATATTGCCATCAATTTAAGCCCTCCTATTCATATGGATTCGGTACTGAAATTATAAAAGGCTGACAGCGGCCTACTAACCGCTTGCCAGCCTTTTGCTTCAATACGGATTATGATTTCGGCTCGCTTTTGCTGTCGTAACGAGTGCTCCATTCATTTAGGACACCGTCACGCTGCTTCGCCGCTTCTTGAAGATCGTATTTGATTAACTGCTCGATCGGATTTTTTGTATAACCCTCTGGTATTACACTGGAATCGCCCTTAACTGCTACGATTGGATAGTTCTTGCTGTACTCTGCCATGGCGTCATCCGTGATGGCCCAGTCCAAAAACTCCTGCGCCGCTTTCTTAATTTTTGTCTTTTTCAACAATGCATTTGCTTCAACGTCCCAGCCTGATCCCTCGGTCGGGAATACAACTTCAACTGGCGAACCGTCATTTTTCTCTTTAATGCCGCGGTATCCGAAGGAAATTCCAATTGGATATTCGCCAGTACCAGCCATTTTTGCCGGTTTTGAACCCGAATGCGTGTAAATTCCGATGTTTTCATGAAGTTTGTCTAAATACGCCCAGGCTTGATCTGCCCCAAGCAGCTGCTGCAGGCCGGAAACCGTTAGGAATCCTGTACCAGAGGATGCCGGGTTAGGCATTGTGATTAGACCTTTATATTCAGGCTTAAGCAAATCCTCGTAGGATTGCGGTATGGCAAGACCTTTTTTCTCAAGCTCAACCGTGTTGGCAATAATCGCCGTTTCCCATGCATCGATGCCTACCCAGTGCTCAGGGCTCGCGCTGTCTTTGAATTCCGTTTGAATGCGGTCAACGCCAACCGRCGAGTAAGGCTCCAGCATATCGCTTTGATCTAGCACGAGCAGGCTTGTAGCCGCAACGCCCCATACGACGTCAGCTTGCGGATTATCCTTTTCGGCAAGCAGCTTCGCTGTAATAATGCCCGTTGAATCACGAACGATATTTAATTTGATGTCAGGGTGTTTTTCGTTGTAAGTTTTCAAATACTCCTTAATGAGATCATCCTCAAGCGCGGTATAAACGGTAAGCTCTTTGCTGTCCGTATCGAGGGAGGTTTCTGCCGCTGCCGAAGAATCATTTGAAGTGCTAGCCGGCGTATTGTTCGCTCCTCCGTTGGCGCCGCATGCGGATAAGACTGCAACGATAACTATCATACTAATAAGCATAAACAAGCTCTTTTTCATTTTTTTCTCTCCCTTTGATTGTTCTTCTTCTCTAGTTCTACTATAAGCTTGTTTGTTTAACGCACTGTAAAATGCAAGTAAATAAATTGTTTTGTTTTATGTTTTTCGTTTTTGTTTGTGTTTTTCCCTGTGACTAATATTGGGAATTTTGCATAAAATAAGAGCCTTCAAGTCATTGATCGACTTGAAGGCTCTACGTTTGATGTGCTATTCCGCTACAATCCAGTGGACATCCTGGTCATCCAGCTTAGAACGCCAAGCTGGCGGAGGCGCGATGTCGCAAATGATCATATCAATCTCTTTGAAATCTGCAATTTTATAGAAATGGCTCGTGCCGATCTTCGTATAATCCGCTAACACGATCGTTTGCTTGGCCTGCTTCATGAATGTTCTCGCCAAAACGCCCCGTTCATCCTCATAGCTCGTAATGCCGCTGTCGATTTGCAAGCCATCCGCTACGATAAATGCCTTGTCCACATTGAAATTAGTCATAAACTCCATCGCCAGCGTGCCCGAGGTACGGTAATGCTTTGGATTAATCCGGCCACCAATTAGAACAATTTCACCGTCGAATATATTGCGGTTCTTATAGCCGATCAGCAAATTCAACGTATAGACAGATGATACAAGCACCGTAAGCTGTTTTTTGTAAGCGAGCGAATCAATCATTTGCTGCGTTGTTGTTCCATCGTCGATCACAACGACGTCTTTATCTTGAATCAGAGAAGCCGCTGCCCGTCCAATTCTTCTTTTCTCTTCTGCTTGCTGCACCTCACGCCGAACGTAAGCAGGCTCTTCGCGTTCTACGTTAATTTTTACAGCGCCGCCATATACCCGCTTGAGTTTGAGCTCATCCTCCAGCTCTTCCAAATAGCGGCGGATCGTCTCCGATGATACATCGAGTGCCTGTACGAGCTCAGGCGTCCGAACCTTGCCTTTCAATTGCAGCATATTAATGATGATCTGCTTCCGTTCTTCTCCGGCTAGCGACATCGCCATTTCCCCTTCATCTTCAGCTTAAGCGTCCATTTAGATTAATATCCGTATTCTAACGCACTTCTACTAAACTCTCAATCTTTTCATGAATGGCTATTCCTCGCTTGCTTAGCTGCTCAAATACGACATTTGGTTCAAAAGCTTCCTCCGGCGTAACAATGCCGGCGCGATCCTTGCAAAGCGTCTGGCCGCTTGCGATTAGCTCCGTCGCAATCGCAAGCGGAATTCCGACATTTCTTGTGTAGGCCCGCAATTTCTCCCAGCCCGCAACCGTACCGTCTGACGCCGGATGGGTATGCGTGAGCGTATGTCTGCACGCTTCGCCGGTCTCAGCCGATATACCGGTTACTTCAATGTGCAGGGAGTAACCGTACAGCTCCGTTTCGTGGCCTTCGCGCGATTCAAATAAATATTGCCCGATGGCGTCCATGATGCCAACTTCTTGTCCAGCGATTTTAATCGAATCGTTTCGTAGAAATCCGTATTCATATAACGAGCGGACAAGCCTCATATTTTGCTGAGGCCATGTTCCGCGCACCTCTATCAATTGGACATTCTTGCTCTCAAGCGCCTTCGCCAGCGTACGCGTTTCCGCATGCGGAATAATATATTGAATGGATTTGCCATACGGCTCCGGAAGCTTGATTTCCCTCGGCCGGGCAAACGGTTCGACCTGTATGAACTGTCCCTTCTCATAAACCACGCGGCCCGGAAGATTCGGATCGTACTCATAGACAGTCGTTTCCGCAATCGACTTAGAGAAAGCAATCGGCCGATAAGAGCCATGGCTCACGCGCACCTCATGCACTTCCTTCAGTTGGTTAGCGGCATGCATAGCCATCATTTGTGTAACGCCCGGCGTCATCCCGAAGCCTGGCAGGCCTATTTTCCCATGATGGACAAAAATCTCGTGACTGGCATCCTCTTCGCCAAAGCCGTTCAAATTAATGCCGTGACAGCCTGCTTCCGCAATACACCTGGTGGAAAGGCCGTTTAACGTAATCGTCGTGCCGTCCATAACGATATCATAGCCCCGAAGCTGCTCTACCGTCGCCTCATGGTTCCGCACGTTTACTTGAACCACATTTACGCGTGGATCATTCAAGGAGGCAGCAAGCTGCTCAGCCGCTTCCAGATTGTAATCACCGATCGTAATGACCTCAAAAGCTGAATACTGTACCAGATCCAGCACCGCCTCCATACAAATGCGGCCCGCGCCTCCTAAGCAAAATACCTTCATCTTGTTTCTCCTCCTACTCCTTGTGAATTGAGCTTTGAATGCTCTTGATTACCGCAACCAGCCTTGCCATATCCGTCGGATGGACATCGCCGATACTCCCGATTCGGAAAGTAGGCTCCGAGGTCAGCTTGCCTGGATACAGCACAAACCCTTTCTTCTTCAAGCTTGCATAAAAGGTCTCGAATGAAAACTCGGCGCTTGGGTACCGGAATGCCGTAATGATAGGCGATTGCCATTTAAGCGGCAGYAGCGCATGGAAACCGGCTTCCTCCATTCCTTGCGTCAAAACTCTCTGATTGCTGCTGTAGCGTTCTTGCCGCGCAGCGATTCCGCCCTCGAGCTCCAGCTCCTTTAGCGCTTGGTCAAATGCTCGCACGACATGCGTCGGCGACGTATAGCGCCATTTGCTGTTCGAACGCTCCATCATGTCCCATTGGTCGTACAAATCAAGAGATAAGGAACGCGCATGACCTTTGCAAGCGGCAATCGCTTCACGGCGCGCAACCACAAAACCAAAGCCCGGAACCCCCTGTATGCATTTGTTGCTGCTGCTTATCAAATAATCAATGCCAAGCTCATGCATGTTCAAATCCACGCCGCCAAAGCTGCTCATGGCATCAACGATAAACGTCACATTTCGGCGCTTGATGATTTCGGCGATTTCCGGCAGCGGGTTAAGGATTCCTGTCGTCGTCTCGCAATGGACGATAGCTGCATGCGTGATCAAAGGGTCACTTCTAAGCGCCTCATCAAATAATGCCGGATCAATCGGGCTGCGCTCATCGAACCGCACAACCGCAACCGGAATGCCGAGCACCTCGGCGATTTGCACGATTCTCTCGCCATAAGCGCCGTTAACCGCGATGGCCAGCTTGCCGCCTTGTTTTGGCAAAGCGGTGCCGATTGTGGCTTCAACGCTGAATGTCCCGCTGCCTTGCATTAATACCGCTGTATATGCATCCACCGCTGTCGGCGCTGCAAGCTGCACCAGCCGTTGTCTTATCGAAGCGACGAGCCGATTATATTCCTCATCCCAGGTGCACCAGTCCTTCATCATCGCTTCCTTTACACTGCGCGTCGTCGTTAAAGGGCCTGGCGTTAACAGCAAATACGGATTTTCAGTTACAGCTGCATTCTGTTGTAATGATTTCATGGACATTCCCCCGCCTGCAGTCTTTCGTTAATATGTGTAATCACGCCATCCAGCTCGCCGATTTCACGAATGATGAAATGAGCACCCGCATGCATCAAGCGCTCCGATACTTCCACAAAGAGCTTTTCCTTTTCTCCTGCGGTCAAAGCCTCCGTTTCCGCTTGAGTCAGGCCAATTTCATTGCCGCCAAAAATAACGCCTACCGACCATACCCCTGCATTTCGCCCCTCCCGTATATCCGCTTCTGTATCGCCGCATTTAACGATATGGCTCATCGGATAAGTGCCAAGACGCTCCGCATTGCGATAAATCATCCAAGGATGCGGACGGCCTTCCGCCGCTTCGTCCGGCGTTACCGTGCTGTCTGGCGAATACCCTTGCTTGGCCGCTTCCGGTGCGATAATATCCATCATCGGACGCGTATAACCTGTCGTCGTTCCAATCTTTATGCCCTGCTCCCGCAGCCTCTCGATCAACTTAAGCGCGCCTGGAACAGGTAGCGCATAGTGGTGGAGAATCGAGAAGAGCATCGGCTCGAACTTCTCATACATCTCGTCGATGTCGCTTTCGTTTGGAGCACTGCCATACTTTGCCTCCCAAGCGGCAGCTACTTCAAGATCGGAGCAAATATCGCGCAAATGGTCTTTTTTCATACGGCCCATCGGTTTCCTAATCGCTTTGGCTGATGCCTCAATGCCTCTTTCTTCGAATAACCGGCGAAATGCCTCTACCGGCGCAAAGCTTCCATAATCCACAACTGTTCCTGCCCAATCCAATATCACTGTTTTAATCATAGATAATTGCCTCCAATGTACGTTATATTGTTGCTATTGCTAAAGCCGTTTTATCGTTTCTGCCAAGCTGACATTTTGCGGCGAAGCCTTGCCGTGCCCGCTTCATACAGGAAACGCACGATGATATTCAGCAGCACGACGAGTACGGACATCGCGGCCGCCGCCGCCGTATCTCCCGCGTCATCCATGCTGACGATGGATACCGAAGCAAGCCTTAAATCCGAAGCGTACAGGAAGATCAGCGCGGATACCGTCACCATCGCGTTTACAAAAAAGTAAACGGCCATTTCCAAAATAGCCGGCAGCGACAAAGGCACCGTAATGCGTGCGAAAGTACGCAGCTTCGAGACATTCATCGATTCGGAGACAAGGTCGAACTCCTTATCCAGCATTTTCAAAGTTGCAGTCGCCGTCATGAATGGAACGGAGTAGAAGTGAACTACATTTGCCAAAACCAAAATGATCATCGTCCCATAAATAAAGTGGAACGGATTAGCCGGATGGTTAAAGAAATAAATATAAGATAATCCTATAACAAGACCAGGCAGCGCCAGCGGCAGGATTGACAAGAAATAAGCAGCTTGTCTGACAGGACGGTAGACACGCCCGTTTTCGATTAAATACGCGAACATGAAGGTAACAACCGTCCCGATTACTGCTGTCCATGCCGCCATCTCCACGCTGTTCCAGAACGGATCGAACCCGCCTGCCGCAGCACTCGAGAAATCAAAGTTGCTCCAAGTAAAGGACATATCATACGGCCACTTCTTCACAACCGAGGCCAGCAAGACTGCTCCCATCAAGAGAACTACCATTGCTGAGAGAGTAATGGCATAAACATAAGCCAGGACATTGCGAAGCCGATTGTTCTTAACCGAATAAGGAACGGATCTTGATGTCACGTATGCCTGCTGCTTCCTCGTAACGATGCGGTCCACGACGAAAGCTATAATGGCGGGAATCGTCAGAACGATGCCGACGACAGCTCCCATTGACATGTTTTGCTGGCCGACTACTTGTTTGAATATATCCGTGGCAAGTACGTTGTACTGCCCGCCAACGACTTTTGGCGCCCCAAAATCCGTGAAGCTCAGCGTGAAGCAAATGACAACAGCGCTGAGAAGCGCATACTTTACGGACGGCAGYGTTACCGTCAGCAGCTTGCGCAAACCGCTCGCTCCCATCGATTCGGCCGCTTCATACAAGCGATAATCGCTGATCGCAAGGCCTGCGCACAAAATAAGAAAGGCCTGCGGAAACGTGTAAATGACCTCGGAGATAATGATGCCCGTCGAACCATAAAGTGAAATTCGCCATTCAAAAGGCAGAAGGCCGAATAATCCGGTAGAGATGAGACCTTGATGTCCGAACAAATAGGTGAGGGCTATCCCGTGCATCATCGTTGGCGCGAATAACGGCAGCATCGCAAGCGCCTTAAAGAAGCCTTTCCCTTTAATATTCGTTCGGGTCAATACATAAGCCAGTCCAAAGGCAAGCGGCACGGCGATAGCCGTCGTTGCCGTAGATACGGTAATCGTGTTCAGCATCGATTGGATAAGTGATTTAGACTGCAAATAGGTCGTAAAATGATTTAATCCCACCCAGTTGCCTTCGGTATCCGTGAACGCCTGTTTAAACATCGACAGCAGCGGCAGCACGATCGCTGTAACAAGCGCCAGCAATAAAACAAGCAGCAGCAGCTTTAACAGCCAATTACTTTCCATCTTCTTCCGCTTGCTCCGCCCCGCCGCTTGTAAGGACAATACTTGATTTGATTTCAATTTCATCATTTACTCCTCTACGATCCCAGCGCCTGCCGCTGGATAATGAAGCATACGCTCCTGCGGCATATGAAGATGAAACAGCTTATTGCGTGACCAATCATAACGGTTAGCGGTTTGCGAAGAGATGTCCACGGTTACGTTCATATCCGAATGGCGGCCTAGTTCATTGGCAAGCTGCAGACTTACGCGATAGAAAGCGCCGCGAAATTCCACATGCTGAACAAAGCCGCTAATTCCATCCTCCCTTTGATCAGCCGCTGAGCCTTGTGTTTCATCGATCTGAATATGCTCCGGCCTGATCGCCAGCAGGTCGTTCGGACCGGCTCCCTTCCACCTTGCCGTTCCAGCCGGAAAGAAATTAATCGCTCCGATAAAATCAGCTACAAACGGGGTTTTCGGTTTATCGTAGACTTCCTGCGGCGTACCAATCTGCACCACCTGCCCATGATCCATGACGACGATCTGATCTGCCATCGTCAGCGCTTCCTCCTGATCATGCGTCACCATAACGGTCGTTATGCCAAGCCGTTCCTGCAGCTCGCATAGCTGCTCGCGCAGCTTCTCCCGCACCTTCGCGTCAAGCGCGGAAAGCGGTTCATCCAGCAGCAAAATGTCAGGTGATAAGGCAATGGCTCGAGCTAACGCAACACGCTGCTGCTGCCCGCCTGAGAGCTGTGCAGGAAACCTGTCCCTTATTGCCGTTAAACCGATCAACTCGAGCATCTCCTTCACACGCTCTTCAATCTGGCGCTTTGGCTGCTTCCCTTTTAGGCCGTAGCCAATATTTTCGCTAACGGTCAGATTCGGAAATAATGCATAGGATTGAAAAACGATGCCAAAATTCCGTTTCGCTGTAGGCAGCATTGAAATATCCTTGCCGTCTTGCATGACCGAGCCTGTGTCCGCCTGCTCGAGACCCGCGATAATACGAAGTAATGTCGTCTTGCCGCAGCCGCTTGGACCTAATAGGCATGTGAATTTTCCTTTTGGAATATGGACGTTGACATCTTGGAGCGCTTGAAAGCTGCCAAATGTCTTGCGAATACCGTTAATCGCCAATCCGTCATTTTTCATCCTCATTCTCCTTGTGCCCTCCTATCGATGCTTCATGAACGTATGAATGAATGGAGGCTTTGTTTCTTTGCTTATTTGAATTCTAAAAGAGTTTTGTTAAGAGAATATCAAACACATGTAAAGATTGTGTGTTTAATTGTTTTATCGTTGTTTTTAGTTTGTTTTTCATATTAATATAGATTTGCAGGAAGCTAACTGATTGTTTCCTTGTTTCTAAACACACACAACCAACCAAAACAAAGGAATGATGCGGCCGATGAATACGATCATCTTTGATCTCGACAATACGCTGATTTGGGATGAAAAAAGTACAGATGAAGCTCTTGATGCCACATGCGAGGCAGCAGCTCACTCGGAAGGCATACCCGCTATGCTGCTTAAGGAAGCCGTCCTAATACAAGCGCAATCCACATTTAAGAAACTTGCAGTTAACTCCTATTTAGCCAACATAGAGGTAACGGCACTGGAAGCAATGTGGGCGCGCTTTGACGATGGGACAGCATCTGAGCTGCTGTATATGAGGAAAAAAGCCCCTCTTTTTCGTAAAGAGGTTTGGGAAAACGGACTAAAGGAATTGGGCATCCAAAACGAAGAATTGGCTGTGCATCTGGCCGAAACGTTTCCTATAGAAAGAAGAAAGCGCCCTTATATATATGAAGATACATTCGAGGTACTGCATTCATTAAGTAAGGCCTATCCGCTTATGCTGCTTACGAACGGCACACCGGATCTACAGAAAGAAAAGCTGCTGGGTGTTAGCGGTTTATCTGCGTTCTTCCGCCATATCGTCATCTCAGGCGAGGTTGGATGGGGCAAGCCGTCGCCTAAAATTTTCGAGCACTGCATGGCGCTGGCTGGTCTTTGCGCAGAAGATTGCTTCATGGTAGGAGATAACCTGTACACCGATATCCTGGGAGCGAACGGTGCCGGCATGGCAAACGCCTGGCTGAATCGTTCAGGCAAGCGGCCGCCATGCGATGCGCCCCGTCCCACCTTTGAAATAAGCTCGCTTAGAGAAATTGCGGCTCTGCTGCCTAGATAGCAGTAAAGCCGCAATTTCGTTGCGCGTTGTTTTGTAATGCATGTCTTCACTACGGTGATGGGTTATGAGCTTCAGGTCGCTATGTCTCCCTTGCTCCCTAGCTACCGCTGCTTTCGGCAGCTAGGGAGACAATGGCGAACGCTCCCGCTCATCAATTTCATCCAGCCCTACTGCTCTTAAAGCTCTTAAAGCTCTTAAAGCTCTTAAAGCTCTTAAAGCTCTTAAAGCTCTTATAGCTCTTAAAGCTCTTAAAGCTCTTATAGCTTCTCCAGCTCCTCTTGCTCATCCAGCTCATCCAGCTCCTCCTGCTCATCTAACTCATCTAACTCACCTCGCTTCTCCAGCTCCTCTCGTTCTTCCAATCCTCCAGCTCAAGCTCATCTAGCTCACCTCGCAGCTCCAACTTATCCAACTCATTCGCCCCCACCAGCTCATCCCCTCACCCATTCATATCCTACTACTCCTATAGCTCATCCAACTCAACTAGCACACCTCGCACCTCTTACTCATCCAGCTCATCCAACTCATCTAGCACACCTAGCACCTCTTACTCATTCAGCTCCTACATCTCCAAACCTCTCCATCGTTCCTACCCCTCGATTGTCCTCTTCTTTTATATAGCTTCTAATTGGCAATCCAATAAAAAATAGCGGTAAAATATGGCGTTAATCTCTCCCATTTCGATCGCTCAAACAAAATAACGGGAATTTTTGGCGTTAATCCTCCCGTTTACATGCATTATCAAGCTCACAACCTAAATTAACGCCGATTTTTACCTCTAATCATGCTTCGATTCAATTTCTCTTGCATTTATCGCCGTATTTTACCGTTAATTCAGAACGGCTCCACAACTTGGTTCACAACTTATTTTACAGGAACGAGCAAAATCAGCTTTCCGCTGCACCAAGCACTGGACATCCACCGTTGCCATCCATTCATCACCCTACACCTGATGACCGCTTGAACTTAACAGGCAAGCATGGGGTCTTCCCTATTTATTAATTTCTTCATATTGCGATTACACCTGATTAACAACACAACTTTATGATGAAGAAAGAACAAAAACACATGAAAACAATTAAAAACATAATTTAAAGTCACGATTCAATTTGTTTTAATCCTAGTGTGGAAAGGATGCGAGAATATGCTTAATCAGCAATAAAAGTGTAACAGCTAATTTTGTTCGTTAAGATAGACCATTTCCCTAAAAAATTGGAGGTTATTATTCATGAATAAGAAGATGAAAAAAGCGTTTATGTCCACTCTGGCAGCAGTCACGCTCATTACGGCTTCAGGCGGATTTGTACCGCTTAGCGATAAAGCTTTTGCAGCCGTAGTCGAAGGAGACCTGCATGCTAAATTGAGCTTTGAGAACGATGCTTCAGACAGCTCGGCTAACCAGCTGACAACGACCGTCGTCGGTACCCCTACTTACGTTGCCGGCAGAATCGGACAGGCTTTATCCCTAAAATCAACAAGCGCCAGCAAGCAGTATATTAATCTAGGCAAGCCTTCGCAGCTGCAATTCGGGACAGACAAAAGCTTTAGCTTCTCATTCTGGGTGAAATCCCCGGGCGTGGCATCCGACCCTTCCATTATTTCCAACAAAGATTGGAACAGCGGCGCAAATGTCGGCTATAATCTCTCCTTCAAAACGGACAAAGGGCTGCGCTGGAATTACAACACGGCAGGCGGAACTCGTATTGATGCCGATATTCCTAACGTCGCTAACGGCAGCTGGCATCATATCGTCGTCTCTCATGACCGTACGGTCGGACGCGTTGATTTCTATAAGGACGGCGTGCCCGTAGCCGTATCTACATCAAACGGAACCAAATACAACAACATTGCCAGCGCGATCAGTATTGCCGGGCGCACGGGAACGATTGATTCCGGTCTCTCTACGATGCTGGGCAATGACGGCACAGGAAATTATTCTGCTGCGCTCGAAGCACAGCTTGATGATGTTCAAATTTTGAACCGCGCTGTCACGGCGGCAGAAGTAACGGAGCTTTTCAACAGCGCGCCCCCAATTGAAGCCAATGAGAAATTCTCCGGCACATTGGGTTTCGTAGGCGCAATGCAAACGGCTGAGGGTACCGAATTCCGGCAAAATCTCGATCTGCGTACGCCTGCCATGTCAAGCGCGATCGACCGAGTGAGCGTGGAAATTAAATATGACAGCGACAAATTTACGTTCTCCCGCGCGACAAAAGCAACCTCAGCAGATACCTCTACACCGGGCATTGTAAAGCTGGAGCTTCCTGCCGGCAGCGTATACAGCAACGCCAATCCGCTGGAATATGCAACTTCTACCCTGTCTCAGGTTTACTTTTTCGCGAAAAGCAAAGGGGGACAAGGGACGATTCAAGTGAACTCTGCCGATTTCTATATGGGCGGTGCCAAATACGAGAAGGAAACGCTAAATACGCCTGCGCAAACCGTTCAAATTCATGCTAAGACGCAAGAAGATATGAACAAGGACAGCCATATTACGATCGGTGATGTCGCCTTGGCGCAAGGCAAATCCGCGCAAGAGCTGACTGCTATCGCGGATAAAGTAAAATATATGCCATACAAGCGCGTTGTCGTGATTGGAATTGACGGTGCTGGCATCTCCGTATCGAAGGATGCGCCTTATTGGGAAACAGCCAGCTCCGTGAAAGAAAAGGTAGGAGACCGCCTGAATTTGCCTGCACTGCGCAATATCATCGAGCATGGCGCCGCTTCTTATTCCGTGACAACGACGCTGCCGACCGTCTCTTCGCCGAACTGGGGCGCCATGCTAAACGGCGTAGACTACAGCAAGCATAAAATTGACAATACAATCAGCGCAACGAATGTATACAGCGAAACGTCGGAGTACCCTTCCATCTTCAAAAAACTGAGAGAACAATTTCCTCAGACCAAGCTTGCCGCCTTCTCCACCTGGGCCAATATCATTAATGGCCATATTGAGCCTTCACTTGGCGTCGAGGGCTACTCCTCGAGCGACAAAACAAACGTAAACGCATTTGCGCAATATGCGGCAGATGGCAGAGCATACGATGCATCGCTTATTTTTTTCCAATTGGATGATGTGGATGGCGTCGGGCACTCTCTCGGTTTTTATACCAAGGATTATTATGCAAAGCTAATGGAAACAGATAAGCTCGTAAAAATCATCTATGACTCGTTAAGCAGCAAAAACCTGCTGGATGATACGCTGATTCTAATGACGGCCGATCATGGCGGCGGCACCGAAAACGCCGATCATACACTGGGCAGCGCTACCGCGCATGGCCAAGACTCTGCGCTCGCCAAAACCGTCTTTATAGCGGCCAATGGCAGGACTGTAGCAACGGATGCGGGTAAGGAAAAGCTTTTGCAGGGAGGAACAACAAAGGATATCGCGGCAACGGTGCTGGCTGCGCTGGAGGTAGATGCGCCGATCGGGGATTCCAAGACCATTGACGGCATGTTCGTGCCTCAGAAGGAGCAAAACAAGTCGGATGCGCCTAACCTTCAATTGACTAAAGTCGTAGATTCCTCCTCAAAAGAACTAAAGGGCTACGAGCTTGCAGTCAGCCAGCTTAGCTCGGATGCCAAAGCGATTGACATTGAGTTGGAAACAGGGAATTCGCTTATTGAGTCTATCCAGCCGCTTCAGGCTGGCGTAACCGTGCTGCGTAACGAATCCGCAAATGGCAAAACAAGAATTGTGCTTGCTGCCGATTCGCTCATTATGCCGGATAAGCCCATTGTACGACTGGTCGCACAGGGTCAAAATAATGCTGCAGCCGCGTCGCTTTATCAAGCTATGATTGCCAATGTGGAAGGAAAAGAAGCACTGCCCAACCTTACGTCTGCAGTGAAGGAAGAGACGGAAGCGGAGTCAGGCCCCGCTGCTGTCTTGGAAGGAAATACGGCGGTCGTTGCCGGCTCTGCTTTTACAGTGAAGCTTGGCTTGCTTTCGGTAACGGATTCGGTTTATGCGCAGGATCTATCATTCAGCTATGACCCGAATGTCATGGAATATGTATCAAGCCGTTCACTCATAGACAAGGTCCAAATCGTGAATACCATTCATGATCAGGATGGCAAGCTGCGGCTTATCCTTGCTAGCGAAGGCGTGGAAAATGCGGTTACTGGCGATCAGCAGATCGTAGAGCTTACCTTCAAAGCCAAAGAGACGCAAAGCGTTGTATCAGGCAAGGTAACTGTTGAATCCGTCGTGCTGTCAAACGGAGAACATGAAGTCATCGCCGGGACTCACAGCCTAAACATCCAAGTATCGCCAAAAGCTGTAACCAACCCTGCCGATCAGAACCAAGACGGAAAAGTAAGCGTATCGGATTTGGCGCTCGTCGTCATGCATTACGGCAAGCAAGCAGGAGCAGCGGATTGGGAGCAAATAAAAAGCGCAGACATCAATAAAGACAGCGCTGTCGACATCTTGGATTTGATTTTGGTCGCGAAAACCATTACAGAATAAAGCCTGCATCCAGCTTAGCTCGTCCCTATCGCACAGCTATAACAGCCCCAAGCGCTCAGGCACTTGGGGCTGTTATTTATGCTTGCAGTTAGTGGGAAAATACGCTTAGTGAAACTGAAGAACATACAATAGCCAAGCGTAAACGGCTGCTGATATTCAAAGCGCCATAAGCTCGTTACGCGGTGTTTTTTTGAAAAATTACAGCCAAGAACGAGAAATTATGACAAGTAGGATAAAGAGAACTAGAATAAAACCAATGTTAGAAAAACCGCCGCCGCAGCCCGTGCCTACGCCCGCAACCGGATAAGGCGCGCAGTGCCCAGGTCCAACATTTGCTCCCGCTACTCCATAACTCATGTGGTCATCTCCTTTTTGTTAACGTACATAGTATCCTATGATTCAGGGAGAAAAGCGTATGGGCTTTTGCAGTAAATGCGCAAATGCCTAAAGCGGGAATCCGCATCCCAACTGCGGTGTTTGGCTCAAGGTCATGCATCCCGGGTATCAATATCCCTCCTCCCTGTAGTCGTTTCTCTCTAACCTATTTAACTTGGCATTTGACTCGCATTGATTCAGCTTGCAAAAAGCAGAGTAATCCAATGTCTGAGATAAATCGTAGGAGAGTATTTTATGAATCAGCATTTCTATGATCGCTTGCTGCACATCATCCTGTTCGTTTCGATTTGTTTGATGCTTTGCTTGTCGAATAGCCGGAGTGAAGGCTTCGATGATCAGCCCTAATGACTCCTTATCCCCCAGCTGTGCCGCCTTCACTTTATCAAACAGCATTTTAACCATCGCTGTCCTCGCTTTCGCTTGATTTATTTCGGGCAGCATGAATCAATTCCGTTATGGAGGCAGTTAAAGCTTCGATTTTTCTCTCGAATCGAATAAGCAAATAACCAGCCAGAACAATCGGAAATCCAACCTGCCCAACCGCTGCAAGCAGAGGCGTAATCGCTAAAGTCTCCAGCATTATTTCACCCCCTTTCCGGCAAGCGAGCAGCGTATGATTTCCAATGCTTTATTTCTCGATTTGCTAATTGCTTGAGGGCTTACTTTAAGTATTTTGGCGATTTCATTGTCTTGGTAGCGCAGGCCGTATGCTAAAGCAGCGACTTGGCGTTGTTTTACAGAGAGGGTTTCAAAGATAGTTGTTAAGTCATCATTCGTAAACGATGCTGCCATTTGGCATGGATCTGAGGTGTATGAGAGGCTGAAGGATTGATCGGTTAGGTTTGACAGCATAAGCTCTCCCCTGGTTGCTTCACCTTTATCGGAAGCCGGCGAGTCRAAAATAAGCTGGTTTCGCTGCTTATATTTTTGTTGATTCCGCAGCAATTCAATCGTATAAAAGCGAATCGTTCCCGCCAAATATTTGGTAAAGCGGCATTCAAAAAAATACTTTCGAAAGGTCTCCTCCAGCTGCTGCATGCAAGCAGCATCACCATTCATACAACCAACTAGCAGCTTAACGTGGCTCTTATTTTCAAAAAAGCGTTGAATGACTCGGTCCTCAAAAAGCTTGTCATGACTTTCTTGATAATTCTTAAAGGTTTCAAGCTCATTGCCGGACAAATAGATCTCCTTGTTCTCCATTCGATTGCAGCATCCTTTCTGTTTGTATTTGTATTAAAAGTGGTATATAGAGCTTAAAAAACAACCAAAATAAGAACATATGTTCTTATTTTATTCAAAAAAAATATCCTTTCGGTAATTAAAATACTCTTTCTTCAAAAAACTATCGCGCATCCACGGTATTGACACTATCGAAATCAAGCATTAGACTAAAAAAAGAGTATTAAAACTATCATTTTATTTACCTTCGTACATAACAATAAGAGTCTATCTGATGAAACTCATTTTATTGGGTATTTTAATTACCGTCAAGTATCTAAAATACCATTTAACGAAAATGGAGGGTATTCATAATGTCATTAGGAGCGAGAATTAAGCAATTGCGAGTTGAACATGGATTAACGCAGCAGGAGGTCGCCTCCCATCTCGAAATGGGCCGGTCCAATCTGGGGCATATCGAGAATGACCGCGTGACGCCAACGAGCGAGGATTTGCAAATGCTAGCCGATATCTTACATACGACGACCGATTACTTGCTTGGACGAGGCGCTTCGGCAGCAACTATTCCCGAATGGGCGACGTATAAGGATAAGCGTGATTTCAAGAA
Organism: Paenibacillus sp. 01T443; assembly: GCF_056398325.1. NCBI lineage: Bacteria > Bacillati > Bacillota > Bacilli > Caryophanales > Paenibacillaceae > Paenibacillus > Paenibacillus sp. 01T443. The sequence goes on from NZ_JBFTPE010000006.1 coordinate 93,794, forward strand.
GCTGCTGGAGGAAGACGGGGAAATCATGTTCGACGGCGTTCCAATGAGCAAGGATGACCGTCAACGCGTTATGGATGTGCTGACCGGGCTATTCTGGGAAGCGAAACAAATGAATAAACACAAAAAAAAGACCGAGGCGGCAGGCCATGCTCCTGATGATGCCAAAGGGTAGGTGTTGCTATGGATAAATTGATTTTGAAGCTCATCCGGAAATTCAAGACCAACGACCCGTTCACCATTGCCGAGGGCATTGGCATTCATATCCGGTATGCTGATCTTGGCGAAGGAACGAGAGGCCTCTATTTCAAAAAGCTGAGGCGCCGCTTTATCGTCATTCACGATAAGCTTCCCGAGGATTGGCGCAGGTTCGTATGCGCCCATGAGCTTGGGCATGACCGGCTGCATCCGGGCTTTAACCGTTTTTGGCTGGATGAGCAATCGTTTTTCAATGCGGGAAAATACGAACGTCAAGCGAATAAATTTGCCGTCCGGCTGCTGATATCGGGCGACTCGCCCGCTGCCAGCGAGACTCTCGCGGAGCTATTGATGCGCAATGGCGTACCGGCGGAGATGCAAAAGTTTTATTTTTGAAGCGTCATTAACGGCGATTGCATGACAAAGGCTCTGGTTTGGCAGCATAAACTGCGGAACCAGAGCCTTTTCTTAGAAAAGTTAACCTTAATATTAAATCGCCCAATTGCCGTTGCGGAAGATCGGCTCGCGGTTTCCATCCTGCGTCACGCCGTCGATATTCATGTCCGGCGATCCGATCATGAAGTCCTCATGGGTAAGGCTTCTATTCGCTCCATGAGCGAGAAGCTCCTCGGGTGACATTTTGGTGCCGCCTTTAAGATTAACCGGATAAGCTTGGCCTAGCGCCAAATGGCAGGAGGCATTCTCATCATAAAGCGTATTAAAGAAAGTCACATTGGAATTGGAGATTGGCGAGTCATGAGGCACAAGCGCAACTTCGCCCAAATGTCTTGCCCCTTCATCCGTGTTCAATAAATGAGTCAATGCCTCATAGCCCTGCTCAGCCGAATGATCGATTACTTTGCCATCCTTGAAGGTCAAGGAGAAGCCGTTGATGACCTGCCCGTTATAGTTAAGCGGCTTGGTGCTGCGAACCGTTCCGTTAACGCCATCCTTGTTCGGCATGGTGAATACTTCTTCCGTCGGCATATTCGGATTAAAGAAAATGCCTTTGGCATTCGCCTTGGAGCCGCCCAGCCAAATATGGCCTTCCGGCAGCTCAATGGTTAGGTTCGTGCCTGGTGCCTCGTACTGAAGCTGCTTATAGCGTTTGTCATTGAGCACCTCAACCATTTGGAGCAGCTTTGCGTTATGTTCCTTCCAGGCCTGAATCGGATCCTCCAGCCCAATGCGGGTTGCATCGATGATCCGCTCCCACAGCTTCTGAACAGCTTCCTCCGGCGCGGAATCAGGGAAAACCTTAGCTGCCCACCCTGGTGTCGCATACGAAAGCAGCGACCAGGCATTCGTATGGTTCATGAGCGAGCTTCTATAGCCGCTAAGCGCGGTTGATGCCGCCTTAGAAGCCGTTGCCACCCTAGTCGGATCGACATCGTTAAGCAAGTCGGGGTTTGGCGAATAGATAGTAATAAAGGCCGCGCCCTGCTCCACGAAATCCTCCCAAGCCTTTGCGCGGAACATCGGATATTCCGAGAAAGCCTCATCCGGCGCTTGCTTGTATTTAATGAGGGATAGCTCCTCGTCGTTATACTCCACATGCACGTTTTTGGCGCCGGCTTCATATGCCTTTGACGCAATAAGACGCACAAGAGGAGCTGCGGTAATCGGAGCCATGACGACCACCGTCTGCCCTTGCTGCACATTGACGCCGACCTTAACGGCAAGCGCTGCGTAATTTTCCAAATGCTGYTGTGTTGGGTACATGTATGTAGATCCTCCTCCATCATGAATGAATAAGTGTTTCTTACGGTAGCCTTATTCCATTATAGACCTCTACTCCGCATTGCTCAAACGAGGCTTGACGGTTGGGTAAAAAAAACCTCCCAGCCGTTCAGCTTGAACGAGGGAGGTTTTTTTACTTCAAAACTATTCGTATTAATAAGGACTCTCTATCTTCATAATATCTAGAAAAGGAACCTTTGTTACGCTTCCCATATATTCCACATGAACCTTCTTCGTTCTGGAATCGAGTGTGGTAATTACGCCTCTTACCTGTTCTTCCGCTGCCCAAATGGTGAGCAGCAGCTCCGTGCCTTCCTGCTTAGCCTCTACCAATCTTTCACCCAGCTCCTCCAGCTCAAACTCATCTCTGGTAGGCCGTTTCGGTCCTTTTTTTGCCATCTAATCCCCTCCTGCTATGTATGGCAACCCGTATTTCCAATAAAAAAGGGTCCCTCCGCTCCGAGGAGACCCTGATCCTATCCACATAAGTTACACGTATAACTCTATTATAGCATGCAGGCATTTGACTCTGTTAGCGGGAATAAGAGTAAATCGATCACGAATTCTGTTCTACTGCCTTTTTCTCGCGATTTCCCCTTATATAGGACCAGCCTAACAGCAGGGCGGGCAGCAGCAAGCAAATGGTTACATCGAACGGAGACCATACGGTTTTAATAATCTCGTTATAGATTACGATGTTAGGCGTACCGATGACGGAGCCTACAAGTAATAGCATTGCCTGCGGGATGGTGAGCATATTGCTTTCTTTTAATCCAAACAACTGCTCAATGCTCTTCGTAATGGCGTAAAAGATGAGCAAGGTTTTATAATAAACCGTTATTACCCACATAAAAGTCAGAATAGCCTCCATTCGCTCCAAAAAACTTCCTACCGTTATTTTCTGAGCGAGAACAAAGGTCGGATAATATTTGCTTTCCATTACACTCGGACCAAGCACCAGCACGCATAATAAAACCGTAACGAATAAAATCAACCCTCCGATTCCTATCCCCGCGAGCAGCGGCTTCATCGTATTCTTGATTCCTTTGTAATGGGGCACAAGCATGAGAATGACGATCAGCTCGGTAAACGGTATAGTCACCGAGCTCAGGACACCGTTCATTACAGGTTTGATCCCCTCTGCCAAAACCGGCTCCAGCTTGTCGACTTCGATCTGCGGCAGCAGGAATACGACCATAAAAATAAATAGCAGCATAAAAACAGGGAATAAAAGCTCGCCCATTCGGGCGAAAGCTTCGACGCCGAGCCGATAGGCAATGATTACAACGGCTATGAATAGGATGAAAATAGCATTATTCGGTGTCTCCGGCATTAATTGCGTCGTCATGAATTGACACATTTCACTCGTCAAGGTGATATGCAGGTATATGAAATAGATAATAAAGAGGATGCACACCACGCTCCCTGCCACTTTTCCGAGAGCGTCCTGCACGAAGGCAATCAAACTAAGCCCCTTCATTCTTTTCGCAAGAAGTCCGTACAGCACGCCTACACCAAGTCCCAAAACAAGACTAAGCAGCATCGTAAGCCATGCATCCTGCTTGGAGGCTGCCGCGATAATCATAGGAAGAATCAGTATAGAATCTCCTACCGTGCATAGAATGACCAAGATCATAAATTGCCTGGAAGATAGTTGACCGTTATCGCTTACGACACCTTTACTCACAGCAGTCCCTCCTTCAACGTTGATTGCCATACTTACGAAAACCTGCCAAAGACTACTTTAAGCAGAAGAAATGGATTCGGGAGCTTAACATTCAGCGTCATAGCCCCGTATAATCCGGCCCCAAGCAGCAGCAGAGCCATAAATATGAAAATTTCCTTCTTTCTCTTCTTCTCAACAAGCTTTGGCAGCTCCCACCATGCCGCGCAAACGGCAATGGCCATTACGCCAATAAAAGATGACATTGCTGCAGCCTCCCGTTGAACGCTCCTTATTTCATCGTTGTATTGCCTGTCGTTCCTGTTTTACGGAGATGCACCTCAATATGATAGTGAAGCTTCAGCGCTTGGAAGCCTTCTTCATTCCAGCCCTTCTTCATCTTCTTCCACATTTCCGGATGCTGCTTTCCAAGCGTGCTGCCAAACCCGAATATATCGGACTTCAGCTTCTTGACATGCTTTACAGAAGCATCCGCATTGCTTTGCATCACGCCTTCGACCTGATGCTCAAGCTTCTCAATCTCAGCCGGATCGTTAAGGTTCACCTCTTTGCATGCCCGATCTACTAGGTTCGCTTCCGTCTGAAAGTATATATGCGCTTCAGGCAGACCATCGTTCATTTCCATTTTAATTCGGGAATCCGATGAGGTAATCTCAATCCCCATATATTTATTTCCGCTGCATTTAAGCTCCACCGAAGTGCTTTCCAGATTATTCGTGATATCCGTATAACCCTTGCTCTCCTTTTCATTTAGCCAACCGATGAGCTTATCTTTCTTGAACGCCGCGAGTCCCGTATAGCGAAAGCGGCCGGGAGGCAAAAAGGTTTCTACGTTTTCCTTGGACTCCGCCTTTTTCTGGCTGCCGATGATTTGAATGCCCGTAAGCGCCAGCTCTTTGCCGTCTCCGGAGAGGATGCTTAAAATTTCATCCATCGTAACCGAGACCGTAGGCGCCCATGATTTTTCCGAGGTTTCCAGCGATCTCAGCATGTTTTGGGTCGGCAGCTTCTCCAAGGGCGTATAAATTTTCAAAATATCCTCGGCCTTCGCCCCTTTTGCTACAACGACATTAAAATCCATTCGTGCCTCGTTATCCCGCAGCGTGTTATCAAGAAAGTCACCGATTCCCCGTCTTGCGAGCTTTTCTCCGATCACATAGATTTGCAAATGTCCGGCATATACTTTACGCGGCGCCTCGGCAGTCAAGGAACGTGCGGCTTCAAACATCGTTTTGCCTCTCCCTTGGTAGAGCGTGCTGGGAGGACGGTCTCCGCTTTGTTTCTGAGCAGAAATTTCGCTGGGATTAACGACCTGATAGGAGACCAGATATTCGCCGTCCTCCCAATCAACGGCAATGCCTAACACGATTAGCAACTCATTAAGCTCACGCCTGCTCCAGCAGCCTGTAAGCAAACACATACATAAGACGAGCAGCACTGTTTTACGCAGCATTACGCTTAAGCTCCTTTCCGCATCCCTCTATCTCTTCTGCTGCCTGATTCGGTTGCCCTTCTGCGTGCTGCTCGGCCGTTTAAAAGAGAGCCAGCGCGGCAATCGGATCAGCGCATCCTGCTGCTCCGCTGCGATAAACGGGCTGAGCGGCGCCATATAGGGCTCTCCAAAGGAACGCAGGGAACATAAATGCAGCAGCAGCGTAAACAACCCCATAATGATGCCGAACAAGCCGAAGCTGGCCGCCAGTACCATGAATGCAAACCGAAGCATACGAACGGGAATCGACATGCTGTAAGCCGGCACCGTAAATGTCGATATCGCTGTAACCGATACAACAATAACCATCGCAGCGGACACAATTCCTGCCTCTACCGCTGCTTGCCCGATAACCAACGTGCCGACGACCGATACGGCCTGTCCGATCGCGCGAGGCATGCGAAGCCCTGCTTCCCTTAAAATTTCAAAAGTAATCTCCATTGCTAACGCCTCGATAAAGGCCGGAAACGGAACCCCTTCCCGCTGCGCTGCGAGACTGATGAGCAAGGAGGTGGGGAGCATATCCCTGTGGAAGGTTGTAATGGCAATGTACAAAGAGGGCAGCAGCAGCGAGATAAATCCGCTTATATAGCGCAGTAATCGAAGCAGGCTCGAATACAGGGCCCGCTGGTAATAATCCTCTGTAGATTGCACAAAGCTGACGAATTGAGTCGGTACAATAAGTACGTTCGGCGAACCGTCCACCAGAATGGCCACCTTGCCTTCCAGCAGCTGCGCGGCTACGCTATCGGGCAGTTCCGTGTTAAAAACCGTCGGGAATATCGAATATTTGGCATCCTCGATTTGTTCCTCGATATAACCGCCTTCCAGCACGCCGTCGATATCGATCGCTTTCAGGCGCGAACGCGCTTCATCGATAACAGATGGTTTGGCGATGCCGTTCAAATACATCATCGTGACATTCGTTTTTGTAATTCGCCCGATCGGGAACGTCTCCAGCCAGAGCCGGGGATCCTTGATTTTCCGTCGTACGAGCGAGGTATTTACCCGCAACGTTTCCGTAAAGCTTTCCCGGGGTCCGCGAATGGAGGTCTGGTTCGTTGATTCTGTAACCTCGCGTCCCTTCCACTGGCGGATATCGGCTCTATAAGCCTGGTCGCTGCCAGCCAGAAAGATGATGGCTTCACCCGATAACATGAATTGATAAAGCTCGCCTCTCTCGGAGACGACATGGATCGAACCAATGCCCGATAATAGATTTTCGGCAAGCGTTCTTCGTTCGGCATCATGCTTGTCCCGATCTGTCTCCATATGCGTCAAGGATCGATTTAGCACATCAAATATATACGTATTAATAATTGCTGCATCTGACATGCCGTCAATATATGCAATCGCAGCCGCTGGTTCGGCATATTTGTCACTTGTTATTTCACGGATGACGACATCATCGCTGCCGCCCAGATCCCGTAAAATCATTTCGATATTTTCATGAATATCAGCCGCCAGAGGCACTCCGTCATACTCCTGCTGCCGTTTGTCATCGGTTGGTTCCTGAATAGGCTTAGTCATGGGCTATCGTCTCCGGTTCCGTTGTCTCTTCCCATTATGACCATCGCGTATTGCGGTTAAACACAACCACCGGAAGGCAGGAACAACAAAAAGCCCTCTGCGCGCTAGCCTTGCAGAGGGCTTTTTCATGATTTATTTAAGCTTTACGCCTAGGGTCAGAATCTCGCAAGGCCCTACCGGCACTTGATAGAATGACTGGCCTTGACCAGCAAGAAGATCGCCTGGCTGTTCAAGCACATCGCTTTTATAAGCATGCCCCAAATCTGGAGCAGCAACGCCTGCCGAGAGCTTAAGCTCACTCACTTTCGGCTGCATATTATACCATCTAAGCATCAAATCTCCCGATTGCTCATTAACCTTTAACGAAGAGAAGGCTAGGCTGCTGCCTTCCCAATTAAATTGGGAAACGTTTGGAGCAAGAGTTCCTTCGTGCACGCCCGTCTGACTAACCGTCCACGGCACTTGGAACTGATAAGCCGCCGCATAAGCGCCTGACTCCGTACCGTCGCCGTTGTGAGGGATGATGCTGAGGCTGAAGCTTTGCTCGCCTAAACATTGCGCTTCCGGCGTCGGGAACACGCCCCAGTCGCCGAGCTCTGCTACTGAACGCAGCAGTGTAATCGCTATGGTATTGCGGCCATCACGCAGTACCTCGTATTCATTCAAGCCTAGATTAGCAACCGTGAGACCTGCAAGCTCGCCGCTTACGTCAACGAATGCCTGCTGATGCTGCGCATTGCTTGGATTAACCCATTCTGCAGCCGGCTCGATATCACGCTTTGCGATCTCGAAGATCGAATCCGCATGGTGAACGGCTGTCGTAAGATCCGTCGGGAACAAGACCCGAACCCGGTGATCCTTCGCTTGGTTATTGAACGAGGATTTCCATTCTACGCCTTGGCCGCTTCGGGTCAATGCGATTTCAGTACGAATCGTCAGCGGAACCGTATGCGCTGTACGCTGTGATTTCCGGTCTGGGAAATAAATCGCTTCGCGCTTCTCGATCTCGAATTGCTCATCAGCCGAAGCTGGCACCGCCCACTCATGCACGATTTCGATTGCTGCCCGGAAAGCTGTGTTTTCCTTAAGACGAATGCTCGCTGACAGCCCTTTCGTTGTCCGTGTTTGTTCGCCATTTGGCTGTTTGTACATGTATTCATTGCCGATATCGCCGGTATTTTCGTAGACGCCAAGCCCACGATAGATTTGTCCGCTGCGTTTATCGGTTAGATTAAACGACCCGTCGTTTTCAACATCGACCCGAAGCCATTCGTTCTCAAGAGCTTGCGTTCCCGCTGCTAATGAAGCGAGCGGCTCTTCTGCCGTCTCTATCCCCCGAACCCAAGCGTATGCTGCAAGACCAAGCGCTGACACCTGCGCCGCTTCGAACGATAGGCGCACTCGGCGGCTCATATAAGGCTGACGGAACTTATCATCCGGCAGATCATAGCCGAACTGAAGTCCCAAATCGACAACCGTGTGGGCAATTGCCGCACCATCACGATCAACAAGCAATCTGCCTGTAATATCAATGCCATACATTTTCTGATTCATTTCATCTAACGGCATGCCGTCACGGAAATAGATGCGGTCAACGTCGAGCTCGACCTCTACGACACCGCTTCGATTCCAGCCAGTCGTATTAAATACCACCAACGGAAGCGCATGATCGCCATACTGCTCGAATACCGAAGTATCTACGCTGTCTGCGATCGTTTTTTTGCTGTCGTCGATAATTGCTTCCGCAATATGACGGCTTTTATCAAAGCGGGTGACCATCTCGCGGTGAACCTCATCCACGCTGCAGCCGCAAATGCTGTCATGCGGATGGTTTTGCATCAGCGTTTTCCATGCATACGTAAACAAATGATGCGGGTATTCATGCCCAAGCGAATAAGCAAGCGCAGCAAGCGGCTCTGCGACCTTCTCGAGCATCGCTTGGCCCAGCTGGTTCATTTGCTTCAGATAAACGCGGGCAGACGCCGTATTCACGAGCGTTGACCAGCCGTCTGTACGCTGACTGCGAAGCTCGCCTTTTACGACGGACAACTCGCGGGTAAGCGAAGTATTGACCGCTGCCAAGTAATCTTCGAAATTGGAGTGGATAAACTCCGTCTCAGGAAAGAGCTCTCTTGCCGCAGCAAGCGCAGCCGACAAATCCTGCTGGATCGGCTGGTGATCGCAGCCGTTCATGAACAGAAGCTGTCCGGTAGCCGCATATTTCTCTGCTTCCGCAAGTTTGCGCTCCCAGTATTCCTTGGCGCTTGCTTCGTCAGTCGGCACTTCCATGCCGTTGCAATACCAGTTCGCGAACAGAACGCCGAGCACGCGTGAGCCGTCCGGCCCTTCCCAAATCAGCTCGGAGAAGGAGGATTCATAATCGGAATCCGCGACAGTGTTATTAAAGCCGGTAGGCTTCACGCCTCTTCCGAACACGGCGTTATCGATGCCGGCTTGCCGCAAAATTTGCGGCGCTTGGCCGATATTGCCAAACGTATCTGGAAAATAACCGATCTTCGCAATCGTTCCGTAGCGGCTTGCATCCTGATGGCCGATTTGTAAATTGCGAAGATTCGCCTCGCTGCTTGTAAGAAAAGCGTCCTGCAAAATATACCAAGGGCCGATCGGAATACGCCCTTCTTTAATGTAGCGCTCAAGACGTTCCCGGTTTTCCGGACGCACCTGCAGGTAATCTTCCAAAATAATCGTCTGACCGTCCAAATAGAAGCTTTTGAAGTCTGGATCTGTATCCAGCGTATGAAGCAGCGTATCCATTAGCTTCACGAGCAGGACATGATGTTTCTCATATGGCAAATACCATTCCCGATCCCAATGGGTATGCGAGATGATATGGGCTGTTCTTTTATGGGTCATGTTTGAACACCTCTTCTTGTTAATCTTCGTTAGCTGACATGAGCGTTATGCTTACCTGATCAGGACGGTAGATCGATAGCAGCGCGCCCTTGTTGTCCACCGCGAATAGCACGGAACGCTCCTTCTCCAGCATGAATGAGTAATGAACGCCCGTTACCGGATCCTTGACCTCAATCTCCGCATCTAAGCTGAACTCGGATACGAATGTGAATAGTGCTCCGTCATTGAAGCTCAGCTTGCGGCCGTACACGCCTGGAAAATGTCCGCCCTTGATCCAGTTCAGCTCCTCGTTGCAGCCAGCCGACTCGAGTGCATAACGATAGATGGCCGATACCGGCTCGATGCGGTCGTTAAGCTCTACAGGCAGCGGGCACCAAAGGATTCGCCCTTTGCCAAGCGGCAGCTCCATGAGCTGCTCGGCACCGGCTTCTGCAGCACCTATCCTTGCTTCCTTCCAAACCTGCGCGATTCTGCGGCTGCCGTAAGAAACAGGCAGCAAACGATTGCCGATGCTGAGCAGCTCCTCGCGCCGCACATTGACAAGATCTCTCGCGCCAAACAATGCCGAATGACGCTCGACCGGCCTCCAATAAGCATCTAAACTAGTTGGACCCGTAATAAGGAGCGTTGCTCCCGTTCGTTCAATGAGGCCGAGCAGTTGATCCAAGGCTGCGTCATCTATATTATGGGCGCTCGGTACAATAACCAGCTTAGCTGGATTTGCTTCCAGCTCTTCCAGATGGTATTCGCTCACGCCCCGGAATGGTTTATTCAGCTCATAAGCAAGAACGCGGGTAGCTTTGGTTGTCGCATCAAAGGCCAACTTGCGGTTGGAGAAATCATTCGAATATGGGAATACAACCGCCGTATCCTCCAGCTCCCGTCCGCTGAACAGATCCCTGATTTCTGCCATGAAGCGTCCGAAATCATAAGATACGTCTGCCTCCGGCTTCTCCGTTCCGTCCGCGCGCAGCGCGCCGATATGCGATTCGTTCGCGTTGTCCATATAGAAATTCGTATTCCATATCCACTGAACCGCGCCTGCTCCGCCCGTCGCGAAAGCATAAGCATATTTGCGTTCGAGCATGCTCCGAAGCTCTTCCTCCGAACGCTTCGCGCGTCCCTCCGGCGTCTCCACATACATAATGCCGGTTTCCTGCACGAGATTAGGCTTATTCGCCGTCTTGGCGAAAATGCTGTCCCAGACGAGCTGATCGTTCAACCACCAGGAGTGCACGGTCGTATAGTCTACAGCCTCGCCGTAGAAAAACGGAGAAGGTCTCTGCGCGCCGAGCGCTTCATCTTGCCCAACCGTAACCATATGGTCCGGGCATTCCTCTTTAATAGTGTCATAAAGCTGCTTTGCCCAGCGATTATGCATATCCATGGAAAACAGCACATAATCCAGCCAGCGCGTTCCCTTCTTGCCTTGGTGCATATCCTGAACGTCGAAGTTGATTTCCTCCGGCTCGGGCGGCAAAGCGGACTCAAAGCTTGGGAGCTGCTCCGGCGACATATTCCATAGCTTTTGCAGTTGTTCCACCGAACCATGGCGCTCCTGCAGCCAAGCCGCATAGGCCGCCTTCTCGAAGGAATCGCGAGCGGACCTTGGGCCGTCGGAAAAAATCCGCGGCGGATCGAACATAGATGGCTCATTGATTAGATCCCAGTCCACATGCTTGGACTGTGTATGGCGCGAAATAATGGACCGGATAAAACGCTTCTGCGCCTCGACGCTCCGCGGGTCGAGATAAGGATTTTCGCCTTCCCAGGTTTCCGGGGTGAACGAAAAAAACGTAAAGGTTACCTGCAAATCATGGCGCTTAGCCGTCAGGAGAAACGCGTCAATCGAGCGAAGCGCCTCCTCAGAGGCATGACCGTCCACCTGCATAACATTCCGGTAAGCCGTCCAAATGCCGGTTCTAATCCAATTGATGCCCGCTTTGCGCATCTGGGCCATATCACGGTCCCACACGGAAGCATTAGGCAAAAACAAAAACTTGCGCGCAACGTCCGAGGTCATATACGTCATGCCGACAACCGGCATCGGCCGGCCGTCCTTCACGAAATAATCCCGTCCGCAGGTTACCGGGCTGCCTTCCCCGAGCAGCTCGGAGTCAAAGCCCCAGAAGCCTTGGCGCAGGATGCGTACTTCCCCCGTTGACGACTCAGCTCTGCATTGTACCTCGTAATAACCACTCTCCACCGTCAGGGCAACAGGTATGCGAAAAATCAGCTGCTTGCTGGTTGCTTCTTCTTGCCGGCTGCTTGTCCAGCGCTGTTCAGGCTTGCTGCTGTGCTCGGCCGTTAGGGCGAAGCTCCAGCTGACCGCAGGCGCGGGCTTAGCGGCATAGCGGCTAAGCTGCTGCATCTGCAGCGTCAGCATCGCCCGCTCGCCCGGCTCGAAGGAAGCATAGTTCGGCTTCAGCCAGAGCTCGGTTACGCCTGCCGCACAGAATGCTGCCCAGCGGCTAAGCTCGACGGCGCCGTCCGCTTGCCAGAACGCTTCCGTTAACGGCTGGTTGACGAACAGCCAGCGCGCTCCCGCAAAGCTCCCCTTCGTGTTTTCCCATAACACAACAGGAGCAGCAACTTCTCTTCCTTCAGAGGAAATCCCCTTCAGAAGCGGATACAGCTGCGCATCCATAGGGCCTGCTGAGCCCATTTGATGAGGCAAGTCGCTGCTTTTCGTCACATGTGGCACCAGATTCCAGGTACCAGCAACCTCGAACATTGATTCTTTGCCTTGCAGGAGCGGAATGTCCGCGAATGCAGACAATGTCTTGATCGGCGCCTCACTTACGGGCAAGATCTCATGGATATGAAGCTCGCGGTGATAGGCGGTTTGCTCACCTTCCGCCTCCCACGCTCCGGCTGCATTTCTAGCAACCGGACGCTTGAACGGCGCTCCGCCGATACTGACGAGGCCACCGCCGCGCTTTAGAAAAGCAAGGATTTCACCCCATGCTTCTTTCGGAAAATAGGGCGCATGCATATTAACAAAGCTTCCGCCCTCCGCTGCGTGAAGCGCCTTTTCTAATCCGGCCGCGCGAACAACGCTCCCTAATTGAAGCAGCTGTCCTTCCGTGTCGGCGTTTAGGTTAGCAGTCAGAGGAAAAGAAGGATCATAAAAAATAATGGTGTTCATGCTCATAGCAGGTCTTCCTTCATCGCCTTGTAAACCAGCTGTGAGAAGAGGCTGTTTGACCAAGCGAACCATTTGCGCGTGAATACGGTTGGATCATCCGCATGGAAGCCCTCATGCATATAACCGGTATCCCCGTCAGTTGCCTCCAGCATATCGATCAAAGCCAGCTTTTCTTCACTGCTGACAGCGGTAATCCCCTGCATCGACAAGGCCATATGCCAAATGTAGCCTGGCGGCGTATGCGGGCTGCCGATTCCCTTTGCTGCTGTTCCTTCGTAATAGAACGGATTTTGCTTGCTTAGCGCAAACTTTCTCGTATTCTGATAAATCGGATCATCAGCCGTGGTATAACCGAGATACGGAATGGACATCAAACCAGGCGTACCCGCATCATCCATGAGGCAATAATTGCCGAAGCCGTCCGTTTCATAAGCATAAATAGGTCCAAATTCAGGATGCTGATAAATGCCGTACAGCTGAATACCATGGTCGACGTCGTCCTCAAGCCTCTTCAGCTCCTTAACGAAGTCCATGTCGCGGAATACCCATTCCGCAATTTCTCTCATTTGGCGAAGTGCTACTACAGCGAACATATTGTCCGGCACGTTGTAATGGAAATCGCATGCGTCATCGCTTGAACGGAAGCCTGACCAGATCATGCCTGTGTAGTTGACGGGCATGCCGAGGCCGCTATTGCGCAGTGAATCCGTCGGAATGCCGTTATCCCGGACAAAACGGTACGGAGACAGCTCAAAGTGACGCTGTTCCGTCTTCCATAGCTCAACGATGCGGCGCATCGCCGCCTTGAAGCCGGAATCGAAAATATCCGTCAGCTCGGTTTCCTTCCAATAGGCATGCGCGAGGCGGATGGAGAAGCAGATCGAATCCAGCTCGAACTTACGCTCCCAGACCCATGGCGACATTTCCGTCTCATCGGTCGTGTTCCAATGCCAATCATTTGCCGTTTCATTAAATGCATTCGCGTAAGGATCGATTTGAATAGACATCATATGCCGTTTGATCAATCCGCCGATGATGCGCTGCAGGTCCTTGTCTTCCTTCGTGAAAGGGACGTAATGAATCACCTGCTCAACGGAATCGCGCAGCCACATCGCGGGAATATCGCCTGTGATGACGAAGGTTGTGCCGTCGTCCATCAGCTTTGTCGTCGTTTCAAGCGTATTCGGAAAACAGTTTTTGAATAATTGCAGCAGCTTCGGGCGATGCGCAAGCTTCTGCTCGGCTTCCTTCAGCACATCTTGAACCGCCTGCGGCAGCGTCAGCTCCGGCATCGGGATTTTTGGTAATCGGAATTGCTCCATGTTCGGTATGCTCCTTTAGAAGAAAAGTCGTCGTTATTCCTTAACGGCACCAACCGTCAAGCCTTGAATGAAATACCGTTGGAAGAACGGATATGCGAATACGATCGGGCCGGTTGCCAGCACCACCATTGCCATGCGGGACGTATCCTGCGGCATTGATTGCAGCACACCCGTGTTGATCGAAGCATTTTGAGAATTTTGCATAATAAACTGCATGCTATTTTCAATCCGCATCAGCATTGACTGAAGCGGCACTAAATTCGGCGTATTAATGTAAAGCAGCGCATTGAACCAATCGTTCCAATAGCCGAGCGTGCTGAACAAACCAATCGTTGCGAGGCCGGGCAGCGACAAAGGCAGCACCAGCTTAAAGAAAATGCCAAACTCGCCCGCGCCGTCGATCTTACCCGATTCGATAATCGCATCCGGCACCATGGTCGAGAAAAACGTGCGGAGAATCATAATATAAAAAGCGTTGACCGCCAGCGGCAGGATGAGTGCCCATATCGAATCTTTAAGTCCGAGCAGCTGCGTTACGACAATATAAGTCGGGACGAGCCCGCCGTTAAATAACATCGTGAAAAAGGCGAAAAAAGCGAAAAAGTTACGGTATTTAAAGCTGTGGCGCGAAATCGCATAAGCAAAAAGCGCGGTAAACACCACACCGATAACCGTTCCGATCACGGTAACCGCAATCGTCACCCCATAGGATCGAAGGAGCTGATCCCCAGCCTTGAATAAATAGGTATAAGCTTCGAAGCTCCATTTTTCCGGAAACAGCTGATATCCGTTTTTGGCTAAGGTTGCTTCATCTGTGAACGAGATAACGGTAACGAACAAAAAAGGAAATACGCATAGTAAAGCAAAAATACCGGCTACCGAATGAAAAGCGATATTCCAAACGGGTGTCAATTTATGAAAATCGCGGCCTTTCGTCGTTTGAGCGGACACAACGGTTTTCCTCCCTTCGCAATGCCTGCCATGGGGCCGTATGGCCGTCATGACTAGAACAATGCATTGTCTTTATTGAATTTACGTACGATACCATTCGATGTAATGACAAGAACAAAGCCGATAAGCGACTGATACAGACCTGCAGCCGTACTCATACCGATTTCACCAGTCGATTTCAATCCGCGGTATACATAAGTGTCGATAACGTTCGTTACACTGTATAAGGTTCCGGAATCCCGCGGCACTTGATAGAACAGCCCGAAATCCGCATAAAAGATTTTACCGATCGCAAGCAGCGTCAATATCGTAATAAGCGGCGTCAGCATCGGAATCGTAATGTTGCGGATTTGCTGCCATTTGTTTGCGCCATCGATCATTGCCGCTTCATAAAGCGATTTGTCGATGCCCATGATCGCTGCCAAATAGATTACGCTGTTGTAGCCAACTGATTTCCAGAGAAACACGACCACGATAATAATCGGCCAATATGTCGGATCCGAATACCAATTCACCGGATCGATCCCAAACCAACCCGCGATTTGGTTCACGACGCCCCGATCCATGCTAAGGAAGCTAAATACGAAGTAACCAACGATAACCCAGGATAGGAAATAAGGAAGAAACATACCCGTCTGGTAAACCTTTGCTAATTTCTTATTCGTAATTTCTGCCAGCATGATCGCCATCGCAACGGCAATGACCAGTCCCAGCACAATAAAGAAGATGTTGTAGAGCACGGTATTCCGGGTAATGATATAAGCGTCATTCGTGCTGAACAGAAATTTAAAGTTTTGCAGGCCGATCCATTTGCTCTCGATAATGCTGGCTAAAAATCCATCCCTGCTGTAGCGGTATTCCTTAAACGCGATAACCATACCGGCCATCGGCAGGTAGGAGAAGAAGATGAACCAGAGTGTCGCTGGCAGTACCATAATCAGCATCGCTTTGTTTTTGTTAATATCCTTGAAAAATCGCCCAAAGGCTCCCACGTGATCACCTCTCTGCTGTCAATTTAATGAGAGAAGGTATGAATCGAATGTCAAGCATCCGCCTCATACCCCCCCGCTTGTTTACTTGTTCGCGGCTCTCCACTCATCAAGCTGGCGCTGCGCTTCAGCCATAATTTTATCAAGTCCGGCTGCTTTAAATTTCTCGTTCGCGCGGGCAAGGTAAGTCTCAGGATCAACCGTACCTGTCATAAGCGCTGCCCAATATTCTTCCTTCACGTTGTTTACGGACGCGATTTCCGTCGTTACCTTCGAGGTATCGAAGTTGAAGCCAAGAAGCGGCGCTTCTGTTCCTGCATCGTTAAACTTCTTGAACTCTTCCCACTTGTTCGTCGGATCTGTCGTGTTCAAATACGTAAGCATAACGTTACCTAGCGAGAACGTAGGCATATCATAGTTTTTCGACTCATCCAGGTTTTCCATTACATTGTCGCTTGCTTTCTTGTAGTGAACGCCTTCGATTCCCGAATCAACCATGTTGCGAAGCACAGGGTCTGTGTTCAGCAGGTTCAAGAATTCCATTGCTTTCTCCGGATACTCCGAGTTAGCCGAGATGGCTTGCATTGAGCCCATTACGGACCAGTTATAAATTAGCGCATCGCTTGCCGGCGTGGATACGACAGGATAGCCGTAGCTTGCCGACCAAAGATTATCTGCAAACGGCTGGGATGTCGCACGGTCAGCGAACCATTTCCCCGTCGTTTGAACGTCTGTCATGGAATCCATCGTAGCGGCTTCTGTTGGAATGTAGCCTGCTTTGTAGTATTTGTGCATCGTATTCAAAATTTGTTTCATTTCCGGTGTATCCAGTACATTGACGATTTTGTAATCCGTCGTATCAAGCGATACCGCCATTGGCAGCTTCTCGATGATGTAGTCGTAAGGCACGTAAGGCATTTGGTTTTTATCTACGGCGAACGGATAAACATCCGGCTCGTTTTCTTTAATCGTTTTCAAAAGCGGCTCCAGGCTTTCAAGCGTGTACACCTTCGAGATATCCAGCTTGTATTTATCGACAAACTGCTTGTTGAAGCGCCATACCTCTTGTGCAGGCAGCTCTTTGTTAGCCGGGATGCCGTAGTTATGGCCGTCGATTTTGGAGCCTTCCAGGAATGCCGGATCAAGCGTATCGACAATGCCTTGGCCATGCTCTTTCAGCAGATCATCGACTTGCATGAATGCGCCTTTCCTAGCGTTTTGTACATAGTCGAATGCCCATGAGGCCGTAAACATAATGTCTACTGCTTCGCCGGAAGCGGTCATAACCTGCAGCTTTTGCGAGTAATCGCCCCAATCGATCATGTTCATTTTTACAGTTACGCCGATTTTTTCGGCTGTATATTTACTTACTTCCGCCATAACTTTGTCAACGTCTTTTTGCGGCGTACCGATCGTATACCAAATCAGTTCAACCGGTTTCTCGGCAGTACCCTCTGTGCCTTCGTTCTTGCTGCCTCCGCAGGCGCTTAGCACGATTGACATCACCAGCAGCAGCGAAAGCGCTAGCGTAAAGCTGTTTTTCTTTCTACTCATTGTTTAAATCCTCCCCGTGTTGTGTTTCGAAGCAGAATCCGCTTGCGTAAGCATGCGCTTACTTTATTGCTTGTCCCTCAATGACAGCGTTTTAAGGGCTAACTTAAAAATAACGGATGTAACGATTTTCAAATAGAGAACAAATTAAAGGTATGCTGTACAAATTAAAGAAAAAAGGACAGCTCCGTGTTGCATTAGAGCAGTCCTTTGTAATCGGTGGGAGAAATACCGACATATTTCTTGAATTGCTTATAGAAATATCCAGTCTCCCAATAACCTACCTGCATCGCGATTTCCTGCACCTTTAGCTGCGTTTCCTTTAACATTTCTTTCGCTTTATTGATGCGGTATTTGTTGATGTACTCGGTAAACGTCTCATTCGTTTCCTTCTGGAACAATTGGCCGAGATAAACAGGGTGAATATTATATTGCTGACTAAGCGATTTGAGGGAAAGCGCCTGCGCGTAATTTTCATGCACGTAATTCAGCAGCTGCTGGATAATCGGACTTTTCACGTCGCGCATAAGCGAGTCAACGGTCAAGGTCGCTGCCTCTTTGACGACCGCGGCTAAGCCTTCGATCGTTTCTGCCTGCATGATTTGCGCAAAGCCGGCCTTGTAAAGCTCCGGCTGATCCGCCTGCTTAATTTCTTTGAGCTCCATCTTGAACCTGATCATGAGCTCAATCGCCATGCTTTGAATATACGCAGGCGTCGCTCCCTCAAGCATTTGGCAGCGCTCGAATTCAGCATCGATCACCGTATGAAGCTGCTCCAGGTCCTTTGCCTTAATCAGCTTGGAATAAGCTGACCAATCCAGCGGCTGAGCAGCCGCGTGCTCAATCCCGTTTTTCTCGGAAAGCATGCCGTAGTCGAGTATAGCCGGTTCATCCAGCAGCAAAAAATACTCCTGCGCCTTCTTGGCGTGGGCATAGCTGCGCGGCGCTCCTTCTCCGATCTCCTGCACGCTTCCGATCGTAATGCGCAGCGGGCTAGGCTCCAAACGTTTTTGCATATTTTCAAGCACGCTCATTGCTTTATCTTTCCCTATAACCGGATCTTCTATCATAAATACGATAACAAGATCGCCGTCAATATCGACAAAGGGCAGCATCGAAGGATCCTGCACGGCCAGCCTTTGAGCCGCTTCATAGGATGGCTCGAACTGGCTTTCCGTCCGGAGCACCGCAGTAACGAGATATGGCGCGTCAAGACGAATATCCAGCATATCCATGCGTTCATCCAGCTCATTTGGCGCAATGCGTCCGGTTAACCAGCGATACAATATATTATCCCTAAGAATTCGAATATCATAATCGCTAAATAATCGGTCCGGTCTTATCGTGTTCAGCTTGTCGATGGTATTGGCCAGCGTCTCCTGAAGTTCGTCGATGTTAATCGGCTTCAGCAAATAATTTTCAACGCCAAGCTTGAGACCGGATTTAATATAATCAAAATCGTTAAAGCCGCTTAAAATAATAACCTTTAGATCTGGCCTAAATTCCCTTGCTTCGCGAATCAGGGTTAAACCATCCATAATCGGCATGGAAATGTCTGTCAGCAATATATCCGGCGCTGATTCCTTAAGCGCATCAAGCGCATCCTGCCCATTTTCCGCAGAGCCGACGATTTCAAGACCAAACGCCGACCAATCGATAATATCGTACAAGCCCTCGATAATGAACGGCTCGTCATCTACTAAAAACACTCTATACATGCTGTGCGTCCTCCGTAACTGGAAACTCAAGCGTAACAATGGTCCCGACGCCTGGCGTACTCATTATTTCAATTCCGTAGTCCATACCGTAGAGCAGCTTTAATCGTTCATGCACGCTGCGTAAGCCGAAGGATTCTCCGGTTTCCTCCGGGGAGTCCATCGCAAGGCGAATCGATTCCAGCCGTTCAGGCTCAATGCCGCTGCCATTATCCTCCACCTGAATCCGAACCCGCTCCTCAGTCTGCCAGACGCTAATCCCGATCCGGTTATCCGACCTGCGGGGCTCGAGACCATGCACGACGTAATTTTCAATAATCGGCTGCAGCGCCATCCGCATGATCCTCCGGCATGCCAAGCTTTCATCGCATGTAATTTCATAAGACAGCTTGTCCTTGTAACGGATGCGAAACAGTTCCAAATAGAGGCGAGAGGTCTCAAGCTCATCCTTCAACGTATTTTCCCCTTTCGGCTGCACGAAGCTTTTGAACAGGACGGAAAGACTATAAATCATTTCACCTACATCCTTCGCTCCCTGCGAAACGGCCCGCATGCGAATGACTTCCAGCGTATTGTAGAGAAAGTGAGGATTCACCCTGGCCTGCAGCGCTGCCAGCTCCGTGTGCTTTTGCTTGATTTCCGCTTTGTAGACACGATCAATGTGGCGAGTCAGCTCGCCAAGCATGTCGTTAAAGCTTCTTGAGATTTGCCCGAGCTCATCTTCCTTCTCGTCTTGGATGCGCGCCGACAAATCGCCGCTCTCGACCTTTCGCATGAACCGGATGATTTTATTGGTGCGTTTCGCGAAATTAATGACAACCAGAATCGGAACAAGCAGCACCGTTACGATACAGATCGCGCTAATTAAAATAATGGTGCGCTTCAGCCCTTGATAGGCTGCGGCAACCTCAGCTTTCGGCGCTATGCCAACCACCATATAACCCGCTTGGTTTTGAGTTAACGTCGTCACATAGGATTCCTGCTCAAGCATCGCCGTGTCATAGAGCGAATCTATTTTGTCTGCATAGGGGTAACGGGCGCCGTAATACTGGTCAGAAGAGTCGAACAGCACTTCGCCGGTTGGCCCTAACACGAGAATGTAGCCTTTTAATTGCTCCTTATAGCTCTCCAGCGTATTTTGGATACGGTCCGCATTAAAATAAACGAGCAGCTGGCCTAAATTTTTAAACGTATTCTTGTCCGTTATCGGCACGCGCATCGCATAAAGCTTAGGCTCCTGTTGATCGATCGCAGCGCGAACCCAAGCGTTCGGCACCGACACCATCGTATTCTCCAGCGCCATCGCATCAGGAATATAAGAGCGCGAAGCATTGGTTGATATTAATCGCGTCACATGCCCCTGCTTATAAGCAAACAGAAACTGCTTTTCCGAGCTGTACAGCATTAAATTCTCAATATCGGCATCGCTGTCCAGCTTGTTCTCGAAATACTCCAAGCCCTTCGGCATATCGATACTCGCCTCATCGGCATATTGATCCAACTGATATTTCATATAGTCCTCAAAAGGATGCTGCAGAAAATAAGCGAGATGAAGCGATAACGATTCATTCCGATACACATCCAGCATGATCGATTGCACCGATTCATATTTGCGGGTCATGTAGCTGTTCACGCTATCCATCGCTTTTTTCTGATTTTCAAGCTCATTGCGGACAATCGATTCTGACATCACATTGAACATAAAATAAGAAAACGTCACGATCGTAACCGTAGTGATGAGCGCGAACAGCATGATCATTTTCATGAAAAGGTTATTTTTCACGTAGTTGTCGTACAAGCTTTTAGCCTTCAAAATAAGCTCCTTTCCCGCGTAAAACCGAAATCTCCCGAAAAAATACGATACGTATTATAACGTTTAATATACTTCACTATGATTTGTGGACACAAGCTGGCCTATTTTTGCCGTCCTCATGTTTTCCATAATTAGGTACTTCATTTCCGGGAGATTGAATGATGATACTGCAGGGGCATATAATGGAATGGTGAGGAGAATCGCAGGATTGGAGATGAGAGTATGCCGCTTGGCAAAGTGCTACGCAATATTTCTGTCGGTCTTATCGTCGGTATTCTTGCAATTGGATTACTTCCGTTTCTGGTCATTTTCAACATGGCTGAAATGCTCAGTCTGGCTGAACTCGAAGCCTCGCCTTTATTTATGATTCTTGGACGTTTCATCGGACGCACGCCGCTTAAAGACAAAAGGAACAAAGCGAAGCAGCAGGACCTCGATCAATAACAACGACTACACCAGTCTAACCGTTAAACTGAGACCCGGGAGTGGATATCTTGTTTAAGATGTCCTCCCCTCGGGTCTTTCTTTCTCGCTTATACAAGCTTTATATAGTAAAATGGGGCGATGCAACACTATACGATTATGAGGTGCTCGAATGTCCATTAGCTTTACTACATCAATAATAAGCCGGTTGAAAAGAGAAATCACCGACCTTCAAAAGCAAAGCGTTAACGATAAGAGTAAAAAAGAAAAAGCGGCAGCAAAAATCAAACAGCTGCAAAAGAGCACCAAGCTAAGCTCTTCCCCAAGCGATCTGAGCAGCAAAATGACGCAGATCAAGAAGCTAAGCGATGAGGTCGCGAGAATCGATGCCTCCCAAGCTGCTTTGGCGAAACAACTTGCAGCTAAAAATGCAGAGCTTAGGCAGCAGCTTGCCAAGGAACAGCAGCGTGAGGACAAGGAATAGGAAACGGGACACTATAGTTCAATAAAACAGCGGCAGCCATGGACATTTCTCGTCCATGGCTGCCGTATTTTCTTATTTGGGTTCGATCCATGTTTCTGATCGCATCAGGTTTCCTTATGTCTATCTTACTGCCAATCGATCTGATTGTCCTTAAGCAAGCTCTGCAATGCTTGAATCGCTGCAATGACGCGCTCGGGATTGCTCTTATCCGGCATATAATGATTTAGATGAGGCTCAACGGAGAGGAATCCGCCGAAGCCGCGATTCTGCAGCACGCTCAATAATTCGCCGATGCGCCCGTCGCCTTTTCCCGCAGGCACGAACATACGCGGTTCCGACGAGGCATCCTTAATATGCACGTATTCGAGCATGTCCGCTATCTTGGGATACGCATCCTCCATGGGATGAATTCCTTCGATGATGTAATTGCCCGGATCGAAGGCAGCCTTCATGCTCGCAGAGGCGCAATAATGAAAGATGTCGATACAGTTGTCCGCGGACGTCCCGTAAAGCTGACTGTCATTTTCCAGAATCAGAATCACACCCTCCCGCTCAGCAATTTGTGCAAGCTGCTTCATTCTGTTGAGCACTTCATCCTTATAATTCTCACGGGATTCATTCTTCGGAATGAAATAGGAGAATATTCGGATATAGGGCGTTCCTAACGCTTTGGCTGCGGAGACGGCACGCTTTAACGACTCCAGCTGCGGAGCGAAGGGCTCTGTAATCGCATATTTGCCAACCGGGGAAGCAATAGAAGAAACGCCGAAGCCCCGCTCTTTCACCATTCCGTTAATCCGGTCAAGCTCCTCAGCATTCAGTTCGAGTACATTTTTGCCCCATACGCTGCGGATTTCCAGATGAACAAGTCCCATCTCCGACAGCACCTGAAGCTGTTCTTCCAGGTCCTGAGAAATTTCGTCTGCAAAACATGTTACCTTCATAGCCATAAGATCCCCTCCTTACCTGCTGCCAAAGGATTTGGTCAGATCCTCATCTGCCGACGGCGCATCCGCTATCTTCTTAACATAGGTCGACTGACTAATCAGTTCCTTAAGCTTTGCTTCGAAGGCATCTGTATCGAACGGAACCTGAACCGTCTGCTCCTGGAAGGAGGAAAGCATAATCCCGTTCGCCAGTACAAGCGACCGCGGTCCCTCCCAGCCTTCGGCAATGAGCTCGCCTTGTCCGGTTTGAATGCGGGAGAAAAACTTCTCCGCAACGATGTGATGGCCTGAAGGTGCGTCCATATCTATAGGCACAGCCGTTTTTACCGTTTCGAGCTGACTGAAGCGATGCGGCGTTTCCTTTGAATATTTCAGCATGGACACCGGGTTCTTGTGCCAGACGAGCTCACCGTCCTCCAGCACCAGCTTGCCGTTCTCTCCGATAATTTCCAGCCGGTTCGTGCCAGGCAGCTCAGCCGTCGTAACAATGAGGTGGCCGATCATGCCGTTGTCATGCTCAAAGTAAGCCGTCACTTCGTCTTCGACTTCGATGTTGTGGTATTTGCCGATATGCGCGTGCCCGGTAATACGTGCGGGAAGGCCGAACAGCCACTGATACATATCCAGCGTATGCGGGCATTGATTGGTCAAGATCCCGCCGCCTTCTCCGGCCCAAGTTGCGCGCCAGTCGCCGCTGTCATAATAGAACTGGGAACGAAACCAGGCCGTGTGAATCCAGGTCGCTCTCGTCAAGCGGCCGAGTTCGCCTCCTTCGACGATTTCCTTAACCTTGCGGTAGAAGGGCAGCGTACGTTCCTGAAACATCAGTCCGAATTGAAGGCCGGGGAACTGTTCCTTGGCCTGGTCATACGCCTCTGTCATCCGATGAGCGTCATTCAAATGAACCGCGATCGGCTTCTCGCAGAGGACATGAATCCCCCTCTTGAAAGCCTCTATTGCAATTTCAGGATGATCATAGTGAGGAACAGCAATAATGACGACATCAAGGCCTGCTTGATCCAGCATGTCCTTGTAATCATAATAAGCTTTCGTATCGTGCTCGGCCGCTATTTGATCCGCTTTCTCCTTAACCGAATCGCACACGCCGGCGAGCCTGACATTAGAAGTAGATTGCAAATATTTCACATGCAAGCCGCCTCCGATTGCGCCAAGGCCAACTACACCGATATTCAACGGATTGTTCATGAATAGAAATCCTCCCGTCATAGATCACATGATTTTTCTTCCTACTCATTGTATGATGTATAGATAGCAATAACTTTGTAATATTTGCTTAGAATATTGGAATTATTGACATTGTCACTCAGATGGAGGGGATATTGCCTGATTGAAAAATATTTAGCGCAAATCGATCAGAGTATCAGCTACCTGCATGTTGCCAAAAAGGTACATAACATCGACTTTCACCTGCATGCTGGCTGTGAAATCTATTTCCTGATTAAAGGAGATGTCCGCTATTTCGTAGAGAAAACCGTCTATCCGCTGCAATATGGGGATTTGATTATAACGAACGAGCATGAAATTCATAAGCCTTCCTTCTCTTCGGAGCATTCCTATGAGAGAGTCACGCTGGAATTTGACCCCCAGCTATTCAAGCTGTTTGCGACGGAGAGCCTGGACCCGCTCGCCTGCTTCTATAACCGGCCTCTTGGTACAGGTAACAAAATGACGCTTACGGCCAAGGAAACCTCGCAGATGCTGGAACTGTTCATGAAATACGAGGCGTTGATGCGCAGCGGGTCCGATGGGAACGCGATCTTAAAGCTGAGCTGTATGCTTGAGCTGCTCGTGGCGATCAACCGGATCTTTCTGAGCCAGAAGCCAGTCGATTCCGGAGTGGAGCTGCACCACAAGCTGACCCCCATCCTGGATTATATTGAGCTGCATTTGCATGAGGAGCTGTCCCTCGAGCTGCTGCAGCGCCAATTTTTTATTAATAAATATCATTTGATTAGAGTCTTTAAGGAATATACGGGAAGCACCGTTCATGAATATATCGTCTCCAAACGGATCTCGCTGGCGAAGCGTTACCTCTCGGAGGGATGCAGCGTGCTGGAGTCCTGCATGCGCTGCGGGTTCAACGACTATACAAGCTTCCTTCGCATGTTCAAGAAAAAAACGGGAATATTGCCGAAAGAATATCAGAACAGTGCAAAATGGAATCGATAGTGAAACTTATAAAGTCTAGAATCTAGCGTAAACGGCTGACGCCGTCCTTGGCGGCTAAAGCTCGTTTCGCGGTGAAATATAAGCAACGTATACGGTTGAATTTTATACTTTCTCATATTTTCAAAAAAAGGACTGCCTCCAAGTTATAAATCACAACTTAGCGGGCAGTCCCTTTCTATATATTTGCGTTGCAGCTGAGCGCTATGCTTCCGGCTAATAAATTATTCTCCGATCGTCTGCCGATCAGGCGCGGAATACGCGATAATCATACGGCAGGGCTCCCAGCTTGTCACTTTGGCATGGTGTGGAACACCTCTTGGAATCCTAAGCATCATCCCCGGCTCCAAGTGGAATACTTCGTCCCCTAGCGAATGGTCGCATTCGCCGGATAATACGAATATCACTTCCTCGCAATTAGGATGGATATGCCTGCCGTTTTCTTTACCCGCATCGATATAGACCATTCCGAACGTCATCTCCGCCTCCGGATCAATATCCTTACCGCATAGCCACTGGATTTTCCCCCAGTCCATCGGCATTAGCCGGCTTTCGTCCTGCTTGCGCAAATCCGTAATGGTCGCCATATGTATTCGCCTCCTAAGTATGTATCCCAAGTCCGCTCTTTAGAAAAGATAGGCATTCAGCCAGCCCTTCCCCGATCTCTCCTCCGCTTTCTTCGTCCGCTGATACCCATCCGCTGTAATCGATGTCCCTGATCGCTTCAAATATTGGCTGGAATGCAATCGCTCCTCTGCCAAGAATCTGCCACTCTCCCTCTGCAAAGTCCTTCATATGGAAGTTGTCGATGACGGAACCGAAGCTTCGAATAAGCTCTGCGCAATCGTCTATGCCCGACTTGGCTAGGTGTGCGGTATCGATGGTCAAACCAACGCTTCCCTGCCGCACGCGATCGAAGAAGATGTCAAAGTCCTCCCGGTACATGACGGGCTGATCATAATGATGATGCAGGGAAAGCTTTAATCCATGCTGCTGTGCTTCCTCACCCATATCCGACAAAATATCGGCAAACCTCCGGATATCCTCCGTCGCCACCTTGCTTCTGGACACGCCATGACAGAAGACGATGATTTCCGTATCGATCTGCCGGCCGAAACGAAATCCCTCACGAAGCATTTCTAATCCCTTCTCATCCAAGCTCCCTCCGGTAATTAAAGCGGACCCTACGCCCTCGAGATGCCCCCACTCCTCCAGAAAACGTTGAGGCTCTTTCAAATAAGGCGCATATTGGCCGTGCTTGAGCTGCAATCCCTGGTAACCAGCCGCCTGAAATTGCTGAAACAAGTGATCCCTTTCCCCGTCTGTCCCGGTAGGCCTGGAAAAAGAAAACCTCAGCGTCATAGCAAAACTCCGTTTCTTAACTGAACGATTCGGTTTTCTTTCGCAGATACATAAGCCGCTTCAAGCATAGCCACGATCTTCAAGTTGTCTTCCGCGCTGTTAGCCGCCTTCTCCCCAGTTTCAATCCAAGTCAGCAGCTGCTTGATATTTTCCAGGCTGTTCTCTTCTCTAGAGCAGCGGTTTTCCCATCGCTGAGACGGCTGCTTGTCGCCAAGACGGAATAATTCAACATAGCCGTGGTCGCAGCGAAGGGTGCCTTTTTCGCCAATTACGATCATTTCAGTCCTGCCTACCATGGAAGAGAAGCTTTGGGTGTACGTGACCAAGGAACCGTTTTCAAATTTAATCTGTACGGTCGCGTCTGTCTCCCCCTTGCATTCGATTGCAGCCGAAGAGTTCATCAAGCTGGCGACCGATTCGGCTTCGCAGCCGAGAACCTGCCGGAATCCGTCGAACCAGTGAATCCCCATAACGGACAGCGCATGCCGTTCACAATCCTGCCGCCAACCGGAATCCTGACGAAAAAACATATTATTAAACGTAATCATAGTTACTTGGCCGATGGTATTGTCAGCTACGACTTTTTTTACGATATCGAATGGATAATGACGTCTAAAATTTTGATTTACAGCAACTGGAACACCCAGCCGCTTTGCGGTTTCCGTAATTTCTACAGCATCGCTCAACGTATCGGAGAACGGCTTCTCCACAAATAACGGGATTCCCGCTTCTAGCAGTGGCAAAACAATTTGTTTGCGGATCGATGTTGGCGTGCAGACGACCGCGACATCGACCCCGCTTTCCTTAATGAACGTTTCCAGATTCGTATACCGCTGAGGAATACCGTATTTATCTGCCCGATGCTGAAGGTTTTCTTCGTTGGGATCGCAGATTGCAGTTATCTCTATCCGCTCCGTGTCTCCTTTATAACCTTCTAAATGCAGTTCGGTTACGCCGCCTGCTCCGACCAGACCAACTTTAAATCTCTTCATGCCCGTTCACCTCATTCAATTTTATTTACATATATTCAACTAGGTTGAATTAATTTCAATTTAGCATAGACCAATACATGATGCAATCCTTTCCTTTTAGAAGCTTGCTGCCCATTCTTATCGGACTAGCTTTTTTATGCGAACATGAGTAAAGTTGAATATAGATAAACTTTTGAGCAGTGAGGTATGGATATGGAGCTAGGAAAGAGAATCCGATTGATACGCAAGGAGCAGAAGCGGACGCAAAGCGAGATCGCAGCGGCATGCGGGTTCACGAAGAGCATGCTGTCGAAGATCGAAAGCGGCAGCAGCATGCCGGCTGTCGCAACACTCATGAAGATCGCCGGCGCGCTCGGCGTGAAGGTTTCAGATCTGCTGGAACCCGATGTAAGCAATGGAACCGTGTTTACGCGTGCCGCGGAATACGATAACGTGGAGAAATGGATTAAGACGAGTAACGGGTATTCCTTTTATGCTTTCGCATCAGGTCGAAGAGACAAGACGATGCAGCCATATCTGTTTGTTGCGGAAAAAGGCGAGGTCAAGAACCATGTGTTCTCGCATGAAGGAGAAGAGTTCATCTTTGTTCTCTCCGGCAGAATGAAATACAAGGTTGGCAATATGGAGTATGAGATGAATGCCGGGGATGGCGTATATTTTAATTCCTTGGAGGAGCATCTCGTCATCCCGTTATCGGAACAAGTAAGTTATTTGGCCGTCTTCACGGAAGAAAACCGGAAACCAACCGACTGAAAATAAACAAGCCTTGAAGGGCTGTCCTATGAGTCATCATAACTAAGGACAGCCTTTTCTATTGCTATGGTTAATGGGCCGCAGAGGAGTGGTATGGTTACGGCCGCGGTTAAAGGTGGCGTTCTTTTTTACAAGAAAGCTAGCAAAAAAGGATGCGCCGGAACGAATACCCGCTCAGGCACACCCTGTTTTTAGATCGTCGCGTTAATTCAGGAAGCCCTCCAAAGCGATAGTCGGTTTGCCATCCGCTTGCCATGCGCCTTTGCTATATCCGCCGTTGTAGCTTGGTGTCGCCTGCGGCTCCCAATAAAACACGCCCAGTCCCTTTCCTCCTGAAATATTGCGCACTTTTGTCTTTATATCCGTGACGAAGCTTTTTGCCGCGGCAGGCTGATTATAATCCATGCCAATCTCCGTAATCATGACCGGCTTGCCGTAACGAGAGATCATATCGTTGGAGTTGCTGATCGTTTGTGTGACCTTGCTGGTCCAATCGGTGCTTGTCGGGTAAAGCGACATCCCGATAATATCGAAGGTTGCCCCGTTAGCGATCAGTCCTCCTATGTTCCAAACAAATACGCTGTTATCGTAACCATTCGCCAAATGCACGATGGTTTTCGTCCCCGTACTAATCGACTTCACGGCATTGTTACCGGTATTGATCAACCAAGCGTAGTTTTGCATGTTCAAGGACGCTTTGCCGTCATTCCAGAGCATCCCGTCATTGGTCTCATTCCCGATCTGCACCCAATCAGGCGTTACGCCTTTGCTTTGCATGGCAGTCATGACCTCTCTAGTATGGTTCCAGACGGCATCCATAAGCTGCTGAAACGTATAGTTTGCCCAAGCAGCAGGCTTCGTTTGCTGTCCGGGATCCGCCCATGAATCGCTGTAATGCAGAGTCAGCATCACGCTCATCCCCGCATCTGCGGCGCGTTTGGCCAAAGCCGCCGCGCGGTCTTTATTCATATAGCCATTGCCATAGCTCGAGGAAGGATTGACGAATACCCGTATACGTACGGAATTAATTTGATAATCCTGCTTCAAAATTTGAATAATGTCCCTCGTCACGCCGTTTTTATCCTTCCATGTATATCCCTGTGCTTCCATGCCGGGAACCCAGCTAATATCAGCTCCCTTAGCGAAAACCGGAGCCGCGCTGACCTGAGACGATGTCCCCCCGTTCACGCTAAAAATGCTCATCAGCAGAATCAGTGCAATTGCAACATTACAAATTCTTTGCCACATTTTCTTTCCTCCTCACAAGTATTTTTTGTATGCGCTTTCAATTGTGTGGCTTAATTGTACGTTCTCTTCAGGTTTACATATAGGATGTTATACCAATATTTTCAATGTTATTGAAACCGATTTGTTCCCTGCACCCTCTGGAGCTGTTTACACACAAAAAATGGTTTTGCAAAAGTTCAGCGAACTCCTGCAAAACCACTCATCCGTTCTTCATTGCTGTCAAAGCATTAAATAAAGAGGCTAAGAACCATAACCATAGCAAAGGCGGAGAAACCGAGTATCGTTTCCATCACGGTCCACGTTTTCAAGGTTTGCGGGACAGACAAATTCATATATTCCTTTACGATCCAGAAACCGGAATCATTGACATGAGATAAAATAATGGAGCCTGCCCCGGTGGCGAGAACGAGCAGCTCCGGGCTAACGCCAGGCATCGTAACTGCGATAGGAGCAACAATGCCTGCTGCGGTTGTCATCGCTACAGTCGCTGAACCGACGGCTGCCCGTATGAGGCCTGCGATTACAAATGCGAGCACGAGCGGTGACAAATGTGCAGATTGGGCAAAACCGGCAATGGCATCACCAACACCGCTGGCAGTCAAAATTTTATTGAAGCCGCCACCTGCACCAATCAGTAAAATAATCGATGCTACCGGACCCAGGCATTCGTTCGTAAATTTCAGCAATTCCTTGTTCGTGAAGCCGCGTGCGTATCCAAAAGAGTAAAGTGAGAAAAGAAGCGCGAGCAGCAAAGCAATAATCGGACTTCCAATGAAATCGACAACCATCCTAAAGGCGTTCGTCGCCGGCAGAATGAGATCGACAATGGTTGCCAGCAGCATGAGAATAACGGGCAGTAATATCGTAAACAACGTAATCCCGAATCCAGGCAGCTCTCTTTCCTTTGTTTCGGTAAATTGTGCCATTAGATCGCTAGATGCATCGACCTTGATGCGCTTAGAAATCCAAGACCCGTAAAGCGGTCCTGCAATCGCTGCCGCCGGCAAAGAAACGATTAGCGCCAGAAAAATGGTTTTGCCGATATTGGCATTAAAGATGCCTACGGCCAGCATTGCTGCCGGATGCGGAGGAATAAGGCTGTGCACGACAGCCAAACCTGCCACGAGGGAAATACCTATTTTAACAAGCGAAGTTCCGGTTTGTTTGGCGATAACAAATACTAGCGGGAACAATAACACGATACCGACCTGAATGAACACAGGTATGCCGCATATAACAGCCACGACCATCATTGCCCAGTGGACATTTTTTTCACCGAATACACGGACAAGTGTTTTGGCAATCCGCTCTGCTCCGCCGGATTCCGCCATCAGCTTGCCAAGCATCGTTCCAAGACCGAGCACGATTGCAATAAAGCCAAGAACACTTGCGACACCTTCCTGATAAGACTTGACGATATCCGTCAGAGGCATCCCTGAAATAAGCCCCATAAATACAGCTCCTATAATTAGCGCAACGAAAGGATTCATTTTAAATTTAGCAATAAGCAAAATCAATCCGATAATGGATATAACCGCATATAAGAGCAGGCTTGCATCATGGCTGAGACCAAAAACTGAGTACATCCATATTACCCCCTTAAATTGTTAACGCTTTCTATTTGTCCGAAGAAAACAGGATCGAACCCTGTTATCTACTTTTTAGCTTCTATTTTTTCGACCGTTTCCAGCAGTGTTCGTTCATCGCCTACATTGCCAGGAAACACGATATAGGGAATACCGCTAAATTTGGCTTCCGCTCCGGTTAGCCACACGGGTATACCAGCTGCAACTTGCCCAAGCACCCGTGCCTTGCGTATAGCCAGCCCCTTCGTCGCCACATCACTGGATGTGATGCCGCCTTTGGCAATAATAAACTTCGGAACAACCTCAAGCGATTTCACGATTTCGACCAGCGCTCCTGATACGGTTTGGCTTATCTTGAAATTATCTGCTTTGTTGTCCACGGCGATCAGCTTACGGCTGCTGTATACGACCACATTTCGGCCCTCAGCTATATGCTTGTTAGCTTCTGTAATCACGTGGCCAAGCTCAAGCTTGTAGCCCTCGGGATCAAGAACGCTCTCTACATCAATTTCTAAACTTACGATACCTGGAAATGTAAGCAGCTGCTCCAACTGCCTGGTTGTTTTTTGCACATAGGATCCTACGACAACTATACCGCCGTGACTTTGCTGCTTGTCCGCAATTAACTTCTCCTGAGGCAAATAACCTTGATCGGAAATGCCTGCGTATGATTTCACGAACGATGCTGCCGTACGGAAAATAAACGATTTCCCCTGTTCCTCCGCTTGCAGCAGCGACAGTGACAGCACATCCATATCCGCGTAAGTGAGTGCGTTAACGATGATTGGCATATTGCCCGTTGCTCCGAGCAGCACCTCTTTGACCGCTTCTGGTCCCTGACGTATCTGATCCAGTGAAATAACAAGACATTGTCCGGCCTGTATACGACCTTCTGTTTTCTCTTCCACCCACTCTGTTAAATCGCCGTTCTCATAACCGAATACCTTATCCTTGGCGAATTCGGTTTCATGTACAGGAATCAGCGTCTGATTCTCCACCATATAATGGGTGTTTTCCAATGTTATTCGTCCGGCCTCGAAAAAAGCAGGAATGATCAGCTGCCCGTCATAAGCGCGGCCGCTTACACGGAGTACCTCATCCGAAAGTACATCCGTTTCCAAAGGGTAATACCCTCGAAGCATGGAGTCGCTTCGGCTGACAAAGGTAAAGCCCTTATCCTTCTCGGCTGCTACCGCTTGCACGTTGCGGGCAATCTCACGATTGATTTGCTCGGCCGTTGCCGCATCAAGTCCCCGTGTATTGGTGAGAATATAGAAAAGTGTTTCCGGAGCATCAAACGCTTCACGCAGCAGCTCCTTATCCCACATCGTCAAGACATTAATATCGTGAACCGTCTGTACGCCTGTAGGATCATCGTCTAATACGATTATTTTTCGTCCGCGCGCGTTATTTAAGCGCTTAATTTCCTGCCTTAGACCGTTGTTATCCCACTCAAGCGGCAACTCATTTTGCAGAGCTGCAAGCGTTGTTCGTTTTGCCTCGCTATTCATGTGTAAGCCACCTCACTTCTGAAATAATAACTATCAAAAAGTTGTAATGTATGATTGCAAAATGCTGATAAGACATTCTCTCTGGTTACTCGCCTTTAACCTCTATGCCTGCAAGCTTCTCGAAATATTGCACAATTCCTCCATGATCATCAGCAGCCTTGCCATCAACCTTGAGCGCATGAAAAATTTCAAGCAGCTGGCTGCTCAGCGGCAGCGGTACTCCGATATCATGTGCGGTTTCCATCACATTCGTCATGTCTTTAAGATTAATATCGATGCGTCCGCCCGCTGCAAAGTTGCGCTTGAGAATAAGCGGTACTTTGGCATCCAGCACAGCGCTGCCCGCCAGGCCGCCTCGAATAGCCTGATACATTTTATCAATGTCGATTCCGGCTTTAGCAGCAAACACAAGCGCTTCCGACATCGCAGCGATATTAAGATTAACAATGATCTGATTTGCCAGCTTCGCTGTCGCGCCGCAGCCATTGTCGCCGACTAAAGTAACATCCTTGCCAAGCACCTGCAGCACATCCTGAACGCTTTCAAATATATGCGCGCTTCCGCCGACCATAATCGCCAGCGTGCCATCGATTGCTTTGGGTTCCCCGCCGCTTACGGGAGCATCCAACATGTGCAGACCGGCCGCTGCCGCAATTGCAGCCAGCTCCTTCGATACCACCGGTGAGATCGAGCTCATATCGATAATCACGCTGCCTTTGGAAGCTCCGTTCAGAATGCCGTTATCACCCGCAATGACTTCCTTAACATGCTGAGAGTTAGGCAGCATGGTAAATATAATTTCACTATGCTCAGCAACTTCCTTCGGAGATGTAGTGCCACGAGCACCCGCCGCAGTAAGTGCAGCTACTGACTCTTTATTTATATCGAATACGCTAAGTTCATATCCTGCTTTAAGCAGGTTTGATGACATCGGGCGCCCCATAATGCCTAATCCGATAAATCCGATTCGTTTCTTCATTTTGCAAACCCTCCAACCATTCATTTACTTGATTTCCACTCTGTAAACGCTGTCAATTCGCTTTCTCAAATGTATTGTACACAAAATATATATTTTTGTATACAATTTAAAAATATTTGAATACATTTTTCGCGTAAACGTTCTAAATCATTGTGAATAATCAAGCTTTTCGATAAAGTAGACGTTAGAGGTGAAAAACTATGCAGCGGGACAATTCCAAATCCGGTTCAGCCTACCAGCAATCTTATGAAGCACTGCGTGATATGATTCTGAACGGTACGCTGGCCCAAGGCTCCAAGCTGGTTGAAGAAAAGCTTGCCGCAGACTTGAATGTAAGCCGCACGCCTATACGAGAATCCATCCGCAAGCTCGAACAGGAAGGATTAGTCGTCAATAAGCGTGTTGTGAAGCTTTCTGAGACGGATCTGCGCAATACCTTCGAACTGAGAAAACTGCTTGAAGGACACGCAGCAAAATGTGCAGCCTCCTATTTGTCCGAGCAAGAGCTCGTCACATTAGAGCATTGCGTCGCAATCGGGAGAACCGGTTCGTTGGATGAGATCATGGAAGCGAATAAGGCGTTTCATGAAATTATTATGGGAGCAAGCAATAACTCATTAATGATTGATTTGTTCGACCGGATGCAATCCGTTATCTATCTGTTTCGGCACACCGTCGTCTATTACCAACGTCCCTTTCTTATTGATGAACATCAGCAGATTTGCGAGGCCATCAGAGCGCATGACGGCAATAAGGCCGAGCAGTTAATGAAAGAGCATCTCCAGGCCGATCTTGAGTTTTGCCTTCATTTGATCCGGTAGGATCTGATTATCGTATAGCATTCGCTCCTACATATAGGATTCCATATCGCTGCAACAAAAACGGCACTTCTGTCATTGGAAATGACAAAAGTGCCGTTTTTGTTGTTTGATCATACCTATCCGGTTGATCTTCAATCTTTAAAATTCATAAGATATTATAACTTAAGCCCCTTAGCAATCGCATCGAGCAACCGGTGAGTCTCATCGCAGCTGTATTCCCAGAACATGACGCCGCCTAGTTCATTTTGCTTGACGTAGTCGCATTTGTGCTGCAGCGATTGCTCATCCTCATAGGAGATGAAGCTGTTTCCATCATAGAGGTACGGCGCCTTGGCTTCGTTGTCCCAGTACCGAATATAGTTATTCTTATCAATGTATTCCGCTGCCAAAGCCGTGAAATCCGGTCCATAACCGCCGGTGCTTCCAGCCATTTGGTGGAGCCCGTTAGCGCGGTCCGGAACCTGATGCCATTGCCGGGAATAGAATGCAGCGCCAATGACGATCTTCTCCTTCGGCACGCCTGCCCGAATAAACAAATTAACGGAAGCCTCCACGCTGATTCGGAACAAATCCCCGGTTGGCGTATACAGATTCGTATGGTGCCCCGTCAAAATTTGAAAGCCGCCGCGCATATCATAGGTCATCAATTGAACGAAATCCAAATACTGCTGGACCTGATCCATTTCCGTACCATCTACGTAATATTGATCCGCTCCCGCGGCAATGGTGAGCAGGTAATGCCGCTCATCGCTCGCGCCTTTGCGATCCAATGCTTCGCGCATCGTCTTTAGAAGCAAGGTGAAATTGGTTTTGTCTTCCGGACTCGACGCAATGCCGGCTTCGCCATAGCATGGGTATTCCCAGTCCAGATCGATCCCGTCAAACGGATAATCGGACAATATGCGAACCGCCGAGCTCGCCATGCGGTTTCTCCCCTCTTGGGTAGATGCCGCTTCGGAGAATCCGCCGGCGCTCCAGCCACCGACGGATAACAGGATCGTAAGCTCAGGAAATTCTTGTTTAATCTCTCGGAGAAGGTCCATATGCTTCAAATGGCCTGTCGTGATCTCATCATTGCGTACATGGCCGAAGGCCACATTCAGATGTGTCAACTTCATCAAATCTTCCCGCGTGATGTCAGGAAGCTTCGAATCGGCGGCATAACCCGCCACAATATATTTTCGCTTTGTCATTACGTATCACTCCGTTTCGCTGGTTTCTGCCATATACCGGTTAAAATCTGCAGCGCTTCTTTTCCGGTACCGATTTTATAGCCTGATGCGGTATAACGAATTTGGTCTTGGCCGTCCAGCACGAAGAGATGCGGGAACCCCGCTTCGCTTGCTGACGGCTCGGAAATAAAGCAAGGTAACGACGCATAGGAGGAATCCCGGGCAAATATGGCGCATGACGGCAGCTTCGAATAACTGCCAGGATCGAATGACGAGGCCCACTCGGAATCCCCGACAACGAATATGATCGGCGCTCCGAGTTCTGTCAAAGGCTCGGCAAGCTCACCGATCTCACGGATCAAATGCTTGGTGGGCTCTCGTTCCGGTTCCAGCCAAGCCACAATCGCTCCGCTCGTGCCGATCAGATCACCCAGCGATTTAACGGTGCCATTCCCCATAATGAGGTCGCTTTCCCGATTCATCGTTCCCAGCATGGGAATTTCGAGCATCGGTTCGCGGAATGTCAGGCTGCAATCTGTTTGTTCCCCTGCGCGTACCGTAAAGTAAGTGAATCGAACGCGAACGGTACCGTCCTTCAGGCGAATGCCCGATGTCATTCGGTATGAGCCTTCTTCGACCTCGAACGGTTGATCAAATACATCCGATTTCCCGTAAGGGTAGAAGAGCGTCTTGTAGCTTCCGTTCTCCAACCGGGCGAACGTAAAATTCTCCGAGTACGAGGGTGCGGGTGATTCTGCCCGTAACTCGGCGTCCGGCAGCAAACGAAGCGTGCCGTTGTCCTTCTTCTTCGTTTGAGGCTTCCATCCTTGAGTGAATACAGCATCCTGCCAGCTGCCGCCCATCATAAATTGCGGCTTCTGCTCACTCGGATGCAAACGTGCCGGAATGCCAAGGCTGCGGCAAATCGCCACGAACAAAATATCCAGAGAAACCCGGTCCCCCTTCTTTAATTTGAAGGTGCCTACGGGGTTGCCCTTGCCCCGCAGATTCGGAAGATCCTCTCTAATCTCCCACTCCGCATCTATTTTGCGGACAAGCCCCGTCGGATCCTGCCGGAACGATAAAACGTCCTCCTCGGTGAACATGTCTTGGAAAAAACGCTTATAAGGCATGATCATCTCATATAATACGCGAGGATTTAGGACGTACCGGTTGAATAGATCCTCCGGAAGCTCACCGCGCTGCGACAGCGACCCGATGAGATGATCGTCAAGCGCTGGGCGAAATGTATCCGTAAGATCCTTTTCGTTCATGCTCTCCAGCAGAAGCAGCGGCCACTCTCCATGTTGGAATGAGCGTTCCCACAGGAACGCTGCTATCTCCCGGCTGTTCCCGCGCGCCTTGCGCAGCACATCCCACACCCGCTCCCTCGGAAGGCCCGCGGCTTCGGCGAGCTTCGTCGCTTGCTCTTCATCCAAAAAGGTTTGCTCATAGCCGCCTCGAATTTCTGTGCCTTCTTCCAGGCGCCGATTATGCCGCAGGATCATCTCGTCGGTCAACGGATCAGAAGCTTCGCCGTGAAGCTCCGGCGGCGGAACCATATCAAAATCCGCCGTATCGCTTGGCTGCTCCGTCTGATCCAGAACAAGCTCAATGAGCTCACCGCCTGCGGCCGTAATCTTCTTCTCCGCCCACTTGCCATCCTTAACTGCGCGAACCATCAGATCTCCGAACCCCGTCTTAAAAGAAGCCTCCCCCTGCGCGTTTGTCGGCAGCGCCGCTATCGGATAAAATTCTGCCATATTGTATAACTCGAAGAAGACATCAGCTCCGTCAACCGGTCTGCCTTGCTCGTCCTTTATATGAACGGTGATGGTTCTTGTAGGCGCATAGCCTTCCAACAAGTTGATTTCCGTAAACCGCTCGTCGGCGAGCGTGATGTCCTCCGGACCGGAATAATTCGCAAATATCCGCGTGTTGATCAGCATTGCCCGTCGGGCAGGCGGACTGAACCAGCCTTGATTCAGGCGCGCTTCCGGTTCGCAAGCGCCGATATAGTACCACCTGCCGTCGGCCCATGCTTCAACCCAAGCGTGGTTATCATCGCAATGCGCCCAGCGCGGCGTATAAACTTGCCTTGCAGGAATGCCGATGCTGCGAAGCGCAGCAACCGCAAGCGTCGATTCCTCGCCGCAGCGGCCGCGCGCAGTCCGGATCATCGTCAGCGGCGAGACCGTTCGCAAATCGCTTCCCGTATAGTTGGCTTTCTCATGGCACCAGTAGTTCGTCTCCAGAATCGCATCCGCCATAGACAATTGTGAAGTGCGAGCCGCCAATTCGTTATACAAAATGCCGCGGGAATCCTCGATATTCTCCGTGTTTACCCGGTACGGCAGCACAAAATGCAGGAAGAGGTGATCGGGAACACGCTCTCCCCATGGAACGCGGCCCCGAATGTCTAACGTTTGGCGTACATGGCTTAAAAATAACGATCCGTCATAATCGGCCAAATCGTTTACCGGCATATAGGCAAATAAATATTTGAGCGCCCAGGTTTCTTCTAAGGTCAGCTTCTGCTGAAAGATATCGAACAGCTCCTGAGATCTTGCCGCAGCGATCAGCTGCTTCTCGCGGAACTTACGCTCAATATGGTCCATTGCCTTCTGATCCAATGAGAATACAGAGGTCTGTAGGGTCATTCGTACTCACTCCTTCCATAGCTTGCCGTCTTCTCTAATGCAGAGTCTGGAATTGCCATCCGTCGATGGCGCAGATATCTGAAATAGGGAGCTGGTCGTCTCAATCACAGGCTTAATCGTCCAATGCTCGTCGTCATGCATCAACCATTTCTCATCGCTTGTAAAGATGCCGTGGCTTGCGAAGTAATTGCGCTCACGGTAATAGAGCTTGCGAAGCTCCCACTTGATGCGTTCATCAGGCGGCAGCTCGAATGATTCCGGACCGTCTTCGCCTGCGAATACGACATAACCCCATAGCTCCGGATAATGCATATTAATAATCCCCATCGGAGACCACACCCAATTATCCTCCGGATAAGGCTTCCCCGTATCCGGATTAACCACCTTGCGGTATTCGCCGTCCTGCTCCTCTGCCTGCCACTCGACACGAGAGAAATTAACGCGCCAAAACTCACCATTTTCCGGCGGCTTCGCTTCAGCCGCACATTCGCGTAAGCTTTTCCATGGCATAGCCGCCTCAATGCTCCACTTCCGATTCGCAGCGCCCGGCCGGTTCAGCTCTCCGTCAATATGCACTGCCGTCAGAAGCCCGCTAATATCCCAGCCGTTAACCGGAGGGCCTCCGTCACGGTAAGGCTTAATCAACAGCAGATCCCAGACCGTGTTCAGCGCATTGATTTCAAACTCGTAATACTGATGGCTATCTCCGTCGGGATCAATGAAAATTTCAAAATCATTGTCATAGAAAATGACCGAATCCCGTTCCGTCAACGTTGCCCAAATCTGATCCTCCATCAATTCCGCCGCAAAATAAAAATAGTCATCGTCCCAAAGCATTTTTACGCGGGTCTGCTTTGAGGGCCTCGGACGGAGGTCGCCTTCGATATCGACGAAATCATCTGTCCAATCCGCCGCTGCCCAGAACGGCTTATCGACACGCCCGTCGATCAGGAGCGGCTCCGCAGCGCGCCTGCATATGTAATGTTTTGGAGCATATTCGAGCTTCGGCTCCGGTACTCCGCTTAAATTCATGTGATTCCCTCATTTCTTTTCTGCTTTAATCTACGAATCTCGATTACAGTAAACATTCGTCCCAGAAGCGCCGCAGATTGTCCATTGCGATACGGGAAGCCGATTTGCACTCTTCCATTCCTTCAAATTCAATCGTGATATACCCGTCGTAGCCTGATTCCTTGATGAGCTTGACGATTTTTCGAATTTCGATATCCCCGTGTCCCACAATCGCCCCGCGTAAGTAGTTTCCGTTCGAGGTCAAGAACCACTCGCCGCCGCCCGGTTCCTGGTCATACGGACGGAAATAGAAATCCTTGAAGTGAACAAGAGAGGCATAGGGCAGGTTCTTTTTCACACCGATGATAGAATCTTCATCCACGCACATGAAATTGCCAATATCAAGCGTCGTCTTGAAATTCGGGCGGTCAACCGCATGCAATACGCGCTGTACCCGGTCACTGGACTGCACGCTGAAGCCATGGTTCTCGATCGTTGTTGTAATGCCGTACTGCGAGGCATAGTCCGCGATGAGCTGACTGCCCTTCACCATGAGCGGCAAATGATCCTCGAACCATTGGATGCTCATTTGCTCTTTTGGAATCGTAAATGCGGTAACATCATGCCTCATATGGTTCATGCCGAGACGGTGCACAAGATCAACATGCTGCTTGACCCGGGCAACCTCCTCACCAAATAAAGCTTCCGTTTCTTGCACGAAATTCGCCGGCATCGAGTAATTCGACAGCGCAATGCCCACTTCCTTCGCGGTTTCACGGACGGCATCCGCCAGCTCCGGGTTATCCACCAGTGTGTAGCCGTAAGGAACGAGCTCTAAATGCTCTCCGCCGTTATCGGCAACCCAGCGGATAACATCCAGAATGCTCATCTCTCCGGATTTAATCGCATTTAATAGACTATAAGAGCTTAATCCAATCTTCATTGTTTCTGCCTCCTTGGAGATCTATTTGGTTTGCTAGTTATGCGTGACAACAGCCCCGGAGCCGCCGTACATATCCAGCTCTTCATCAAACTCAAGCTTAAGGACCGTAACCTGCTTATGGGCGTCTTCCGCTGTCATCGATATCCACGTCGTTCCCGGAATATTGAACCACGGCACGCCGCCATGAATCTCATGCGAGAGCTCCTTGCCGGAATGAAGCACCGTAATTTTTTTAATCGGATTGCATAGCCCTTTCAGGCATACGCTCTCTTTCGGGTTGTCATAAACAAAGAGGTACAAGGTCTTCTTATCCTTCGAGACCGTGCTGCCGCCCAAATAATACCTCGGCATAATGCCTTCATCCGTTCCAAACACGGCTTCCTCATGCGTTCGGATCCACTCACCTAGCCCTAGCAAAATATCCTCTTGTCTCGGATCTATCGTTCCGTCTTCCATAGGCCCGATATCGAGCAGCATATTGCCGCCCAACGTAATGCAATCACAGAACATCCGAATGATCTGATTCAAGGATTTGTATTTGTTATCCATAGGGACGTATCCCCAAGAAGTATTTATTGTGGTGCAGAACTCCCAAGGCCCCTCCGGCCTCGTAATCGGAATTCCCTGCTCTGGCGTTTTGTAGTCCCCATGGCCTTGCAGACGCGAGTTGATGATGATATCGGGGTTGAACGACTGCAAATACTGCTTGAACGCAGGCAAATTCCACTGCTCCGCCGTTCGTTCCCAGTCTCCGTCGAACCAGAGCAGATCGACCTTCCCGTAGTTCGTTAAAATCTCCTTCAGCTGATCATTGTTAAACTGCAAAAACTGATTCCATTTTTCTTCATCCTGAACGCCGTCGACCGGATTCGAGAACCGATTGGCTTTGCTCAAATCATCAGGTACCTTGCCGCCCTCAAAAACACTCGGATAATCGGGATGCGACCAGTCGATCAACGAGTAATACATCCCTAGGCGAATCCCTCTTTTCGTAACAGCTTCCGCATATTCTTTAACAAGATCCCTTTCCACCGGCGTCTTCTTGACAACGTTTAGGTCGCTGTACTTCGTATCCCACAAGGCTACGCCGTCATGGTGCTTCGTCGTAAGGACCGCATATTTAGCGCCCGATTGTTCGATCAAATCCGCCCATTTGTCCGCATCGAATTTCGATGCCGTAAACCGGTCCAATTGTTTCATGTAATCCTCATAGGACATTTTTCCGTTATAGAAAGACCACGATTCCGCGACCCCGTCTACGGCATAGATGCCGTAATGTATGAATATTCCGAGCTTAGCCTCCTGAAACCACTTCTGCATATCTCATTTCCCCTTTCGATTACTTGATTCTGAATACATGCGCTATCGGCGTTTCGCCTAAACATTCATTCTCCGCAAGCCGGACAACAATTCCATCCTCGGTTCGGCGATACTGCAGGTTATCCTGTCCGCCTACGAGGTCAATCCTAGTGAAGGCTTGCTGCACGGGAAGATGCACTTCCCCGCTCACTTTCTCTTGCTCATCTTTGTACAAGTAAAAGACATAGACCGTATCGTCTTTTCTTGTAAATCGGCAATTGCCAGATGAATACGGCTCGCAAATACGCGTTCCGTAAATGCTCTCGCCATAAGTCTTCAGCCAATCGCCCATCCCCTTGATTCTGGAAATAGCCGTCTCAGACAATCTGCCATCTGGCTGCGGCCCAACGTTCAGAGCCAAATTACCGCCCTTCGCGACGATTTCAACGAGCAAATGAATCAATTGCCGCACGGACTTATATTTGTCCTCGAATCGAAAGGAGAACGAGGTTCCCATCGTAATGCAGCTCTCCCATGGCACATGAAGCGGACGATCCGGCAGTGTCTGCTCAGGCGTAATCACATTCTCATACGGCCCGCCGACGGTACGGTCCGCTGAAAGCAGCCACGGCTGGATTTCGCGCGCCTTCTCCACCACTTCGCCGAGTCTGATGTTCTGATCGCGGTAATCATTAACCCAGCCAGCGTCGAGCCACAGCATATCGATGCGGCCGTACCCTGTCATCAACTCCATAATTTGCGAATGGGTGAATTGCACGAAACGTTCCCACAGCCAAGGATATTGTTTCGGATCATAGGAAGGCCCCCGCGACGTAAAATTGCCCCGCTCCATGCCCGGTGCCCAGTAGTAAGGCGTGTGCCAATCGGCCTTCGAGAAGTAAGCAGAAATGGCTAAGCCCCTCGAACGAAAAGCATCAAACAGCTCCTTGCATATATCGGCGTGCTTATTCATGTGGAAGGGACAGTCGGGTCCCGTGACTCGGTAATCCGTCGTGCCGGTGTCCCACATGCAGAAACCGTCATGATGCTTGG
Source organism: Paenibacillus sp. 01T443 (assembly GCF_056398325.1). Classification (NCBI taxonomy): domain Bacteria; kingdom Bacillati; phylum Bacillota; class Bacilli; order Caryophanales; family Paenibacillaceae; genus Paenibacillus; species Paenibacillus sp. 01T443. The sequence continues at coordinate 136,229 of NZ_JBFTPE010000006.1, forward strand.
TCGTGAAGTTTAAATACTTGAAGCCGTTCTCCGCGGCCAGGTCTGCCCATACCTCCGGCTGAAAGCGAATCGGATTAAACGTCTTATTTAACCCGAAGTACTGCCTTTTCAGTTCCTCCGCATCCACATCCCAATCGATGCCGTCACGCGACCATTCCTCATCCTTGTCGCTAAGCGCCCATGATTCTACGACGCCAAGTTGAGAATAAGGTCCCCAGTGCATCATGAGACCCAGCTTCTGGTCCTTGAACCACTCGAGACGCTCAAGCAGAAGCGGGTCCTCGGGCTTTACCCACTGCTCCTCGCTGCTGAAGTTGTGAACGCCTTGTTCCACTGCCTGCGCTTGGTCCTCTGACTCTTTTATTTCGCTCATGATATACCTCCTATGAAATAGGCCTATCTCGATTTGTATGTTTTTAGTATTTTTCACTCTATGTCCAAATTGTAAAATTGTTGGTATGATAGGAATCAACTAAAAGGATCGGTAAATAACAGGAGGCAGAATCGATGAAACGGAACTACTTTAAATCCAAACTGTTTTTAAAATATATCTGGTCCTACTTGTTTATTTTGCTTATCCCCTTAGTCCTGATGACCATCTTCATCTATCAAAGCGCGGTCTCCAATCTTCGTTCCGAAATTGAGCAATCCCGCCTCAATCAATTAACGCAGACCAAAGTTATTATTGACGGCCGAATGAAAGAGCTAGGCGATATCGCATCCCGCATCTCTTATGACCAGAGGCTGACTCCCTTCCGGGTCCATGATGCTTACTATAGCGGAGAAGCTATCGAAGCACTGGATCAATATAAGGCAACCAGCTCGATCATTGACGAATTGTTTTTGTATTTCCACAAGGATGAGAAGATTTATTCTGCGAAAGGGCTCTCAAGCTTTGACGTGTTCACAAGCAGCTTCAGCTTCAGCAAGTGGAGCAAAGAAACGATTTTAAAAGACTTGAACAGCGCTAAGTTTCCAACTATGCGCCCAGCCGATACCGTCGTCCGCAACTCCAGTATTCAAGAATCGATGCTGGCTTATCTCGTTCCGATTACGCCCTATAATCCTAATCCGCACGGAACGATCATGTATCTCATCAAGAAATCCGAGCTTACGAGCTTAATCGATTCGATTCTAGGCAATTATCAAGGCCTAACTTATATCCTGGACAACAAGGGCCAAATTCTGGTCGACAATAGACAGGGAGAGGCTTTGAGCAGTACAGACACGAAGTCCCTTTTCGGACTCTCGCCTGGCATTCACGACAAGCTGTTAAACGGAAAACCGCACTCGATCGTATCCGTAACGTCGGAGAACAACGGCTGGACGTATGTGACCGTCATGCCTAGCGCGCAATTTTTCAGCAGCGTCGTGCATGTTCGGAGCTTCATCGTCTTGTTGTTCATCATTGTCGTGCTCGTCGGTGCCGCGATTGCCCTTTTGCTGGCCAGAATGCAATACCAGCCCATTTCTACGCTGGTAGAATTCGCGAATTCCAAATCCAAACCGAGGCATCCGGCCGACGGCTCTGCTTCAACCGGCAACGAGCTGGATCGAATCCGAACGGCATTGCAGGAATACAGCTCGCGCGTAGACCTTCAAGAGCCGTACGCCCGTAATCATTTCTTGTCCATGCTCCTCAAATACGGAAATGCGCAAAGCCTTACGCCTGAGCTTCAAGAAGCCTTCGACCTTCATTTCGACCGAACCCATCACTTCGTTATGGTGATTGGATGGGGCGACATGGAAGGAACACAGGACGAGCGGCAGGAACGGCAGGAAATGATCGAGCTGCTTGCCCAGATTGAATTTCCCGAACTGGCGGCTCATGCCTATGGCGTTGAGCTCCCGCAATTGGATCAAATCGCGCTGATTATCAGCTTCAACAGCACGCAGGCGGAGGAGGAATTCACGCCAATCCGTCACATCGTCGAAGCCGTGCGCTGCAGCATGCTGGAGACGTTCGATGTCACTCCCACGATAGGCGTTGGGACCTGCTATTCAAGTCCGGACCAGCTTAATCAGTCGTTTATCGAAGCCTGCTCCGCATTTGAGCTGCGCACATCCAGCGGCCATGGCACCGTCACTTATTTCGAGAAGCTGCTCTATACGCCGGATCACGAGTTCTGGATTCCGAATCACTCGCTGCTCAAGCTCTCTCAGAGCTTAAAGCAGGGAAGCTACGACGTGGCTTCGCAAATGATTAGTCCGTCTATCCAGAGCCTGCAGTCATCCGAGTTGTCCGCTTTGCTCAAACGCTGCATTTGCTTTGACATTTTGAATACGATGCTAAAAACCGCGTCTGAGCTTGGCATTCATAATTTGATGCAGGAAATAGCTCCGAATATGATTTACAGCCATTCCTTGGATGAGCTCGAAAATGGCTTTCTGAATCTCGCCTCCCGAATCTGCAAGCAAGTGGAGCGTAACAACCAGAAAGAAGAGCAGTCGCAGATCGACCGGATTGTATCCTACATCGATGATCACTACACGGACCATACGCTCAGTCTCGAAACGATCGCCTTCGAGTTCGCTATCTCGCCATCGCATGTCAGCCGGTCATTCAAGGAAAAGATGGGCCTTAACTTTATTCAATATATATGGCAAAAAAGAATGGATGAGGTTATCCGTCATTTAAAAACGACGAATGCACCGCTCAAGGAAATCATTATTCAGGTCGGCTATCTGGACACGCCTAACTTTATCCGAAAGTTCAAGAAGGAAACCGGCTATACGCCTGGCCAGTACCGTAAGCTTTACGGGGAGAACGGGCCGGCTGAGTCTGCTTCTGACCTGGACGACGAATAACAAAAGATAAAGCAACACCCGGTCATCATTATGCATGACCGGGTTATTTTGGCTTCTTGCTTCATGCTCGGATCGTTGCCTTTGCGCTATCTGTCGTACGCGCTTTGATAAAGCTCGGCAATACGGTCGCCGCCCATTTTTTTAATTTGAGCCATATACTTATCCCAATTAGCCAGCGATTCCTGGCCAGTTACGAACTTCGCTTCCATCTGTTTAACGTACGTGTTCAGATCGGATAACAAAGCGGATGCCTCAGTTTGCTCTTCATTCGTCAAATAAACGTTAGGGTAAGGCGATTTTGCGATTGGTGTAAGCTTTTCCGCATTTTGCTTATCGATCCATAAGTCGAAATCGCTGCGAAGCCCCAAGGCAAGCTCGCTGGAGTTCATGCCCGGCGTAAGGATGCCATAGTTCGGCGTAAGCGTTCCGCGGTATTCCTCACGGTCGACGCCGCCTGGAACCGGAAGCCATTCCTTCTCATGCGTTTCCTTATTCTTATATTTCCAAAGCAGGTTCTCTGGACCTTGGTTAAACAAGGTAGCGCCTTCGTAGCTGTATAGGTAATCTACCCAACGCATCGTTGCCTCTGGGGCCGGATTGCTGCTCGTGATGGCAAAGGTACCGTTCGCCGATATGCCGGGATGTTTGCCATAGACCGGAGAATCAGCGATTTCGCTTTTCACAGGCGTCATCAACGGGTTGTCCTCGCTTGGCTCGCCGCCTAGCGTAAAGTAAGGGAAGTAGTCATTGAAGACGGCAACCTGGTTGTTTTTGCCTTTCGCCTTCTTCTGTTCGTCCGTTTGCGAGAATGTCTCATGGTCGAGCAGCTCATCCTTCCACAAACGGTTCAGGAACGTTAAGTATCCTTTGTATCCCTCTTCTTGCGGTGTATAATGCACTTTGCCATCTTTATCGGCATAGACGACCTCGTCGTAAATGCCCCAGAAGCCTAGGAAGTACATGCGCAAATCGTCCAGCTTAACGGAGGTGAGCGGAATTTCATCCTGCTTCCCGTTTCCGTTTGCATCCTCATCTTTTACACGCTTCAAATAATCATACAATTCGTCTGTCGTTTTAGGCTCTGTTGCATTAAGTGCTTTCAAGAACTTGCCGTTATACCACATCGGGCCGCGATACCAAACAGCCGCTAAATCAATATTCGGCAAAGCATAGATATGGCCGTCTGGCGTCGTAAACGACTTACGGATATCCGGATGGTCATCAAAGATTTTTTTGATATTAGGCGCATAACCCTCATCAATGTATTTTTCTAGAGGTATGAGTACGCCTTGGGAACCGTAAGTCACTTGTTCTGCCGGTTTTAGATCCGCTGCATAAAAAATATCCGGCAAATCACCACTCGCAAATACAAGGTTCTTCTTCGTAGCAAAGCTGTCAAGCGGGGCGTTCTGGTATTGCAGCTTAATGCCCGTCAATTTCTCCATCTCTTGTAGAACAGGCATTTTGCTCCAATCCGCTACGCCGACATCCTGTGACATCATCTTGAGCGTGACTGGTTCGCTGACAATCGGAAACCCTTCTTTGCTGACCCCCTCAGCCTGATTGGATGTCGACGTTTCGGAGCCGGCATTGCTGCCATTTGCTTTACCTTCATCGTTCGGTGAGCCGCATGCCGCTAATACTGAGATGAGCAGCGTGAGACTGAGCAGAAGCGATGATGCTTTACGTAGCTTTTTCATCCAAAATCCCTCTCCCTTTTTCATATCATTTATGAGCAAGATCAGCCCTTAACAGAACCAATCATGACACCTTGCACAAAGTAACGCTGTAGGAACGGATAAATCGCGATAATCGGCGCAGTCGCTACGATAATAACGGAGTATTTAACCAGCGCGGCAATCTCTGCCTTGTTGTTAAGCGCCGACGCCGTGGAAGCATCGATTGTGCCCCCGCCTTGAGCCGACATCTCCTGCAAAACAAGAATCTGACGCAGCACAAGCTGCAGCGGATATTTCGCGGCATCGTTCAAATAAATAAGCGCCGAGAAATAGCTGTTCCAGTTGCCGACCCCATAAAACAAAGCCATAACCGCGATAATCGGCATCGACAACGGCAGAATGATTTTGAAGAACAAGCGTATATTGGTGCATCCGTCGATCTGGGCAGCTTCTTGCAGCTCTTTCGGAATCGAGGATTGAAAAAACGTACGGGATACAATGATATTCCAGATCGATGCGGCTGACGGAATGACAATCGCCCACATCGTATCGACCATTCCTAATTCTTTGACGAGCAAATAGCTTGGCACAAGTCCGCCGCCGAAGAACATGGTGACCATGAACATTCCCATAAAAAAGTTGCGTCCCAGAAAGTCCTTCCGGCTCAGCGCATAGGCAGCCGGCAGTGTAACGAATAAGTTGATCGCTGTTCCCACCACCGTATAAAGGATGGTGTTACCGTAGCCCGTCCATACACTCGCGTTCTGGAACACTCTTTGGTAGCCTTCAAACGTAATGCCTTTCGGCCACAGCCACATTTCACCTGAACCGACAAGCTCCGGATCACTAATGGAAGCACTGATCATATAAATAACAGGATAAGCCACTATAATAAAGGCTAAAAACACATAAATATAGTTACAAGCAAGAAATAGTTTATCACGCCCGGTTTCTTTTACGCCCGAATTCATCGGTCACACTCCCTTCTACCACAAGCTGTTTTCGTTGGTACGTCGCACAATTTGATTCACGACCACTAGCACAATCGCGTTAATCACGGAATTGAACACGCCGATCGCCGTCGAGAAGCTGTACTGGGCATCCACCAGCCCTGAACGATAAACGAAAGTCGAGATGACATCCGAGGATTCCATGTTTAGCGAATTTTGCAGCAATAATATTTTCTCAAACCCTACCCCTAGCAGACTTCCCATATTCAGGATTAATAGTATGGTCATCGTTGGTACAAGCGTCGGGATGTTAATATGGCGAACGCGTTGGAAGCGTGAGGCTCCGTCAATAATCGCTGCCTCATGCAGACCAGGATCTACCCCTGAAAGGGCAGCCAGATAAATAATCGTCCCCCAGCCAGCGCTCTGCCAGACACCCGAGAACACGTACATCGTCTTGAACCACTTAGGGTCTGTCAGGAAATCCGGTGAGTCAAACCCTAACCATTCGATGAGATGAGTGACAATCCCCGATGAGGGTGACAAGAACGTAATAATCATCCCCGCCATAACGACGACGGATATAAAATGCGGCGCATACGTGACTGTCTGAGCCGCCCGTTTAAAGATTCCGCCCTTCAACTCATTGAAAGCCAGTGCCAGTATAATCGGAATCGGAAACCCGATAGCGAGTTCATACAGGCTAATACTTAGTGTGTTCCATAACAAGTCCCAAAAGTAATAGGAATTAAAAAATCTTACAAAATGATCGAACCCTACCCATGGGCTTCCGAAAATCCCTTTCGTAGGTATGAAGTTCTTGAATGCGATTTGTATGCCGTACATCGGCCCGTAAGAGAATATGAGAAAGTAGAAAAATGCGGGTGCAATGAAAAGATACAGCTCCCAGTTCTGAATGACTCTTTTCCATATCCTGCTCTTCGCCTTATCCGGCACTGGCAGCATGCCTGCCGTTAAAACACCTTTAGCCTCCTGCATAGGGGTCACTCCTTTCGGATTTCGTTATCGTTGCTTTAGCTTCGTGATCCGTTGCAGGATTCGAAAGTTGCTATCGCTTACAAGGACAACGATAGCCTACAAGTGGAAGCACCGTAAATATGTCATTTTCACTCTCGCGTGAAAGCGCATACTATAATGAATAAAGACTTAATGACGAATAAATCAAACTAGTCTGATAATAGCGAAAATGTGTCATTTTTGCGTTAAAAACGCCCATTTATCGGGCTCCGCAAGATTTACCAATCGCTTTAAAGCCATTAACCACCCCCTACAGGCAGCGATGGGATAAAATAAAACAAAAATAACATGTATGCGTTTTCATTCCATCTTGGTCACAAGGCTTGGATTTCGGCGAATCGAGTTTATCTTCATATTGAAATACAAGCGTAAACGGCTGCAGCAGTCCTTTGGCGGTAAAGCTCGTTTCGCGGAGATAGATAAGCTTATAAATTATTAGATATCAAAAAAGAGGCTGCGCAGCGTTTGGTGAACGCGTTCGCAGCCTCTTTTCATATTGCTTACGTATTAAGCCCTAGTAAAATAATAACACTCCAGCACGCATAAACTCGATTTCAAATTAGATAATAACACGAAAAAAAAAAGCCCTCGACCAACTTGGCCAAGGGTTTATTTGTTGGGTTTTATCATTAATTACTCAAATTAAGTTGTAACTGTTGTTGTAGAGACAGAATCATAGTTTACAACTTCTAATACAACCGGTGTTTCAGTTGGAATAGGGTCTCCTCCTGCCGGTACGGCAATCGCAAGTGATCCAACGGTTGCAGCGCCAGGGGTATAGGTCGAAATGCCTTGCATTTGTAATACTCCATTAATGTACACATTATACATGCTGCTATCAGTTGCTAATACAGGAAGATCAGTAGCAGCTGCGCCCAAATCATCGAAAAAATCCTCAGTATCGATCGTTAATGTCGTACCCGCCGCCGTTGCACCCGTTGTCACATAGAAAAATCTTTCTGGCGATGGACCCGTTTCAGTAGTGGTCGTTGCCGTTACAAGCAGCTTCATGAGTTGTAGTGCCATGATAAAAACCTCCTCTTATTCTGAAATGTGCTTCGATATTACTATATTCCAGGGAAAGTGAACGGGAAGGGTAGACTTTCCGGTTCATATATCTATTTGTATACTAACTTTGTGGTAAACCCAACCGATTCAATAATTATGGGAGTACCTTCAGAAATATTTTGCGCCGCTGCAACAATGGTCAATGCACTGGGTTTCACGCGATACATCCCGCCCTCTTGCAAGACTCCATTAATAAATAGATTAAAATAACCTTCTTTACCGTAATCGCTAAACATTTTGACCGTCTCACCGCTGTCATCAATAAACTGAGTGGATGAAATAATGATTCCGTTTGTTAAATCCATATCCTGGGGTGCAACAAAAAAATATCGTTTAACCAGGGGTCTAATGCGAATTAAAGGGTGCTTTCGATGCTTTCGATGCTTTCGATGCTTTCGATGCTTTCGCCTCACACATGAAGGAATTATTTTAATTCGAGTTACTACGTATAGGGTCCTGAATGCTTTATTTTTCTTTCGGCAATTTTTCTCTTTTTTCTTAGAACATCTTTTTTTTATGTTTTTTACACATGATCGTCTTGGCTTACCGAGTTTCTTACCGCCTATGTTTATAGTCATTTTGGGCATGCAGGTCACCTCCACCCACGAATACATTGGATTAGTCTATGATTCTACTTTCTTTGAAGTCATGGACAATGACCCGCATGGGTCAATTTATTTCTATAACACGGTCCTGCCTAAGCAAAAGAAAGACGGGCCCCTAGAGGAACCCGTCTCTGCAGACTGCGCAATAAACAAATGATCTCTCATTTGTTCACTCAATGAATGATGCCCAATAAAGCGCGTTGCCTATTGGCTGCTGCACTTTGTGCAATAGAAACCAGATTCTGCGAGCATGGTGTAGCGCTACAGTGTAGAAAATACAGCAGAAACAGCCCAAGAAGACCTCAATTAGTCTAATTAGGCTGTTTCTGTTGTAGTAACTGCAGCGTAGCTAAGAAACAACTCGTCTGTAGGTTGTTCTGTTGTAGAAACTACAGCGTAGTTAAAATCTCCTCTTCATTCCTTAGCTCATTAATCGCTTTATATCTTTCATAAAAAAGACTACCTCCTTGTATTAAGGAAGTAGTCTGCACTTTAGAAATTAAGCCGCCTATGATTCAAATCTGGTTTCGTTTTTCTACTCTTTTCTTAAATCTCTTCTGCTCTACCATTCGGCTACCGATCCGTCCTTATGTCTCCAAATCGGATTTCTCCATCGATGTGGGGATTCCGACGCCATTTTACGGACATACTCCTCATTAACTGTAATGCCTAGCCCCGGGCCCTGCGGAATCTTCACATGCCCATCCTCGTATGAGAATACGCTAGGGTCCGTTATATAATCCAGCAGATCATTCCCTTGGTTATAATGAATCCCTAGGCTCTGTTCCTGAATGACTGCATTGTGGGCTGTTGCGTCAACTTGCAGACAAGCAGCAAGAGCAATAGGTCCTAGCGGGCAATGAGGGGCTACTGCAACATCATAAGCCTCCGCCATCGCGAAGATTTTCTTACACTCTGTAATGCCGCCTGCATGCGATAAATCTGGTTGAATAATATCCACATAACCATCTTCCAGTAATGATTTGAAATCCCAGCGTGAGAACATTCGTTCACCCGTCGCAATCGGTGTGCTGGTATGGCTGACAATATCCCGGAGTGCCTCGTTATTTTCCGGGAGCACGGGTTCTTCTATAAACATTAGCCTGTAAGGCTCTAATGCTTTGGCAAGTACTTTCGCCATTGGTTTATGAATGCGGCCGTGAAAATCTACACCAATGCCAAAATCCGGGCCAGTCGCAGTACGTATCGCTGCTACCCGTTCCACGACCTGATCCACCTTTTGATAGCTATCAATATATTGCATCTCTTCTGTTGCGTTCATCTTAATCGCTGTAAAGCCTTGCTGCTGCTTCTCCAATGCCGCTAGTCCAACATCACTCGGCCGATCCCCACCGATCCAGGAATAGACACGCATCGAATCACGGCAAGCTCCGCCAAGCAGCTGATAAATTGGAGCATTGAAATATTTACCTTTAATATCCCACAACGCCTGATCAATCCCGGCGATCGCACTCATCAGTATCGAGCCGCCACGGTAGAACCCGCCACGGTACATCACCTGCCAATGATCTTCAATGCGAAGCGGATCTTTCCCGATTAACAGATCCATGAGCTCATCTACAGCCGCTTGTACCGTATGGGCTTTGCCTTCGATTACAGGCTCCCCCCATCCAACTATTCCTTCATCTGTTTCAATTTTTAAGAAGAGCCACCGGGGTGGTACTATAAAAGTCTCAAACTTAGTAATTTTCAAATTTACCCTCTCCCTATTCTCTGGCTTTTTGGATTTCCAGTCTGAATTGACGAGCTAATCTTGTAAGCTCCTCGTACCGTTCTTCTGCAATCGCTTTCACGTTCGTTAATGAACTTCCTATGCCTACAGCCACAGCACCTGCGCGAATAAATGGGCCTACATTGTCCAAAGTAACTCCACCTGTTGGCATCATCGGAATATGTCCGAGTGGAGCCGATAACTCTTTTATATAGTTAACACCTAGTGAGGAGCCCGGAAAAATTTTAAGCATGTCTGCCCCGTATTGATATCCCTTCACGATCTCTGTCGGCGTCATAACCCCTGGAATCGAGATACGTCCATATTGGTTGGTTAAACGAATCGTAGCTTCATCCAGGATCGGAGAGAATATAAAATCAGCTCCAGCTTCGATCGCCGCCTTCGCTGTTTGTTCATCTAATACTGTACCTGCGCCAACTAAGGCTTTACCTTCGTATCTCTCTTTCAACTGAGCAATGATTTCATATGCCCTGTCTGTATCGACCGTAACCTCTAGCGCTCCAACGCCACCTGAAACCAGTGCATCCGTAATCTGAATGACCTTGTTATATGGAGGCCTTCGAATGACTGCAACGATTCCGGAATCCTTTAACTGCTGCAGCTGTTCCTTTTTGTTCATGATGCTTCCACCTCTTGCACGTTAAACAGAATCTTGGACTCTTCAAAAGACATGATTGCCATCTTATCCTATCCTCCTCCCCTGAAACAACGACGGATACCCTCTATATTCATCCTTTCTATATTTGATAGTTATAACATTTACACATATAGATCTGATCTAATATTTGAATATAACATATATTATTTCGTTTGATTACTTATATCCGTTAAAGATCCGATCTTTATGAAGGTATCATAGTATCTTTATTTCTAGATGTCAATACGTAATTACGATTAGGAGAAGCTTGTACGATTATGATAATATAGACCTAATATGAAGATACATTGGGGATTATGATGATGAAAAAAACTACCTTTTCAATGACAATAGATGTACTTAAACAAAAAATTATTAGTGGGGAATGGCCTCCCGGATCACGTATACCAACGCTGCAAGAGATCTCAAAGGACCTGGCTGTAAGTGTATCTACTGTAAGAGAAGCGCTGCGGACTCTGGAAAGCCAAGGAAATGTCAGTATCGAACATGGACGGGGAATGTATGTACGCAACGATCCATTATTGTTAGAAGACCCTACTGCGGACCTTAAGGAACTGGGTGATATTTCTCTCGTCAAATTACTGGAAGCAAGACTGCTCATTGAACCCAAACTGGCTGCTTTAAGTGCAGAGCATGCTACGCGCACCCAAGTCAAGCAACTTCGAGCGCTGGCTGACTCTATGGTTAACCAGATGGAAGAAGGGGGGCCATTTCTAGATACCGATCTTGCCTTCCATCATCTCATTGCAGAATCAGCACAGCATCCTGTCCTATTTCGCATGTTGGAGTCAATCTACCCACTTCTCGCCGAAGGCCGCAAACAGACAAACACCTTGCCTCATATGCGTACCAAAGCATCCAATTACCACATCTTAATTGCGATCGCCATTGAGGAACGACACAGTGAGCAGGCAAGGCAGCTCATKCATAGCCATATCCACGACATGCTTGAAGCATTAAAAAAGTAACAACTTGCCTTTTGATTCAAAGCTGTCTCTCGTTGAAGTAATCCGCTCTTTAAAAAGTATAGGCATTTCAGACACTCTGGTATAATTCCGCCTAGTTTCCATAAAGAATCCGCCAAAAAGGCTCCTTTCTTCTACATAGAAGGAAGGAGCCTTTTTTTATACATTTTAAGCGGAAAACGAACTATAATACAGGCTTCTTAATCGACCCTGGAATATTTCATCCGATCGAGGTTCCCTACATACAAAAGGCTTGATGTGGTTGATCCCTTCAATACGATACAAATGGTTTGCTTGCCGGTCAGCGATTGATCAAGATGTGCGCCGACTGTTTTGTATGCCCCCCAACTGCCGCCCGTATTCGGAAGATTAACTTTGCCGATAATCGCACCGTCTTTGTTATTCATTCTAATTTCTGCAACGACGTCTGCCGGGGCTCGATTAGAAGGCGAGTCGTATACGATCTCGACGTAATTTTTGCCTTGCGTCCCGAACTCGGCATCTTTGTAGATAAGCCATGCGCCATTAAACGTGTTGCCGACAACCGTGCCACCGTTGTTCGGTTCCGTTTTTAACGGATTGTTATTAAACGTATTTTTAGCCGTGGTCCATTCAAAGCGGTCTTCAAACTCCACATTCACACTCGGCTCCGGCGGCTGCGCTTTTAACGTAAAGCTGGCGTTATCGAAGTTACCGATGTATTTAAAAGTAGCGTCGGTAGTGCCTTTAAACACCAGATAAACGTCTTGAATGCCCGTTAGCTTTTGGGTTAGATCTCCTGTTACCGTACTGTAATTACCCCAACCGCTTCCTGTCGGAGGCGCGGCGATCGTGCCAGCTAAAGTACCGGTTACGCCGCCGAGGCGGATTTCAACGGCTGAATTTGCTGCGGTGCTCGCGCTGTTGCCTGCATACTCGATGGACAATTGATTGACGCCTTCGCTGCCGAAGTCCATTGTCTTGTAGGCAAGCCATGCCCCGTCAAAGGTATTCGCCACCTGTTTGCCGCTTTTTCCGTTTTCCGTTTTGAGCGGGCCGTTGTTGGCCGGGTTCAGGTCCATCGACCATTCATCGTAAACTTCCAGCTCCAGTTTGGCGAAGTCGGATCTTACCTTCTGGTATCCGAATGTCAAACGGTCGAGGTTACCGATGTAAGGATGAGCGCTGTCTGTGCTGCCTTTCATGACGATGTACAGATCTTGCGTACCTGCTACCGTTTTGTTCAATTGTGCTTCAGCCGTTTTATATATTTCCCATCCGCTGCCCGTATTTGACAGGTTGACCGTACCTAATAGATCGCCATCGATACTGCCTAACCGGATTTCGAGTTTGCTGTCTCCCGGCGTTCTCGAGGTAGGCGCATCGTATTCAATGGCAATTTGATTGACGCCTTCGGCTCCGAAATCGATCGCCTTATAAGCGAGCCATGCTCCGGTAAACGTATTGGCCACAACCGTGCCGCCATTTTTGGCTTCCGTTTTTAGTCCGCCGTTATTGAATGTGTTGACCGCCGATGTCCACTCGCTGCGGTCTTCAAACTCGATCGCCAAGTTGTCTTCGACAGGCTCTTCCGGCTCCTCTGGCTCCACCGGCAATTCCGGTTCTTTTTCCGGTAACGGAAGCGGCACCGGCAGCGGTTCCTCTGGCTGCTCAGGCTCCTCCGGTTCAGGGGCAGGGACCGGTTCCGGCTGCGTTTCAACCGGCTCCGCCAGCCATAATGAATCATAGATGTTACCGTTAAATGCGTCCACCAAGTAGACATTCACCTGGTATTTGCTTGCATTGACGTTAAAGGTCTGCGAAAGCTGGAAGCTTCCGGCTTCTACAGGCACAGCACTTGACAGTAAAGCCCGCTCATTTCCATCCATTAGCTGGAATACGGCAACTGCGGAATCGACATAGTCGCCTTTTAATGTGCCTGTCACATTAACAATCATGTTACCGGTCCGCTCTACTTCGGCCTGAAGATCAAATACGTCCCACAGTACGTCAGAAGTATAAGCAACTTCCGATTGCAGGGCATGGCCAACCGTATGATGCTGGCTCTCATTGGCCTTGACTCGCACCTGAACTTCGCCGGCTTCGTATTCTAGCGGTCCAACGGTTTGCGGATTCGAGGTTGCCGGCTTCCAATTCAAGCCTCTATCCGTACTGAATTCATATTCGGCTGCTTGCTCGTAGCCCGGCACAGCCGTCCATCCGAATGTGTTTGCTTTATCATCGACTACCGGCTCAACAGGAGCTGCTGGTTTCACCATCCGCTTGACCGCTTCGAGGCTGAACTCGAATGCGATGTCCGAGCTGGTTGCATTGGCCTGGTGGATCTCAGCTGCCAAGACATTGGTCCCTTTGACCAGATAATTCGGATCAATCTGATAACCATTCGGATTTCGTTCGTCTCCTACGGTTGCGTTGGCAAAAGTGTTGTAACTCACGCCGCCCTGAGGCATATTTGTCCGGATAATTTCATGTCCGTTCAAATACACAACCGCGCCGTCGTCTCGAATCAGACTGACATCCAGTTCAAGAATATCTTCCGTATCGGATACTTCGAAAGTTTTGCGGAAGTAGGTGGTCGGGTACTTGTTGTTAGCATCCGGACCGTAGCTGACCTTCGTATTCACCTTATTAAGGTTATCGTACCCCAGCATGGCAGGCCCGGAAGCCCAGCCGCTGTCATCGTACTCCTGATTTGCCCAGCCATTGCCGGCGTACTGTCCTTTGTCCAAATATTTCCATTCCGATTGTTCCGCAATCAGTTCTTGACGGGAAAGTGCATTATCCACTTCTGCCGCGAAATCCGTTGTCGGCGGCGCTGCGCTTGCTGCTGCACCCCAGCTTGTATTCGGTTCCGAGCCCATATCGAATTCTAGGGTGCCGCCCGACATGATATTATCGTGGCTGATCCAGGCTTGATTGAAATTACTGCCATTCAATTGAGCAGACTGGATAAACCGGTTGGCGCTGGAAACGCCATTCGCCTTAATCGTAAACGTCTTGCCGTTATCCAAATGCAGCTTCATCTCCGAGAAAATAGGGGAGCCGATCAAGTAATACGGATCTCCCGGGTTGCCTGGGAACAAACCCATGGCGCTGTACACAAACCATGAAGACATTCCGCCGGCATCGTCATCCATTGACTGCAAATATCCTTCCGGGTCGTCGCGATAAACGCGCGATTTCATCGAATACGCATATGGACCGTGATTATGGTATTTCTGGGTTACCACTTCCGTCGTATATTCCCTTGCGTAATATTGGGTCAAATATGGATAGCCCAAATAGTTGAACAGGTAAGGAACCTGCAAATCCGGTTCGTTAACAGCCATATATTCATTGATTTTGAAGAAATATTGCAGGTCTTTCGCCATTTCTTCTTTACCGCCCATCAAATCGGCCAGACCGATCACATCATGAGGCACAAACCAGCGGTACGTCCACAGGTTTCCTTGGTAAGCGTACTTGTCTACTGCCGTAACGTCTCCTTGGGCTACTGTCCGCGTATTGGTCGGCGTGAAGAATCCGCGTGGGTTGCCGCTCTCGTCTACTTGATTCGGATTCCATTGGCTCTTGTAGCTAAGTGCGGCCGTCTTGTATTTCTCATACGTCTCGCGATCCCCGGTCAAAGCGGCAAGCTTCATCGGAAAATAAGCGCTGTACGCTTTTTCGAGCTTCCCGGAAATTTCGTTATCGCTCACGGAGTAGTTGTCTGAATCGACAGCCATTCCTTTAAGTGCCCGGTACACATCGAAATCGTCAAAGCCCCTCGCGTATGCATCGAGAATGACTGCGCCATTAAACTCGTTTCTTACAGTCGGGCTTGGCCAGTAACCGCTCCCCCACTGCGTATACGAGCCTCGGGTGTTATACAGATCCACCATCGATTTGACCATATTTTCATACTTTTTAGGCTCCAGCAGCGAAAACAAGGAATATTTGCGGTAATCATCCCAGGTTGTCCAACCGTTATAGTATTCAAAGTCATCGCCAATCTCTGAGGTTTGGCGAACCGTGTTCTCGTCCCTGCCCGCCCGGAACGTACCGTTCGAACTGGTTACGTTTTTCGGATGCAGGAAAGAGTGGTACAGCTGCGTGTAAAATACTCTTTTGTTTTCTTCGTCGGCATCCGTAATTTCAACTTTGTTCAGCAATTCGCTCCAGCTATTCCTTATACGATTGTGCTGCGCGTCAAAATCCCAATCTGCAATGTCGTGGTCCCGCTCGTATTTCGCCTGTTCTACGCTAATCGCCGATAGGCCTACCTTAGCTTGAACCACTTTTTGGTTTGAAGTATTGAAATTTACCCATACCCCGCTGTTCGAGCCGGTGCGCGTGGCTTCAGCGCCTGTAACATCACCCTGCCAGGAAGTATAGGAGTCAAAATCATGGTCGAACTGAATGGAGTAATACATCGTGTAGTACCCATGTCCGCACACGTTCTTCGATTGGATCATGCCTGAAATCTCGTTATTGTTCTCTACGGTCAGGTTAGCGTCTACCATCCCTGCATAAGAGTTTGACAGATCAACCAAAACGGAGCCTGTATCCGCCGCAGGGAAGGTGTAGCGATGGAAGCCAACGTTGTCCGATGCAGTCAGTTCAACCCCGATACCGGATGCTAGATTCACCGCATAGTAGCCCGGAGAAGCTTGTTCGCTGCTCTTGTCATATGGCTGCTTATATTCGTTGCTGTTTTTTGTAAAAGAACGGGTTTCCGGCATCATCAGGATGTTGCCGCCTGCGCCGCTGCAGCCTACCCCGCTAAACCGCAGATGCGAGAATCCCTTCAAATTTTTATCTTGGTAGTAGTACCCGCTGAATGCTCCCCCATCGCCGTCCGGCCCAAGGGAAACCAGACCGAATGGCGTAGAAGGACCGGGATTGGTCTGTCCATTGTCGCCCATCGTGTTGATGAACGGGTCAACGTAATCCACCGGCGCAAGGTTGGTTGCTGGATACGCTGGCAATTGGTCGGCGCCTACCCCGTACAATTCCAGCTCATACAGCCGAACCGTGTTATTATCGTGCGCTCCTTTATCGATATAAAACCTGATGTACCGAGCTGAGAAGGCGGGAACATGCCGGTCGACGATCGTCTGCACATTATTCCTCACCGCATCGACATCCTCCCAGACTGTGCCGTCAATGCTTTTCTGCAAACGAAAATCCTTCGTATTCCAAAATGGGCTATTGGCGGATTCGTTGATTGCGGCATTTTTCACTACCCATTGGTTAAGGTTATAGATTTGCCCCAAATCCAGCTTTAGCCACTTCTTTTTGGCATTGGTGTTGTCGCACCATTTGGTATCGCTCTTGCCGTCGACCGCGGCTTTCGCGATCTCGTTGTTGTTGCACTGACCCGAAGCCGTCGCGCTCGCATTCAGAGCCACATTCCACGTTTTTGTGTCCTGTATCGTATAGACAGGAGCCGCCGAAACGGCACCCAAGGCGAAAGGAACCAACATGCTAAACAGTAACAATGCCGTCATTACGACTGAAATAAGCCTTTTCCACATTGCGATTAGGTCCTCCTGCTTTCGTTTTATAAAGATTGGTTTGGCAGCATCCGATTGATCATAACGGCCATTTCAGCCCGGGTAACCGGATTTTTCGGATAAAAACGAGTGCCGTCCCCTTGAATCAATCCTTGCGACCAGGCTTCATTGACAGCTGCCGCAGCCCAGCCGGAGATTTCTTTCGCATCTGCAAAAGCAGGCTTTCCTTTGTCCGATTCGGCAAGGCTTAAGTATTGGTCTGCACGAACGAGTGCGACCACCGCTTCTTCGCGCGTAATCTTTTCATTTGGCCTAAACGCTACGTTATAGCCCGAAATAATACCGAGCGATGCTGCTTCTGCAACCTGTTCGGTGTAGTATTGATTAGCTGGCACATCCGAGAATGGATTATCCGCTGCATTTATTGAAGGTTTCCCCGTCCACTCGATCGCCCGCATAACGAGAGCGACGAACTCTGCCCGGGTTATGCTTCGATTCGGCATATAATGCTGGTCATCCACCCCTTTGACAATATGCTTGGCAGCAAGAGACTTGACCGGTGTTTCCGCCCAATGATTGGCTAAATCTACAAAAGCCTTGTTATATTCCAAAATCGTATAATACGAGAAGTGCTCAGCCGTGAATGTATACAGGCCGTTGTTAACGGTACCCGGGGCATATACGGGTTCATCGCCATTCACGTAATACACGCCGGCAAGATTCGATGAGATCAGCTTTTGCTGTTCTTCCGTCAGCTTCATCGTTACGACGGCGGGCTTGTCCAAATGGTGGATTTCGGTAATGTTGTCGCCGTCTATCACGTTGATGACAACGGAGAGGACAATGCCCGTCGAGGTATAATCCGGGTTCGACTGCAGCGACTGATTCACCATGCTTTTTGCTTCGTCAGTCCATCCTGAATGGAGAACGATCTGAACGCGCGATTGCTCTTCATTCGCAGCCGGTATGGAACCATCCGCGAATAGAACGGTACGGTTATCGGCTTTTAAGAGTAAATCCAACTGTTTGTCCTTGAGGCTCTTTAACGTTTTCGCCGGAAACTCCAGAGCCCTTCCGGAATCGCTTGCTGATGTTGGCAGCTCGACCGTTACAAAACCGGTCGCTTGTTGAATGGCTTGAGCCATCGTTTCGCTGCCAAAGATCAGTCTTCCATCCAGGGCTAGTTCAGGCTTAACGATGGAACCTTCCGCTTTACCGGCATTTGAGGGGATGGCAGCTGCTGTATTTCCATTGCCATTGCCAGTGCCTCCTCCTTCTCCCGGATTGCCTCCCAATTGCTCGACAACCGAGAACGACTTGGTTTCCGTTAAGGTACCGATGCCGGCAACAACCCGGTAAACGCCGAACGGTGCAAGATCCTCATTTTCCGGTATAGCAACCGTTGTAGTATAAGCGCCATTTGAAGGAGTTAGGCTATCAATATATAAAACCGTTTGATTGGGACGCACAATCTTAACCGCAACATCGCTAACGCCGCTTGCAACCGTCCCGGAAAGCGTAACTGCACCGCCGCGCTGGACTTCATCCGCACTCAATGTGAGCGCGAACGAAGCCGCTGCGTAACCGGAAACCGGAGAAAGCACGAAAAACAATGCCAGAACGACCGCCAAATATTTCTTCACCGTATTCAGTCCTTCCTTTCTATGTGTTACTGGAGCACAACCGGTCTCGCGAGCCCAACCGGAATCGTAAGATCGCTATTAAACTTATCGAGCACAAATACTTTCACCTTATAATCCGCTCCGCTGAAGTTGAAGTATTGCGAAAGGCTCAGCTTGTCTTTCTGAATCGGAACGGAATTAATTAGCACCGGCGTGCTTCCTTTCAACAGTTGAAACACGATATGAGCTTCACCGCTGTAATCAGCCAACTGCTCCACGGTAACGTCGACCTGCAGTTGATCGCCTCTCTTCATTTCGCCTGCAATGGAGTACGTCCTGTTAATGTTGTTCACCGTAAACGCCGTATCCGAAACGAGCGGCAGCCCTGCGGCAACCCCTGCAGTCTCATCCTCTTTGACGCGTACCTTCACCGAGCCCGCAGCATAATCGTTATCCCCGACCGGCTGCGGATTCTCCGTTACGGAAATCCAAGTTTTCCCGTTGTCTACACTGTATTCGTAATCCGATAGCTCCGGATAACCTGCTACATTTGTCCAGCCAAACGTGTTATGTCCATCGTCAACCACCGGAGCAGTCGGCGCCGCCGGTACGGTACCTGCCGTGCTTACAGTGCTGGCGATCGAATTATCCCGCTTATCGACGGCTTTGACCGCGAATTCGCAGATTTTATCCGGGTCCGTACCATCTACCGTATATTGATAGTTCACTTGGCTCGTACCTGCCGGGACATATACGCTCCAGTTCTTGCCTAATTTCCCGTTTACCTCATAAATTCTAAACCCTCTGACCGCTTCCCCGGAGCTGTCATTTTTCGGTTTGCTCCAGGAGAGAACCGTCTTGCCGTCCCCGTTCTTGCTTGCCGTCAATTGTTCAACAGGCTCCGGCAACTTGTCATTTCTGACTATCGTGTACGTATCAAACGGAGTTTCCTCGCCGGATTTGTAGGACTCAATCGTAAAGCTGTCTTCCGTCATCCGGATTCCCGAGAAGATCGGAAGCTTCGGCTGCTGATACACCGCCGCATAATACCTGTCCACACCGTCTTTGATATCGTAATATTTGGTCGCCGCCGAATTGTTAATCATGTACAGCGTACCGTCAGGATTTAACGTATTGCCGTCTTCATCCGTCTTGACGTCAGCTACCGGTTTATCGTTATACATTTGATAAGACCTCATGAAGGTATGGTCATGTCCCTGCAGTACCACATCGATCCCGAGTTCGTCGAAGACAGGGTACAGCATTTTTCGGAGTTCCAAAATATCTCCGTCCAACGCATGGCCGCCGACGGAATAAATGGCTTTATGGAAGCCTACTACCTTCCATTTTTTATCCGTTTCGGCTACTTCTCTTTTGAGCCATTCAATTTGCTGTTTGAAAGACTCCTTCTGGCGGTCATCCCAGCCCATATCCATCGTGTTCAAGATCATCATGTGCGCATCGCCGTAGTCAAAGGAATACACACTCCCCGGCGGCAATGGATCATTGATGGACTCATTCGGATAATGAAAATGATGGTAATAGTTATCGTTATAGGGTCCTTCGTGGTTGCCTACCGCAGCCATCAAAGGCAAATTCATCAGCATATCTTGCGGCTTTCCGAAATAATCAAGCCACTGGGATTCCAGCGAGCCGGCATCTACCTCATCGCCTGTCATTACTAGAAACTTGGAGTCCGGATACTGATCGAGCCCTTGCCTAAGCGTGTTGGCCCAGATTTGGTAGTCCTGCGAATTGGCCCCTTGCGAATCAGTCATATACAGGAAATCATAATTTTGTTCTTTCTCGGCTTCAGTCATAAACGTACCCATATCGCTCCAGTTTCCGTCGCTGCCCACACGGTACTTATAAGCTGTTCCTGGAGTCAGACCCTCTGCCAGCACTTTATGGCTGATAAATGACCCATTGATTGAATTGGTGATTTTGAGATTCAATACTTTGGTTTCTTCCGGCTTGCCTACGAAGCGTTTACCTGCGGGAGATCCAAACTCCTGATCTGCCGGCACGATCTCTACGATGCTTTCTTTCGCATTGGCCGGTGCATTGTGAGGTTTCTCATAATTCGTATACCAGGCAAAAGCGCGGTTCGTCTTCGGACTTCCATTGAACGTCATCGCAATGGCGATCGGCGAATAATCGACCAATTCGGATTGATTGACAGGGCTGAACTTAAAGCTTCCAACCTCTTTTCCTTCCGCCAATTTCAGCCCGGCCTGTCCATCATAAGAGAGGTTTACCCTTTGATTTGGCTTGACTAAAGCCGCCGGTTTCAATATAAGAACGGATGGATCACTTCCTTGCTCCACGCTTTGAACCTGAACAGGCTGACCGTCTACCGTCAAGGTCAGATGATCATGCAAAGCAGCAGGCAAGCCATCCAGATCAGAAATCATGGCAAGCGAAATGGCCGAACCGTCTTTATATACGCTGCCTGCCACCGTTCCCGTATAATCCATTGGCAAAGAGAAGGCGTGGCTTGGCACAATGTCTTTTGCCATATTTGGCGTGGACCAGCGCAGGTACAGATTGGAGCCTCCGAAATCTTCGAAGTATTCCACTTTAAAGCTGTATTTCTTTCCGCCTTCAAGCGAAACGGCGCTGCTTGTTTGCTCTTTATCCCAGTCGTTCACCCAGTGGTCAATAACGAGTTTATCATCGATCCACAATTTGAATCCGTTGTCGCCCGTCATGTAAAACGTATAATCACCGGTTTCCGGCGGCATGATTTGACCGGTCCAGCGAACGTTGGCATCATCTTGCTGACCGGTCCAGCTTTGCAGCACCGAGTCAAGGTTCGTGAAATGGATTAGCGGGTCTACGGTCGTTGCTTTATATTCGCCAAAACCAAAGTCACTCGTTCCCAAGAAATATTCGCCTAACAATCCCACATCTTTTCCAATCACCGGCGGAAGGACATCAGAACCTGCCAGTTCAAGCGAAAAGAACAGGTCCGAGCTTCCCGGCGCGTTCTGGTGCACTTCCGCAGCCAGTACATTCATGCCGTCCACTAGCAAGGAAGCATCGATATCGAATTTCTCTTCATTCCGCTCATCACCGACCGCTGCAGAAGCAAGTGTGCTGCTTGCAATCGCGCCAGTCGGCATATTGGTCCGGTACACTTCCTGGCCGTTCAAATAGATGACCGCACCGTCATCGCGGATCAAGGTTGCGGCAAGCGCTTTGATCTGATCGGCCTCAGCCACCTGAAATTCCTTACGGAAATAAGTCGTAATATATTTATTGCTCGAATCAGAACCGTATTCGATCCATGTGTTTAGGTCGAGGCCCTTACCTTGGCTAGCATAGCCTAGGGGAGCGCCCGCCATTTTCCAGCCGGTGTCGTCGAAAGCCAGTTCCCGCCAGGAATTGCCTGGATCGACTCCTCCGTCCATATAGATCCATTGGTCGTTCTTTGGAATCAGATTCGATGCTTCCATAACTATTGCAGGATCATTGCTGCCGCTGCTCGCATCAGCCGGCAGCAATTGAAACGGGCCTGTCGAGAACAGCATGGCCAAACACATGGAGACAACGAGAATATTGCTGATTACCTTTTTTCTAACGATCACTATTCTTCCTCCTCTAATCATTTCTCCTACCCATAGCTCTCTATCATTTCTTACTGCCAGCTTCATAGGGCCGCGCAGTCAGCCACGACCAATCGTACAGAAAGTCACTGACACATTCAATGCGGATCGATATGAAGTGTTTATGAAAGAGAGGAGGCTGATCTATGTCAGGCAAAATCCGCAAATCGCACAAAAATACGCAATGACTCCGGCATCATAAGGACACCTCAGTCATTGCGTATAGTTAAATAGATGTAGTTGTAATCGAAGTCAGGAAACCGTCCTTCTCTCTATGATCTTCGTTTTTATTTTAACAATAGACTGCTCTTCGCAGTAGGAGCGTATCCTTTCGAGAAGCAGCTTAACCGCCTCCTGAACAAGCTCCTCAGCTGGCTGCTTCACCGTAGTTAGAGGAATAGGCAGCATCGTTGCTAATTGCGTATCTGAGAAGCCGGTAACGGACAGTTGATTTGGAACATCAATATTTAGCCGCAGCGCCGAATAAATAGCAGAAGCCGCTACGTAGTCATCACTGCACATCACGGCAGTCATATTCGGGTGTGCGCTTAAAAATTGACCCAATTCCTTGTTTTCTTCCGAATAATTCGTGAGATTGTTTGTTATTTCTGTAAAGTGAATATATTGGCTTTTTACGGGAATATCGTAATCAAACAAGGCCTTCATATAGCCCTGGTATCGTTCCTCCCTGCTGCTAATCCCTTCTATGCGATTAGTCACATATCCGATTTCTTGGTGCCCCTTGCGAATAAGAAACTGCATCATCTCATAGGCTCCCTGAAAATGATCGTGAAAGACACTATCAAGCTGGATATCATGAAAAATACGATCAATGAGTACGAGTGGATACTTATCATGCTTGAACTGATGCAGCACCTCGCTTGACCTTGTACGGCCTCGCGGAAAGAGGATAATCCCGTCCACTCCTTCGGCAGCAAGCTGTTTGAGACAGTGATCTTCGTCTTCAACATCCTTACTTAACTTAATGACTAAGGAGAAGTTGTGCTTCCGTGCTTCTTTTTCAATCGCCGAAACAATCTGCGAAGTATAATAGTCCAGATTGGAAACGACAAATGCTACTTTTAATATCCTACTTTGGGCGGCGGGAACCAAGCTGCGCTCCATTGCCGGTTGCTGCTGCTTTGATAGAGCCGGATCGGAGAGAAACGTCCCTCTTCTCGGTAAACGATACACCATTCCCTTGTTAACCAGTTGCTCAAGCGCAAGCTTGGCCGTCATTCGGCTAACACCAAATTGCCTTGACAACTCTCCCTCGGAAGGAACAGGCTCATGCGGCTTGATCTGCTTGCTTTGTATGATTCCTTCGACCTTTTGCGCGATTGCCATATATAAACTCTGACTGTGCAGTTCTTCCACAGATTTCCTCCTTCATCAAACCTTAATGGCTCCAATGGTAATCCCTTGAAAAAACAGTTTTTGCATGCAGAAAAACAAGGCAATAATAGGCAGCACCATTAATACGGAAGCAGCCATTAATAGCCCCCACTCCGTTGCAACCTCGCTTTGGAATTGCTGAAGTGCTAACGTCAGCGTGTACTGGGTAGGATCATTTAGATAGAGCAGCGGCCCCAAAAAGTCTTGCCAACTGCTGATCATTTGAAAAAGGCCGACCGTCCATACGGCCGGTAGAGCCTGTGGAAGAAAGATTTGATAAAAGATCCTGAATTCCCCTGATCCATCTATCCGGGCTGCTTGTAGAAACTCAAGGGAAAAGCTAAGCGCATATTGCCTTAATAAAAAAACATACATCGGAACGCCTAACACTTCTTTCAATATTAAAGGAAATAACGTTCCCACTAAACCAAGCTTCTGAAACAGCATGAACTCCGGAATCATCGTAACCTGCCCCGGTACCATCATGACACCCAGAGTCGCTATGAAGACGGTCCTTCTGCCTGTCCATCTTAAGGCTGCCAAGCTGTAGGCTGCAAGCGAGCAAGAAACCATAACGCCCAGTGCGCTAAGCACCGCAACAAACATCGTATTTTGCAGCAGCGAAAAAAACGAAGTCCGGTTAACGGCCTCCCCATAATTCGGCCAGTGGAACGGCACCGGTATCCATTGCAGAGGATGTAGTAAGAACTGGGAATCCAGCTTAAAGGAAGATGCCATCATCCATAAAAACGGAAGAAGAAAGTACAAACTCGGCCCCAGCAATAGGATGTGTACCAGTCCATGACGGTAATAGAATAGCCGTTTGGCCGTTATTCCTCCATTCCGCTTACTCATAATGGACCCACTTGCGTGAAGATATGAATACGAATGACGTGAGCAGCACCGTGATCAAGAAAAGAAGCCAAGCCATCGCTGAAGCATATCCCATATGGAGATAAAGAAACGCATGCTGGTACAAATACATTACATAGAACATCATAGAGCCGGCGGGCGACCCGCTGCCATTCGTCAAGCTGTAAGGCAATGCAAACATCTGAAGCGTGCCTATTAATCCAACGATTAGATTGTATAGCAGGACCGGCGACAGTAGCGGAATCGTTATAGAAAGAAAGGTTCTAACCCTCCCTGCGCCATCCACTTCCGCGGCATCATAGTAGCTCTTTGGTATATCCTGAAGCCCTGCCAGAAGAATGACCATCGTATTTCCTATTCCCCATATCGACAGGAAAGCCAGTGCAGGCTTAGACCAGTCCTCGCTATTCAACCAGGCAGGGCCGGTAATGCCAAGCTCGGAGAGAAGTCCATTAATCAATCCAAACTGCGGATTCAACAACGACAGCCAAATCAGCGATTTTGCGATTAAAGGAACGAGAGAAGGCAGAAAAAAAAGGGTTCTGTAAAACAGGCTTCCTTTTATCCTTAGCTGAAGCAGCGCAGCCAGCCCCAAACTCATCCCAATACTGATCGGAACAAAGGTTAACGCAAAAGATACCGTGTTCGAAACGGCTTGCCAAAATAGCTTATCGTGAACGAGGTCCCGATAGTTTTGCATACCAAGGAATTGTCCCGGCTTCAGAATACTGTAAGAGGTAAAGCTTAGAAACAAGGAGGTTGCCAAAGGATACGCATAATAAATGATTAAGCCTATCATCCAAGGTAAAGCAAACAGCCAACCGTACCTATTCTCGCGCTTGCTCCATGCGTTTCTCATCGCTCATTCTCCTGAATCTTGCCCAGCGCAGTATTGACGCGAGCCGTAACCTCGTTCAGAAGGCGCTCCGGCGTATCCTTGCCGTTAATAGCAAGATCAACCGCGCTCGACAGCTCATTCCAAAGCAGTTGACCTTGCGGAATAACGGGGCGCCAATGCGCATTGTCCAAAAGACTCATGATTTTCTTATTAATGGGATCGTTATGGAATATTCGCTCGTTCACTTCCGGAATGGCTGAGAGATAGGCTTTCCCAATTAATTCCTGTGCTTCATCGCCGGCAAAATATCGAATCAGCTCCCAAGCTTCATCCGGATGTTCGGCTCCCCTTGGTATGACCACGCTATAACCACCTGACCAGGTCATTTCTTCCTCGCCATCCGGTGTAGGTATAGGTGCGATGTCATAATTCAATGCAGGGTTATTCGCCTTCAAATTAGCGACAAGGAGATTGTTCCCAATCTCCATGCTGACCTGACCGGTCAAAAAAGGATCTACCGCTTCCGAGCCCGTAAATGCATTTATTTTCTGAGCCTCGTATTGTTCCGAATAATCTTGAAGCCATTCCATAGCTGCTACCAGCTTCGGCTCGTTGGCCGTGACTTGCTTCGTGCGACTATCGTAAAAATCGCCTCCGAATGCCCAGCCCCACGTATAAAAGCTGCCTTGTCCGAGCCAGGGCACAAAGCCTAACCTCTTGTATCGTTGCCCTTCCTTAAGCATTAATTTCGCTGCGTATTCCTCAAGCTCAGCAATGGTCGCCGGCGGACGGTTAGGGTCCAGACCCGCTTCCAAGAAATGATCCTTATTATAGAAGAGCACTCGCCCGTCAGTCGTAACCGGTAAACCATAAATACGCTCTTTGTATACAACCTCATTCCAAGCGGCCTTATAAAATAGATCCGTATTCATTCCGCTATCCCTGACACGATCCGTTAGATCGGTCAAGGCCTCTTGACTCGCCCAAGAAGCAATTTGGAAACGATCGAAGAACACAGCATCTGGAGGTTCGCCTCCGGCAATTGCTGTCAACAGCTTTTGCCCCCCGCCTACAGTCAAATCGGCAACATATACCGAATTCACTTTATAAGACTGATGCTGTTTTTGAAAGCCTTTGACAATAGAATCTACGGCTTCCGCAGCTACCCCCGTCTTATCATGCCAGAAAGTCATGACTTTTTCTGCTGAGAGAGATCGATCCTTGGCAGAGCATCCTAACAATATCACTAAGCAAAGCAAGACGATCACCATCGTCCTAAGTCGCTTGCTTCTATTACTTCTGTACACTTGCCACTCGCTCCTTGGGCTCTCAACTCTAGTAATTGAACTAATAATATACTATGTTTGTTATCTGCACATTAACTCGTTTACCTGCATGTCATGAAAAAGAGGCCTCTCACAAGTTCATTGAACTCGTAGAAATGATTCCCTTTTCAACAGTCCATTCATGTATTGAAGGATTATTCCCACAATGCTTCTGTAACTCTTCAAAACTGACATACCTTATCATTATAAGGAAAATGGGGCAGAATAAACATGCACCTCATACAAATTCAACAACATCAAGTTGGATGCGTGATGGTTGGCAGACATCACAAATGTGTCTGTCGCTCATCTGTCGCTCACACAATTGATTCTGTGCATCAAACGAAAAAAAATGTTACTATGTATGATGGGTAAAAGACTTTGCTATAGCTTATTTCGTATTTATATGTTGCAACAGGAGAAGATAATATGAGTAACGAACAAAATTTTTGGAATGAGTTACCAAAGCCGTTTTTTATATTAGCACCAATGGAAGATGTCACAGATGTTGTATTTCGTCACGTCATTAGTGAAGCTGCAAAACCTGACGTATTTTTCACGGAATTCACAAATACAGAAAGTTATTGTCACCCTGTAGGAAATGACAGTGTACGTGGTCGATTAACGTTCACAGAAGATGAGCAACCGATTGTCGCTCATATTTGGGGCAATAAGCCTGCATTTTTTGAACAGATGAGTATTGATATGAAAAAACTTGGTTTTCGTGGTATCGATTTAAACATGGGATGCCCAGTACAAAACGTCGCATCCAATGGAAAAGGTGCTGGATTAATACAACATCCTGAAGTTGCAGCAGAAATTATTCATGCAGCAAAAGCAGGTGGATTGCCGGTTAGTGTTAAAACAAGATTGGGTTACTTTGATATTGACGAGTGGCGCGATTGGTTAGGACATATATTGAAACAAGATATTGCGAATCTTTCCATTCACCTTCGTACAAAAAAAGAGATGAGTAAAGTAGATGCACACTGGGAACTAATCCCTGAAATAAAAAAATTACGCGATGAAATTGCACCAAATACGTTGTTAACCATTAATGGAGATATTCCTGACCGCGCAACAGGATTAAAATTGGTAGAACAATACGGCGTTGATGGTGTCATGATTGGCCGCGGCATTTTCACCAATCCATTTGCTTTTGAAAAAGAACCTAAAGAACATAGCGCGAAGGATTTTCTCAATTTACTTCTTTTACAGTTGGATCTTCACGATAAATATTCAAAAGAAACCCAGCCACGTTCATTTAAACCACTTCTTCGCTTTTTCAAAATCTATGTTCGTGGATTTAGAGGCGCAGGCGAACTAAGAAACCAATTAATGGATACTACGTCAACCGATGAAGTACGTCGTTTAGTAAAACCTGTTTTAGATCAAGAATTAGATTGAAGCATACCCACCTGTGCATGATTAAATAGACTTGCTGATAAAACAAGTCTTTTTAAGGAATTATAGTTTTATTCTAAATAGAATAACTTGATTATCAAAAATAATGAGAGACCTCCCAAAAGTTCAATGAACTCTTGAAAGGTCTCTCATTTTTGCACTATGTGGTCAAGCAGTGTTTCCTCTCAAGAAAACCCTTGATGCTACAGACTTTACGTTGTCCACTTCGTTTTCAATTCATATCGAAATTTTCTCGAATACATTCCACGGAATACGAGTCCATTCACACTCATCAGATGATGCTGGTCTTAATTTAATTAATACTAATTTAACTAAATACCCTATTTATGATATTGAAGATCCATCTACGAAGCTAAATATATTACTTACGAACATCAGTAAAAAATCCCATTAAATCAGATTACTACTACCGATCTTTCAAGCTCTTTAACGCCTCGCTATACCTTTCCATATTTCGTTTGGCAGCCTTCACCACTTCTGGTCTTATATTTGAATTTGAAGCGTCTAGAAGTCTTAGAACGATACTGCCATCATCACCCAAACTAATGCTATACTGGTCCCCAGCTTTAACACCTAGCATCTCAACAATGTCCTGCGGCAAGACACAGCCAAGCTCCGCTCCGATATCTCTTATGATAGATATGATCATGCCACCACAACACCTTACACGTTTATTTTTATTCTTGACTGCTTACTTCAATCATAACCATTGCTACCTTTCCTAAACTAGAGATAGTTCGCCATCTATATTAATACTTATATAGGAAACTGCGAACCATTTTTATTTATCAGCCAATGCTGTCTCTAAAAAGTTCTATCACCTTTAACGGAACCAATCTTATATTTTTTTGTTGAGATAACCGTAATTACTATTACAACACCATCACCTTTTGGTGCTACAATTGCAACGTCCCATTTTTTAGGAACCAACGAATTTTAGTCTTGATTGGGGGCATCTTCTCAACGTCTTTGATTAGTTGATATCTATCAATCCCCTGCTCCATAATACGCTGTTGGGTGTGAGTCGAAAACAGAACTTTCATATGGCTGCTCCTTCATGCTGAATATAATTGTATTACGACAAATACTCCACTACAACACGATCTTTACTTACCCAAATCATTACTATCCCTAATGTCTCCAATACAGTCCGAATCTGATTTACGACCTTTCTATGACCATCATTATCAGGTAGCGCAATTGCTGCTTTAAATAGCTCTCCTTGCTTTTGCTGTATCAATTTTGAAGCAGTCAGTAAAGCCCTTGAAACATGTGAATCAATTTGATTAGCGTTAAATGGCTTACCATAACGGCTACTAGTTTGACTTGCACTAGTTTCTCCTTTTGCTTCTACATATAGAGTAAATTCATCCTTATGTGCAATGATGTCGATACCTTTCTCTGATGTATGGAGTGACTGTACGATGTCAAAGCCAAGCTCCTCTATCTTTAAACAAGCAGCAGTGATCACATCATTTTCTGTAAGCAAGCACATTCCTCCATCTTTATATTTCAATAAATACATTCGGTCTAATTATTGACAGTAATTTATATTCGTCAGGTATCTGCATCGAAATCAATGCCTCTCCTTAAATAAAAATTGCCCATTTAATTAGTTGCCACAATATCATCAAAGCGACTAGATAATTCGATATATTCATTGGTCCAGCCACTACTTATGGATATTTCTTGTAGTGAACCTGTTGGGGCAAAAAGAAGCTCTAATTCAGAAACGACTAATTTATCAAGTTGATTAAGTCTTTTAATGTATGTATCCAATGCTGACAATACTTCTTCTACTGTTCTGTATTCTGACCAAGTAACATCAGTATTGGGCGTATCTATCAGTTTCCTTACTTCCCATAACAGGTCAACCAGAAGGGTATAGCTTACCAAGTTATTTTGCTCCTTTCATTGTTCCATAAAACTCTTTATATCAATTCCAAATTTATCTTTCCACTGTGTCATCATATCCATAATAGAACGTCATCTCCCAAAGGCAATGGGCAATAAAGCTTTCATTTGACATAGTATCTAATGACTTCTTGTCAATGTAGTAGCCTAGCCACTCATTAAATTTGCTTGATGCTATAGAGTAGCCAGTCCATTCGTCGTCCTTACCACTAACGTCAAAAGAGAGTGAATCATCATCTTCATCAAACTCATTGATACAGATCCATTCACCATCAATTTCTTCTTGGAACACATTGATATAAATGTACATGTTAGTCTCGTTATCGGCAGGTATAGTCAATTTCAGTTTTTCATATAGCATACTAAACTTTTCAAGTCTGTCTTTTTTAGTTGAATATTGGACAATAAACTTTTGCCATACCTTTGAAAAATCTGTAATGGCAATCAACTCTTTGAATGTCTGCATACTTCCTCCAATTCATAAAATTGCTCTTTTTTCATTGCACCTCTCTGTACTCTCCCCATCCTTTAAAACTATATAATGCTTGCAATGCTTCTCTATAATTTTGGGCAGTTACTTCCCATTTCTTATGATACTTACCAATCATCAAACGCTTATCTATTAATTCCTGTATTTCTTTATTATCGGCAAATACAAAATCATCAATATAATCAGTTGAATAGTTAATTTGGGGTTCCCATAATTCATATTTAGTTGATTTATCAAATCGATGTGCTTTTAGTTCCTGCAGATTATATTTAATTCTTTCATCTCCTTTTTTCCACCAAACCGAATCATGTCCCCAGTACATATTTGAAGACCAATATTCAGGTAGTTCATGGTACATGATGTCACCTTCATATACTCCCTCTAGATGTCCCCAAAAAGAATTTATACGTTTGATTGCTTCATCTTGATTAAATGGAAATCGACTTATTAAATCAATTAAAATGAAGCGGCAGTATAAAAAAGTACTGTAATCTGTTTTAAACACCCATACTTGGTTTTTAAATATCTCCATTACATCTTCACCCTATCTAGATAAAATCGTGCATTTATTTATCAACTGTCTACATTAACATTTGTGATAAATCCAATTCAGGCATTTTATATGGATAAGTTGGAATAATCCTTGAATCATTATAATTCCAAAAATAATTGCTTCCAAGTTTCTGAATAATAGCACGTTCTTTTTCATTTGGATAACGGAGCGAAAGCGGATTATCATCATGTATTTCTAAAAGTGCATTTTTCCCAAAAAAACTAATGTTACAATTTTCGATAACCGATTCTTTAGACAAAGAAAACGCTCTTACATATTTTTCATCAATATAAGTTAACCAATGAAGTCTAGGCAAACAACGTCCCATCCCCCAACCATCATCACTCATTGGAATTAATCCGTATTCACAATATCCATATAAAGCGTTAAAATGTAAACAAAAATCCAGCCATAGCTCTTTGAAGGCTGTAAAATGATCGGAATTTGAAAGCAACTCATCACCATTTTCAAAACATATATCTATAGTAGAGAACTTTTTACCTGGCGTTTTTTGTAAATATGCTAAATCAGTTTTCTGCCAGAAAAAAAACAGGTTAAATAGCCCTCTTACTTTATATAGACTTACATATCCGTTGTTAGGAAAGTTTCCTGGAAACATATCATAATATACTTCGGGAGTATTAAAGGAAAACGAAGTGGGTTTAAAATTATGATCTTTTACTTTTGTAGGGAAGTACTTTCTAGGTATTCTATTTAATAATTGACTTAAGCAATATTCTGCTGTATCTCTTGTGCCTAAATAATTTGTAGTAAAAAGTGAAAAACTAAGTCTCTCAGACATGTTACCCTCCTTAAGGTTTTAACGTTTGGATTCAGATGTGCTCCCCCCTAATAAGAAACAACTTTGATCTGAAAGGCAGAAACCACCGCCCCCTATGCCTAGAGACACATGTCTTTTAAAAGTGGAGTTTTATCAAAGCTTCCTTATCGTGTGGCTTAGCTATTCAAGAAAAATGACCGTATTCTCAGTATTAATTAAATGAGAACCGGTCATCATTAAAAACCTCTTGCTGCAAATTGCTATTACAAGCATTATATTTAAGCTTGCGACACTAATGGAATACTGTCTTCATACTCGGCAACTCTTCGGTAAAAGGTATTAGGCTTCATGTTTACTCGTTTCATTGCTTCTACAACTGTAATCCTCTCAGCTTTCCATTCTTCATATGCAATTACAAACTCAGTTGTAATCTTCCTTCTTCTTATAAATTCCGTGTTCTTTGTAAATTTACTTCTTGAACTTAGCTTTAATCAGTACTATTACTCCACCAATAAAAATTCCAACAATTGCCCAAGCTGCAATAAATAATATCGAATCCATGATGTAATCTCCTTAGTTGTTACCATTTTAGTGAATGAAATCAGACTCTTATTTTAACATGTTTGATTGTTGATTTTTCTTTCCATTGTTATAGCTGCGCTCAAGTACATGAAACAAAAGAAGTATACCAGCAAGTGTAAATCCAGTACTGAGTAGAAATTTATCATCGAATAAGAACTTCATTGAGAGCTGAATGGATAGGACAGCTACCAGTATTTTAATAATCAGCTTGTAATTCATGAAGGCAAATTTCTCTCTCAATTGATACACCAACTTTCATTATCCCTTCCATCTTATCCCAATAATTATACGATAAAATGGGTAATATGTCTCAGGTTTCAACAAATCTCTCTGATTCTTTGACTCCGAAAAGCTTCATCCGTTGTAAAGTAATATGTTGTACTGTTAATAGACCAAGGCAAACCATATAATACCCAGCTTCAATTTTAGCAAACCACTTATTAATCTTCTTTTTGCATTTTAACTCGTTTAGCAGGATTCTTCGTTATAACTTCACATTCCACCATATAGTTCAAAAAGGCTCTGATTCGCATAAGTTTAGTATTGATTGAACCCGCCTTATTCCCCCGTTCCTGACATTCCATAAGATGTTGACGTACATGGTTATATGTTATGTCCTCCACACGTACTACCTCGTTCTGATTACAATACCCTACAAACTCTCCAAGCATCGTTTGATAATTCCTAATGTTCTTCTCTGTTGTGTTTTTGAAACGTCGGTCATCCAAAAAATCCTGAAAAGCAAATTTTAATAACATAAAAAAGACTACCTCCTGTTTTTAGGAAGTAGTCTATACTTTAAAAAATAGTTTTTAACGTGACCAGTTCTCAAACTGGGCTAAAATAGCCTAGACTATTTCACAAATGTAAGGGCTGAAACCCTACATCATGCC
This sequence comes from Paenibacillus sp. 01T443, assembly GCF_056398325.1. NCBI lineage: Bacteria > Bacillati > Bacillota > Bacilli > Caryophanales > Paenibacillaceae > Paenibacillus > Paenibacillus sp. 01T443. Next base: position 169,547 of record NZ_JBFTPE010000006.1, read on the forward strand.
GCCCATACCGCCCATGCCGCCCATATCTGGCATGCCAGCGCCTGCACCCTTAGGTTCAGGTTTGTCAGCAACAACGGCTTCAGTTGTCAGGAACATAGCCGCAACGGAAGCTGCGTTTTGCAATGCGGAACGTGTTACTTTAGCAGGGTCAACGATACCTGCTTCGAACATGTTCACCCATGTGCCAGTAGCTGCATTGTAGCCTACGCCGATTTTTTCGTTTTTCAGACGCTCAACGATAACGGAGCCTTCTTGGCCTGCGTTAGCTGCGATTGTGCGAAGCGGCTCTTCAAGGGAACGAAGAACGATGTTCACGCCTGTTTGCTCGTCGCCTTCTGCTTTAACAGCAGCAACGGCATTGTATACGTTAATGAGGGCAGTACCGCCGCCCGATACGATACCTTCTTCAACCGCTGCACGAGTGGAGTTGAGGGCATCTTCGATGCGGAGCTTGCGCTCTTTCAATTCTGTTTCTGTAGCTGCGCCGACTTTGATTACAGCAACGCCGCCGGACAATTTTGCAAGACGCTCTTGAAGCTTCTCACGATCGAAGTCGGAAGTTGTTTCTTCCAGTTGAGCGCGGATTTGGTTCACGCGTGCAACGATGTCAGCGGAGTTGCCGCTGCCGTCAACGATGATTGTCGTTTCTTTTGTGATACGGATTTGACGAGCGGAACCTAGGGATTCAACGCCAGTCGATTTCAGCTCAAGGCCGAGTTCTTCAGTAATAACTTGGCCGCCAGTAAGAGCAGCGATATCTTGAAGCATTGCTTTACGACGGTCGCCGAAGCCTGGTGCTTTAACCGCTACGCAAGTGAATGTTCCACGAAGTTTGTTCACTACTAGTGTAGCTTGAGCTTCGCCTTCTACGTCTTCAGCAATGATCAGCAATTGTTTGCCGGATTGAACAACTTTCTCAAGAACCGGAAGGATCTCTTGAATGCTTGTGATTTTTTTGTCAGTGATTAGGATGTAAGGATTGTCTAGGACAGCTTCCATCTTATCTGTATCAGTGATCATGTATGGCGATACATAACCGCGGTCGAATTGCATACCTTCAACCACTTCAAGCTCTGTAACAAAGCCTTTCGACTCTTCTACAGTGATAACGCCGTCGTTGCCGACTTTTTCCATAGCTTCTGCGATTAGTTGGCCTACTTCATCGTCAGCAGACGAGATCGAAGCAACTTGTGCGATCGATTGTTTGCCTTCGATTGGTTTCGAGATAGCTTTCAGCTCTTCTACAGCAGCTTTAACAGCTTTCTCGATACCTTTGCGGATAACCATTGGGTTAGCGCCGGCAGTAACGTTTTTCAAGCCTTCGCGAATCATCGCTTGAGCAAGAACAGTAGCGGTAGTCGTACCGTCACCTGCAACGTCATTTGTTTTTGTTGCTACTTCTTTAACAAGCTGAGCGCCCATGTTTTCGAATGCATCCTCAAGCTCGATTTCTTTCGCAATGGACACACCGTCATTTGTGATAAGCGGGCTTCCGAATTTCTTCTCAAGTACAACGTTGCGGCCTTTTGGACCTAGTGTTACTTTAACCGCATTTGCAAGAGCGTCAACTCCGCGCAGCATTGCGCGACGAGCATCTTCGCTAAATTTAATTTCCTTAGCCATTAACGTAAAACCTCCCAAAATAGTTTAAGTAATCTTGTTTTATCGTATCTTGCCTTCTATGTGACCCATGTCGGGCTGCTATTCAAAAATCGCGTGAATTTCGCTTTCCTTCATAATCAAATACTCTTTGCCTTCGTATTTGATTTCAGTACCCGCATATTTGGAGAAAAGAACGCGATCGCCTTCTTTAACTTCCAAAGCAACACGAACGCCATCTTTCAGCGTACCGCTGCCAACTGCTACCACTTTGCCTTCTTGCGGCTTTTCTTTCGCCGAATCCGGCAATACGATACCGCTAGCGGTTGTTTCTTCTTTCGCGATTGCTTCGATCAATACGCGTTCACCCAAAGGTCTGATCATTGAAAATAGCCTCCTTCAAAATTTGTCGCTTCTTAGATTCTCGTTAGCACTCGTAACCTTCAAGTGCTAACAACTATTTTTATCATACTCATTTTCGTTATCAATTTCAAGTGCTTGGTTTTAATTTTCCGTTTATTTACACAGGGCAAGCTCGAATACTATTCTTTTGCGCCTGAAAGCTGTATTCTACGACTTTTTGGTAATACTAGTGCCGTCTGCTACTTACGACGCATGTTCGACAACCGAAGCGGATAAAATCGCCGCCATAATACAAAAAGCATGAAAAGACGACAATTTCCGCATGTTCTCCCCCGACTTTCTTCTATATAAATGGAAGCATCGAAGGAAGGTTTGAGCCCTTAGGCCGCAATCCCAATTCAAACAGGCAGACGATGGAATCATCCAGCATCTGCCTGTTTACAGTATCTATATTTCACTTCAATGCCGTGTCTATTCCAAAAGCTTGTCCGGACCACGCCTTTTTCGAGGTCCATGCTTCTTCTGCCCCGCTCCAAAATGGATGCTCGCTTGCCAGGCCTAAGGGCAAGAACACGGCCGCGCATAGATAGAGGCTGCCTGTTGAAATATAACGCTCGCCAATATCTCGCTGATGTCCGCAAAAACCGATCGTGAGCCAGCCCTCCGGCGTGAAATTTCCAGGTATTTCAAGCGTTCGGCGGATAGCTGCAGTCAAAGCTGAGCGTACCTGGGCCGGACTTATGTTTCTCGGCAAATCATCCAGCAGGGCACTCTGAGCTAAGCTCTGGAATGCGCCGAAGCGATAAGCAAGCGATCTTCCAATTGGCGGATAAGTGCCATCGGTCCCGATTAACCTCTCGAGTACCTCCGCGTAACGCCGTGCCCTGCCCGATACGGCGGCTTGCATGGCATCCCACTCTCCGTATTGGTCACCTGCTGCGGCAAGTACGTCGACCAGCATCGGCTGAATGACGAAGCTGTTGTAATAATCCCAGTGAAATTCGGGTCCGTCGCCATAAGAACCATCGCCCAAATACCACTGTTCATGCTGCTTCAAGGCATAGTCGATCCGCATCGGGTCCCAGTCGCTCTCACCAAGCTTAAGCAGAGCAGCTTCAGTGGTAGCCGCAAACAGCAGCCAATTAGAAAAAACAGGCTTCCTCGTCCGCGTTTGCTTCAGCGCCGCAACGACGTTCTTTTTCACTCGCTGCTCCAGCTTTTCTCCCAGCTCTACCGGCGCCCGCAGTATCGCAAGCGCCAAAAAGGCGGCATCGACAATCGGCTGAAAGCCATCACTGAAGTTCATGTAATCCGGCGAGTCCGGATCGGTCCCCGCATCTATGGCCTCACGAGCGAGTGCGGCATAACGGGCGCGAATCTCCTCTTCGGCTCCGCTAAGGTACCTATTCTCGAGCCATGGAGCCATACCGGATAAAAGCCGTCCAAGCGCTTCCAAATGTGTGTATTTCGCTCGGTCAGCTTGAAGCTCTGCCGCAGCTATCGCCCTTTCCTCTTCGGTTTCACCGGAAACCTCCGCGAATTCAATCGGCATGCTCTCTTTAAGGCGGCGCTCCGCGAGTGCCGTCAGGACAGGACCGCTAATGGCAAGCAGCTGGTCGAGCCAATATTGACGGTCAGAAAGCGGGCTGCTGATCTGTTGTCTGCTCATCATATCCATCTCCCTCCTACCAGAACGTTGCCGAATTTCCTCTTAGTCGCGCCAAACCTTCTACGAAGAAATAATCGCCGTAAATGAGCGGCACATCAATGTTTCTCCGCTCCGGATAATGGCTTGTGCCATGCAATATCAAGCCCTCTTCTGCTTCATTATCCCAAGCTCCGTAGTTCTCGTACATTGAGCGCAGGATTCGCTCCCCCGCTGCGTGATACAGCTCTGACTCTTCACTTGGAACCGCTCCCGCAATTTCAAGCAAGCCGCAAGCTGCACAAGCGCCTGCTGATGTATCGCGGTAACGCTCGACGCCGGAAGGCAGCCGGAAATCCCAATGAGGAACCGAATCCTCGGGTAAATTAGCTAGGAAGAAATGGGCAACCCGCTTGGCTGCTTCTAAATACCTAAGCTCTCCCGTATAACGGTAGCTTAGCGCCATGCCGTAAATAGCCCATGATGCCCCGCGCGACCAAGCCGAGTTCGGCGCATAGCCTTGTCCGCCGTTAACGCTTTCAAACTCGCCGGTTTGCGGGTGGAAGACGACAATATGGTTGACCGAGCCATCTGTACGGATAAAATGCTCCAACACCGTATCCGCGTGCTCCATCGCCAAGTGCTTAAACCTAGGATCGTTCGTCGTCTCGCTCGCCCAGTAGAGCAGCGGCAGGTTCATCATACAATCGATTATGGCCCAGCCCTCGTTGCGATCACCCTCGCCCCATGGATTCCATGCTCTTATATAATTTCCTTTTACATTGAAACGTCCGCTGAGCACACTCGCAGCCAGCAGCGCACGTTTGCGCGATTGCTCTTCACCTAGCAGCTTATAACGGGCTACGCTCGTAAGCGACCACATAAAGCCGATATCATGATCCAACCGATCAAATCCGGTCAGCACCTCATCCAATTGCTGCTCGCATGCTTCGGCAATGTCTTTGTAGTGTTCATCCTTCGATTCCGAGTCGCGGTACAACAACCAAAGCAGGCCCGGCCAAAAGCCGGCTGTCCACCAATGCGGCGCTTCGAGCACATATGCACCATCCACGCTGGCATGAGGAAATCTTGCGCCGATTCGATTGCTCGTTCTCGTTACCTTCTCATGCACCTTTCCCCATGCTTCATTTGTCCAATTGCTCTTCTCCATGTCCATTCCCTCTCCCCGCATCAATTAATTAAGTTAAGATTCAAATTGAAAAATAAATGACGCTGTCAAAGGCATGCCCGCAGACGCCGAAGCCTCAAAATCAAGCGTATACCAAAAGCGCTCGTTTCCGAAATGATCCAGATCACTTCTTGCCGTCACCATCGGTCGCCATACTAGATGATCATATGTAATGCTAAGTTGGCGTTTTCCGGATAGTATGATATGTCCTTCCGTCACCAGCTCAGGAGCAAGAAACGTAATGAAGCGCTCCGTCACATGCTGCTCCGCCGCCTCACTGCTGTCCGCAAACAAAAGCAAGTCGGTCAGCTTTAAGCGCGGCAGCCTTTCTTTTTCCCAGCGAAAATGACGTTCCAAACGCTCGAGCTGGGATTGCCCGTAAGCTCCGCTGATCGCAAGCATCAATTGATCAGCCTTTTCATCTGTAGACGCTTCCAAAACCGTTGCCCGGAATGAGGTGCCATTTTGCTGATGAAGTCCATTAATAACGGGTACCGAGTGTCCTTGTGAGCCGTTACACCAAATGGAATAACGCTCCGGGCCAAAATATTGCGCTGTATACATCCCGCTGCCCAAATCCGCCAAATAGGCTTGTCCATCCGCATGAAGGATAAAGTGGCCTACATCATTATGGTTATGCGGCTCCTCATTATGCCCGCCCTTTGCCGCGAAGCTATAGCTGCCGCCATTTTCGCTTACATGCCTGGATAACAGCCACTGAACATCGGACAAATAATACGACTCAGCAGGCCACACCGTTTTGTCAGCCGATGCTTGCATCCATTCATCCTTCACCCATATCAGGTTGCGAAGCGCAGGCGCCCAGCGACCGCAGTGATCGGCTGAATACTTTGCTCTCAGGCATCCATCCGGCACGATCACCTCATTATACTCGTTATGAAGACAGCAGCTAAGCCCCATAAAAATACCGCTTTCGTTAGTCGAGTCGGAGAAATTAACGATTGTGCCGCCTCCGGTGAAGCACTTTTGCTGAAACAGCGCGATTTCCTTCACCTTGCGTGAAGCAAATAAGTCGATGCGGCCGTCGGTCGCCACTTGTAACAGCTTAGCAAAATAAACGTAATAGCCGAAACCGTACTGCCAGTACAAATATCCTTCCGCGCAAGCGCCGTCTTCGCCAAACCCGCTTAAGTAACAATCGAGTGATTGGAGTACCCGCTCCAGAAGCTCGGACAGCCGTCCCGTATCCTCGATGAGATGGAGGGCCGCAGCACCAATCGAACCTGCGCATACTGCAGACCAATTGTGCTCAGCTGTCTCCCAGCCGTAAGGACCTTGTTCCAAAAAAGGACGAAACAGCCGCTGCTCGATTTCTCCTTCGATTCGTTTGCGCAGCAAAGCAGGCAATCGGTCACCCAAGAGGAGCAGCACCTCGCTAAGCGTAAAGCCCGTCTCCGCAGCAAACAAATCAATATCCGGTTTCTCTGCATCTTCATTAAAATGAGCCGGCAAACACCATGTATACTCATTGCAAATAGACCAAATCATATTAAGAGCCGCTGATTCATAGTCCTGTCGGTCCGGCTCAATCAAAGCCATAATAACAAACGCATTCAACCTTTTACGCCTTTCAAAATAAACCCGCTCATAAGCTAGTCGCTCTCCCGAATCGCCATAGATACGAAAGAGAGCATAGGTAAGCTCAGGATCGGGCATCTGCACAAACCGGTCGGCCTCCGCCTTGATCTCGTCAAGGAGTGACCGATTCGCTTCAGAAGCAAGCAAACTTGCTGCCAATCCTTCAACCGCGCTGTCCAAAGTGAGCAGAGCCAGACCGCGCTTTCTGCTGTGCTCCAAAATATCCTTTAACAGCTTGCTTTTCATAATTTATTACGCTCCCATTCTATCCGCGCATTGCTGGTTTCTGTATACGACGGGCATTTCTCCCGAAAATGTTTTGACCCCTATGCCTCATATTCCATATTCTTTCTTCAATCATTACCACCCTTCGTGGACAATTTAGCTATACTATATTATTTTTCTATTGCACTTCATAGTGAAAAATTAGTACTTTTATGAATTAAAAATACCGCACAACGATTTCTCGCGTACGGTATTATGGATGGCTCCCTGCTATTGTTCTTTGAAATGTACGCCGCCCAAAATGAACGCTGTCAAATCTTCGATCATATTTTCCAGCAATGGATGCTCTTCTTCGAGCAATATGGTCCAATACTCGGTATGTCGATGAAAGAGCAGCGTGCCTACAACGGACATCAAGGTCGTATCGAGCGAGCGAAAATGAAATACGCCTTGCTCCTCGCCCTCTTTAAGCCAGTGACGAAGCAGTTTCCACATGGGCATGACATGCTTGCGAATTTTTTTAATACGATCCGTGTTCATTATAATTTCCTGCTGAATAATATTAATGAGCTGAGGGTCGTTGTATCGATATCTCGTTACCTCGCGAATAACAAGCTTCACGCCCTCTATAGGGCTTAGCGATGGGTCTACCCTTGCAATTTGATCATTGGGGAAAAAATGCTCGAACAACGCGCCGAACATATTTTCTTTCCCGCCAAAATGATACGACACGAGCGCGACGTTAGCTCCTGCCTCCTCGCATATTTGCCGAACGGTCGTTTTCTCGAAGCCGTGCTGGGCAAACAGCTTTTTGGCTGCTAACAATATTCTGATTTTGATATCCGCATCTCCTGTTATCATGACGGTCCTCCATAGAAGCAATTTCTTATATTTTGAACCATTCGCGACCAAACAGCAAGATCGAGTTTGGTTTTATCGGTTATGACTGGCAATGACTGCGGCAGGCTGCTGCTGGCGCACGGCCTGCCGTTTTACAGCTACAGCCAGTGCGCTAACTGCAATAGCGGCAATCGCGATGATGCTCAGGGTCAGCGCGTCAGCCGTTGCAGCTGGACCGCCGAACAAAATGTTCATCGAGCCTTCTACCGCATACGTAGCCGGAAGAATATCTCCTAACTTCACGTAAAAATCCGATAATAATTCACGAGGCACGATCGCGCCGGAGGTAACAAGCTGTGCTGACAATAACATAATGTTAAACAGCATTCCGCTCATGCCAAACAAATAAATAAACATTTGTGATACGAATATAAATGTCAGTACGAACAGCAGCTGGAATAACCAAATATGAAGGAAGCCCTGGGTCATTTGTCCGCCAAACGCTGCGAGCAGAGAAGAGCCTACCAAAGATACGACTACGCCTGCCGCTGCATTAAGAATGCTTCTTGCTGCAAAACGTTTCCATCTGCTTACTGTCGCACTTATTGCCATGGCAGATTGCTCAAAATTCATTCCCATGATCATGGCCCCAACATAAGAAGCCAGCACCAGCATCATGGGAACCATTTGATTGTTCATGCCTTGAATAACATTAGTTGACTGGATTTCCGAAGTGACGCGCTCTGACAGTCCCTGTGCGGCTGCTCCGGCTTGCTCCGCTGGAAGCTTCATATTGCCGAGGACCGTTTGAATGCCGCCGGTTACCGCTTGCTTATTCACTTCTGCCGTTATTTGCGCAGCCGCGCCGCTCATAATGCTTTTAATTAGCGCAGGATTGGATTCGTTGATGAAATATTGAATGGATGCCGTACCGTCTGCAGCTGCGGCATTCTGAGAGAAGTCCGCCGGTATCCAGACGATCATTTGAAGCTCGCGTTCGTCGAGCTGCTGTTTAGCCTCGTCAATGTTATTGATTTGATTCATGCTAAAGGGCAAATTTTGAACAAGGCCGCTTGCAATCTGCGCTCCCATTTGCTGGTCTTCATTGACAACCGCGATATGCAGCTTGTCGATTCGATCCGTGACGCCGTTATAGCCTGTCATCCATATGACAGAGAAAATAACCTGGAACATGATCGCTGTAATAATACCAACCCAAGTGGTTGGACGTTTCATAAAAGCCTGCAATGCATTTTTCATATTGAACCACTCCCGTTTTCTCTTTTTAAACACTTGTTTAAAACAACTGTTTAAATCTTATGCTGAATATTATATTTTGTCAACCAGCATAAACGGCTGTCACCGTGCTCTGCGGCAAAAACAATCGTTTCACGGTGATACGGTAATATATAAGCAGATTTATTAGCGAAAGCATATTCCTATAATCGTTTATAAAACAAAAAAGGAAGAAGAGGATTTCCCTCTTCTTCCCGTTAAGCGTTATTCCATGACTCTCCGTATTCCGCTTCCCATTTCGCATCCGCTGCCAATTGTTTTTTATGGACAGTACCCGATAGAAACACGCTGACTTCGTATAAAATAATTAAGGGAATGGCCACTAAGATATCCGATATGAAATCTGGCGGCGTAATCATTACCCCGATAAGTACCATAACGAAGTATGCCAGCCTGCGCATTTTGCGAAGCCTTTTTGGATTCACCAATCGAATCGCCGTCAAAAACATGATGACAAGCGGCAGCTCGAAAAGAAGTGATATCGGAATAAGCAAATTAAACATAAACGTGAAGTATTGCGCGATACCATAGGTTTCCTCGAGATTTAAATGCTGCGAGACCGTCCTTGTGAAGTTGAACGCGAGCGGAAACACGACATAATACGAAAACGCCAGGCCAATTAAAAACATAATTAGCGCGAATGGCACATATTTAAGCGTGGATCGCTGCTCGTTTTTGCGCAGGGCCGGCTTTACGAATGCCCAGAGCTGATAAGCAATCATAGGAAGCGCAATAATCAAGGCGATAACAAAAGCGAATTTCATATACATGCCGATACCGTCCCAAAGCGAAAACGTATGTAATGAAATCGTATTTGCCGGCTTCTGGCTCATTAGAAAATTATAAGTAGGCTGTGCCAGTATTATTCCGACTACTAAGCCTATCGTCAGTATAATGAGCACATAGACTATGCGCTTGCGCAGTTCTCCAAGATGCTCTAGAAGCGGCATGAGCCCTTCTTGTTGAAGAAGCGCTTTACGCGATGTCTGCTCCGTTTTATTATTTGCATCCGATCCCACCCGTACTACCTCCTTCGCCAAGCATTAACAGCCTTTTTGTTCAAGAAAAAAGCGGGCCCGATTAGTCCGGAAGCCGCTTATTGTCTTTATCATTATTTTCCGAACGACTCACTTCAACGCGGCTCGAATYCTTGTCCTTACGGTCCTCGTCATCCATCATCTCTCTCGCTCCGGATTTGAATTCACGCAGCGTCCGTCCAAAAGCACGTCCAAGCTCTGGCAGCTTATTCGGTCCAAACAGAAGCAAAGCAACCAGAACGAGCAGTATAATACCCGTTGCACCTATTCCTGACATGTTGTATACCTCCTTAAAGCTTTACGCAGTAAGCTTACTTCGTAAGCAGCAAAAACTAACAGTTGTTTAAACCGCCGTATCCCATACTGACAATATCTTCCCGTACTATGGTATCGCCCGCTAAAACCCGCGGCAGAAGCACGTCGAAGGATGTATAAGGATCATACATGACGCATCCCGGCAGTCCCATAATCGGCACGCCATTGATATAACCGATAAGCAGCATTGAACCTGGAAGCATTGGCGTACCATAGCTTACGATATCCGCTCCTGCGGCTTTAATTGCGCCTGGCGTGCGATCATCGGGGTCAACCGACATTCCGCCTGTTACTAGTATCATATCATACCGTTGTTCGAGCAAATAGTGTATTTCCTTGACAATTGTTTGTCGATCGTCGGGAGAAAAACGCTGCTCTGCAACCTCTGAACCAAGTTCCTCCAGCTTGCCTCTAACGGCCGGGCCAAATTTATCCTCTATTCTGCCATTAAATACTTCTCCGCCAGTCGTTAGCAACCCTACGCGAAATTTACGAAAAGGGCGGACACGCAGCGGAGCTGCGCCGCCATTTGCCTTGCGATATTCCGCAGCAAGCCTCTCTACCGTCTCCACCTTCGATTTCGGTACGACAAGCGGAATCGCTCTCGTTGCGGCAAGCGGCTGTCCTGGCTTAACGACCGACTTCGACTTGATTGTAGCCAGCGCTATTTCGCCCAGCTCATTAATGGCATCAACCATTCCCTTATCAACCTCAGCAAGGCCAAGCAGCTTCGATTTGATGCTTACTTTTCCCTCATGAGGCTCCGACAGCATGAGCTGATCCCCATATAATGCTTCGGCCATACGAATGGCCGCATCATCCTCATGAAGCTCACTTTCGCCCAGCTCCATAATATATATATGCTCTTTGCCGATATCAAGAAGGTTAGGAATATCCGCTTCTGTCACGATATGCCCTCTTTTGAATAAACGGCCTTTAAATTGTCCGGGAATAATACGTGTCAAATCATGAGCCAAGCGCAATCCGATTGCATCATATACCGACACCTCTTTAAGAATGGTCGATCCATGCTGCTGGACTTCGTCCTCTGAATGCTGCCTTTTCTGACTCATACGCTATGATCCCCCAGTTGTCCGGATAAAATGTTCAGTGCATGCGGCAATTGATCCATGATGGCCATTAAACTCTCATGTACCCCTTTAGGACTGCCTGGCAGGTTGATAATGAGCGAGCTGCCTCTTATTCCGCATACGCCTCTTGAGAGCATCGCTCTTCTTGTCTTTTGGAGAGCTCCCATTCGCATAGCCTCTGCCAGACCCGGGACCGCACGATCAATGACCTTTAGCGTTGCTTCAGGTGTAACATCACGGAGCGCAAGACCCGTCCCGCCTGTCGTAAGTACTAGATCAGCGTGGAAATACTCCGTCATTTCGATAAGAGCTGCCATAATTTCATCCTGCTCATCCGGAACGATGCGATAATCGATGATTTCGCCGCCCAGCTCTTCCTCCACCAGCTCACGAATAACCTGAGCACTCGTATCTTCGCGTTCTCCGCGTGAGCCTTTATCGCTTGCCGTTAAAATTGCTACCTTCCACCGCATTTACCATTCCTCCCATCCCTTGTTCGCTCATGGGTTTGACGAAATCTGATAATCGCCGCTTTTACCGCCCGTTTTGGAAACGAGCTGAGTAGGCCCGATGATCATATCCTTTTGCAGCGCCTTGCACATGTCGTATACCGTTAACGCTGCGGCTGAGACGGCTGTCAGAGCTTCCATTTCAACGCCGGTTTTCCCGGTCGTCTTCACTGTTCCTTCGATGTAAAGCTCATCCGTCCCATTATCGCTGAATACCACATTTATGCCTGTGAGAGGAAGTGGGTGGCACATTGGAATCCAATCTGATGTTTTTTTGGCGGCCATGACTGCTGCCACTTGGGCAACTGCAAGCACATCGCCTTTACCGATTTTACCCGCCTTGATTTGCGTTAACGTTTCTTGGTTCATTGTTACCTTGGTTTGAGCGACTGCCGTACGTGAAGTGACTTCCTTATCGGAGATGTCCACCATCCTTGCTCGACCTTGCTCGTTAAAATGTGTCAACTCCACCTCTATCGCTCCTTCTAACGTAATCGAAAACTTTGCCTTCTAACGCCTCAAGCACGTATCGCGTTCATACCTCTCGTTAAAGCAAGTAGATGCCGCGCTCAGTAATCAAGCCATCCATTTTCAAGTCATGCTGCTCATGCGGAATCTCTGCTGTAAGCTGATCCTCAAACGACATTCCGATCCATAACGTATTCACTGCCTGACCGTTTTTTCCTTGGTAGGCTTCCGCAAAACGGTCATAATAACCGCCGCCGTAGCCAAGACGGCCACCATGCTCATTAAAAGCGATACCTGGAACAAAAATAACGGAAGGAGCATAATCATCCAGTCTTGGCGTTTTATCGGGATTCGGTTCCATGATGCCATAAGCACCAGGCATCAGGTCGTCCCAACTCCGCAAATAATGCAGCGTCATTGACCGGTCTGTAGCTAAGCATCGCGGTGCAAGGACATCCCGTCCTTTGCGCCAGCCCCATTCAATGAGTTGTGATAAATCAAGCTCGCTTCGGAAAGCTACGTAAACCATAAATGCATCGGCATTTCGGCTCTCGAGTAATTCTTCCGCTTTCGCACAAGCAGCTTCTGACCATAATTTCCGCTGCTCCGAAGACAAGCTGTTGCGTTTAATCGTCATTTGATTACGTATGTAAGCTTTATCGCCCAGTTGATTTGGTTCAACCAAAACACTCACCTATTCTAGTCCCAATCATTTTCTTTCATTAAAAGTAGTTTACCACTGTTATGCAACTTTCGCCAATGCCAGCGCTCGTTTATGGTACACTATTAAGTAGTAAAAGCATTCGTTCTTTACAATTTTTTGTTGGAGGTTTCAAAATGCTGCTGCAGGTTTCTAACATTACAAAAAGCTACGGCGTAAATGTCGTATTATCCAATATTTCTATGCAGGTGCAGGAGCGGGAACGTATCGGTCTCGTTGGCGTTAACGGTGCCGGGAAATCAACGCTGCTCAAAATAATCGCAGGTGAAATGTCCGCGGATTCAGGTGCCGTTCACAAAGCAAAAGAAACAAAAATCGGATATCTCGCCCAGAACAGCGGCCTGCAATCCAATCGGACCATTGAAGCAGAAATGCGTGCCGTATTCTCACATCTAATTGAAGCGGAGCAGGAGCTTCGCGACCTTGAGGTCAAAATTGCAGACCCGGCTCTTCATGAGGACGAGAAACGTTATGCGGATACGCTTGATCGTTACGCCAAGCGCTCGGATTGGTACCGGGAACAGGGCGGATTCGAAATCAATACCCGCATTAACAGCGTCCTTCACGGGATGGGCTTCGGAAGTTTCCCTTCCGACACGTTAATCTCGACACTTAGCGGAGGCCAGAAGACGCGCCTGGCACTTGCCCGCATCCTGCTTCAAGCTCCTGATTTGCTGATGCTGGACGAGCCTACCAACTATCTCGATATTGAGACATTAACCTGGCTAGAGTCTTATTTGCGCGGATATTCGGGTGCCATCCTGGTCGTTTCTCATGACCGTTACTTTCTCGATGCGCTCGCCCAAACCATTATTGAAATTGAGCGGCACACTGCGAAGCGTTATACCGGCAATTACAGCCGCTATATGGAGCTTAAAGCCGCGGAATATGAAATCAATATGCGGCAATTTGAGAAGCAGCAGGATGAAATTTCGCGTATGGAACAATTCGTCCAACGCAATATCGTTCGCGCTTCGACAACCAAGCGTGCACAAAGCAGACGCAAAGCACTCGACAAAATGGACCGTCTGGACAAGCCTCAAGGCGATTTGAAGAAAGCGCATTTCACCTTCGAAATCGAACGTCCGACAGGAAAAGACGTACTCGCAGTTAATGATGTTTCCGTCACTTTCGCCAAGAAAGATACGCCGATTTTTCGGAATGTGTCCTTCCAGCTTACCCGCGGCGAGACCGTTGCCTTAATCGGTCCTAACGGTATTGGAAAATCGACGCTGCTTAAGGTTATTGTCGGTCAAAACGAGCCTACTACAGGTACCGTCAGATTCGGAACCCATGTAAAGGTCGGTTATTACGATCAAGAACAGACTAGACTTAACGGTCAAAATACCGTCCTTGAAGAAGTATGGGGCCAATACTCCCATATGGAAGAAGCTCGTATACGCACTGTTCTCGGTAACTTCTTATTCAGCGGCGAAGATGTACTGAAGCGGGTCTCTTCGCTTAGCGGCGGTGAGAAGGCTCGCGTTTCTTTGGCCAAGCTTATGCTGGCTCAGGCGAATGTGTTGATTTTGGATGAGCCTACCAACCATCTCGATCTCTTCAGCAAGGAAGTACTTGAAGCAGCCTTGCTTGATTATGAAGGAACCTTGCTCTTCATTTCACATGACCGGTACTTCCTAAACAAGATGGCTGAACGAATTGTCGAACTCAAACCGTCAGGAACCGATCATTTCCTAGGAAATTATGACGAAATGATAGAGAAAAAAAATGAAATCGAGGAAGCAAGGCTCGAAGCGCTGTCAAAACAAGCTTCCGGCTCGAAATCTGCCAGTGTAACCGACAATATACCGACGAATTCGTATGAGGCCGACAAACAAGCCAAAAGGGAAGAACGGACTAGACAGCGCAAACTTGAGCAATTGGAACAAGATATCGCATCATTAGAGCAGCAAGTTACCGAATTAGAGGAACAGCTGGCTGATCCCGGCATTTTTAATGATTATATCCGCATCCAAGAAATTCAAGCAGCCATCGAATCGCGCAAAGCCTCTTTAGCTGCCGCTTATGAGGAATGGGAGCAGTACATGTAAGAAGAGCTGATTAATTTGGGAAAGGACGGTAAAATATGACTGTCATTTCAAATCAAATACTTCCAGATCGCCTTCTCAAGTGGGTGGCTGCAGCAATTCACCCGCTTGCTTCCGTTCAATCTATTGCTCGCCTGCATGGCGGAATGTCCTCCATCGTTCACAGTATTACCCTTGATGTTCAAGGCGTCGAATCAAAAGTCGTTTTACGTCAATTCGACAATGCTGAATGGCTTCGCCAAGAGCCTGATTTGGCGCTTCATGAAGCAGAAAACCTCCGATGGGCAGCAAAGACGGGCGTGCCAACTCCGCAAATCCTAGCTTTTGACGAAACAGGTATGGATTGCGGAATACCTGCTGTTCTAATGACTCAGCTTGAGGGTACTGTAGACCTGCAGCCTCCGGATATGGATTTGTGGATAGATGGCTTGGCGAAAACGCTCGCTCAAATCCATACGACTGAGACGAAGGATTATCCTTGGAGCTACTTTACCTACAATGATGTTCCTACCTTGGAAGCTCCCTGTTGGTCTAGCTTTAAGGGGGATTGGAGCAAAGTGATTGCCCTAGTAAAAGGACCTCGCCCCCATGCGAAACCATGCTTTATACACCGTGATTATCATCCTACTAATGTATTATGGCAGCATAACCAAATAAGCGGCGTTGTCGATTGGGTGAATGCGTGCCAAGGGCCTGCTGGAATTGACATCGGCCATTGTCGATTAAATTTAGCTCAGCTTTATGGCATTAATACTGCGGATGCTTTTCTGAACGCTTATGAGAAGCATGCAGGTTCACGCTTTCAATATGAGCCCTACTGGGATCTCTTGTCTTTAATCGATGTCCTTTTTGGGCCGCCATCCGTGTATCCGGGCTGGCCTGCATTTGGAGTAACCGGGTTAACTGATGCTATGATGATCGAACGACTTGATGCCTACATGCATAGCTTATTGGATAAAGCTTCGGGCCATTAACAATAGCCCGCATACGAAACGGCAGATTAAGGCCAAAGCCCTAATCTGCCGTTTACTATTAATCCCTTTAATACTTAGCTGGATAAAGAAACGAATGCATGCATTCTAATATTGCTCTAAACTTATTAAGCCTAATCGCTGTGCCTCTTTGATCGCTTCGGAACGAGAGCGCACATTAAGCTTATCGAAAATTCGCGAAAGCTGATATTCCACATTTCTTTGGCTTACGTGAAGCATGGCTGCCAGCTCTTTGTTGCTAATACCGGTAGCCACCTCATGTAAGATCGTTTGTTCCTTCTCGTTGATGGATACATCCTCAATCGTTACTTCCGTGCGACCTATGGTCACTTCATGCCGCCTCAGCTGCTTTAGCAGGGTAATAGGGATCACCGTTTCCCCTCTCATAGCGCATCTTATTGCATTATGGAGCTGTTCTCTTGATACGGTCTTGGATATAAAGCCGGATACACCCGATTCGATAAGCAAATTAAAATGCGAACCGATTTCGTAGCCGGAGTATATAATAACCTTGCGTTCGGGATCCTGTTGTATTAGTCGCTTCGTCAATTCCAATCCGCTAATGCCAGGCATATTTAAATCACATAATATGAGATCAAAATGCTCAATTTGCACGATATCCAGCGCTTCGATTGCAGATAAAACAACCGATACCGACATTTCGCTATCTTGCTCGATCATTGTTTTCGTTCCTTCCCCAACGGAAGGATGATCATCAACTAATAAGATACGAATCACGCGATATACCCCTCTCCGATCTACCGGTTGTCATAATCTCTGGCAATAATATAACAACCTCCAGGCCGTTACCGCTTTGAGAATAAAACGATATATCTCCTTCAAGTCCTGTCACCCGCTCTTTAATTCCTGACAAGCCCATGTGCTCAAAAGAAACAATCATTTGATTGACATCCATACCGACACCATCATCTTGGTATCGGAAATATATAGTTCCTTTTCGCAGCTCAAGCTCAAGGATAACTAGTTTAGCTTGCGAGTGTTTATCCGCATTGCGCAGCAACTCCTGCACAATACGATAAATCGCCGTTATTTGCTCTTCATTAAGCGGGCGGTTAAACGATTTGGCACGGAAATCGACCGCGAAGTTTACACGCATTTGAGTATGCTCAATAATGGATTCCACAGCCTCAACTACCCCCATCTCTTTCAAGAGAGGCGGACGCAGCTCATTGCAGGTTTCTCGTATTTGATGGATGACATCGAGAAGCCCTTCTTTTATATCCTCAAGCTCACGGCCTAGACTATTCGATATCGGATAGTCCATCATAATGGCTTCCAGCTTCCTGTACCAAAGCAGTTGGTCCTGAAGCGCTGAGTCATGCAAATCCGCAGCAAGCTTTCTTCTCTCGTTCTCAGACAAGCAGAATAGAAGGCGAAGAACCCAAGGCGAGGTTGAATGTTCCTTGCGTACCTCTGATTCCAAATCCTCGATTAATCCTTCGATTAAATATAAGTTTTCGAAAACAATACTGGAGTAGTTCGACATCGTCTTCAGCCATCGAAGCTCGTCCGAGTTGAAGCGGGTGTGATTGGTCTTCATCCCAATCCACAGAATATGATACCTTGAACGCTGTCTACCGATTACAAGCCCAAGCCCATAAGGAAGCTCTATCAGTTCGCCTACCTGCAAGGAATTTACCGTTCCTAACAAAAATTCCGCTGTAATAAGCTCCTCCGGGTGCTCGCCCATCGGATATACGGTATTCTCTGCTTGCTCCACTAGCAAAAAGGTAATTCGATTGACTGGCAAAAGATCAGAAATCTCTTGTTTTAGAACGGCTTCCAAATCGCTTTGCTTCATAACCCTGGCAATCTTACGCGAAAAACGATCCAAACTATCCTGATAGCTGTACATTGCCTTAAAAAGCTTTGGCCTGAATCGCTGATCAATCTGTTCCTTCGCATATAAAAACAACGTCATTCCGATGTAGATGACAAAAAACACGCCAAACCATGCGGTCCATGACGGATTGTTCTCTCCTAGTAGTACAAACGCCACAAGTGCAGCTACAATAACAGCTGGAATGAAAGCAAGCGCCGTATAGTATTTAAATCTAGTCAATATAAAATCAATATCGAATAATTGATTTGAGGTTGAGAGATAGAAATAAACGATTGGCAGAACGAATAAGAAAAGCGCAGTAAAAGCTGCCGGTAATATTTGGCTTTCCCCAAATATTTGCGGGAGCAAATTGAGTGTTGCGAATGGAGTAAATGCTACCAGATGCGAAATCAAAGTAATGGTAAACAAGGAATGTAATTTCGTATTCCGGTGTTTGATAAACTTACGAATAAGCTTATAAACGCATAGTAAATTGCCTAAAAGCACAATGCCGCTAAAGGCCATCTCGATATAGCTATAAAATTGAATAGGAAACAAATCCGTCCAAATATAGAGCAGGCTTGCGACGCCTACTACTCCTGCAACACCAAACAGTGTCTGCAATAGCTTCCTGCTAATAAACTGAACATCAAATCTTTGTAAATAAATATTCATAAAGCCCATGAATAACAAAGATATAACAGGCAATAAGAGATATATTATAGTAATTCCTACAGGATCGCTGCGATAGGACGCAGCTGAGCTATAATAGCTGATTCCAATTGAAATAAAAAATAGAATAAGCATAATAACGGCCTTGTCATTCCTGCGCTTTACATACAGAAAACCTGAGAAGGCACAAAAAATAACAAGTGATATACCTGGGATGTACAACTG
Source organism: Paenibacillus sp. 01T443 (assembly GCF_056398325.1). Taxonomy (NCBI): domain Bacteria; kingdom Bacillati; phylum Bacillota; class Bacilli; order Caryophanales; family Paenibacillaceae; genus Paenibacillus; species Paenibacillus sp. 01T443. The sequence continues at coordinate 188,224 of NZ_JBFTPE010000006.1, forward strand.
AATCAATAGTTCCCAGAGTGAATGATCACCTGTCCAGCCTTTTGGAAAAGCTATCGCTTGCTGAACATTGTCTTTATGTAAGATAAGAACATTATCGGCGTACTCGATTGAGTTATATTTCTCCACGTTGCGGAATTCCTTTACGGGTTTTCCGTTTACCTCGAGTATTTGGTCGCCTACCTGAATTCCTTTTACCTCTGCCTGTCCCGCCGGTTCTATTGATTTCACGATATAACGATCACTAGAATCCTTAATCAGTACCGCACCTATCGATGGTACCCGGACTATAACTGAAGTCAGATACAATAACGATGATAAAAATACTGCAAGGAAGAGGATTACAATAATGCGATTCAATAGTGTAGGTTTCATGTTGTCCTCTTCCCTTCAAGCATAGTTAAAAGTTTAGCTCCACATATAAGCGTAGCCGCTGTTTTTTTCATTTTTTTCTTTAAGTTCGCCAAGAAGAGCTTTTTGTTCAGCTGCTGAAACACCTGCAATTTGCAGTTGACCACCCATAGCCATAGACATTTTTCCAGTGCTGCTTACCAACTGACGAATTGTTTCTTTTAACATTTTAACTCCTCCGCTTCTCTACTAATATTTAGAAAACTAGTATACTAATATAATATAACAGGAAATGAATCGACATGAAACGCAAAAGTGATTCGTATTTACCGAAATGACTTTTGCGTGATTTGATATCTTTGTTAGTTATTATGTAGTTTTAGGGTTTATTATATGCAAAAATGTCGATTTCCAAGGACTAATTTCCTGTATATCGTCTAGTAATTCTTCAAACCTGTTGTAGTGCATTCGGCTCATTACAGACCCGTATAATATAGTTCCTGTTCTTTCGCATGCTTCGAGAAAAATCTCATGGTTCATGGCAACGTCATCAACCGTTCGGCTTCCTTGAAAATACTCCCTGATCCAAAGGTCCTCTTCCGCATCGCCTTCTATTAAATATAGTGTAAGCAACGTCCGCTTTTTTTGCAAAAAGTCGCTTTTATCATCCCATCTCAGTAAATCTCGCAAATCATTTTGAATCTGGGCAGCTAGGCCGATATCAATCGAATATTCTGCAACGATAGGATGCCAAGGGCGTCCCGCCAACATAACGCCTGTCATGCAAGCGAATTGAAGCAATGCCGCGGATTTTTGCTTTATGACTTCTAAATAGGCTTGCTCGTCATTCATTTCATTCAAAATATCTAACATCTGGCCGTTTGCCGACTTCATCAACTGCTCATTCATCATATCTAAAAGTGCAATTCGCTTCTCTGCATTCGAAGTGCTTTGAAGCATTGCTTGCTGCGACAAGGTAAGGAGCGCTGTCGCAACATGAAGCGCTACAGGTAGAGGCGCTTGCATCCAAGGCTTATGCGGTGCATCCTGATCCTGTAAATCGTCTAATATATCCGATGCCAGTATAAATAGCTCCACTGCTGCGGCTGCTTTGTAGGGATCTTCCCCTTGACCGCCAAACATATCATAGTGCAGCAATGTCAGCTGTCCAAACCGAAGCGATTCAGCCAGCTTGTCCTCAATAAATGCTTCTGCAAAACGAAGAAGAGGCTCAGCTGTAAAAAAACGCTGAACCTGCTTCTGCATTTGTTGTCCAATGAGTGGAATACAATCTTTCACAAGCGATCCTCCGCCAAATCAAGATCCTATCATTATACTATGAATTCATTAAGAGAACATACGCTGAAATATAGTTACTAATTGTCCCAACCAATGTAGTGTCTTTATGCCGTGGCAGTCGTAGATGCGTTTGCGCTTTTTTTCCTTTTGCGTTTCTTTCTTCTGACTTTCCTCCTCATTCATTTGATTCATTAAACTTGCAATCATCTCCATCCGTTTTTCTAATAGTTTTCTGCGCTCGACTGACGGACTTTCGATGCGATCGCGATGATCCATTGACTAAAAAGCCCTCCTTGAGGTATGCCTATACAATGAAAAGTCGATGTTATTCTCCGTTTATCCTTATACGCTTACACTCCCATCCATTTCAACTGCGTGATGCATATAAACGGCTTCCATCGTCATTCCGCCACCCGGCAGCTGAGCAATTAACGTAGACGGGTTATCGCATGTTACGAATTCACCCTTGCGCATGACGGAAACCCGATTGCAATTGCGCTGAATTTCTTCCATATCATGAGAAGCGACAATAATAGTTTTCCCCTGCTGTTTAAGCAGCTGCAGCAGCGCCCAATAATCACTCTTGGCCTGCGGATCGAGTCCCGTCGTCGGTTCATCCAAAAATATGATTTTCGGATCGTTTACGAGTGCAATAGCGAGCGCCGTCCGTTGTCTCCAACCGCCAGATAACCGTTTTACTAATTTATCCGAATAGGGGCTAAGTCCGAATTGTTCAATTATGTGATCCAAATTGTTTTTCCGTTTATAAAAGCCCTGAAACATCTCCATTGCTTCACGAACATTCATTTTATCTACTAAAGTCGTGCTCTGCAGATGAATACCGATATCTTCCTTCAACCGTTCTGCTTCGAGAACCACATCATGTCCGTATATGCGAATGCTGCCTCGGTCCGGCATGCGAATACCCATTAGCATTTCTAGTAGTGTCGTCTTTCCAGCACCATGAGTACCGATAATACCGAATATTTCACCTTCGTTCACTTTGAAGGATACTTGGTCTACTGCCCTATTCGCACCATAATACTTGCTGACCGAGCTTACCTGAATGATCGTTTGCTTATCCATTCCTTGGTTACCTCCATTCACACTTAAGCATTCTTAAGCTACTAGCTTTAAGGTGAGATTTATGTTTTGGTATGCGTCATAGTTTTACGATAACGCATGCGGCTAACTTTTTCACCGAAAACCTGTCTAGTAATTCACGCAATTTTTTTGCGTGACCGCAATGAAAGCGCAAAACAAAAGAATGGGCATCGATTCATTCTGTCTTCAAATACCCCCAAAAAACTATTCACAGTTATCCACAAAGATATCAACAGTTCTGTATAAATTGTTAGTTAATTCTGTCAGTAGTGCTCTAGTATTATAGTAGGAATTCCGCGGATTTCGTCGATTCATAGGTACAATTTCTCACGTTCATTTCATTTATCCACTTTATTCACATTATCCACAGTTTAATGGCATAAATTTTATCCCCCATTAGTTCACAGTGTTAACCTTTCGTAAATCCAGTGTTTTCGCGTATTTCAGCATGTTATGCACAAAATGGGGGGTGTTTGTGGATAACTTTGTGCACAACACTAATATTGGCAAATGTTTAGCTTTATTTTCTAATCCCTATATACAACAAATGTGACGATGAACCTAACAAATGGACATTTTCTGCAGAATCATATATCAATTGCATAAGCGAACGATATTCGTTATCCCCAGCTGCCTTCCAATAATTAAATTGTTCCTTTGTCAAAGCTCCGGCAATACTCGAGGAACCGATTAGCTTGACGGTTTCAAACCCGTTTGCTTCCATTAAAGGCTTAATATCATCTATATGAAAAGAATAAGCGCCCGTAAACCTTCCTTCATCTGAATGATTAAATACGCCTGTTTCCAAGAAAGCCCGAATCTGAGTCATATTGTCGGTAGGTCTCCAGCTTTGCGGATCGGCCAGCGCATTAAGCAAATGCCTAATTCTTGTCATAAAAGACACAAACACATAACCGTCCTTTCGCGTCACCCGGTGCAGCTCTTTAACAGCCTGTTCCCTGTCGCTTTGCAGCTGCAAATGATAGAGCGGCCCCATCATAAGCGAAGCATCGAACGTCTCGTCGGAAAACATGCTCAAGCTCCTGGCATCCGCTGCATGAAAACCTTTAAAGCGTTCTAGTAATGCCTGCTCCTCTGCTTTTTCGCGTGCGATTTGTACCATCCTCGGCGTCAAATCGGTCAGTGTCACGGTATTCCCACCCCGGGCAAGCTCCATGGCGTATTTGCCGGGACCAGCCCCGTTATCCAAAACATGTCCGCCCTTAGGCACAAACCGGCTTATAAAATGCCAATTCACGATAAACTCAAGGGGCGCTCTATCGAGACGCCCCCATTCATCAAATTGATTATAATATTGAACGATATGATTCATTTCATCTGCCTCCTTTAATAAGGCTAACTCCAAAAATAATGCTGATTATCCCATAGTAGAGAACGAAGAAACATTTTCTACTAAGGGATAACAAGACTTAGCTCTCCATGAAGATCAATTTGCCGCTCGGCTTGTTTTTGTTTCGACTACTCTGCTGCCTGTTGTCATAACCGCTTGATTGCATGCTGATACATAAGCCTGTGCAGCTGCCAGCACGATGTCATTATGAATTGAAGTCCCGCGGAAGCGCTGCTGCTGGTGCACAATGCTGACAACCGCTTCGCCATGAGCATCCTCGCCTGTGGATAACGAATGAAGCTCCAGATCCTCAAATTCGGCAGCTATTGGAATAGCTTGTTGAATCGCGTGGATAACCGCTTCAATCGGGCCTGCTCCCATTGCGATGTAAGACTGCTCTGCTCCGAACTCATTTTCACGAATCGTTACCGTTGCCGTGCGCGACCGCTGTGTGCCGGCGTGTACATGAAGATCTACCAGTACGTATGGATCCGGCTGGGTTTGGGTAAGCTCTCCCGCGATACGGATCAGTTCATCGTCCGTAACGATCTTTTGAGCATCGGCTTTCTCCTTGAACTTGTCATACACATTCTGAAGCTGATCTTCCGTCATGTCGATGCCGTATTCTGAGAGACGGTGTTTAATGGCATGGCGACCGGAATGTTTTCCTAAAATAATCATGTTCCGCGATATACCCATCGCTTCAGGATCCATGATTTCATACGTATTGCGGTTTTTCAGCAAGCCGTCCTGATGGATTCCTGATTCATGCTGGAATGCATTCCGTCCAACAATGGGTTTATTATAAGCAATCGGGAAGTTCATCGCGCGGCTAACGATACGCGAGGTTTCGTAAATTTCGCCGATTTGAATGTTTGTTTCAGCTTGAACCGCATCCTTGCGCGTTTCAATGGCCATGACCAGCTCTTCTAAGGAGCAGTTGCCCGCGCGCTCGCCAATTCCGTTTACGGTAACTTCAATTTGCGTAGCACCCCCATGGATGGCTGCAATGCTGTTTGCTACGGCAAGGCCCAGATCATTATGGCAATGTGCGCTGTATCGTACCGTGTCTCCGCCTCTCGCCTCCTTGCGAACGGCTTGGAACAGCTCCCTCATTTCCTCTGGCATCGCGTACCCCAGCGTATCCGGAAGGTTTATGATCGTCGCCCCCTCCGCAATAACCGCTTCAACCAGCTGAATAACAAAATCGCGGCCGGATCGTGTCGAATCCATTGCCGAGAACTCGATCTCATCTACGAATTGCTTGCCGTAAGCGACCATATCGCGGGCAATTTTCACCACCTCATCGCGCGATTTGCGCAGCTGGTGATTCAGATGAATGTCTGACGACGAAATAAACAGGTGAAGACGTCTGCGAGCGGCATCTTGTGTCGCTTTTACTGCAGCGTCAATATCTACCTTCACTGCTCTGGCAAAACCGGCGATTTCTACATGCTGCAGCTCACGGGAAATTTGCTGTACGGCAGCAAATTCGCCCGGACTTGATACAGGAAAACCAGGCTCGATAACATCAATTCCTAATTTTCCAAGCTGCCGTGCAATGATGATTTTGCGTTCCGAATCAATCGAAGCCCCTGGTGATTGCTCACCGTCCCGTAAAGTCGTATCGAATATTTGTATTTTTTTCATTTCGTTCGCCATTGTTATTTCCTCCTAAGGTTTGATTGAGATTGATATGTCCTTTTTTGGGTACAAAAAAAAGCTCGCCGTCTCCTTGTAAGAGACGACGAGCTTTCGCTGCCGTGGTACCACTCTAATTGACAGAATCTTACCGCAGAAGTTCGACAAAGCTGCCCTTTTATAAAAGGTTCTTTGCTTACCTCGCAGGAATCCATGCCCGCTTAAATGCCCGATGACGGCGGCTAACCGTAACGGTGTAGATATTGGCTGTCACAACCGTAACGCAGCCCTTTTCCACCGTTCCGCTCCCAGGCGAGATTCAAACTCAGCTTCGACTGCGTCGCACCACACCGCAGCTCTCTGTACGGACTCGATTCCTCACTGCTCTGCATGAGTTTAACGAATGCCGTTTTGCCAGCTTATTGTTCTACTGCTCCTGTTCCTTGCGTTTCTACTCTATATGGTTTACTTCACATTCGACTAAAGGCCATATACTTCGCTTCATAGACAACAAGAAAAGCCTGTCGTCTCTTGAATCAAGAGACGACAGGCTATAAAGACCCGCGCGGTACCACCCTTGTTGACTCCCATACGCTCGCAAACGAGCAGGGACGCCCAACTTAAGCATATGGCCAACTCCGGATGTTGACTCACATGCACCCRATTACGGAGGTTAACCGTAACAATGTACCTGCATGGCTGATCAGCATTTATAAAAATGCCGCCATCGTTTCCACTGTTCCGCTCCCAGGTGAGCTTCAAGCATCCTTCGACTGCGTTGCACCAACCCGCAGCTCTCTGTGTCGCAGCAGTACATGAATGAAGCTCATTCATAACGGCGCTGCCAACATTCCCGGACAAGCTTTACTGTTCCTGTTCTTTGCGTTTGTAACGTATGAGATTGAAGTTTGTTTTGAAGTATTGTTGCTTATTATATGCTCTTAGAAATAGTCTGTCAATTCCAATTCTAAATCTTTTTTAACTGTTTTTGCTAACAGACCAGCTCTCCAGCGAAAAGCCTGGATCGGCCTTCATATCGAGATCGGTAAATTCAGACCGTTTAAGTTTTAGATAAGCTGCCGCACCAATCATCGCCGCATTATCCGTGCAGAGCGTATTCGGCGGGATAAGGAGCGGCACACGTTCAGACTCGCATTTCGCCGTTAAAGCTGCTCTTAAGCCCCTGTTAGCCGCCACTCCGCCGCACAAAAGCAGCTGCTTCGCGCCGTATTGACGAACTGCGCGCAGCGCCTTGGTAACAAGCACCTCTGTAACCGACTCTTGAAAGCCGCGTGCAAGGGCTGCTTCGTTAAGTTCCAGACCCTTCATTCTTGTCTGGTTAATAACGGCAAGCACGGCAGATTTCAAACCGCTAAAGCTGAAATCATAGCTGTCAGGCTCCAGCCAAGCACGCGGAAGAGTAATCGTTTCCTCCGCTTCGACAGCCAGCTTGTCAATATGCGGCCCTCCTGGGTAGGGCAAACGCAGAGCGCGCGCTACCTTGTCATACGCTTCACCTACTGCGTCGTCTCTTGTGCGCCCGACGACTTGAAAATCGCCTTCGCTCTCCATAAGCACGAGTTCCGTATGACCGCCAGAAACTACGAGTGCCATACATGGATATACAATGTCATGCACAAGCTCGTTAGCATAAATATGTCCTGCGATATGATGCGTGCCGATTAATGGAATATCCAGCGCCATCGATATGCTCTTTGCAGCCACAATCCCAACGAGCAGAGCGCCTACAAGACCCGGACCCTGCGTGACTGCAATGGCCGACATGTCTTTTAGCGTGAGCCCGGATTCCTTGACAGCCTGCTCGATAATCAACGTGATCGACTCCACATGCTTGCGCGAAGCAATTTCCGGCACGACGCCTCCGTAGCGCTCATGAATTTCAATTTGACTGGATACCACATTTGATAAAATATGTTTGCCGCCGCGAATAACGGCTGCCGATGTCTCGTCGCAGCTTGTTTCTATCGCCAAAATAATATCATTCATCGACTGCGTACTAGCTGCCTGTCCCGACTGACTCACGTTCATTGCTCCCCTGCCTTCAACCGCTCATGGTCAAGCTCTGCCCACATAATAAGCGCGTCTTCATTGTTATCCGAGTAGTAACGCGGACGAATTCCTGCTGGCTCAAAACCGTATTTACGGTACAGCTGCTGGGCAATTTCGTTGGAGGGACGAACCTCCAGCGTCATTTTGACTGCGCCAAAAAAAACCGCCGTCCGCTGCAGCTCGGCAAGCAAGCAGCTCCCGAGCCCTTGCCCGCGAAAATCAGCTTTTACCGCGATGTTCGTCACATGCGCTTCGTCCATAATGACCCACATGCCGCCATAGCCTATGATTAGGCCTTCGTATTCCATGATCATATAACGGGCAAATAAGTTATTCATAAGCTCATTCGTAAACGCCTCCGCTGTCCAAGGACTCGTGAAGGCTTCATGCTCGATATCAACGATAGCAGGAATATCCGCCATCGTCATGGCACGGTAAATGAGCTCATTCACATCTACCTTCATACCTTCGCTTCACCTGCCTGCTTCGCTTTCCAAACGACTTCAGCCTCGGTAAGCTGCGTGTAGTTAGGAATAAAAGTATGCGGGTCCTCTACCAGACCTGCTTCAAGTCTAATACGGCCAAGCTTTGCTATCCACTGTCCCTCTTGGATATATGGCTGGAGCCGAACCGCTGCGCCTGCGGACTCGCCAACCTGCTGCAAGCGCGCCGCCTCTTGCTCATGAAGAGACAAATCCCCCACTAGTGAGATGCTTCGAACCTTGCCCTTCTGCTCTGCCAATCGCTGCTCCAGCTGATCCACAAAGTCCTTCATAAGACGCACGCCATCATCAAGCCAGCGGCTCCACTCCGTCCTATTGTTCATCGAAAAACCGGAGGAGTAAACCTGCCCTCGCCGTGCATCCATAATCGGAAGTATCCAGTGTTCGCCATCCAGCGTATTATCTAACTCCGCTTGCTTCTCCGAATGCTGGTGCCAAGCGCCATAAGCAAGCGCCTCTAGGCTGGATACGCCGATTAAAGGTTTGTTCCAAACCCAAGCAAGCGTCTTGGCTACGGACACCGCAATACGCATTCCTGTATAGGAGCCAGGTCCGTTTCCTACAGCGATTGCCTCAATGTCTGAATCGGTAATCCCGCTTTTCAACAGCATTTCCTTAATGTGCGTAACTACGTGAACCGAGTGATTTCTCTCGGCCAATGTTTGTATTTCAGCAAGCACTTCTTGACCGCTTACAATTGCGGCAGCCATCGATGCCGTTGACGTATCTAAAGCCAAAATGGTTCCTTCTTGCCTCTGTCCGGTTTTCATCTGCCTGCTCCTATCTCGCTTACTGCACGGCACCAGCTTGCGTAAATTTCGCCATGACCTGTTAGCTGTATGCGCCGTTTTTCATCGCCTAGGTGCTCGATATACAGCTCCAGCCGCTCAGCTGGGAGCAGCTCTTTAATCAAGCTTGCCCACTCTACGATTGTTACGCCGTCACCATAAAAATAATCGTCCAAACCAAGCTCGTCCGCTTCCTCCAGCGAAAGCCTGTATACATCCATATGATAAAAGGGAAGCTGTTCCCCTTCATATTCTTTTATAATGGTAAAGGTCGGGCTATTTACGATTCCCTTTACGCCGATCACTCTGGCAAAGGCTTGCGAAAATCGCGTTTTGCCTGCGCCTAAATCGCCGTCCAACGCAAGTATTGCGCCCGGTTTTACCCAAGCAGCAAGCTGCTCAGCCAAGGCTACCGTATCTTGCTCCGTTTGCGTAAGCCATGTGGCTTGGTTTATCTGTTGCTGCATATTCTATTCACCCGTTCATCACGAAAAATGATTGTATCCGCGCTTCTTAAGTTTTACTCTCTTCTCCGATGGGGACTTATAAACCTGATTATAGCGTATGAGCTCTACTCCAGGCTCGCCCTCCTCGGTTTCCCCGATAATAAAAAATGGTAGGCCCTCTTGATGAAAAGCAGCTCGCATGAATTCCGCATCCTCGGAAGCCATCGTACCCAGCAATACATAATCTTCGCCGCCATAGAGCATCCAATCAAGCGGATCGATGCCCAACCTTGACGCATAAGCTGCCAAGGTTCCGCTTCTCGGCAACTGCGCTTCCCTCAGCACAAGGCGCAGCCCCGAGGCCTCCGCAATTTCCCATGCCTCGCTCGCCAACCCGTCGCTAACATCGTTTAGCGAGCGGCAGCTTCCGCGCGAAAGCAGAAGCCGCCCAGCACGCACCGACGGACTCGGCCGCTGATGCGCTAGCACGATCGACGCCTCCGGCTCACTGCTGAAATCAGCCGGATACAGCGTCTCACCTGCACGCTCCTCCTGCGCCAGCAGCGCGTGCAGGCCCGCCGCCGACATCCCGACGGCGCCGGTCACAAACACCGCATCGCCCGGCTTCGCGCCAGAGCGGAGCAGTTCACGCCCCGCTTCAACGGTTCCCGTCACCGTTACCGCGACAACCAACTGCCCCGGCGTCGACGTCGTATCGCCGCCTGCAATCGCAACCCCGTAGCGCTCGGCGCACTCGTACAGCCCATCGTACAGCCTCCGCATCCGCTCCGGCGTGTACGCGGCCGGCACGCTGACCGAGACGAGCGCATGCAAGGGCACGCCCCCCATCGCGGCAATGTCGCTAATGTTCGCCGCAAGCGCCTTATAGCCGACATCCTCGTCCCGCATCGTCGACTGTTTAAAGTGGACGGTCTCCACCATCGTGTCGACCGCCAGCAGCAGCCGCTTCGGAACAGCTACGCCATCCTCCGCGGAAGCGGGATCTACGACAGCGGTATCGTCGCCTATACCCGTAATAACGCCGCGCCGCTGCTGCCATTTGCTCTCCTGCCTGGCCGCCGTCCAATGATGAATACTCGCAAACTCATCCAAAATGCAGTTCTCCTTCATCCAAGCCCCAGTTTGCCGCTCGCTTCAAGCAGATCCGGCCTCGTCATCTGTTCATAAGGACTACTATCATCATTAGTGAATATCCCGTTTCTTAAACCGTCCGCCCTTCACATCGTGAATATTGCCGACAGCGAGAAACGCCACGGGATCGAGTTCATGTACGATAGACTTCATCTTTGCTTCTTCCAGGCGCGTAATGACACAAAAAATAACGCGTTTGCTGCCGCCCGTAAAGCCGCCTTCCCCATGCAAATAAGTAACGCCGCGTCCCAGCCTGCTCATGATCGCCGCGCCGATCTCTTTCGCTTCGTCGCTAATAATCCAAACCGCCTTGGATTCATCAAAGCCCTCGATGGTCACATCAATCATTCTGAAAGCAATGTAATACGCGATAAGAGAATACATCGCCCGGTCCCAGCCGAAAACAAAACCAGCGCTGCCGAGAATAAATAAGTTGAAAAACATTACCGTCTCGCCAACGGAGAATGGAAGCTTCTTATTAAACAAGATCGCAACGATCTCAGTACCGTCAAGCGAGCCCCCGAAACGAATGACCATACCGACTCCAATGCCCAGAATCACGCCGCCAAAAATAGCGGCCAAAAAGGGCTCAACCGTAAGCGGCGGCACCGGATGAAGCAAAAACGTTCCGAGCGACATCACCGATACGCCATATAAGGTCGAAATCGCGAAGGTTTTTCCGATTTGCTTATACCCGAGAAACAAAAAAGGCAAATTCAATAAAAACAGAAAAAGACCGAGCGGCAATGAGGATAAATGGGAGGCCATGATCGATATACCGACAATACCGCCATCAATAATGTGATTTGGTACTAGAAAGATTTCCAATCCAACCGAGACGAGCGCAGCGCCGAGCGTAATAAATAGTACTCTTCGCAGCACTTCGAGCTTGGACAGCTTGTGGTGCTGTAATGATCCCATAAGTGAACTCACATCCCCTACTGGCTCTTTTTCTCATCATTTTACCTTAAACGCTACCAGATATAAAGCAAGTCTACTATTATTGCAAAAAGAAACCTTCCGCTCCGGCAGCATGCAGCAGCCGATTTGGAAGGTTTCTGAGTTCCTTTGGTTAGCCGATAACCGAGAACGCTTCTACGCCCGCCGGTATCGATTTGGTGCGATAGACTCTGCCAAAGCTATCATATACCTGAATGGTATAATTCGTGGTCGTTAATGTCGTTATCAAACTAAAAAACACGACGCCGAAACGATCAAAAGCCGCGGTTTGAATAAGCGTACTGCCTCTATACAAAGCTGCGTTAAAGCCTGTTGTATTGAATGGAACACCGCTGCCGTCAACCCACAATACCGTCAAGCGATTAAATGTAGGACCGCTTTGAATTCTGCGGGCACTTGATTTATTTAGTAGTATTTTATCCACGTTTTTAGGATTAAATAGAGGGGGTACTACCCGATTTGCCATACTTTCACTCCTTCCCGCATTTATATTAAAATATGCGAGAATCGAAGATTTGGTATGGTCTGGCTCCTATATGAACTGCCTAATCTAACCGCTGAAAGCTTTATAGCTCTTTGACGACGGTAATAAACAGCTCGTCCTTCAGCTCGATCTCATAGGGCGAGGCCGGCATCGTGCCATCGGGCTCCATGATGATGCGTACGCGTGGACGATGAACGGCAAGCTCGTTATTTTCCGATACGACACCGACCTGCCCGGTACTGAGCAGGAGCGAGGTGGCCACCGGATAAATCGATATATGTCGACAAAAGAGCTTAATAAGCTCATGATCAAAAAAAGTACCTCCGGCGGCAAACAGAAACTCGATGGCTTCGCTCGCCGTATAACGCTTCCGGTACGGTCGCGGGGAAGTTAACGCATCAAACGTGTCCGCTAAGCCGACGATTTGACCATACAAGTGAATTTCACTTTCCTTGAGCCCGCGCGGATAGCCCGAGCCATTAAAGCGCTCATGATGCTGCAGCGCGCAATGCGCGGATACGATCGATATATCATGATACTTCCGCAAAATATCGAAGCCGTCCTTCGCATGCCCTTGAATAATAGTACGTTCCTCTGCCGATAAGGCTCCAGTATGATTCAATAGCTTCTGCGGAACCTTTGTCATCCCGATATCGAAGAGAAGCGCGCCAATGCCCAGCTCTTCCAGCTGATTACGGTTAAGGCCTTTTGCTATGCCCATGATGCCAGCAAGCACAGCTACATTAAAGGAATGCTGAAACAAATAACCGTCCATGGCATGAATACTCGTTAAATTAACAAGCATATTTGGTCTTGAAGATAGGTCCTGCATGATTTGTCCAAACACCGCCCGGAAATTCCGGCCCATGTCGGGTGCGATCGTCCGGCCTTTTGATATGTTTTGGTCTTTGAATGAGTTCATCGTTTTATAAATGGTATCGACCGCTTGCTTACGTGTTTCATCTCTGATCGTATCCTCGGGAATAAGATCCTCCGTTAAGCCATCCTCTATGAATAGAAAATCAATGCCCAGGTTACGCAATCGATCGATGTAACGATCATTGAGCTCTACCCCTTCTCCCAGAAGTACGTTGCCGTTTTCTTGGAAAATGGGTTTAGCCACTCTGTCTCCCGGCTTGACCATTCCAATTTGCACTTTTCTCATTAGATTAGTTCCCGCCTTCGATAGTTTAGCGCTTGTAACCCGATAGCATCTATTTTAGCAGAACTCTCCCCTACTGACTATGCAGACCGCACAAGCGTAAACGGCTGACGCCGTCCTTGGCGGCAAAAGCTCGTTTCGCGGTGAAATATAAGCATCGTATAAGGTTAAAATTTATACGTTCTTATATTTTGAAAAAAAGCCCGAACATCATGTTCGGGCCTCTAGGCTAGTTTTCGTTTTACAATCCGGTTGCGGCCATTAAATTTCGCTTCGTACAGCGCAGCATCCGCCTGCGCGAGCAGCTCCCGTAAAAAGGCTTTGGGGTCCGCAAGGTCAGATGGTTCAAAGTGCTCAATGGAGATGACGCCCATGCTTATCGTTACCGAGACCGGCATTTCACCGTTCCCCATATTGATTTTGTTCTGCTCTACCGATTCCATCAGCAGCTCGGCAATTTGATCCGCCTGATCCCGGTTTGTATGCGGCAAATACACCGTGAATTCTTCTCCGCCGTATCGGGCCAAAATATCCGTAAACCGTAACGAGCCCCGCACTGCATCCACCGTGCCGCAAAGCACTTCGTCGCCAACCAAATGTCCGTACTTATCGTTGATGGATTTGAAGTGATCCAGATCAAATAAAAAGATAGAAAAGGGAATGCCGTAACGGATATTCGCAACGACCTCTTGCTCAAGCTGATGCAGCAAATACCGTCGGTTGAAGCAGCCTGTCAATCCGTCGGTTATCGCCATATGCTCCAGTTTTTTATTCGCTTGAAACAGCTCATCCTGCATAATAAGCAGATCGCGGTTTCGATCCTGAAGCTGCTCATTCTGGTCATTTGTCTCTTCTACGAGCAGCCGGAGCTCGGTTACGTCCTGGAAGGTAAGCAGCCTTCCTACCGGTGTTTTCTTATTATTCAGAATAGGAGCCGATTGAACGATAATATGCCGGTACTTATCGTAAGATATAGCAATTTCGATCTCATGCCTGTCCAAAGGCCGCTTACGCTGCTCCTCGAAAAAAGCCGTAAACTCCCTTGATACCTCTCCCTTGAACTGCGGGCCAAGCAGAGCAGGATTAAATTTATCGCCTATGCGCAGCCGCAGGATCGGCTTGATCACTTTATTCACTTCTATGATGATATCATTCTCGTCCAATACGATAATGCCCATCGACATCGTATTCATAACGTCCCTTTGGACCGTTTGAATAATGTCGAGTACTTTATTCCTTCTGATGGCATGAACCAGATAGACAGCCGCAAGCGCCATGCCAACTGAAATAAGCGGAACATATCGATTCATTTCCTCAATGAGTACAACATTGACAATCAAATCAGCGATAGCAAACGAAACCAACACGAACATGCCGGTTATTGCTGTCTTGATTAAAGTACGCTGCCTAACCGAATTTTCGCCTCGCAGCTTGTAAAACATGATCGTGAACGAGATTACCATATAGAGAATCAGCTGGACAATCATAATCCAATATAACGGCCCATGCTGAAGCTGCTTCATCGGGCTGAGCCGTTCATTGATACTTAAAAACATGCCGTTTGGGTTGATGACGACTGCTGCTACGGATGTAAGAGCAGGTATGGCTAAAATGAACAACCGGCTCTTTCGTATCACATACGACTGGCCGGTAAGAAAAAGGATAAAAGCAAACCAACCAATGCCAAGCAAGGAAAGCCCTATGTATGAAACCGAGAGATAGAATAGTTTGAAGGCCGTTGCGGTAACTGTCTGGTAAACGAATTGAGAGAGTGTCCAGCTCATAAAAACGATATGTAAAGAAAGGTAAATGCGATGCAGGACCGTAACGGTGCTTGTGGCAAACACGTAGAAAAACAAGCCGAGCAGCACTAGAAACATACTAAAGTCTAGCCAGATCATCCATTCCATTACGGTTCACCCATTCATTTGATAGCCATCTTCTTCCATTGTAGCAAATGTTAATTATATCGACAATTACTTAACATCAAAAAACTCAAAGTTTAACAATCGTCTTAATAACCATTATTTAGAGATGGCATTCGGCCAACGCTCAGCGAGCATTTGCTCAAGAGAGGGCGAGATGTTCAGAAACTGGCGGAATTGCTCGTACTGCTCCCATTTTTTCATAGAAATCCCCTGCTGATCCGAACGAACGGCACGAATAAGCAGATTTTTGGGCGTATGCTCCGGATCTACGAATTCTAGCATTTGCACCTTGTACCCCAATACCTCAAGCAGGGTCCCGCGTGCCGCATCCGTTGCCAGCGCAGAAAAACGCTCCTTCAGCAAGCCTTGCGACAAAAGCGGCGAGAGTACATCGTTATCGACCTGTTTGAACAGCTCATGCTGACAGCACGGAACTGACATAATAACCGAGGCTCCCCAGTTGACCGCCTTAGCAAGGGCAGCATCCGTGGCTGTATCGCATGCATGCAGGGTGACGACCATATCAGCTGCTTGCAGCTCCTCATATTCGGCAATGTCGCCAACAAGAAATTGCAGCTTATCGTAACCGAGCTTCTCCGCAAGCTCAGAGCAGAACGCGATGACATCCGCTTTTAAATCGAGACCGATAATATTAATTTTCCGCTGCTGCTCTACTGCAAGCAAATGGTAAAGCGCAAACGTCAAATACGATTTACCGCAGCCAAAATCAACGATCGTAAGCTCCCTGTCTGTCGGCAAGTACGCAAGTACATCCGTAACCATCTCCAGGAAACGATTGATCTGCCTGTATTTATCTTGTTTTTTCGCATGGACCAAGCCCTCAGGCGTCATGATGCCCAGCTCGACAAGGAACGGCGCAGCTTTGCCTTCCGCGAGCACCCGCTGTTTTTGCCTGTTATGCTGCTGGACTCCTTTTTTCGAATCCCCTGTAGGAGGCTTCTTCAGCACCGCTGCTTTGCCTTTCTTATTAAAGAGCAGTTGGACATCAGCCTCAGGCGTTTTCACAAGAGCTTGCCGGTAATTTTCCTGCAGCAGGTCAATGACTCTCTCCGCAGCCTTTGTCCCTTCAATATTGTCATGCGTAACTTTATTCGCAAAATGATATTCAAATTGATAATAGAGTCCGCTCTTCATCTCGATTGGACGGATGACTGTTTTGGGCGCCACGGTACCGTCCTTCCGCTTAGGCTGGCTTAGCGTTGCCTGCAGCAGCTCTTTGCCGCTGATCCATTTTGAGATGTCTTGCTGCCATTGTTCCGTCATGCGCATCTTCACTCCTAGGCCTTTATTGAAGCTAAGCATACCGTTTTACCGTTCTACGCTTAGTCTAAAGTCATATTTACTTGCTTGATAAAGCTTCTAGGCCCTGCTTGATTTCCTCGCGGGGCAACCCGCCTGCCTCAAGCCGTTCATCCGACTGCAGCAGCATTCGTTTGTAAAGCTCCTCTGCCTCTGCCCGGCCAAGTCCGTTATCCTCGAGCAGCTCATGCATGAGATTCTCGGYGGAATCATAACGGCCCTCCTCCATATGCCAATCCGTAAGAAGCCGCTTGGTCTGCCTCGGAAGCTCATATGGCAGGAGCCGCTCCAGCAGCTCCTTGATCTGCACGCGAGGCTCCGCGAGCGTCGGCTCCGCGCCAACAAGCGATAACCGCAAAAAGAGATGGAGAGATTTCAGATTGGCAATGAAGCTCTCGTCCTCCTTGCCCAGCTCCGCATTCAGCTCAGCCTCATGCTTCATCAAGATAGCGATTGCTTGCAAATGATCGGTTTCCAATATACCGTTCGTCGTCATCATCCTCATCAAATCGTCGTCCGATAATGAACGAATGAGCTTGCTGCTCAGACGGAATTTTTTATCCAGCAGCTCGTCTATGAAAAGCAGCGCGTCCTCATGCTTTCGTTCGCGCCTCAGATTCAAAATTTGGCCGACGGCTTCCGTCATTTGCTCAATCATCCGCATGAAGTAATCGCGTTGAAACATATCGCTTCCCCTCTCCCTGCATGTTACTGCTTTGAATTCACGAAGCTGACGATTGCTGTGATTAGCTCCTTCGGCTGCTCCACCATTCCCATGTGGCCGGAGCTGCCTAGTTCTACCTTTGTTGTCGAACCGTTCACTGCCGCAAAAGCACTCTCCAGCGGAATGACTTTATCATTGACGCCTGCTACCAGCAGCACGGGCAGCTCTGCCTGCTCGATAATATGCTTGCGGTCAGGCCGGGCCTTCATCCCTTTGGCCGTGGCGATCGCGCCTTGCAGAGCTGTGCCGTAGCCGATTCGTTTCCCGCGTTCGACCTCGCCTTGCAAAGCTTCTACGTTAGCCGGGGCAAAGAGCTTAGGAATAAGCCCGTCTACGAATGACTGAACACCGTTTTGCTCTAATGCCGCAACGGCCTTATCCCGGTTTTCCTTCGCTGCGTCGCTGTCCGGGAGCGCTGTCGAATGAATGAGACCGAAGCCTGAGAGCTTCTTCGCATATTTCTCTGCGAATGCCAAAGTGATATAACCGCCTAAAGAGTGACCGAGCAGCACCGCGTTGTGAATTTGCAGCTTGATCAGCAATTCGGCAATATCCTCTGCATACATTTCCATCGTGTAGACCTCTTCGTTCGGCGCAGAGCTTCTGCCATGTCCGCGCGCGTCAGGCGCAATAATGCGTACCGATTGTTCCAGCTCCTCTACAATGCTCTCCCAATACGCAGAGCTGCCGCAATAGCCGTGAAGCAAAACCACAACCTCGGAAATACCGTCCGCTGCTCCGCCGTCATGCGGGTGGGAATCATAATAAGCCAGTTCTACTCCGTTATTCAAAAATAGCTTGCGCTGCGCGATTGACTCCACATTACCTAATTCTTCGTTGCTCATTTACTGTATGCTCCTTTACAAAACCGGGATTTGTAATTCAGGATTTACTGATGTCGCATCATCTATGTAGCTGCCCCAAGCTGCTTCGATTGCATTCACTACCTCGTTTGCCATACGCATCACTTGATAAAGCGACGTCGTTTGCAGCATCCAATAGGCCTTTGGGCCATTTGCATTCACTACGCCGGCTATACTGTAATCTCCGATTGCCGGCAATCTGCGCCCGATGGCTTTCCCTGGCTGAAGCGGGCCCTCCGACACTAGGCAGCGTCCAATAGAGCCTGGTTTTCCAAGGCAAGCATCTATAGCGATGATCGTGCATTCCTTAGGTACCTCAAGTGCCGCGTGCTCTACGGCATGCGCATCGCAAGGCTGCTGCAGCGTCCCGATGACAATCGGCCAGCCGCGTTCCTTAAGCAGGCTTCCTGCAAGAGGACCAAAGGAATCGCCGGTTGAACGGTCGCTGCCAATACAAACAAATGCAATGCGGCTTCGATCTTGATGCTTATTTGCAACTGCCTCAAGAAATAGATCTATTTCACTTTTCGTTAGCTGTTCCGTCGCCTTGCACCTGCCCTGTGATTGATTACTTTGTCATTCTACTATTAATTGTATCCAATTTTAAGTTACTGTTCAATTTGTGGTCATTCCCTTTTGAAACATGTTACAATTGCAGCAAAGCAACATGTCCGAATACGCTTATTTCCCCGAGGCCGCTTACGGCTCACAAAAAATTCAGGAGGCACTCCATGACTAATTTAGACTTGCAAACCCAAGAAAATGTCGAATTTATGATTGAGGTTATCAAAACAAAGCTTAAAATGGCTTCCGCCGCAGCTATGCAGGCATCTAACTTCGACCTTGCCAAATATGAGGATATAAGAGACCTTTACGAAGTCGTCGCATCCAAGGAAAAGTTTAGCATTAGCGAGGTTGAAGCGCTTGTGTCCGAGCTTGGCAAGCTGCGTTTACAATAATGTTTTTTTAAAGCAAAATATTCCAGTATCAGACAATAATTTTCATTTTCCAACATAAGAAGAACCGAGCCTGGCACTTTCGCCGAGCTCGGTTCTTTTTTTGCTTTTACAGCTATTAATCCTGTTCTTCGGCTTCCACTTCCGCAGCTTCTATAGACAGCTTAATCGATACTTCTTTATGCTCGCCTTTAAGGAAATGTGCGATTCTCTCCAGCTTATCTGCGAGTTCAGGCCCGCTTAACGTCGTATTCAAGTGATAGTCAAAGCTATCTGCCGGCAGCTTCCGATCCGAGTAAGCATTCTGCCCTGCCCAGCCGCGATCTCCGCCCGCATTGGCCCTGGCGATCAACTGCTCTTGTACAGGATAAAATTTATCTGATTTATTTACGACTCTTTCATAAATGCGCAGCTTCTTCAGCAGCATGTAATATTGGGCGGAATGTTTAAAATTCCAAGCCTCTCGAATATCTTTAAGCGTATAGTCCATCTTCCAACGCTTAAGCTTCTCTACCTGCTCGTCTGTGCTCAGCTGCAAAAAATCGTCTAGCGGCAGCATTTTTTCGGACATCATGACCCCTCCGATAAATAGTTTATAGAGTTATAAAAATAATTATTCAAATAGCTTTGTTTATCATATAAAAAATACCATAAATTTTGTCACTTTACAAATTAATATAATTTCACATTTCATGTTTATTAAGCGTTTTGGCTCATTCTTACAAAAATATAAAAACCTCCATTCCGCCGCTGATCATCCAGCGCAAATGGAGGTTCTTTTATACTATGCTCTTTGAAGCCCTATTGTCGTTAAGAACCGCTCGAATGCTGCAGCGCCGTCTGCTGTACGCTTGTACACCCCTGCGTCCTTCAGCACCTCCAAGAACTTGCCGCCTGTTTCAGACTCCACGATTGTTTTGGCTTGCTCCGCTGTATTAGCCGTGCCAAAGCGCTCGATAAGCGACAAGAGCCAGTCCGCATGCTTATGAAGCGGATGTGTATCAGCCTGAAGTTCAGCGGAAGTAGCTGCTGCCTCGCCTGTCAAATAAGCTGCGATTTGCTCTAGCTCATCCTTCAAGCGTCCTGGCAGCACCGCAAGCCCCATGACTTCGATTAACCCGATGTTTTCTTTCTTAACATGATGCAAGTGCTGATGCGGATGGAAAATGCCGTCCGGGTGCTCTTCGCTTGTACGGTTGTTGCGCAGCACCAAATCGACCTCATATTCGCCGTTATCACGCAGCCTTGCAATAGGCGTGATGGTGTTGTGAGGCGTTAGCTTACCGTCCGCTTCCTTGGTGTAAGCAAGCACATCTGCCGCAGCATCGCTATAAGCCCGCCACTCGTCGAGCAGTCGGCATGCCGCGCTGTGTACGTCTGCCTTTGACGTGCCATTGACCCGTACGACAGACATCGGCCAATTCACGATACCAAAGCGAACGCCGGGAAGCTTCGGATCAACAAATAAGACATCAGTGGAGGCAGCCTCCATCGGAAACACGTGACGGCCGCCTTGGAAATGGTCATGGCTTAGAATCGAGCCGCCAACGATCGGCAAATCGGCGTTAGAGCCGATAAAATAATGCGGAAATTGCTCCACAAAATCGAGCAGCCTTGCAAAGGACGAGTGGGATATAATCATCGGCTCGTGCACGCCTTTGAAAATAATGCTGTGCTCGTTGTAGTACACATAAGGAGAATATTGGAAATACCATTGCTCCTCTTGCAGCGTCAGCGGCAATACACGCAGGTTTTGACGCGCAGGATGATCCGGACGTCCCGCGTATCCTACATTTTCGACGCATAACAAGCATTTCGGATATTTCGCCTGCGGCATCGTTTTGAGCAGGGCAATTTCCTTCGGATCTTTCTCAGGCTTCGAAAGGTTAATCGTGATTTCGAGTTTGCCGAACTCCGTCTCATGGGGCCAGTACAAATTTTTGCGTATGCGGTCCATCCGAATATAGTTCGAGTCGATGCTCAGATTGTAGAAGGCATCGGTGGCTGCTTTTAGCCCCTCTTCCTTAGTTAAACGCTGAAATGCAGCGCTCACTTCGGATGGACGCGGCAATAAATAACCCATGATGCGGGCATCAAGCAGGTCGCGGTATGTTGTAGAGTTGTCTGGGATCAATCCGATTGCATAACCGTAATCGAGCAGCCACTCCAGCAGCGGAACCGCGCTCTCCAGATGCTCCTCGGTTACATTCCCCTCGAAAGCTTCCGTGAAGCCAAACAAATCAAGCAGCTCATTTCTGGCTGCATGCGTATCCAGCTGATCGGCCAGCAGCTTACGCTGCACAGCGAACTGCAGCAATCTTTCGATTAGAATCAGCGCGTCGTTAGCTGATATCTCGTGTTGTTCTTTTGCCAATTGATGTAGCCCCTTTCGGTTAAGCGGGTAACCTTAGTCGTTGTAACCGTTTGGATTCGCTTCATGCCAGTTCCAAGCGCTTCTTATAATGTCCTCGAGTTTGTCGCGTTTCGGATTCCAGCCCAGCTCCTTGCGGGCACGATCAGACGAAGCAACAAGCGTAGCCGGGTCGCCTGCGCGGCGAGCCTCAAATACGGCAGGAATTTCTTTTCCGGTTACGGCTCTGGCAATATCGATGACTTGTTTGACCGAGAAGCCCGTTCCGTTACCCAGGTTGTAAACGGCACTGTCCGCTCCGCTGCGAAGGCGGTCTACAGCCAGCACATGCGCGTCAGCCAAGTCGCTTACATGGATATAGTCGCGGATGCAAGTGCCGTCCGGCGTATCGTAATCTTCCCCGAAGACGGAAATATGCGGACGCTGACCAAGCGCTGCTTGGAGCACGATTGGAATCAAATGCGTTTCCGGGCTGTGGTCTTCGCCGATTTTTCCGCTTTCATGCGCGCCGGCTGCATTGAAGTAGCGAAGGGAAACGAACTTGATGTTATGGGCAACATCGAACCATTTCATCATTTTTTCCATAGCCAGCTTCGTTTCGCCATAAGCATTGGTCGGAAGCGTACGGTCAAACTCATCGATTGGCACGTTTTCCGGCTCGCCGTAAGTTGCGGCAGTGGACGAAAATACGATTTTGCGAACATTATACTCGTTCATCTTCTCAAGCAGGCACAGCGTACCGAACACGTTGTTATGATAATATTTCCCAGGGTCCTTCATGCTCTCGCCCACTAGCGAGTTTGCTGCGAAATGAATGACCGCATCGATCTCGTTCTCTTTAAATACCGTATCCATGAACGCTGCATCGCGAAGATCGCCCACGTAAAGTTTCCCTCCAAGCAATGCGCTGCGATGTCCTTGCTGCAGGTTGTCGACGATAACGATTTCTTCACCGCGCTCCTGTAAAGCCGCTACGGCATGCGAGCCAATATAACCTGCTCCACCTGTCACTAAAACTGCCATCTTTCATTTCCCCTCTCCAAATGGTTGCTGTTGAAATAAAGTGATTATACGAGACGTTCTACGCCGTTTCCAATGGTGCATACATAGAAGTCAGCCTTTAAGCCTGTCGCTTCGTTGTATTTGCGGCCTACCTCTTCTTGGAACGCTTCTAAGCTGTCTTCATGCACGAGTGAAACTGTGCATCCGCCAAAGCCCGCGCCCGTCATACGGGAGCCAAGCACGCCTGGCACTTGACGAGCCGCCGCAACCATCGCATCCAGTTCTGCGCCTGTTACTTCATATAGATCGCGCAATGAATCATGGGAGCCGTTCATCAATTGGCCGAATTGAGCCAGGTCATTTGCTTTCAGAGCTTTGATCGATTGCAGAACGCGGTCGATTTCTTCCACGACATGCTGAGCACGTTTCTGTACGGTCTCATCCTTAATCAAATGCTTAGCGGAATTGAACTGCTCAAGGCTGATTTGTCCGAGCAGAGTAAGCTCGGGGAACGCCCCTTGCAGATCCTGAACCGCTTGCTCACATTGCGCACGACGCTCGTTATATGCTGAATCAACAAGACCGCGGCGTTTATTCGTATTTCCGATGACAAGCTTATATTTGCCTGAGACAAAAGGAATAAGATCATACTCGAGCGTATCGCACATTAAGAGAATCGCATGGTCCTTTTTGCCGTTTGCTACGGCAAATTGATCCATGATGCCGCATTGCACGCCGTTAAATTCATTTTCGGATTTTTGCGAAAGCAAAGCG
This sequence comes from Paenibacillus sp. 01T443, assembly GCF_056398325.1. NCBI lineage: Bacteria > Bacillati > Bacillota > Bacilli > Caryophanales > Paenibacillaceae > Paenibacillus > Paenibacillus sp. 01T443. The sequence goes on from NZ_JBFTPE010000006.1 coordinate 211,470, forward strand.
ATTTTCACCTTGTCTGTCTTTAGGCCTTCCAGCGTTTGAAGCGCGAACGCCGTTACAACTTCAATGGAAGCAGAGGAGGAAAGTCCAGCTCCGTTCGGAATCTCGCCATGGTACAGCAAGTCGTAGCCGTTAGTGAATTGCACGCCGCTTTGTTGAAGCTCATATACGATTCCTTTTGGGTAGTTCATCCAGTCGTCAGCCTCATCATAAACAATCGCATCCAGCGAGAAGCTTTTCGAAGAAGGGAAGTTCGTTGTCGCAAGTCCAAGCTGGTTGTCTGGTCGCTTGCGGATAAGCAGAGTCGTACCGAAGGTTAGTGCAGCCGGGAAAACATAACCTCCGTTATAATCTGTATGCTCCCCGATCAGGTTTACACGGCCCGGAGCATGGAATACGGCGATGTCGCCCGCTTCTCCGCCGTATTGCTGTATGAATTGCTGTGTTAGCGCGTCAATGTTTGCCATTTGCTATCACGTTCCTTTTTATCAAATTAGTTTGTTTTGATTTCAACTTCAGTATAAGGGAACCCGCTGTAAAACGAAATGGCGGCAAGTGCTTTTTATATGGATTAATGTGACTTCTCTGTAGGTCAGAGGACATGCTATGATAGTGAAAACTATGCAATTGTTCGCATTATCATTTCAATATAAAGCAGGTGTAATGTAAAATGCAGCAGGATATGTATAAGGTAGCCTCCAATCCGGTTATTGACGGCAGCGAGAATCCGAGGCTGAATGTGCTGTTTGCCGGCGAGAGCCAGACCAAGCCCCTCCACCGGCTTGGCCCAAAGGTGTATGATTTTTATTTAATGCATACCGTGCTCGAGGGCAAAGGGCTTTTTATTTGCGACGGCAATAGGCATGAGCTCCGTGCCGGCCACACTTTCCTGATTGAKCCGGAGCAGCTGATCAGCTACGAATCGGACAACGACCAGCCTTGGCGGTACCGCTGGGTCGCTTTTAATGGAACGCAAGCGGCCGAGCTCGTTTCCGCATCCGGCTTTACTGCCGGGCAGCAGGTTGTGTTTACTCCGGATAAACGGCGCACCAGTGCCTTGTTCCGTCAAATATTCGAGACCTTCAGGCGCGGCGGCATCGCGGCGGATATGAAGGCGGCCGGCTATCTGCACTTGCTGCTGGCCGAATACAAAACATTATTGCTTTCACAAAGCGGAAGCTCGCCGCGCACCGCGCAGGCAGAGGGCGACCATCTGTTCCGGCAGGTTGTCCATTACTTGTCCACGCAGTATGCCCATCCGGTTTCTATTGCGCAAATGGCAGAATCTCTTGGTTATAACCGGGCCTATTTGTCTCGCTTGTTCAAGCAGCGGACCAGCGTATCCCCTGTAACATTCCTCCTTCAACTGCGAATCGACAAAGCGCGGCAGATGCTGCGCGAACGTCCCGAGCTTACGATTGAACAGATCTCCGCCTCTGTCGGACTGCAGGACGCGCTTTATTTCTCGAAGCAATTCCGCCGTTTTCACGGACAATCGCCAACGGCATATCGCGAAGCGATGCGGAGCCTTGAGGAATAATTTTACCATTTAACCTGCATGCATTAGTATCGGCCTTCCGTCGCTTCATATTCCTAAAATCGGGTAATACTACCTTAGGGAGTGATGACCAATGAAGGAGCTATATACCGGCAACTTATATTGGCCGGATACATTAGACCGTACGCGGAAATTTACGCCGCTGCGGGAAAACAAAAAAACACAAGTTGCCATTATCGGCGGCGGGATGTCTGGCACCATTTGCGCATCCGTATTCATAGACAGCGGCCTGTCCGTGTTGATGGCAGAACGGGGACAGGTGTCAGGCGGCAGCACCTTGGCAAATAGCGGTTTGCTGCAGTTCTCAAACGATATCATGTTATGCGACTTAATTGACCAAATCGGAGAGCGTGACGCTCAAAGTTTTTATAGGGCATGCAGGGATGCCATTGATTTGATTGAAAAAGCCGCCGAATCTTTAAAAGCCGATGTTGGCTTTAGAAGAAGAAGCAGCCTCTTTTACGCTACGACCGAGCAAGACCTGCCAAATCTAAAAAAAGAGTACGAGGCACTGAAAGCATCCGGATTTGACGTTGAATATTGGTCCCCTGATGATATCGAGAAGCATTTCCCGTTCCGGAAGCCTGGCGCTATCATTACACATGGCGATGCAGAGGTAAATCCCTATCAATTTGTAAACGGTGTCGCTAACGCCGCAGCCGATGCCGGACTTGAGATTTATGAGCAAACGGATATTGTTGCGCATGTTACACTGCCAAGCGGTATTCACCGCCTTCGCACCGGGGATGGCTATGAGATCGAAGCCGAACATGTGGTTTACGCGGTCGGCTACGAGCCTGAGGAGCTTCGCGGTAAGCTGATCAAAGCGGAAATGAGCCGCTCTTTCGCGCTCGTAACCGGAATCCAGAATGATCTTGAAAGCTGGCATGAGCGTTTTTTAGTGTGGGAAACCGCACGCCCTTATTTATACATGCGTACGACACTCGATGGGCGCGTCATCGTTGGCGGCCTGGATGAGCATATCGAGCAGCCTCTTCACAGTGAAAAGCAAAGGCAAGAACGAAGCAAAAAGCTGCATGAACAGCTAAAAACGCTATTTCCCGAGCTCCAGGCGCCGATTGAATTTGAATGGAGCGCTACTTTTGGGGAATCATGCGACAATTTGCCGTTTATCGGTGTCGATCCTGCTTGGAAGAACGTCTATTACTGCTTAGGCTACGGGGGCAACGGAACCGTATACAGTATGATTGCTGCCCATATCGTACGCGATCTGATTATTGGCGATAAACATCCTTTAATGGATATGGTGAAGCTGGACCGTAAATCCCTGACTAATGTCTAGAGGCAGCCTGCATGCATGTAGACTTGCTTAGATAAATAAGAAGAAGCCTCATCTAGCCGCAAGAAACAACTCGCGTATTAAATGAGACTTCTTTTTTACATCCTTAACAATGACTCTTATGCACCGGATGCAATTATTGAGGCGTTACATTCACGAAAGACGGCCTCTGCCGCGCCGAGGCGCGACAAATCAGGACCGCCTTCCTTATCAAACAGCGACTTGCTCTCATCGGTTTCAACGATGACGATTAAGGAACCGCTTTGCAGCGCTTTGCTGCACACTTGCGCTTCGTCATCGTCAAGTCCGAGCGCATGCAAACTGCTGCTGTGCTCATCCTCATTAAACAATATGGCAGCCGCAAAAGGATTGCCGCCCACGGCATAAGGCGCCGCTCCATAACCCGTTATCCCGTAAACGGCGTTTGTGCCGACGCCGGCATAACCGGTAGCAGCGGCCATTCCAAAGGTGCTTGATCCATCATGGTCTGACGTAGATTCAAGCTCTCTGAGCTCATCAACATGGACGTCGCTCTCCGCTTCTATGCGCCTAGAATGCTCGGAATCCTTGGCAAGCACTTTTATCTCGCCCTGGACGAAGCCAGCCTGCTCGAGTTGTTCTATCGCAGTAATTGCTTGCTGTTCGGTTTCAAAAATACCAATCTTTCTAGCCATCGACTTTACCTCCTGGATACAAACAGAAATACATATGCTGTTCATGCTTCAAGCTAATCTTGGTATGCCCTGTTTTTGACGGAATAAGTCGCATTTTGTAGAATGGCAGCTTGAATTTAAGATGGTATTGCCTAATCTGACGATTAGGTTGTGCATCAATGCAGTTCACGGTATGATGAAGGAATAGATATTGGAAATTCGGACAAGCAGGAGGCAAAGCGATGATCCATCGGATGCTTCGCTATCCCGCAGGATGGGAATGGCATGTACTGCAGCAAGCAAGGCAGCAACCCCTAAGAAATGAACCCTTGCCAAGCAGAAAAGATGCACAAAAACATACAAATGCTTCACGCGAAGAGCAAAGAGCCGTTAAAGCCATTACGAGAAAAGAACAGGATGCTGCTGAGCAGCACACGGATGAGCTAAAGCATCTTTTTCCGGAATGCGCTTCTTGGATTGATGAATGTTCCGGCAGACGGACAAATATGATTTCGGTGGGTGACGCTTCTCATTCGAAGAAGCTGCTCTTCGGCACCCTCATGTTTCAAATATCCGATGATCAAGCAGATGTTCAGCCCTTTCATTTTTGGCTGACCGAGGACCGATTACTGACGCTGCATGAGGATATGCGCCTTCCGCTCAGGGTGCAATCCGCTCAGCATACTTCAAAGCTCGACAGCTGCGCGACCGCCCCTGAAGCGTTTTTCATTATGCTTAGCATCGTTTTGGATACCTTTCATGCCGGCTTGGACGGCTTTGAGACGCGGCTTGGCGAACTGGAAACGACGATGCGCCAAGAGAACCGCACTGGTCTCATCGATATTATTTTCGAGAGACGCTATGAATTACTGCATTGGAGCCATCTCTTTATCCCAATTAGAGAGGTGCACAGCGCCGCAAAAGAAGCTTTCATGAACGATCTTACCGATGTTGACAGCTTCCAGCGAATCACCCATAAACTTGAGCGAATCGATGCTCTGCTCAAGCATTACGCGCTTGAAATTGATACTCTTATCTCCATGGACGATGCCATCTCTAACTTCCGCGGCAATGATATCATGAAGACGCTCACGATATTTACCGTCCTATTCCTGCCGGCTACGATCATAGGCAGCATTTGGGGGGTCAACTTCGAAATTCTGCCGTTCAAGGACTATAAATGGAGTTTCGCGGCCATGATAGGCGTCATTAGCATAATCACTCTCTTCATGTATATTTGGCTTTGGAAGAAAGGCTGGACCGGCGATTTACTGAATGGGCGTACGCCAAAGGAAATCATTGCACCAGACAGCTCCTCACCAAGGGGAAAGCGCTCAGATCGGATGAAGGCAAGCCGTTCCGAACGAACTTCTACCGCAGCAGCTTCTGCACCGCCGCCGCAAGCAAAAACCCGTTCAGGCCGAAAAAAAAACTAACCCGATTCTTTACATGCCATAAACCATCTCATCAGAATGCAAACAAAAAACCGTCCATGCAGGTCAATAACCTGTATAGACGGTTTTTCTTCATTTAAATCGTTGTCTACAGCTTGATTGGCTGTCCTGAACGCGCAGATAAGTTTGCCGCAATCGTAACTCGATGCGTAAGCACCGCATCCGCATAGCTCGATCGGATACGCGACGTATCTCCCGTTCTCACCGCATGCAGAAAAGCATCGTTTTCCAGCTCATAGGGATTGGTTCGGTTTGCATATTCTGTTTTGCGTCCCGCTTCCATATCAATCAATCCGCCATGTCCCAGCTCCAGTACGCCCTTATTCGTATAAATATGCAACCCGGCACGGTCGCCCGCCGGAATGGCACAAGTATTGCTAATCGTCGCCACTGCGCCCCCTGCTAGTTTTAAGGTTACCGTACCCACATCAGGAACGGTTACGCCTTCCTCGACACTGCTCATGTAACGGTCGCCGTATGCCGCATAAACCTCCGTTACTTCACCAACAGTATAGCGAAGCAAATCCACGATATGGGTTGTCTGCTCGACGAACTGTCCGCCCGAGCCCTCCATTTTGCGCCACCAGCTTACTCCTGGCATAGAGCCCATCCAGTAACCAAGCGCCATTAAAGCCGTACGCTCGCGCAGAAGCTCTCTTGCACGGTCGGTCCCCTCCATGTAACGGAAATGATAGCCGACTGATGTGATAAGCTGCTTCTCCTCTATGCCCTTCAAAATGGCAGTCGGCAGCTGCTCATCTACTCCGATCGGTTTTTCCACCAGGAAAGGAATGCTTCTCTCAAGTAAGGCTGACTCGATTTCACCATGCGCGAACGGCGGTACACATACATACACGGCATCAAGCTTTCGGTCATCAAGCATATGATGAATCGAATCATAACCCCGTGCGCCCTCAAAACGCTGTGCTGCCGCATCGGCTTTCTGTTGATTCGTCGCAACGAAAGCCGCGACATTCACACCGTCCAGCTTGGCCAGCTTCTCTGCATGCATCATGCCAAACCAGCCTGTACCCACAATACCTATTTGAAGTGTCATGAATGAATCCCCTTTCAGAATCGGTTTCTTCCCCGATTATACTTGGATTGCCATCATAAAGTCCATTTATATCCACTTTATATCCATCGGTACCCATTAGCCCAGTTCATCATACAATACTACATCGGTACAGCCGGAGCCGTATGAGCGGAGGGATGATATGGGAGCAAAGGGAGCAAACTCGAGAAACACACAAGCACCACAGGAGCTGGATCTTCGAACAGCTCTGTTTTTGGCAGCCGTTTGCGGGCAAACCTATATGCAGTACAACAACAAGGACGGTTTGTTCCTTGTACCGCGGGGCTACAGCCTAGTCGGCGAATTTACTGCAAAAGCCTATGATAACAGCGCGGAGAGATTCGGTTTTGTGCTGTCTTCGGAGCGAGCCTCCGTGCTTGCTTTTCGCGGCAGCGGTTCCGCAGTGGATTGGGTATCCGATTTCATCGCTCAGCAGACCGCATACCGCCCCGTCAAAAACGCGGGTCTCACCCATAAAGGGTTTACCGACATTTATATGTCCGCCCGTATCGGCATACTCGATATTCTAAAGGAGCTTCCTCCCGATAAACCATTGTTCATTACGGGGCACAGCCTTGGCGGATCGCTAGCAACGCTGGCGGCCATTGATCTGGCAAACAATTCTGCTTTTACGTCCCCCATTGTATATACATTTGGGACCCCTAGGATCGGCGATCCAAAGTTTGTGACGACCTATAACGCAACAATCGCAACCCACTGGCGCTTTCAAAATGAATTTGATATCGTACCGCATTTGCCAACGCTCGTTTACCAATCCCCGAAAACCAAACAAACGTATTACTACATGCATGTAAAAGGCGAAGTTAAGCGCTCGTTCCGGATGGGCTCCGTCGCGGGCAATCACATTTTATCGAGCTACTTTGCCGATCTTGCAAACGAGGATCCCTCATTTGCTTTGTCCATTTGCGCAGATCCTCCCGGCTGGTGCCCTGCGATTGATCTCTAAAAGCATGCCTCGCAAAAAAATAGTGAAGTAAATCTCTACCTCCATGAAACTGGATTCATGGTGAATGAGATTTGCCTCACTATTTTTGGATACGTAATTATTTGGGCTATGCTGTTTACGCGGATTCCTTATTTTGCCGGCAGCACGTAAAGCAAAATAGCAAAGAAGTGGACAATCGATCCGCCGAGTACAAACAAATGCCATACCGCATGGTGATAAGGAAAACCGCGCCACACATAAAACACCGTACCGAATGTATATAACAAACCGCCGGTAACAAGCAGCTGTATGCCTCCTGATGCCAAATGCTCGTTCAACGGCTTCCAGGCAAAAACGATAATCCATCCCATAGCAATATAAATGATCGTTGACGTGAAGAGAAAACGCGATGCAAAAAACGCTTTAAATATAACTCCGACGAGAGCGGCTCCCCATACTATGCCAAACAATGCCCAGCCGAGCGTCCCTTTTACGATGTGGAACAAAATCGGAGTATACGTGCCCGCGATAAATACATAGATAAACGAGTGATCCAGCGATTCGAATACCCGCTTCGCTTTTCCCTCCGGGAAGCTGTGAACGAGTGTAGAAGCTGCATACAGCAGCAGCATTGCCGTTCCATATATCGTAAAGCTAACCACATGAAGACCCGTCCCCTTCGATGCTGCGAATACAATCAACAGCACAAGCGCGGCTACGCTAAGACCAGCTCCGATACCATGGGTGACAGCGTTAGCTATTTCTTCTTTTTTGGAGTACGTATGGGTATTTGCCACTGGCTCACCTCCTAAGTCGTAAGCATGAGCCCTATTCCTTCGGGCCGCATACTTTCTTCTTAGTGTATAGGATCATACCCATCCTTTCAACCAGCCGCGCACACGGTCAACCGTTTTATCCAAATTGCAGACGGCCTCTTGGTCGGCATAGTCCTCCGTATGGCGAAAATAATCGGCATGGCCTCCTACCGTAGGGATACCCTCGACATAACCAGGCGCATACTTCATGCGGTTCCATCTTGGCATCGTAAAGCGATCTCTGCTCCAGCCGCCCCAAGTGCCGATCCGGCTAATCGGATCACTTGGATTACCCAATCTGTCGATTGAATGAAAATAACTGACGCGGTCCTGAAGCCTAGGCTCAATCGGCGTTCTTGGCGATCCGACCTGCACGATGCGGAAATCCTCGATCTTTTCTTGTTCATACAGCATTTTCGCTGCTTGATAGGCAGCTGCTCCGCCGCCGCTGTGTCCAATCAGGAGAATGCGTTCATTGGTCAATGTCTCTTTAATCTTCCCAAGCGCATGCTGCCCGCCGATTCTTCCTGCCGTTAAACGATTAGACAAATCGCTTTTCACCTCAAGCACCTGCCGAACCAAACTGCGGCTGGCATCGCCATAGGGGAAAATGACATGAATGTCGGGCTCCACGCCGTCAGATTGAAATAGCTTTTCAAGCTTTATTTTGCATTCGGTAAAAATACTGTTGGATGTTGCGATACCGGCAAGCAAATAGATATTCATTCGTGATGGTTTGGTCGCCGTCATAACGATTCCCTCCAAAATAAACATTAACTTGTGTCGCTCAATCTTATGATTTTCAACCCTTAACTTTATATTCATTATGTGGGTTTACCGCAAATTTCATTCTGGCATATTTATGATATTTAATTAAGAAGAGCGCCTGGCTTTTGTTAGCCGGCGCTCTTCTTTGATTATTGCTGCATCTAACTAACCGACTTTAACAGCTATACACCCATTTTTTTACGCTGATTGTTTACCTTCTTCGTGTTTTGGCTCTTCAGTGCCTGCGTCCCGGTAGAAAGATGCGTTTGGCCTGGAGCTCCTCCAGCTTTCGATTGCTTCTTCTGAGCGAGCAGCTGCTTCGCTTTCTCTGCTTGAGTCAGCTTCTTCGGCTGCTCTGCAGATTCGTTTTGTTCGATTGTAGACATAGGTTCACCTCACTTCATGCACTACATATTCTTATTCTACTACACTTATATATCTGGTAAAAGAGGCTTTGCTCAGGGTTGTGTAATTTGTTATCCGCCAACCTGCCTGCCGCAGCTGCCGGTCGATCGGTTCCGTCGTCACGATAACCGCTCGCTTTGCCCATTTTTTTATGCTTTCCAGCATAACAAGCTGCTCATTCTCCGGCAAAACAGAACATAAATTGTATGGCATATCTACAATTGCAGCATCGTACATCCCCTCAAGGAGCCGCATATCGCCGAGCTTCACCTGATTAGGATAACCAAAATGAGCGAGATTGACCCTCGCTCCCTTAACGGCAAGCGGATTAATATCCACACCCTGAATACGAATCCCCATTGACAAAGCTTCAATGAGGACAGTGCCCATTCCGCAGCAGGGATCGATGAGCTGCAGCTCTTCCGGGGAGCGCCCCGCCGCAAGGTTAACGATCGCCCGCGCTGCTCTAGTCGGAAGCGCCGTTGAATAATTTTGCGGCTTGTTCTGATGCTTGAGCCATGCCGCGCTGTTCTCCTCAAGCCATCCGAAAAACCAGCTGCCCTGAAGCTTCGTTAAACCAAAGAGCCGTTCTGCTTTGCGCATGTCTGCTTTACCCCGGATGACCGCTCCGGCAGCCCGCTCGAGCTGCCTCTGTTCATCGTAGGCGAACGCCTCATCGCCTTGCGTGAACAACACCTTGAACGTTCGGTCATTTAGATCAATAGACGGCAGTTGTAGGATGAGCTCCTCTAAGCTATCCGCTTGATGCGTAACCTCAATCCGCCGTTTAATGAACGGACTGCGGTGGACGGATACGGCATATGGACTGCGAATTACTCCCCCGGCTGCCGCCTGGCCGAACAAGGTTTGCAGCTCAAGCCCGCACAAGGCAGCCTCATCCTCATGACACGCGTACGTATAAATAAACATAAATGCCCTCACTATCCAAGTGTAAACGGCTGACGCCGTTTTGGCGGCAAAAGCTCGTTTCGCGATGAAATATAAGCATAGTATAACGTTATAATTTATACTTTCTTATATTTCAAGTGTAAACGGCTGACGCCACCTTTTCGGCAAAAGCTCGTTTCGCGGTGAAATGTTACTCGCTTTGCGGCATTGCTGCTGCATCCTTCGACTCCGAGCGAGTTACCGCTGGCGCTACGCCCAGCAGCTCAGCCTCAGTAGACAGCTCTGCTACTTGCTTCTCCAATGCTCTCACTGTCCGCTGCAAACGAATCTGACGAATCATGCCAAGCAGCCCAACCGTCAAGCCGCCAAGCAGCGTTGATGCCAAAATAACGAGGATCAGCGGAAGCGTTGCCTTCATAAATATAAAATTCACCTGAACCGAATCGACGTTAATCACAGCGAATATCGCAATAAGAAGCGCAAACACCAACGCGGAAATGAGAATGCCTTGTCCCTTCACACCGATCCCTCCCTTTTCCAGAAATCATACCATAAACCCCGCCGATTCGCCTATTCATGAGCTCCAAGCTATTTACTTCTTGATTTATCGTTATCGATAATGCGCCTTAACAGAGGCTGGACACATCGTTTTTTCTGTCATTCTCCACAAAAAAAAGGACGGTGCCCGACTAATCGGACACCATCCTTTTTTTTATGCAGCTTTATTTTTGTTATAAATGTCAAACGCTACGGCGAGCAGCAGCACCAAGCCTTTAATTCCCTGCTGCCAATCAATGCCGAGACCAACGAGAGACATCCCGTTATTCATAACCCCCATGACAAGCCCACCGATGATCGCGCCGATAACCGTACCGATGCCGCCAGTCGCCGAAGCGCCTCCGATGAAGACAGCAGCAATGGCATCCAGCTCAAAGTTAACGCCGGCCTTCGGCGTTGCCGCATTCAAGCGGGCCGCGAACAGTAATCCCGATAGCGCGGCAAGCACGCCCATATTGACGAACACCCAGAATGTCATCCGCTGCGTTTTTACGCCGGACAATTTTGCAGCCTTCTCGTTGCCGCCAAGCGCATAAATATGACGTCCCATGACCGTCTTATTCATGACAAAGGTGTAAACAACAACCAGGATGAACAAGACGATAAGAATATTCGGAATACCTTCATAAGCTGCCAGAACATAGGTGAACAAGTTTATAATCAATACGATTCCGACAAGTTTCAGTGCGAACAGCGGCCCCGGTACTACGCTGAACTGATAACGCTGCTGCGTCAAACGATTGCGCCATTCCGTAAAAACAAGCACGAGCGATAAGATCAATCCGATCACAATCGTAAGCACATGAATGCCTTCGCCTCCGAACCAATCCGGGATGAAACCGGAGCTAATTCGTTGAAACCCTTCCGGAAACGGAGATATCGACTGCCCATTCAAAACGACCATCGTCAAGCCTCGGAATAACAGCATTCCTGCTAGCGTTACGATAAACGATGGGATACGTATATAGGCGACCCAGAATCCTTGCCAAGCACCCACTAGTCCTCCAAATACAAGCGATAAGATGATAGCAATGGGATAAGGTATCTGCATATCTACAACTAGTATCGCTGAGATCGCACCGACGAACGCAGCAACCGAACCTACTGACAGATCGATATGGCCTGTAATGATGACAAGAAGCATACCGATTGCGAGCACGAGAATATAACTATTTTGCAAAATCAGATTTGTTATGTTGAGCGGCTTCAGTAGTATGCCGTCGGTTAAGATTTGGAACAACACCATGATTAAGACGAGTGCGATAATCATGCCATATTGGCGAATATTGCTTTTGAACAACTTGCTGAATGCTTCCATCTGTCTTACCTCCTGCTCTTCGTCATTAATTTCATCAGATGCTCTTGCGAGGCTTCTTGCCCGCTTACTTCGCCCGTCAGCCTGCCCTCGCTCATCACATAAATGCGATCGCACATGCCAAGCAGCTCGGGAAGCTCCGATGAAATGATCAGCACGCCTTTCCCCTCCGACGCAAGCTGATTAATGATCGTATAAATTTCATATTTGGCGCCAACATCTATGCCTCGTGTCGGTTCATCCAGCATGAGCACCTCCGGCCCCGCGAAAATCCATTTGCTGAGCACGACCTTCTGTTGATTGCCACCGCTTAAATTGCCTGTCTTCTGCAAAATGCTTGGCGTCTTTATATTAAGCTTCGAGCGGAACCTCTCCGCTTCGACGATTTCCTGGTTCGCATTCACGACCGTATTCCGCGATATTTTGTGCAGGCTGGTCAGTGTAATGTTCCGTTTAATGTCATCGATAAGAATGAGCCCATAATGCTTGCGATCCTCTGTCACATAAGCAATGCCGTGGTCAATCGCTTGATTGATTGAATTCAACTGCACTTTCTTGCCTTTCAAATAGGCAGCTCCGCTTATTCGTTTTCCGTAGGACCTGCCGAATATGCTCATTGCCAGCTCCGTTCGGCCGGCTCCCATAAGTCCAGCGATTCCAACGATCTCACCCTTGCGGATATACATGTTCACATCGTCAATCACCTTGCGGTCCTGCTGCGTAGGATGGTAAACGTTCCAATCTTTCACTTCAAAAATCGTATCTCCGATATTCGGCTCACGCGCCGGATAACGCTGCGTTAAATCGCGGCCGACCATCCCTTTAATAATCCGGTCCTCCGAAATGTTGTCCTTCACCATATCCAGCGTTTCGATCGTTTGACCGTCGCGCAGGATGGTAATGGAGTCGGCAACCTTCGTAATTTCATTCAGCTTATGCGAAATCATGATGGATGAAATGCCCTGTTTCTTAAAGGCAAGCAGCAGGTTCAATAAATTTTCGCTGTCCTCTTCATTGAGCGCAGCGGTCGGTTCATCGAGAATAAGCAGCTGCACTTTCTTCGAAAGCGCCTTCGCAATTTCTACGAGCTGCTGCTTGCCGACGCCGATCGATGAGATGAGCGTACCCGGCGATTCATTCAAACCGACCGTTTGCAGCAATTCCTTCGTCTTAATGACCGTATCGTTCCAATTGATAATGCCTCTTCTGGACTGTTCATTGCCCAAAAAAATATTTTCCGATATCGAAAGCTGAGGGATCAGCGCCAATTCCTGATGAATAATAACGATGCCGAGCTGCTCGCTCTGCGAAATATTTTTAAACTCGCATACTTGTCCTTTGTACAAAATATCGCCCGTATACGAGCCATGCGGATATACACCGCTGAGTACCTTCATGAGCGTTGACTTGCCTGCGCCGTTTTCTCCCATGAGCGCGTGAATTTCGCCTTCTTTTACCTGCAAATTCACATTTTCCAGTGCTTTGACGCCCGGAAACGTCTTCGTTATGTTTTTCATTTCAAGGATGATACCTGTCGTCATGTCATGATCACGCCCTATACACTCTTATATTTTAATAAAAACGATTTAGTGACAGTCTGGGCAACCATCACTAAATCGTAGGAGCACCTTATCATTGCGATTTATTTAAGTTGGTCTTCGGTGTAATAGCCGCTATCAACGAGTGCTGTCTTGTAATTCGATTTGTCGACCGAAACAGGCTCAAGCAGGTACGAAGGGACTACCTTCACGCCGTTATCGTACGTTTCTGTGTCATTCACTTCTACTTCAGTGCCTTTCAAAATGCTGTCCGCCATCGCAACTGCTTTTTTCGCAAGCTCGCGTGTATCTTTGAATACCGTTTGCGTTTGCTCGTCAGTTATGATCGATTTAACGGAAGCAAGCTCTGCGTCTTGACCGGTTACTACCGGAAGCGGATTACTATCCGAACCGTAGCCAACCCCTTTCAAGGAGGACAAAATACCGATGCTGATGCCGTCATATGGCGACAATACCGCGTGCACTTTCTCGTTTGCGTAATTTGCGCTCAGCAAGTTATCCATACGGGATTGAGCAAGCGCTCCGTCCCATCTAAGCGTTGCGACTTGATCCATCGTCGTTTGTTTACTACGGACGACAAGCTTGCCGCTATCGATGTATGGCTTCAGAACGGACATCGCTCCGTCGAAGAAGAAGTAAGCGTTGTTGTCGTCAGGCGAGCCTGCGAACAGCTCGATGTTGAACGGCCCCTTACCATCCTTAAGGCCAAGCTTTTCTTCAATATAGGAAGCCTGCTGCACGCCTACTTTAAAGTTGTCGAAAGTGGCATAGTAGCTGACATTCTCCGTTTTTTTAATCAAACGGTCATAAGCAATAACCTCAATGCCTTCTTTATTCGCTTTGCCAAGCACGTCACTCAGCGACTCTCCGTCTATCGGCGCAATAACGAGAATATCGACGCCTTTCGTAATCATATTTTCAATTTGGGATACTTGGTTTTCAATAACATCCTCCGCGTACTGAAGGTCTGTCTTATAGCCGAGCCCTTTGAACTCCTTCACCATGTTTGCTCCGTCGCCTACCCAGCGCTCGGATGATTTGGTAGGCATCGAAATGCCCACGTATCCGCTATCTCCGCTGCCTCCGTTATTTGATGCTCCGCATGCTGAAAGTACGAATACAATTGCCGTTACAACAAGTAAAGCCAGCCCTTTTCTCATGTGTGCCGTCCCCTTTCGTCTCTAAACAAGTTTGATTCTGCCTAATCAATATACATTCGGGGGCTCGCTATCGTCTTTGCAATAAAGCTACCTTTTTTATAAAAATTAAACCTTCTTGCAGCAAACAAGCGTAAACGGCTGTCGCAGTCCTCTGTGGCAAAAGCAGTCGTTTCGCGGAGATATATAAGCACATTTATATGTGAAAACATATAAATTCTTATATATTAAAAAACCCGTCAGCGCGATTTGCGCCGACGGGGCTTCATTATTGTTCAGTTTTAATCTAAATTAAAGGCTCATCCTCCTGGAAGGCTGCACCTTTTCGGTATTGATTTGGCGATACGCCTACCGATTTCTTAAAAGCGGTGCTGAAGTAATGCTGCGTATCGTAGCCAACCTTCTCGGCGATTTCATTGATCGGCAAATCAGTCGCATTAAGCAGTTGGATCGCTTTGCCCATGCGAAGCTGCGTCACAAGGCTGACAAATGAGGTGCCCAGCTCTTGCTTGATGATCCGGCTCATATAAACGGGCGATACCTGCATTAAATTGGCGAATGATTCGAGGCTCATATCCGCATCCATGTACGTCTCGCGTATATAGTCCTGTGCCCGGCGTACGAGCGGGGACATGACTGTCTCTTTATAAATACCCGACTTGCATTGCCGGTAGACGGCAGGAACAGACTGCAGACCTTGCTCAACCGTTTGGGTAAACACATGTACCGATATTTTCAGGTAGGCCTGAACCGCTTGCTGCATATCTGAAATAAGCACTTCCGGCACCGTTCCCCACAGGATCATGACGATTAAGCCGGCATGGTCGCGAAATAATACTTTTTCATAGGCCTCAAGCATTTCTGACACAATGTTCTCGATCGCAAATAAAAAGAGCTGCCGGTCGTTTTCCTTTCTCAGCGGCATGCTGGCATTCAGCTCGGGCCAACGGATTACGCCGATCAGAGCAGGCGAATGAACCGGAAGCCGCAAAAACTGCAGCTGCTCTACAATTTCGTCATTCGTCAGCGTCCCTTCAATCCACTCGAGACAGAACCTTTCCCGTATTAGCGGAAAGTTCTTAACGATTTGTTTAGATGCCTGCTGTAAATGTTCCTCCTGCTTCTGAGCCGTCTCCAGGTCATGCCTTATCCGAGTAAGCACATCCCTCAGCTGCTCCGCATTAGCCGGCTTCAAAATATAATCATCCACGCTAAGCCGGATCGCCTCCTGCGCATAAGCGAACTCATCATGTCCCGTGATGATAATAATTCGGCATTGCGGCAGCTTCTGCCGCAGCTCCTTCATGAGCGCAATGCCGTTCATAATCGGCATATTCAAATCGACCAGCGCAACGTGAATTTGATGCAGAAGCGCCAGCTCCAAAGCTTCTTCGCCGTCCTCCGCCTCCGCGCATACGCGCATGCCAAGCGTTGCCCAATCGACCGAGCCTCGGACACCTTCCCGAATGATTGGCTCATCGTCAGCAATTAATACTCTTAATAAGCCATCCATTTGTACACCTCCCTTCTACCCATGAATATCCCGCAAAATCGGAAGCGTAATGGTTACAGTTGTCCCCTTGCCCTCCGCGCTCTCCATGCTCATGCCGTACCGTTCACCAAACGTCAGTTGTATTCTGGCCTGCACATTAAGAACGCCGTAACCTTGCTGCTCCTGCGGCTTCCTGGAATTGACCATTTCTTGATGCTCCCTAAGCTCTTTAAGATCATGCTCCGAAAGTTTCGGAGTAGCTACTGTGCTCTCCAGCAGTCTTCGCAAATGTTCCAGCTTCTCTGGTGACATTCCGACACCGTCATCGCATATAGACAATAGAAGCAAGCCTTCGTCAATATAAGCTTTTATCGAAATATGACCCGGGCCCCTCCGTTCCTTAATCCCATGATAAATCGCGTTTTCCACAATAGGCTGAAGCACCAGCTTGATCACGTACAGCTGCTGCACATCCGGACTGATATCCAGCGAATAATTGAGCTTGTCCTTGTATCTTGTCTTCTGAATCACTAGATAGCTTTGAATATGCTCGATTTCATCCGCAAGCGGAATAATGTCATTACCTTTGCTAAGTCCGATACGGAATAGCTTGGAAAGTGACTGCACGACCTCCGCAACGTCGTCGGCACCTTTTTTCCTTGCCATCCAATGGATCGTATCCAGCGTATTGTACAAAAAATGAGGTTTAATATGCGCTTGCAGGCTGCGCAGCTCTGCCTCCCGCTTCTGCCTTCCCTGAAGCTCGGTTAAGCTGAGCAGCTTATTCATTTGGGCCAGCATCGTATTAAAGCTCCGGCCAAGCTTGCCGACTTCGTCCTCGCGCTCACCCCAGTACCGGATCGTCAGATCGCCGTTCTCCGCTTTTTGCATAAATGACATCAGCTGATTGATCGGCCTAGACATCGAATGCGCCAAATAAATGGCAGCCGCGATGCTGAGCAAACAGAGAAAAAATACGAAAGTGATGACATAGAAGCGGATTTCCTGAACTTCCAAAGCTGATTCCTTGGATGAAAACACGCCGACTGTCGTCCAATCGGTGAACGATGACTTACGGTAGATGATTTGCAGCTTCTCGCCGTCCACCGTCTGTGAAAAAGTACCCGTACTGCCATCCATCACCCATTGCTTCGGAATATCGCGAATAATCGGTTTTGCGGGCGAATAAATATGTCCCCCATCATGATCGATGACCAGCAAATAACCCGTTTTACCGAGTCTTACATCCTTCACAGCTTCCGCAATGACTCTGAGCTTTAAATCGATAAGCACGACGCCCTCAACCTGCTGCGTATTCGGATCAAGAATGGCGCGGACAACGGATATCACTTCGTCCTCTTTATAATTAGCATGACTCGTAATATTACGATGGTCGGGCTTGCCGAGAATCTTATAAATCCCCCTGCTCGCTACCGCCTCCATAAACCAGCTTTCCTCCGTCAACGGCTGCGAACTGCGGGCATATAGCTCGTTGCTGATGTATTCGCCTTTACTATTGACCACCATGACGCCCGCGACTTCCGAATATAACGTGGTGAAGCCTTGCAAAAACTTGTGCATGTTGTAGACGTTATTCTCCCGTTCCGCCAGAGATCCCCCATTGTCATTTCCTTTCAAAAATTGCTGCACACCGGGGTCAAACGCAATGAGATACGTCATATTTTGCATATTGCTCACATAAAACTCCAGCGACTTATTCACTTTCCCAATGAGCTGGAGCGTATTTTCATTAACCTGCTTGCCAATAATTCGTTCGACCGTATAATCAATGAGCAGCCCGAGCCCTATAGATGGCAAAATGGAAATAAGTAAAAACATAATAATCAGCTTGTAACGTATCGGCAAATTATTTAATTGAAAAAATTTCAGCTGTTTCAAGTGACTACCTCTCATTTCAGCGTACGTTCTCCGTTATTTCGCATAGAAGCTATCGACATTGTCCTGCGTGACGACGGTTATCCCCGTATCCACAAATTTCGGCAGAGGCGATCCGCCCATGACTGAAGTGGCGCTCTGTCCCGTCATATTGTGATGGAGATGGAATAAAAACTGCAGAGACCAGTAGCCCATATTCCACGTTCCTTGAGCAAGTGTTGCAGCGATTGTGCCCTCTTTCACCATATCCAACGTCCCTTTATCCGTATCGAAGCTGATCAGCTTCACTTGGTTATTATGCTGAAACATCTTACCGACGCCTACACCGCCGTTCGCTTCAGTCATGAAAAAGCCCTTCATATCTGGATGCTGCTTCATTACGTGAGCCGCCATCTGCCCCGACACTAGCTGATCACCCTTACCGTCTTTAATCGCAACCACTTCTATTTCAGGATATTGCTTAAAAATCGTTTCTTGGAACCCTACCGTCCGTTCCTGATGATTCAATTGGTTAGGCAGCGTCACGACAGCGACTTTGCCTTTATTGCCAATGAGCTCGGCCATTTTATGCGCGGCCGTAACCCCTGCATTATAATTGTTAGTAGCAAGAAAGGAATACGCCTTGCTCTCGTCCGCTCCTGCATCGAACAGCACGACCGGAATGCCGGCTTCGACTGCTTTATTGATGGAGCCGGTCAACGCACTCGCATTCATAACCGACAGTGCGATGCCTGCCGGTTTTTTGGCTATGACCTGCTCAAGGACGGTTACTTGCTCATTTACGTCATACTGAGTCGCGCCACGATACTCGACCGACACGTTTAGCGCCTGTGCGCCATCCTCAAATCCTTTAATCGCCGTTTTCCAATACTCGATTCCGGAGAGAAAGGTAACCATCACGTATTTCTCGTCAATGGTGCCGCGCAGTCCTTCATCCATCTGCTCCCATGGATTCGGATCGGCATTGCGGTAACCGATGTTTTGGTTATAAAAGACGAACAGCATGAATGTTACGATGAGCAATCCATAAATGAGCAGTATTTTCTTCAAGCCGATGTAACCCCTTTCAAAAATAAATAAAATAAACGCTGCTCCACTTTCGTGAGCTGCGTTTATTTTAACATACATGCAAATATATTATTACTTTACAATTAAAGGTGGTTCCAGACTTGTTTCTCCGTCTTAACTGACTGGCCTGTTGTTATCGCTTGGTCCATTAAGAGCGCCAAATACTGATCCTGAGCAGCATCAGCCAAGCTGTAGAAGGAAGGTCTAGCTCCCGCCACATAATCCCCCATATGCAGCAAGCAGGTCGCGATCGCTATTTCATCATCGCTTAATCGCGCGGGGGCAACCGAGTTTTTGTAAACCCACTCCCCCTCCGCAATAACTCCGCGATGATAATAGCCCTCTAGGTTGCCATGATGGCCGGTATCCACTCTGCGGAGCTCTGTATAAATAGGTGTCGCGTAATCTTCAAGGTAGCTGATTTCGTTGTTTATCAGCTCGCCTTTACTGCCTCTCACGAGCATGCGGCTTCGGCGGATCCACGAGAAATACTGATCGCCTGTAAAGTCGTACAGAGCCAGCTTGTCCCCAAAACGGAACGTAGCAATCCGCTGCACCGATTGAACCATTTGCTCCTCGAGCGGATCACCTTGCCTGCTAGGCCCTTTCATCAGCTTGGATTCAAACTGCTCCCCGCTTATCGTCGCGGCATCGAATCCAACGCCGAGCAGCTGTCTAATTAAGCTGATCCCATGGTAATCATGCGCCGCGGAAACCTGTACCTGCGACACCTCTCCAAGCTTTCCTGATTTTGCAATCCGAATCCGGGCCGCATGCATCGGTTGAAACAAATATTGCTCGGCTACCTGAATCTTCGCATCCCTCGGCAATGAACCGCATAGCTCTGCCAGGGCAGCCAAATCGACAGCCGGCGGCGTCTCCGCAAGAATAGGGATGCCAAGCTCTGTTAATTCACGGATGATATTCGGGGCAGCCGTCCGGGGCACAGAGACGACCGCGAAGCTGAAATGCTTCGCCTCTCCCGCAAACTGCTGAAGCGTGCGTACGGTTCGAATGCCCCATTTTGCCTCAAGCTCCCGTCCCTTATGCTCGTCTCTGACAAGTATAGAATGGATGCGAAACCGTTCAGGCAGCGCTTTCGCGATTCGTATGTAAAATTCTGCCCGCCAGCCTCCGCCGATGATTCCAAAATTTATAATAGACATAATAGATTCAGCCTCCGCGTTTCAAGATGTTTGGTCTAGGGTATATAAAAAAGAAAAAGACCTCCCCATGAGAGATCTTTTTTACGCTGTTCGGAATGTGCCTGTCGCTTTTATTTCCTCTTTGACGCCTGTATAGGTGTGCAGCTTACCGTGGTATACTAACTCAAGCATAGAGGTGTTCTCCAGATCAGCGGGCGTAACAAACAGTGACGGCTTATTGACCAGGTTCACGCCGCTTTCCTCAAAAACGGATGCCACGAATTGTGAGCAAAAATAAGCGTAATCCCGTTTCATCTCAATGTTAAGCATGATGCCGAACATGCCAAGCAGGTTATACTTGTATTGATCGCTGTTCTTTTCCATGTAGTGGATCTGGTTTCTAATGTTTATATAGGAGCAATCGCTAATTGTGCATCTGTATAAAGCGCAGGTTGAATTCTCAAAAAATTCGCCTCGAACATCCTCTTTCACAAAACCGGCAAAAAACGGATTGCTAGGATTCTTTCGGCCGAAGCTGTAAACCTCGTTCAGATCGCTGTCAAAAGCGATCGACGCATGATTGAGCATATTCTTCGTATACCATCTTATCGTCTTCGAAAATAATGTCCCCGTATTCGTTAAGAGCACATAGATTTCCTTATCTCTATTCATGCCGTACTACCTCCACATTAAAGAACTTTCATCTAGGTATTAACTTTAATGCAGGAGAACGAAATTCTAAACCTGCTCAGGTAATAGCCCTATCCCCGACCTTAGTCCAGTTCTGTAAGTATAGTGTGACAGAGGGCCGTCTACCAACCTCTTCTACTTTCATAACCTAACTTCATATTACTGGATTTTCTCTTTTTACTCAATAAGGAACTCGCCCTTTTCTCCCTCTTGCTTAAAAAAATGTTAAGATTTTCTTGCAGGACAAATGATATAGTAGGAAAAGATTGACACCATTCATAACCTATCTATATGCAACAAATCTTTATTTAGTATAGTGTATCATGTATATCCATTTGCAGCGGAGGCGTTTTCATGGAATGGTTCACCCGTTATAAAGCACAGCTGGCGCATGTTTACAGCATGGCGGAAGCCCGTATTGCCCTGTTTCCCGAGCCGCTGAATACGATTGGTCTAGTTTACGCGGATAAGTTCAACCCCGTTAAGCATGAAAGCGGCAAAGATTATATTTGCAGCCTGCTGCCCTACTGGGTGAAAGAGCCCAGCGGAATCAGCGATTCGCAGTGCGAGAAGCTCGCATTAGCTAATGTATATGGAATGCTTTATTTTTTCATTCAGGATGATGTGATGGACAGTCAGCCTTCTTCGGGCTGGAAGGAACAGCTGGCCCTCGGCAATCTGCTGATGCTTGAGATGTTTAGCGTATTCCGTGAGCTATTTCCTTCGCATTCATTGTTTTGGAGCTATTATCACCGTTATGTGACGACTTGGGCCGAAAGCGTAACGAATGAGCACCGCGACGATTATTTTATCCGTAATCCCATCCGGACGGCCGGCAAAGCCGGTCCCGTTAAAATCGCAAGCACGGGCGCGCTGCTGTTGGCTGGCCGTACGGAGCTTATAGAGAAGCTGGAGCAAGCGATCGATATCGTGCTGATGACACTGCAGATGGCTGATGACTACGCGGATTGGAAGGAAGATCTGGCAGACGGCAGCTACAACGGTTTATTGGCGATGATCGCAGCCGACAGAGGCACAGCTKATACCCCGCTAACTGAAAAGGATGCTGAGAATGCCATATATATTCGAGGATGCTTGAAGAAGTATGTTCAGCATGCTTCAGATAACCAGACTAAGCTGATTGCTTTGGAAGCGGGATCGGCTGAATTAGAGGCCTTCCATAATTTCATACTCATTAATTTGCACCAGATACATGAGACGATAGAATCAAACAAGCAACAGCTGCTCAAGGGCGGTTTTAACTATTTCCTACTTAATTCAGCTATATAAAAGATACAAAAGTTCTATTATTTGTCGAATAATTGAAAAATGATATAGAATTTGTCGAATAGACATGATAGACTGGGTATGGAAAACTTATACATATTCGGAAGGATGACTATTATGTCCGCACAACAAACATTGAAAGATCAAGTTATTCAAAAGGCTTGGGAAGACGCTGAGTTCAAGAAGCAGCTTATCGCCAATCCGAAAGCAGCGGTCAAAGAAGCTTTTGGCGTAGATGTACCAGATACTATTGAAGTCGAAGTCGTAGAAGAATCGGCTAATAAGTTTTACTTGGTGCTGCCGCAAAGCCCTGCAGAGGTTAAAGATGAAAATCATGTAGACGTTCCTATGTGGCGATAGAGAAATTATAAAAATAGAGTCGATGCCTTCACTAAGCGAGGCATCGACTCTATTATTGTATAGAGACAGGTAAATATATAATTGCTTCTGTACCGTTCCCTTTTATACTTTTGAAGACAATTGACCCTTGCATCACTTCAATAATACGATAAGTAACCATCAGCCCGAGCCCAGTTCCTTTTGTCTTCTTGGAATAATAAGGTTCACCCAATCTCTTTATATCAGACTCACTCATACCTTCCCCATTATCTTTTATACTAATAACCACTTTGTTCTCACTCTTATTCTCGAATGCTTGAATTTCTATAACTCCATCTTCTCCTAATGCTTCAATGCTATTTTTAATAATATTTATCAAAGCTTGCTTGAACTTTGAGGAGTTGCCTTTCACGTATAGATCAGCAGCATATTTCAAATGAATAACACCGCCCTGCATGGTTGCTAGAGGAACTAAAATCCCTTCTATCTTTTGTAATTCTTCTCCTATATTCAGCAATGTTGTATGTTCTATTTGGGGTTTAGCGAAGGTCAAAAAGTCAGTAATGATTTCTGAAGCTCGATCAAGCTCATCAATTGCAATTACCATATAACTCTTATCTTTATCGTTATTCGTCTTCGCTCCAAGAAGCTGCAGAAACCCTCGCGTTACCTGCAATGGATTACGAACCTCATGAGCTACGGATGCCGCAAGCTGACTAATCATTTCCATTTTTTCAGATCGTTGCAGTTCATTGTTGAAAATCTCTAATTGCTTCGAATATCTAAGTACCTGCTCATAATTTTGAGAAATTCGTCTAGCTAGTATTATAACTAGTGATGCAAGAAAACCAAAGATTCCCCATTTCCAATAAAACATTTGATGCATCATCCCCGTTGTAAAAAACCATATTATTTCTGCTCCGCTAACCGCTGCAAATATGGATAGCCCTGTTGACATTAAGATTGCATCTTTGTTCCCTTTGCGACAAAACATAATAAGAGAACCAATAAACAATAGATTTCCAATAATTATCGAAAGAGCAAAAGAAAAAGTCGCAGCATAAGTGTACCATTCATAAGCAGCTTCCCATTTAAAGCTAATCAGCAACCATATTATGCATACAACCGCAATGAAAATCTGTAAATTTCTAAAACGGAGTATGATTCCAAATGGACCTCTCCCAAAAATTTTTTCGATAAAAAAGAAAAGAGAAGGCATTACAAGAGTAGATGCAATATCAAATAAATAATAACTAATTTTTCCGTACTGAGAAAAATTAGCGTGAACAAACGGCGAGTACGTGAGAATCATTAATCCGATCGACAATATGACTGTGCTTAATGACCCCCAGCCTTTCACAATCGTTTTATTAAGAAATAACTTACACAGCAGTATAGACATGGATATGAATATAAGAGAGGCTCCTAAAATAACATCAATTAAATCTCTTATCATGTGGTTTTTTGCAAGATATTGATATTCACCCACTACAAGTTGATCCTGTAAACCTAATCGATCCGTATAGGTATCGACCTTCATGTAAACAGTTGAAAGCGATGTTTGCTTATCTAACGGTAAAAGAAACTGATTCTTATCGTAAGAATAATCACGAATATTAGTGAACACATTTATTTCTTGGATAAAAATTTTTACATTTGCAGCATATAGCTTATTTACTGACAATACAGGTACTGACCATCCTAACTTCGGTAATTTAAATCTTATCCATGCTGTATGGATGCCCTCTGGAACATTGGGATATTTACTTCCATACTCAATTTTGATCCATTCTAGGTCTTTCCTGGATATTGCATCCTGAACCGTGCTTTCAGTCTCCTCTTCCCACATCATTTCCCATTCCGTAATTGTGACAGCCGGTTTATCTGATAATGCATACGAAGGCGTCACTAAAAAATGGGAAGTTAAAAATAACAAAACCACAATAGCAAATAAAAATCTATATAAACCTTTCATATTACACCTCTATGTAAAAAAATATAAACCTAACACTTTACTGTATTTCGACAACATTCGATTCAGATCCTTCTAATCCTTCCTTTTTTACCAAAAATAATAATTTAAAACAGATTAATCCTAAGTGTATATAAACATCTCATTCTAGTATAAGTCGAACGGGAGGAAGCTCCGTCGGATAAACAAGGCCTTTTAGACCATTTATCACATTATTTCATTAAATTAAAGGTTCAATAGTTTCTATTATATGTCGTTTTATCGTATTTTAGATAGATAATGTCGAAAATTACTGGTACAATTAGGAAGTTAGACTCATACATATTCGGAAGGATGATCAATGTGGCCGCAGATCAAACATTGCAAGAAAAAATCATTCAAAAAGCATGGGAAGATGCAGAATTCAAGAAACAACTTATTGCGGATCCTAAAGCAGCGGTGAAAGAGGCTTTTGGCATTGAAGTACCGGATTCAATCGACGTGGAAGTCGTAGAAGAGACGGCAAATAAATATTATTTAGTCCTTCCGCAAAGCCCTACAGAGGTAAAAAGCGCCGGCGATTCCGTAGAAGCTGCTTGGCAATAGACTGCGCAAACGGCTGTCGCCATCCCTTTGGCGGCAAAAACTCGTTTCGCGTTGAATTAAAAAAAGCGCTGACCTGCCTTCTAAGAAGGCAGACAGCGCTATTTTTTTGCTAATGGGAATTGGATAAGCGACTCCGTTCCAATCCCTTTTTCGCTGGTAAATACGATCGTTCCCTTCATAACCTCAATAATTCGAAACGTCACCATTAAGCCTAAGCCCGTTCCTTTTGTTTTCTTGGAATAATAGGGCTCCCCCAGCTTTTTCAATTCAATCTCGTTCATTCCTTCACCGTTGTCTTTGACGCAGATCACCACAGTGTCGGTATCTTTAATGTATGCTCTGATGGTGATGATTCCATCTTTATTTAGGGCTTCAATACTGTTTTTAATAATATTGATCAGCGCTTGCTTGAATTTTGACGAATTCCCTTGAACGTACAAATCGGAAGCCAAATCGACCTTGATTACGCCTCCCTGCATATTCGCCATAGGAACAAGTATCGCCTCGATTTTCTGGATTTCTTCAGCAACGTCTAGAATTGTCGTCTGTTCATGCTGTGGCTTCGCAAACATAAGAAAATCTGTAATGATTTCCGAGGCCCGGTCTAATTCTTCAATGGCCAGCCCCATGAAACCCTTCTCTTTCTCGCTTCTGGTGCTCTCTCCCAGAATTTGAAGAAAACCTCTCGTCACCTGTAAGGGGTTGCGCACTTCATGGGCTACCGAAGCGGCCAGTTGACTAATGATTTCCATTTTTTCCGAGCGTTGCAGGTCATTATTGAACACCTCAAGCTGTTTTGAATATTTTACGACTTGATCGTAATTTTGAATAATTCTTCTCGCAAGTATAAACACAAGTGAAACGATAAAGCTTAAAATGCCCCATTTCCAATAGATCATCTCGTAATTCATATCATTAATGAAATACCATATGACTTCTGCAATACCGATTGCGGCGAAGATACCAAAGCCTGTTGTAATAATAAGCGCCTCTTTGTTTTTTTGCAGGCAAAACCGAATTAACAAAACAAAGAGCAAGCCGTTGCCAAAGATGACCGTCAAGCCAAAGGTAACAATCGTAACCGAAGTATACAAGCTTCCGAGTTCGCTGGACGATAAAGAAAGAAATAACCATACAATACTAACCGCGGAAACAACGACTTGCAGCTTTCTGAAACGAGTAATGATACGCCATGGTCCCTGGCCGAATATGCTCTCGAAAAAGAAGAATAAAGAAGGCATCAATAAATTGGAACCGATGTCGAACATATAATATATAACCCGCCCATACTCGCTATACATCGTATGTACATAAGGAGCTAACGAGAGGATCATTAGGCTAATTGATAGGATGACGATGCAAAGGGAGCTTAGGCCGTTTAAGTACGTCTTATTCAAAAAAATAAAACAGAGAAGCAATGCTAGAGATACAAACAGAAGCACCGCTCCAAGGATAACATCATAAACTTCCTTTTTCATAAAAGCTTTGCTAAGCGTTTGCTCCTCGCCAACCAACGGCTGTTTCTTTAAGCCGAGCCAGTCCGAATCCGTCTGCAAATAAATATAAACCATCTCATTCGATTCGGCCTCGCTTAATGAGAGAAGGATCTCATTTTTATTAAAGGGATAATTTCTATGAGATTCATAAACGAGCTTCTGACCGATATAGATCATAACGTCTTTTGCCGTAAGCTTTGTAATTAAGACAGCAGGCCTCGCCAAATCGTACTCCGGCAGTTGGAATCTGAGCCACGCGGATTGAATATCCACAGGCTTTATGGGTAGCGAGTCCTCGAATGTGAAGGATTGCCATTGTCCGGCCTTCCTCTTAGAAGCCGTATCTTCAATTGAAGGAGTCAAACCCTCCTCCCACATCATTTCCCAATTTGAAATTGTTGTCGTGTTCGATTCCGCATGTGAAGTCGTTGCTAAGCCTAAAGAGGCGGTGAACAGCACCAATACAAGGAGCGTTAAAAATCTATGTATAGCTTTCATACAGCACCTCTAATTTAAAATACAAAATATTCTATTGAACTGTAATTCGACAATCTTCGATAAAGCACCTTCTATTATATTACTGCTAATAAAAATAAATAGTAAATCATTACATCTCGGTTACGAAAAAAAAAGACTGCCCCCGCCGATCACCGTGATCATTGGGGGCAGCCTGCCCATTTCCTTTAAAAGGTCCTTTTCTTAATCGCCACGCGGCGAAGCATGAAATAATTCATGCCCAGCGTGAAAGCCAGCACAAGAACGGCAAGCAGGACAACTACCGCTAGCGGATTTCGCTCAACATCTAATATCGACTGCAGCAGCTTCCCGATCCAATCAGAGGATAAAACACCCTCCATCGCCATAGCTGGCAGAAGAGCCGCGAGGGAGAACATGATGCCCATACGCCAATGAAAACGCGTAAATCCAGAACCGATCAGACATCCGCTGCCAAAATAAGCAAAGAACAAAACGAAGTATTCGAAAAAGACCCAGCCTGACTGCGCAGAAGATGTAAATAAATGTGGATTTTGCAGCTCCAGCGGCCACTGATTTTGGTCATATATGAATTGTTCTATTGCATAGCCTAACGTTATGCTGAGCGCAAACAGGGCAGATATGACGGTGATGACAAGGCTCATGCCGCCTATGAAGTGCTTCCTCGTTACACCATTCGAAACAAAGCTGGCTAACGAAAGCGGGGTCAGCATGATGCCGATGATCATAAGAAAAATTTTGGGCGAAACAGATGCGCTTTCCCATACTCCTAGTGCATCAATATCTTCACCAATGTTAACATCTGATTTGGTTAAAATAGCTGAAGCGACATATATCGAAATATAAATCAACCAATAAAAGATAACCGTCCAGCGGAAGCTGTAGATCAAATGCTGTGCTACGTTCAGCACGGGATGTTTTCTCTTTCCGCTCATTGCTCATCCCCCCGTTTCTTCGTCAAATGAACGAACAAATCCTGAAGCGATACGGGTCCGAGTTCAAGTCCCTCCGCAAGCGCTCGCTTACGAAGCTCTTCCGTTAACTCTCCGAACACGGTGACGGATTTTGTTTTGCCCAGCTTTTGTTCCCCGAGCACTGTCAAGCCTTCCACAAATCGATCCACAGCCTCGCTTTCCCCTGTAATAGATGCCCCGCGCGCCCGCACCGCTTCGGTTTCCTCATGCATAATAAGATTGCCTTGATCCAAAATAAGCACTTCTTCGAACAATGAGCCTACCTCCTCGATCAAATGCGTGGATAAAATAAACGTGCGGGGCGTTTCCATATAGTCATTCAGGATGTCATCGTAGAAGGCATAGCGCGACGGTGCATCCATACCGAGATAGGCCTCGTCAAAAATCGTGACCGGAGCGCGGCTAGCCATCCCTATTGTTACGCCAAGGGCTGATTTCATGCCTCGGGAAAGCGTGGACACGCGTTTTTTCATAGGAAGATCATATTGCTTGATGAGGCGCTGCGCATATTCGGAATCCCAGTTAGGCCAGCAGCTTGCCGCAAGCTTTAATACGTCGCGGACATTGGAGCTATCTGCCATATAACCGCTTTCTTGGATGAAGCATACCTGCTCCATGATTCGCGCATTTTCGAAGGGCGCCTCACCGCCAATGGTTACAGTGCCATTCGACTGCTCGTGGAAAGAGGCCAGGACCGACAACAAGCTTGTTTTCCCTGCGCCGTTCCTGCCCAGAAGCCCGTATATTTTACCACCCTCCAGCTTGAATGACATATCCTTGATCGCCGCAAAAGAGCCATAGCGCAGCTGTAAATCCTTCACTTCAATCGTAAGCGTCATTCCGGATCCCTCCCGTTTGCCTGCTCGATTCGCCCAATGATTTCCGATACCGGCACACCGATTTTGGCGGCTTCAGCAAGCATCTGATCAACGACCTCTTCAAAAAAACGCTCCCTGCGCTGTACAAGCAGCGACTGCCTCGCTTCACCGCTCACAAACATGCCAATTCCCCTTTTCTTATACAAAATGCCTTCCTCCGTTAATAAATGAAAGCCTTTCGCTGCCGTAGCCGGGTTTATGCGGTAAAATGCTGCATATTGATTCGTAGACATAACCTGCTCATCCTCCTGCAGAACGCCGCTTACGATGTCATCTTTAATTTTGTCAGCTATTTGCTGGTATATGGGACTACGGTCGTCAAACATCTCATCACCTCTTCGCTCATTCGGTTCATTACTTATGTAACTAACCATATAACCAACAGTAACTCATGTCAAGCCTAAATGGGTAATGCCTGTCCGATACCGCAGGACATCGTGTTTCCGCCAGGCGTAAACGGCTGATGCCTCCATTGTCGGAAATAGCTCTTTTCGCGGTGAAACACACACATCGTATTAGAATGAAATTTATAGCAAAAAAAAGAAGCTGCCTCTGAGAGGTCATTGACCTCCGGAGACTGCTTCTTTTCCATGCTTTATGCAGCAAATCGTATAACGAGATTGCCGGCTTCTCTGCTCATTACTGCTCTGCTTGAATTCTATTCATCCAACCGAGCAGCTCCCCGCTTACTTGATCCAGCTGTTCCTGCGGGGTAATTCGAGCGGGCTTATCGCCCTTTTGAACGCCATAAGATCCGAATTGCCCATGGTTACCGCCGTCAATAGTGACGTACTGCGTTTGGTTAGGCATGAACCGCTTCCCTTTGCCCCAATCCTCCCAGCTCAGAACACCATCGTTTGAGGCTGTCATTTGCAAAACGGGAAACTTGGCGTCAGCCAGGCTGCCAGCCTCGTCCGCATAGGCCGCAAGGTAAAAAACACCGTCGATTTGATTCAAATGTTCCGCGGCATACCGCGATGCAAACACGCCGCCGAGAGAATGCCCGCCTATGACATAATGATCCTCTGGATGCTCAGCGATGAAAGCATCTGCTTTGTTCTGGCCTGTAAAAGCTAGATTAAGGGGCATGCTGGCGATATATACGCGGTGGCCAGCCTCAGCCAGCTTGCGGGCCACAGGAGCATAGCTCTTTGGATCAACCAAGCCTCCAGGATAAAGGATAACATTAGGCTGAACGATCGCCTCTTCGCCTTCGGCCGGCTCAAAGCGGTAACCGGCTTGGCCTATGCTTACGGTGACCTGCTTATCGCTTTTCATAGCGGCTTTCGCTTCTGAAGACGGCGGATACACCATAATCTGATAGACGATGGCAAGCGTTAATAATAGTACCAGCAGGATGGCTGCCGACCAAATAAGCACTTTTATTTTGCGGGCCAACTTCGGTTTTGGCAAAGCCTGTGAATTCTGACTCATCTCTTGCACTCCCTTTATCTCAGCATACTCATTAGCAGTTGTTGCGATTTCAAAGCTTCCTCTGCATCGACAGCCGGGCTCTTATCATGAATTATACACTGCATAAAATGTTGAACGGCATCCTCAAAGCCGCGCTGCTTTAGAATCGTCTGCCACGATGGCGGAAGCGTCTTGGCTATCCGATCATTCCGTTCCACTTCAAGCAGGCTCATATTTTTGACGCGTAAGATCTCCCCTGCATTGACAATCTCAAGCTGCTCCAAACTCGTTCCGGCATGCCTATGCATCGCTGTCGATAACGTGAAGCCGGCTGCTGCGTCAAAATGATGCTGCGTATGCAGCAGCTGATTACGCTCGTTCACTTTAACGATACCGACCGGTGCGCCGATCTCCCCATCCGCCAGCCATCGTGCCGTATCCACTACATGCAGATAATCGTCCAGCATCGTAAATGCCGCGACATGCGGGCCCACCGCATCCGTCCGGTGCTTCTCCATCCGAACCCAAGCCGTATCCCGCATTCTTTGTTTCGCTTCTATGTACAGAGGTGCAAAGCGGCGGTTGAAGCCTACCATCAGCTTTCTTCGCAGGCTCACGCTTAACTCCGCTATCTGTTCTGCCTGCTCCAAAGTAGCCGCCAGCGGCTTATCCACGTAAACATCCTTGCCCCGCTTGAGCAGCATGGACACGACCTCGTAATGAGATTCCGTTGCGCTGTGCACAAAAACCGCTTCACAGCTGTCCGCAAGCTCCGTCAAGCTTCCAATCGAATCTACCCTATATGCGGCGCAAATAGCCGAACGCTTCTCCTCATTGGGAGAATACGCCCCTACAAAGGTCCAATCCTCTGCCCTCGATATTATCGGCAAATATGCCTTTTGCGCTATGCCTCCGAGTCCTACCATCCCAATACGCGGTTTGTTCATGCACAATCACCTCGTTTCTTTCTATCTATTAAGCTTGCATGAGCATTTGTACAAACTTGATATCCGCTGGTGCGAACTCATAATTCATCAGTTGTTTCACCTGCACCCATTCGTATTGGTCATGATCCGCCAGCCTAATCTCTCCTGCGGTATGCTTGGCTTGATAAGCAATTAATTGAATATGGACCGCGCCATAAAAATGATCATTTTGTCCGAAAAATGCTCCAATCGCGATTTCAATTCTCATTTCTTCCATTAACTCTCTGCGAAGACATGCTTCAGGCGACTCGCCCTCCTCCAGCTTGCCTCCAGGAAATTCCCACAGGCCTCCTTGGGATTTTTCAGGTTTGCGCCTAGCAATCAGCAATAGCCCTTCCTCATTTTCGATAATGGCTGCCGCTACTCGTATCATTCAAACACACATCCTCCACTATACACTGATTTACACCCATTTGCTTGCTGCGAAGCCTTGTGAATAGGTTTCTATCATACGTTATAAGCAGATATTTTCGCAAAAATACATGTACAATTACGCATGCAAACTGGGCTGCTATATAACGCATTTCAGATTATAACTTAACAAGCAATTGATCATTGGTTTACCGAGGGTGCTTATTCAGTCGATTTATAGAAGCTGAGACATGATGACTGATTAGATGGTACTTGCGGAAAAAGACATGATGGATAACGTCACTCTTCAACGATACCCTAACACCTTCCATCAGCTTTAATTAAGGGGAGGAAGGATGAAAACAAGCTCAATTTCGTCGAGTCTCCTGAAATAACGGTAAAATGTGGCGTTAAATTTAAGGAAAATTAAAATTAAATCTATTTAGAGGTAAATAATGGCGCTAATTCTGATTATGAGCTTGCTAATGCACGTAAACCGGAAAAATAGCGCCTAAAAATACCGTTATTCGGTTTGGGCATTCGAAATAAGAAAGATTAACGCCCTATTTTACCGCTATTTTTATAGAACGGCCAATTTACAATAGAGAGGTTTGGAACTGTAGGAGCGACAGCGTTCGCCTTTGACTCCCTATTTCTACCGCAAGCAGCGGTATAATCAAACTCTCTCATTTCGCATACTTTACATAAAAAACCCCATCCATGATGGAAATTTGGTACACTAATAGCAAATTTGTATTGATAAGGATGATGACCATGTCCGATCATAATGACCGCGACGATCTCGCTGATCGCCGCCGTAACAAGCTGAAAGTGCTTCGTTTTGATAATAACGGCAAGGATTTGGTAGAATCCGAGAAACCGGAAGAAACATTCGCTGATGTTGGCGGACTTGAAGACGTTAAGAAAAAAATCCGCATGAACTTTATTTTGCCGCTGAAGCAGCCTGAGCTCTTTGCAGCCTACGGAAAGGAAGCGGGCGGAAGCTTATTGCTTTATGGTCCCCCTGGCTGCGGTAAAACCTTTCTCGCCCGGGCAGTTGCCGGAGAAATCGATGCGAACTTCATGCATATCGAGCTGCAAGCGATTCTTGGCATGTACGTCGGGCAAAGCGAGAACAACTTGCATGATATATTCGAAAAGGCACGTGAGAATAAGCCTTGTGTTATTTTTATTGATGAGCTCGATGCAATGGGCGGCAGCCGTAATCAAATGCGTCAGCATCATGACCGCATACTCGTCAACCAGCTTCTTATGGAGCTTGACGGGCTTCGCACGTTTAATGATCAAGTGTTTGTCATTGGCGCAACGAATACGCCTTGGTACCTCGACTCGGCGCTGCGCAGGCCCGGGCGGTTTAATCATATGATCTTTGTACCGCCGCCGGAGGAATCGGAGCGCGCAACGATTTTGCAGCTAAAGCTTGCAGGAAAACCGCTCTCCCCGCTCGATTTAAGCAAAATAGCGAAGGAAACGAAGCATTTTTCGGGAGCGGATTTGGAGCAAATCGTGAAGGATGCCGTTGAAGGCGCGCTGGAGCGAACGCTCGAAACCGGTGAAATTCAGCCTATCTCGCAGGATGATCTGAAGAAAGCGTCCAAGCATCGGAAAGCGACGACGCTTGATTGGTTCGCAACTGCCAAGAACTACGCTACTTTCAGCGACGTTAACCAAGATTACCAAATCGTTCTGGACTATATGAAGCAAAACGGATTGAAATAATTACGTTATAGCGAGGAAGCCACCGTCATGTATGAATTAGATGAAGAGCTGCAAAGTAGACGCTACCAGGAAATTCAGAAGCTAATCGAATGGAAAAAATTAAATGAGGCAAGGAAAGCGGCTGTGTCGCTCATCCAAGATACGCCAGAGGATCCTTATGCCTACGCTCTGCTCGGAAGGATTGCTCTCTATCAAGATGAATATGAGCAGGCGCTTCACTGGGTGAGCGAATCGCTTCGGCATGATCCGGAAAATGAGCTGGCATGGTTCGTTCAATGCAATACGTATTATACGATGGAGAAGTGGAAGGCCGCGCTCGAATCCATAGCCGAGGCACAGCGGATTGATCCCTATGAGCCTCATTATTTTTTCCTGCTCACTAATATTTACAATAAGACAAGCAAATACGAGGAGGCTCGGGACTTACTGCTGAAGGCGCTTGAAATATCGCCCGAAAATGCCCTGTATCTCGCTAATTTAAGCTATAACGAAGCGCTGATTC
This sequence comes from Paenibacillus sp. 01T443, assembly GCF_056398325.1. Taxonomy (NCBI): domain Bacteria; kingdom Bacillati; phylum Bacillota; class Bacilli; order Caryophanales; family Paenibacillaceae; genus Paenibacillus; species Paenibacillus sp. 01T443. Next base: position 245,248 of record NZ_JBFTPE010000006.1, read on the forward strand.
GCAACTTTTCAGAGTCAAAAATGCTTGCTAACAAGGCATTGCGCCTGGAAGTAGAATCCGAGCTTGTTTATTTGTACCTTGCCTGGGCCGCTGAGAGACGGAATGACTATGATGACTATCTGCTCATGCTGAAAAACGCAATTCGGCTCGATCCCGACGACAAGCAAATTCGCAAAGAATATATGGAGGGGCTGCAGAAAACGTATAAAGTTTACAAGTTTCTGCTATTCCCGAGCAACCTCATGAAAAAAATGAAGCCGTGGCAAATTCTTCTCGGCTGGATTACGCTCTGGATTATATTTCGGCCGCTCGTGATCATTTTTCTTATTCTCTATTACGCCACCTACTGGATCACCCGTTTGCTGGTGCATGTCAAACTATTCGGCTGGAATTTTCGTAGATAAACATGAACACTTATCGCCCAGCCATAAACGAACAGACGCCCTGCAACTGAAAAACACCGCTCGCGCTTCGGACAAACGTTCGAAGCGGAGCGGTGTTTCTTATTTACAAGAGCCCAGGTTATAAATCCTGCTTCACATTAACGCAAGCGAATACTAAGGATTTCAAAGGGCTTAAAGCTCAGCTGTACACACCCGTCCTGAATGTCCAGCTTATAGAGTTCCTCTTCCAATAAATTAACGACTACCGCTTCGCTCCCGGCCTGCGGCAGCCGCATCGTAACCTGCTCACGTCCTCCTGCAGATTCATATAAACGTAAAATCGTTCCTTCGCCCCGCTCGGCCGCCTTGATCGTATCCAGTATGACATGTCTGCTCTCAAATGGCATCAGCTCCAGCCGTGAAGGCAGCATGCTGCCTTGGCTTTGATGATCTGCTTCAGCCGCGGCGCCCGCTTGGCTTTCCTTTACGCGTACCGGATGATTAAGCTCCATGGCGCATCGTGCGACATGGGCGCTGCGCCAATCCTGCTCGTGCGGATATAGGGAATACGTAAATTCATGCTCGCCTTGGTCTGCGGTTACATCCGGCCATCTCGGAGCGCGCAATAAAGAAAGCCTGATCGTGCTATCTTTAATGTCATAGCCGTATTTGCAATCATTCAATAAGCTTACTCCGTAATTGCCCTCGGATAAATCCGCAAAGCGATGACCGCAAACCTCATATTGCGCCTGCTCCCAGCTCGTATTCGTATGCGTCGGCCTCTCCAAGGCGCCGAACGGAATTTCATAGGTTGCCTTGCTGGCAACAATGTCGACTGGGAATGCAACCTTCAGAAGCTTATGCTCTTCCTTCCAATCGACACTGGTTTTAAAATCGACGCGCTTCTTATCATGGTAAAAAATAATATGCTGAATGATGACGGAGCGGCCCAGCTGCCACTTAAAGCAAAGCACGTCCTGCGCTTTCCCTTGAACGATAACTTCCTTGCTTAGCAGCCGTGCGGAGTCTGCGCGCTGCACATCGAATCTAGGATCGATATCCCATGCGTCCCAATATAGCGGCTTATCGAAAAATAGCTGAAATTCATTCGCTTTCTTCCCAGCCAAGATCAATTCGCGCCCTGCGGACTTATCGTACCAGCGAATCATTTCGCCTGCCTCATTAAATTCGATAAAGTAATGCTGCGTTTCCCATGAACGGTCCAGCCCCAGCGGAACTCTCGCCGTCTCCGTCTCCGCCTGCTGTGACGGTCTCAGCCATAGCGTCGTATAACCGAAGGCCGGGATGCTCTTCACGCTTACAGTCAGCGTTACTTTTCCGGCTGCCGCTGCATGGCGTAAAATATCGCTTTCCAGTTGATTGCCGTCCTGATCGAATGCCGCGAAATGCGCTTGTTCTTCCTTTAGATCGATCGATACGACTTCATCTCTTGCCCAGCCTAAGCTGTTGAATACGAAGTATGGAATGCCTTCACCTTGCGCATGTATGCTCTCTGCGAGAGCCGTCAGAGATTGCTCCAAGCACGCATTGCCAAGCTTAAACACCTGGTCGTACTCTTCGGCAGAAGTAACGTATGTTTCCGGAATAGCCGTACCCGGAATAATGTCATGGAACTGGTTCAGCAAAATGAGCTTCCAGCCTTCATGAAGCGCTGCCTGCACCTTCTCCGCTTGGCCAGCTTCGAAGGCGCTCCCTGCCAAGCTGCTCCAGATTTCCGCCTCCCGGTACAGGACCTCCGCTTTCCGGTTGCTGCGTTTATTGCGTGCATGCGTCGTATAGGTGCCGCGGTGCAGTTCCAAATATAAATCGCCATGCCACTTCGGCAAATCCTTCCGCTGTTCCCAGGCGTTTCCGAAAAACTCGGCTGCCGTGCTGAAATGGCTGCTGGGCAAATCGACCATCATCTCGGAGCGCTGGGCAAGCTCCACCATTTCTCTAGTCACGCCGCCCCCGCCGTCTCCATGACCGTAAAGCATCATCAGCTCATCCAGCTTGTCTTTGTGCCGGTAAGCTTCCCAATGCTCATGTATGTCCTTCGGTTTCGTATGCACGTTCAAGCTATGGCTTAAATAGGATAAGACAGACGTGCCGTCGATGCCGACCCAGTGGAATAGATCATATGGAAAGCGATTGGTGTCATTCCAGTTTAATTTGGTCGTCATAAAATAATCGACACCTGCCAGCTTCAGCAGCTGCGGCAGGGAAGCGCAATAGCCAAACGTGTCAGGCAGCCATTCGATATTGGAGGTTTTGCAGAATTCTTCTTTATAAAAGAGCTGTCCGTACAAAATTTGCCGCACAAGCGACTCCCCGCTCGGAATGTTCAAATCCGGCTCGACCCACATACCGCCAACCAGCTCCCAGCGGCCTTCGGCTACTCTTTCCTTGATTTGCGCATAGAGCTCGGGATAATGCTCCTTTGCGAAAGCATACAGCAGCGGCTGGCTCTGCGTATAAACGAAATCCGGATATTCCTTCATCAGCGTATTCATCGTGGAGAAGGTCCTGCTTACCTTGCGGACAGTTTCCCGCACGGGCCATAACCACGCGATATCGATATGGGACTGTCCAACCATATGTATCGTGCCGTTCGCGCCCGGCGCAGGCGCGAACGCTTTTACCAGCTTCGCAAGACGACCCTCCAAAATGTGCAGCCAATCTCCGTCTACGCTCCCGATATTCATTTGGCGCTCGGTCTCGTCCATCGTTTCGTACAAGGCATCCTTGATCCGCAGCCTTTTTAAATCCTGCTCAGGCAGCAGCAATACCGATTCATAGGCTGCCTTAATGCTGTACATCAAGCTTTGCAGCGGTTTATTCACACGGACAAGCTGGATGCGGATATAGGACATAGGCGGATTGATMGTCGCCTGCGCGTTTAAAGGATCGGCCGGCTCCGGTATCGGGTCATACAGCTCGATTTCGATAAAGGGATTCAAACCGACTCCCTCCATGTGCAGCGGGACAAAGGAGTGGTTGCGGTCTACGCCATGATGCGGAATGCCGTTTACCATCAGCATGCCCTCGCCCCCGCCGTCCACAATTAGGCCGATGGGATCGGCTTGCCAAGCAGAAGGAATTTCAAGCTGCTTCCGCAAAAAATAGGTCACGCCCTGCGTGCTGTTCAAAGGATCCATCGTCTGGACGAAAAAATCCTCTGAATCATATTCATAAACGCCCGGCACGATATAGCGCGCTTTCCTCATTTCCCATTCAGGAAGCGAGATCGTCTCCCGCCACTGCATGCCTGCCAGCTTCTTCAAAAAACGGTTTATTCTATGCATGTTTGTCCCTCATCCTTTACCGTTAAACTTCCGCTGACAAAATCCTCGGCATTTTTTCCCACCATTATAATAAACTCGCCGTCTTCTACGACAGGCTCGAAGCTTTGATCGATTAGCTGCAGATGCTCCCGCGTAATCGTGAACGTCACCGTCTTTGTCTCGCCCGGCGCGATATGCACCTTGCGGAAGCCCTTCAGCTCCTTATTCGGACGCGTTACCGAGCTGACCTTGTCCGTCACATACAGCTGCACGACTTCCGAGCCTGCTGCCTGACCCACATTTGTCACTTCGATTTGGACGGTGGCTTCTTCGTCCGGACCGATTTGCTGCGGTGAAACCTGCAAGCCGCCATATTGGAACTCGGTATAACTAAGCCCGTAGCCAAAAGGGTACTGCGGCTTGTTATCCATCTCCAAGTACCGCTTGCCTCTGCTTCTTTTGCCGTTGTAATAGACAGGCAGCTGGCCCACATGCTTAGGCACGGAAACCGTAAGACGGCCGGAAGGATTCACGTCGCCGAATAAAATATCGGCAATCGCGTTTCCGCCCTCTTGGCCGGGATACCAAGCCTCGACGATCGCGTGAGCATGCTCGTCAATCCATGGCTCGACGATCGGGCGGCCGTTAATATAGACGACGATGACCGGCTTTCCTAATTTATAAATTTCCTGAACGAGCTCCAGCTGAACGCCAAGCAGGCTAAGTCCTGCACGGTCGATCCCTTCGCCGCATTCCATATCGCTCCATGCATGCTCGGTGACCACTGATGCGCCTGTCCGAAGATCAATCGTGCCTTCGCCAAAATCCCGCGCACTGGAACCGCCGATAGCCATAATGACAACATCCGCCTGCTCCGCGCAGGCAATTGCATGCTCGAAGCCTTCTCTTGCATCGCCTTTTATCCGGCAGCCAAGCGCATGCAGCAGCTGCTCATCCGCATTGCTGCCCAGCTTATTTCGCATGCCGTCCAGCAGCGTAACAATCTGGCTGCGCTGCTGAGGTGAGGTGTAATCGCCTAATTGGTTATACATATGATTAGCATTCGGTCCGATTACGGCTATCTTACGCTTATCTTTCTTTAACGGCAGCGTCTGGTCAGTATTTTTTAACAGCACGATGCTCTCCTGCGCGATTTGCCTAGCGAGCTGGACATGCTCTCGGCAGCCAATCACCTCTGCCGCTCTTTCAGGATTAACGTACGGATTTTCGAACAGTCCAAGTTTGAATTTTATGCTTAACACGCGTCTAACCGCATCATCCAGCACCTTTTCATCGAGCAATTGATGCTGCACGGCCGCCTCCAGATGCTTGCCGAACATTTCGCCCGACATTTCCATATCGACGCCGGCTTTCAGAGCGAGCACGGCCGCGTGCTCGCCATTCTCGGCTACGTCATGCCCCCAAGCCAGCATGTTGATCGCGCCGCAATCCGTAATGACAAAGCCGTCAAAGCCCCACTGCTCACGGAGCAGGTCCTGTAATAAATAAGCATTAGAGGTGCAGGGAATGCCGTCAATTTCGTTATAGGCGGTCATAACCGAGAGCGCGCCTGCCTCCACACCCTTGCGGAAGGGAAGCAAATCCGATTCATGCAGCTCGCGCATGCCCATATGGACCGGGCCCGCATTGCGTCCGCCCTCGGAGCTGCCATAAGCAACGAAGTGTTTAAGCGTCGCAATAACGCTGTCCTCCGCATCCAGCCGTTCTCCTTGCAGCCCTTCCACTGCCGCAACCGCCAGCTCTCCAATCAAATAAGGGTCCTCGGCAAAACATTCCTCCGTCCGACCCCAGCGCGGATCGCGCACGACGTCGAGCACCGGTGAATACGTAGCTGCTCCGCCTTGGCTTCTCGTCTCTAGAGCAATCGCCCGGCACATCTCGCGGTATAAATCGACGTTCCAAGCGCTTCCTACAGATAATGGGACAGGGAAGACAGTCGCTCCGATTGCCATATGGCCGTGCGAGCATTCCTCCCCAAATAAAATCGGTATGCCGAGCCGCGAGTTTTCGATCACATAACGCTGGATATCATTAATCGCCCTTGCCCCTTCTTCGGGCGAGAGTCCGTTCTCAAGCGTAACCTCCGTCCACGGGTCGGCGCGCAGCACGCCGTATAACGAACCAATTCCGCCGTTCTTCACCTGCTCCTGGAAATCCTCCGTTAGCGTGACTTTTCCATTTTCCTTCGCATATGTTTTCCAGCCAAACGGTTGCAGCAGCTGGCCAATTTTCTCGTTTAATGTCATTTCCTTCAGTAAATGCTCTACCCGTTCCGGGACTGGCAGCGACGAATCCTTGTAGCTCATGGTTGTCTCTCCTTATCATGCTCCGAATATAGCAGCAGGAAGTAAACCCAAAGGTTATACTTCCTGCCCGCATTTGTCTTTCCTATTCTGCTTTTTTGATCGCGTTACCGTAAATCTCAATATATTTAGCAAGGTTCAAGCCGTCAAAACCTTTCACGTAAGCATCCCAATCCTTCTGGATGTCTTTGCTGCCAATAATGAATTGAGCCATGTTAGTTGTTACATAGTCTTGAATCGATGTTGTCAATTGCGAAGCGGCATCGGTATCCTCCGGACGAATAAAGACGCCGGACGGGTAAATTTCTTTTGGCGAATAAGGGGCAAATGCGTTAGTCGCTTGCGCAAGCCGCGTTTCGTAGCCGTCTGCAGCGAGCGGGTCCTGTCCTACAGCAAACAGGTCGCGGAACTCCTTCGTCAAATCCTTCGGCCCCATCAAAACCCAGCTGTCGTTACGGATCACGTCCGGATCAGCTACCGGAGTTCCCTTGAAGCTGTATTTCGCAGGTTGACCGTCGATATTTTTCTCGTCTGCTTCTGCTGTTTTCCAGCCAATGCCTTCTTCGGAGCCATATTCGCTCTTAATCGCGCCTTCCTCACTGAAGGCATAATCCATAATTTTGATCGCAGCGATTTGCTGCGCCTCAGATGCTTTATTCGTTAGCGCAAATTGGAATTCACTAATGCCTTGCGAAGCGCCAGCCAGCTGCACGCCGTCTGGTCCTTTGAGCGGCGGTACGATTACCCAGTGCTTATGTCTTGTTAGCTTTTCGTCGTACGGATTGACCAAGTAACTAACGAGCGCAGTCGTAATCGCGCCTACGATTTCGTCACCCTCGCGATTGCCAAGCTGACCGATAGCTTGATCGTTTTGTGTAAAGGAAGCCGGGTCAATTAGACCTTCCTTGTACAGCTTGTTCATGTAAATAAGGCCTTGCTTCCAGCCTTCCTTGTTCGCTGCAAAGTCTACTTTGCCGTCATTCAATGTCAAATATTTGCCATTATCATTATAGATAAAGGAATTCATTAAATAAGCGTCGATGTTCCCGTTCCATACGTTTTTGTTTGGTGCGCCTGTTAGCGGAATTTCGTCAGCTTTACCGTTTCCGTTCGGATCCTTTTCTTTGAAAGCTTTCAGTACTGTATACAGCTCGTCTGTCGTAGTCGGAACTGCTAAACCTACTTTATCGAGCCACTCTTTATTCATCCAAAACTTTTGAGAGAAGGTGCAGTGGTAGCATTCATTTAAACGCGGAAGAGCGTAAATGTTGCCGTCTGTTGCCGTAATCGCATCTTTAAAATACGATTTTTTCTCCATCATCGCTTTGATGTTCGGAGCATATTTATCGATCAAATCATTCAGCGGCAGGAACACGCCTTGTTTGCCGTAAGTCAGCAAATCCGTATGCGTAAATTTTCCCTCTAGGAATACTTCCGGATAATCACCGCTTGCGAGCAGCAATTGACGGCGATCCGTCAGCGCGTCCGCAGGAGCGAGATCCCATTTTATTTTGACATTGAATTTTTCCTCTACGTGCTTCGTGTAGGTGTTGTCTTCTAAGGGTGCTTTACCTTGAGGAGCAAAAAATGTCATCGTAACCGGTCCCGCTTCTTCGGTTGTATTTTTCTCTCCGGTGTTTGTAGAAGTATTATTACCCTCATCGCTTTTTCCACAAGCTGTCAATACCAATGTAAGGCTTATTATGAGTGCAAGCATGCTGAAAAATGTTTTTTTCATTTGGACCCCTCCTAAAATGGTAGTTAAACAAACTTCGCTTCGTGCTAGCAAACCTGGCCGCGCACTTGGAGCTCGCCGCATCACCTCCTTATTATAGATGAAAACCCACTTAACCTTTCAATGAACCGATCATGACGCCTTTCACGAAATGCTTCTGCACGAACGGATACATAATGAGCACTGGTACCGAAGCTACGACGATCAATGCGTATTTTAGCACCTGCTCGAAACCCTGCACCCGCGCCTGCTGGGCGGTGTTCGCGAGCATTTCCGGATCTGACGCATTTAGAATAAGCAAGTTTCGCAGTACATATTGCAGCGGGAACAGACTCTCCGATCTTAAATAAATGAGAGCGTCAAAGTACGCGTTCCAGTGGCCTACCGCATACATTAGGGTCATTACCGCGAGAATCGGCTTTGACAACGGCAGCACGATGCTGACCAGGTACCTTATATCTCTGCAGCCGTCAATTTGCGCCGCTTCAGACAATTCGGGCGGAATTGAAGATTGAAAAAACGTTCGCGCCACGATGACCTGGAATACCGAGAAAGCGCCCGGCAGCCACATCGCCCAGCGTGTGTCCAGCATTTCCAAATCTTTGACGAGGAGATAAGTAGGAATAAGTCCGCCGCTGAAGAACATCGTAATCATCATGAGGATCATGACAAAATTTCGGCCGTAAAAGCTTTTGACTGCCAACGGATAAGCAAGCAGCACCGTAAATACCAAATTGATCAACGTACCGAAAACCGTGTAAATGATGGTATTGTAATAGCCATACATAAGCTGCGTGCTATTAAAGATCGATTTATACGCCTTTAGGCTGAACTCCACGGGCAGCAGCCATACTTGTCCCGATACGACGGCTCTAGGCGAGCTGAAGGATGAACTAATAATATAGAGGAGCGGATACATAACGGCTAACATTAGCAGAGTCAAAAAGATATAAATACCTAACAAGAAAATGCGATCGCCAAAGGGTTCTTTAATTTTTTTTGTTTCGATCATGTTCATCCCTCCCTACCATAAACTTGTTTCAGAAATTTTCTTCGCAAAGGCATTAACCACCATCAGCAAAATCAAATTGATGACGGAGTTGAAAAGACCGACCGCAGATGAGAAACTGAAATTTGCGCCGACGAGCCCCACTTTATACACGTAAGTGGATATAACCTCGGAGGAGCTTAAGTTTAGCGGGTTCTGCATCAGGTATATTTTTTCAAAGCCTACGCCCATCACGCTTCCGAGACTGAGTATAAGCATGATAACCGTAATAGGCAGCAGTGACGGCAGGTCGATATAAATAATTTTTTTCCATCTGGAGGCTCCGTCTACTCTTGCCGCCTCGTACAGCGATGGATCGACGCTGGCGAGCGCCGCAATATATATAATGGAAGCATAGCCCATTTCCTGCCAAACCCCCGACCATACATAAATCGATTTGAAAAATTCCGGAACGCCCATGAAGTTGGTCATTTCCCAGCCTAAGAAAGAAAATACTCTGTCAATGACACCGACATGCGGTGTAAGCATCAGCATGACGATCGAAACCATAACAACGGTAGAAATAAAATGCGGCGCGTAAGTAACCATTTGTACCGATTTCTTAAATTTGCCCGTACGCACTTCATTTAAAGCAAGAGCGAGCATGATCGGAATCGGAAAGCCTGCAAGAAGCGAATAGAAGCTGATTCCTAGCGTATTTTTAATGATCAGCCAAAAGTTTGGAGAAGTGAAAAAAGTTTCGAAATGTTTAAGCCCCACCCATTTGCTGCCCCAGATGCCCTGCACGACGTTAAAATCTTTAAAGGCGATCTGCACGCCGAACATCGGCACATATTTGAAAATAATTAAATAGAGGACTGGCAGAAGAACCAAAAAGTACAATTCCCAATGTTTCTTTATTTTTTTCCACGTCGTAAGCTTACTTTTGAATTTTAGATTGTGAAGCTCCGTATTTTCTAACGCATTCACCTGTGCATGATTCATTCGCAGCTCTCCTTTGCAGCAATTTAACGAAGCACTTCTTGCAGTTGTCGATTGTGTCCTAGCCCACAACTCGATTCTAGCCCGTTTACGAAAACTTCATCAATTCGTAAGTTTCCCGCACCTCTCCTTTTTCTAAATAAGCGAAAAATGCCTCTATTTAAGCCGATTCATGCATTTTTCACAAACCATTCATAATTCCCGCATTCGTAAAACGTAAGCAGCACGTGGTTTTCCGGGCAAATAAAAAAACCTCGAGAATGCKGAACGCCGCTCTCGAGGCTCTTTCATAAATAAAGCTCTACCATTTAACTGCTTTCCCCCAGCTGCTTCCGAAAGTCCCGCGGGGATAGGCCAACGACATTTTTAAAGGCGCGGTTGAAGGAATTGTAGTTATAATAACCAACCTCGCTACTAATTTCCTGCATCGGCTTTTGTGTTTCCAAGAGCATCTGCTTCGCGTTCGCAATGCGGAGGCCAATGAGGAAGTCCACGAAATTCTCCCCGAACTCCTCCTTGAACATTTTGCTCAAATATTTAGAGTTTAGCTGGAACTTCGTGCTCAAGAAATCGAGCGACAGCTCGGAGTTCGCAAAGTTTTCTTCTATATGCGTCCTGATTTCAATAATAAGCGCTTTGTTGCTGTGTGAATCCCGCTGCATCTGCATCTTCTCGTTCATCATTGCAAAAATGCTGCTGCAGCCCTGCTGCAGATCATCGAGGTTATCCCACCGCATCGCTAGTTCTCGTAAATCCGTCTGAACGGCCCGCCAAATATTACGATATTCCTTCGATAATTCGAGTACCTCACCCTCCAAATGATGAACGAAAAACTGCAGCAGGCTTTCGATCTCTTTGCGAGGCAGCAGCGAATCCCGGATTTGATCGAAAAAGACGTTCAAATGCTTCAGCCAATCATTTTCGGCAAGGCGCAGCGACTGGGAAAGCAAATAAATGGTTTTGAAATACTCTTGGATTTCGGTCTGCGGTCTTACGGTATCTTCCAAGGTAATAACCCGATTGCTGCCGAGTACGGCTTTATACTGCAAGCAGTAATTCGCCTTTTCGTAAGAAACGCGCAGCTCTTCCAGCGTATTCGCCGGCTCTCCGCGCCCGATCGTAATATTGAAGCTGACATTTTGCTCGATCCAAGTTCGGCACTCCTGAATAATATAATCATTTTTCTCCATCGCATCCGCTTCCGGCGACTGCCAGAGGATGAAGGATACCCGGCGGTCGGTCGTCCATTCCGCCCATACCGTGACACCAAGATTTTTGGCCGTCTCGTGAATTACGCTGTATAGCGTAAATTTCAGCAGCGATTGATCCCGTTGATTGTAAATCGCTTGAAATGCGAAATAATCATCGATTTCAATAACGTGAACAGTCGAAATTTTCCCCTCCACGTCCAAATCATAGCTGCGAAGCTCGGAAATCCAGGCTTCGTCGGTTATTTGAACGGCACCCTCAAGCACCTGATGAAAATGATATTTTTTTTGTAAAATCAGCTTTTCCCGGTACTGCTGCTGGAATTGCTTCGTTTCGCTCATTAAGTTTTCAAGCGTGTTTTGAATAAAAATAAATTCACTCTCGGAATTGGCACTTGTTCCTTCACTTTTGGCCGAATACGTCTGCATAAGCGACACGAGCTGCTGGATCGGCTGATAGTTCCGTTTGGTCACGTAAAAAACCCACAGAATGCCGAACACCACGACGGCAATCGCGAATACAACCCATACATTGTAGAAGGTGAGTACGAATTTCAGCCCGTTCTTGTCCAAAATACCGCTGTTAATTTCCCAGCCCGTATACGGGGAAGTGTATGTCGATAAAACGGGGCCGGTGGTGGACGGATCCACTTCCTCCCCAAGCAAATTACGGCCTTCCTTGTCGATCATGCTTACAAAGCTTACATCCGAGTTATACATCCGGCTAACCGTATCCTGCAGCTTTGTTAAGCTGACGTTCACAACAAAATACCCCTGCTTGTCGCCCATATTGTATGGAGCCGTTCTTACTAAAGTAATGACGTTTTCGGTATCGACCTCGGAATTTGAGAATGCATTATACTTTCGCTCACCAGTCCACTTTGCTCCGGTTGCTTGCTCCGCATAGTTCTCGATAAACGATTTATCTTGAAAATCTTCGAAATTTCTCGGGACATCACCAAAAATAAACCGGTCCTTGAAGCGCATAAAATAAATCGAATCTATGATCGGATAATTGAATTTCAATTCATCTATCACTTTAAGCGCTTGAATGTTAGCAGCCACGTCTACGCTGTCTCTGCTAAAAAAACGACGGATATCCGGATTCGTCAATATTTCCCGCACGACCTGATAATCGATTGCCTTTAATGAATTATCCGAAAAGAGAGTGACCTGCTGAGCCAAAAAATCATTGGCTTTTATCGCTTCTCTTCGGTTTTGTTCATTCAGGGTTTGGAAAAAAACGACAAACAAAATCATCGTCACGATAAAAAAGACCGGTAGATACGATAACAACAAACGGCGAAACCACATTTTGTTCAATCCTTGTATCACCTTCCCCTTGTTTATCTCTAAGCGTACCCCATCCAAAAGAGCAGGACAAGATACATTATTTCCAATTTGAATATCCAAAAAACTGACGTCTGCAGGAGGACGTCAGTTTTTCAATCAAGTAGATGGGTAACCGGTTATTTAGGCAAGCAGCCGGAACACATGCGCCACAGGCGCCTTGCCGCCGTACTCTGCTTGCGGCAGTTGAACGATTAGGCCAGCCTCCGTTCGTTCAAACGGCAGGCTTTCATCAGTACCCACCAGCTCAACGCTGTTCACGGACTCGGTATACGGAATCACGACATGCTCGGCAACCGCCGTATCCTCGGAAGGATACAAATAAGTGGCGAATACGGTGTTTTCTTTGCGGGTGAATGCAAAGCCTTCGGTAAAGTAAGGCGCGCAGATTCTGGTTCCATACACGGCCTCGCCATATGTTTTCATCCATGCGCCTAATTGTTTAATCGTCGCAATTGCGCCCTCCGGAAGCCTTCCGTCCGGCTGCGGACCGACATTGAGCGCCAGGTTTCCGCCTTTAGCAACGACCTCCATCAGAATGTTCACAACCTTGCGCAGCGATTTGTACTTGTCCTCGTAGCGGAAGGAGAAGGAGGTGCCGAGCGTGATACAGCTTTCCCACGGCACATTCATCGGACCGTCCGGGATCGTCTGCTCGGGGGTTACGATATTTTCATATGGACCGCCAACCGTTCTGTCCGCCGACAGCAGCCACGGCTGCGTTTCGCGCGCGCGATCGACCAATTCACCCAAGCGAATATCCTGCGGCACTCTGCCGCCGTCTCTCACCCAGCCGGCATCGAGCCACAGCACGTCGATGCGTCCATACTTAGTCAGCAGCTCCATCATTTGCTCATGCGTGAACTGTACGAACTTCTCCCAAAGCCAAGGATATTGCTTCGGATCATACGAGGGGCCGCGCCAAGTATGCGTTCCGCGCTCCATTCCTGGCGTCCAATAGGAAGGCGTATGCCAATCGGCCTTGGAGAAGTAAGCCGAGATTGCAAGTCCCTTATCCCGGAAGGCATCGAACACATTTTTGCAAATATCCGCGTACTTATGCGTATGGAACGGCGTCTCCGGGCCGGTACTCCGGTAGTCCGTCGTATGCGTGTCCCACATGCAGAAGCCGTCATGATGCTTTGTCGTAAAAGTCAAATATTTGAAGCCGCCCTCTGCCGCAATATCTGCCCATAACTCCGGCTGCAATCGAACGGGATTAAACGTTTTGTTCAAGCCAAAATATTGCCGCTTCAGCTCCTCGCTGTCCACGCCCCAATCGATGCCGTCACGGGACCAATCGCCGTCTTCGTCGCTAAGCGCCCATGATTCCACGAGACCGAGCTGTGAATAAGGTCCCCAGTGCATCATAATGCCGAGCTTCTGATCCTTGAACCATTCCAGCCGTTCCAAAATAAGCGGATTATCCGGCTTGACCCAATCTTCCTCCGCGCTGAAATTGTGTACGCCATTTTCTACCTCTGCTGCTTCCTCTACAGTATCAACTATAAGACTGCCCTCATGCTGCTGCGTCTGCCCGTTGCTCATTTTGACCGCTCCTCCTCTTATGTCCCTCAAAATTCATTTGCCCAGCCACTGGCTGCTTCACTAATCTCCTTCATGTATAATCCAATGGCCGCAGTGCCCGCAATTGCCATCTTTCCATCAAAATCACATTTTTCGTTAACGCTTTGTAAACATGCCAGCGATAAAGTACACCTTTTTCGAAAAGATTGCATTTTTCGGAAAAGTGCCGTGAAATAAGGCTTTTCCAAGCAGTCCTTGACTGCAAAAGCTCGTTTCGCAGTGAAATATAAGCATAGTATAAGGTTAAATTTTATACTTTCTTATATAAAAAAAAGGCTTGCTTTGAACAACAAAGCGCAGCCTTTTTTTCGTTTTTTCTATTTTTTCAGCAGCTCGAATACCGCCTTATTTTCACCGACCGTACGCCCGTTGTCATTGCGAAGCGCTGTCGGCGCGAGCGCATACATGCTGGCAATGGTGTCCTGGTTGTCATAACCGATCTGCTCCAAAATCGATGCGATAATGATCGGCCATGGCTCCTCGGACCCGTCCATTACTTTCAAAGCGAATGCGATTCGCTCCTTTCGCAGACCGAAGCAATAAATGCCCTTCGCCCCGCCCTTGACCACGATATTCGGATCTCTCAGCAAAGTAGAGCAGATGAACCATGGTGCGGATACCATCTCAGGATGGGCGTTCATTAGACGGGATACCTCGCTGGCAGCGCTTCGGACGTCCGCTCTATTAATTAAATCAGGGCAAGCCAATTTCAAATACATAGACGCGATATGCTTTAACGGCAGAGCATATACGGGAAAACCGCAGCCATCGACGCTGATATGAATTTGCGCTGCCGGATAATCCGACATATAAGCTACGATGTCGAGCACCTCGGCTTGTGCGGGATGCTCTGGCTCCCCATACCCCTCCAGCGGATAGCCCTTCCCTTTGCTGAGCGCTAGGATGCCAAGATGCTTACCCGAGCAATTATGGTAAATGCGCCGCTTCGGCTTTTGCTCGCAAAGCAGTTCATCGCGGGCCTGCGGGCTGAGCGGATACGTCTGCGAACAGATCAGCAGCTCTTYGCTTAGGCCCAGCTTGCCCAGCATCGCTTGAAGCGCCTCCACATGATAAGCTTCCGCGCGATGCGAAGCCATCATGATCGTCTTCTCTTTTTCCGTAAAACGATACGTATCCGGGATGCCATGCATAAACGCGGGAATCGCTTGAAACGGTTTTGCCGAGGAGCGCATGAAGGCAACCCATTCCGGATCTCCAGCGCTAAAAATAACCTCGCCTCTTTCATTCACGCCGCAAATATGGCCGGAATGCACGTTTTCAAGCCTGCCTCCGCGATACTGCTCGACCAGCCTAACGGCAGATTCCATAGAACCATGCCTCCTTATCCCTTCCAAATAAACTTGGCTAACTGAATTCTTTTAAACGGTTCTCACGAATCAATTGATAGATTAATTCCGCAAAGAGGCTGTTCGCCCAAGCAAACCAAGGTCTCGTATACGCGCTCGGGTCATTCACATGGAAGCCTTCATGCATATAACCGGTATCTGCGTCTGTCCTCGTTAAGGTCCGGACAATTTCAGCGATTTCCTCGTTATCCGATGACGTTAAAGCCTGCATCGATAGGCTTATATGCCAGATATAATGCTTCGGAGTGTGCGGACTGCCGATCCCCTTCGCTTGACTGCCCTCGTAATAATAAGGATTCTGCTTGCTCAAAATAAATTTTCTCGTATTGCTATAAATCGGATCATCCTTGTCCGCGTAACCGAGATAGGGAATCGAAAGCAGGCTCGGCACGTTCGCATCGTCCATCAGGTTGTAATTGCCGAAGCCGTCGGTTTCATAAGCAAACATTTCGCCGAATTCCGGATGCCGGTAAATGCCGTACGTGCGAATGCCGTAATCGATCTCTTCTCTCAAAATACCCGCTTCTTCCTTTACTTGCGCATCGGCATAGATATGCTCCGCTATTTCCTCCATGTAGCCGAGTACGACGCATGCAAACATATTAGCCGGAATCAAATAGCCGAACGTGCACGCGTCGTCGCTTGGCCGGAAGCCGGACCATGTCATGCCCGTGTAATTGACCGGCATGCCCATCCGATCATTGCGCAGCGTATCGGTTTTGGGTCCCGTCGTCCGCGCGAAGCGGTAGGGGGACTGCTCAAAATGCCTTTGCTCCGTGCGCCATAAGCGAATAATCGTCTTCATCGTGTTCAAAAACGTTTCATCGAACAAAGTTGTCATTCCCGTCTGCTTCCAATACAAGTAGCTGAGCTGGATCGGATAGCAAAGCGAATCGATTTCATACTTTCGCTCCCATACCCACGGGTTAAGCTCCGTTAAATCATCCTCATAGCGGTTATCATTATCCTCCTCGTTGAAGGCATTCGCATAAGGATCAATTTGAATATACATCAGCTGGCGCTTGACTAAGCCCTCGATCACGCGCTGCAGCTCCTCATCCTGCGCGGCAAGCGGGAGATAATGCCTCACTTGGGCGCTGGAATCCCGCAGCCACATGGCTGGAATATCGCCGGTAAATACGAAGGTTGTGCCGTCATCCATTAATTTCGTTGTCGTCTCCAGCGTATTCGGAAAGCACTGCTTAAACATGTGCAGCAGCTTCGGATGATGGGCCAGCTCGCTCTCCGCCTGCTTAAGGCATTGCTGAACCGCCTTCGGCAAAGTCATTTCGCTCATCTTGGTCAACTTTGTCACCTCTGTATAAGTTATTTGTTAGATTTATCGTTATAGACGGCAAATGATCGAATGTGAGGCTCCAAGGCACTCTCCAATATCGTTAGGCGAATATGCGAGGTACGAACGGGCAGCGTTAGCAGATCGATCTTCTTATGGCCGATCGCACTGCCTCTAGCGATTACCGTCCACTCGCCCTTGATCTCTGCTTCTACGATGTAACTTTGCACTCTTTCGCCCAGCTCAATTTGCTCCATAATGACCGTTCGTTGAATGTCCATCTCCCGTTCCAAGTGAATCGAGATCGAACCGCTGCCGCTGCTCACCGCAAGGGGGCTCGCATATCTTCGATTTATTTCATCACCCAGCTCGAGCACGCGCTGAACCTCAGCATCCGGAATCAAGCCCCTGCTGTCTGGCGCTGCGTTAAGCAGCAGCGTCGCGCCGTGACCGACCGACCTTTCGTATAGATCGATAAGCTCATCCAAGGAACGGAGAGGCGTCTCGTCATCCGGATGCCAAAACCAATGATTGCCCCGAATCGGAACGGGACATTCGGCGGGCACCCAATCCGGCGTTTCCGGCAGCCACGCCGTCATATCATTCGTGAACATGCTGACTCGCGCCGCTTCCGCCGTATTCCAGCACGGATAAGGAGCGAAGCCGTCCTCGTTGCCTACCCAGCGTACGGTCGGCGCACCCATATTAAACACCATGGCATTAGGCTGATACTGCTTCACAAGGCCCATGATCCGCGGCCAATCATATCGTCTGCCTTCCGAGCCCGCGCCATCGAACCATACTTCAACTAACGGTCCGTACCCGGTGAGCAGCTCCGTTAATTGTTCGCAATACACGTCATCATAGGCCGCTTCATCCGAATAACGCGGATCATGCCGATCCCATGGCGATATATAAATGCCGAAGCTCATCCCTTCTTCAAGGCATGCCTCCGCGCATTCACGAACGACGTCGCCTTCCCCGTTCCTCCATGGACTAGACTTGACGGAGTAGGAGGTCGTCTTCGTCGGCCATAAGCAAAAGCCGTCATGATGCTTCGCAGTTAGCATGAAATAACGGAACCCTGCTTGCTTAGCCGTCCTTACCCACTGCCTGGCATCCAGCTCAATTGGATTAAACGCTTCGGGACTATCATCGCCGTCACCCCACTCACGATTGCAAAACGTATTCAGGCCAAAATGGCAAAACATGCCCAGCTCTAAATCCTGCCACGCCAGCTGCTGCTGTGTAGGCCTCGCTAAATATGGCTTAATCAACGTTATTCCCTCCATTCTTTGCTTTTGCAGCTAGTCCTAACTTTCGTTAAACGTAATCGTTACCTCTTCCGGCCGATATACCTTAAGCAGCCGTCCTGTCCGATCCGTCGCGAACATAACCGTTCTTTCCGGCTCCAAGGCGAAGGCGTAGGATATTCCCGATTCGGGATCCGTTACTTCCACCTCGGCCTTCACTGCATATTCCGAGACAAAGACGAACAGCGCGCCTTCCCTGAACGCAAGCTTCCGTCCGTATACGCCGGGCAAATCTCCGCCTTTAAGCCATACAAGCTCTGCGGCTACTCCGGCCTGGCCGATCGCATAATCATATACCTCGGTCAAAGCCTCGGAACGGTCATTCAATTCGACCGGCAGCGGGCACCAAAGAAACATCCCTTTCCCGATTTTCTTTGAAGTCAGCCGCGCGGAGCATGCGGCGCTTTCAGAGACAGGAATCGTTTCTTTGGCCGCTTCCGCAATCCGGTTATTGGCGAAGGATACGGGAATAAGCCGTCCGTCGAGTTCCAATACTTCTTCGCGCAGCACGTTGGCTACCGCGGATTCACCTACCAATCCAAATGCGCGCTCGGTGGGACGCCAATACTCATCCAGACTGATCGGCCCCGTAAACAGAAGCGTCCCTCCATGCTCCTTGACATGGTTCAGCAGCTTGCCCAGCGCCTCGCTGCTGAAATTATGCGCGCTCGGGACAATGATGAGCTTTGGCGGCTGCTCGCCAAGCGCTTCAAGATGATACTCGCCAAGCGCACGGAACGGCTGCTTCAGCTCATAAGCCATCGTTCGCGTGAGCTTTGTCGTTGCAGCGAGGGCAAGGCTGCGGGCGGAGAAGTCATTGGAATACGGATAGATGACAACGGTCTCCTCCAAGCGCCGATCCTCGAATAAATGACCGATCCCGCCAATAAATTGCCCAAAATCATAAGAGACGTCGGCCTCCGGCTTCTCGGTTCCATCCGCTCTAAGCGCGCCAATATTCGATTCGTTCACGTTATGCATATAAAAATTAATATTCCAAATCCATTGCACCGCGCCTGCCGCTCCCGTAGCGAATGCATAGGCATATTTTCTCTCCAATATATTTCGGAGCTCCAGCTCAGTGCGCTTCGCCTTGCCATCCGCCGTTTCCACATACATCATGCCCGTCTCCTGCACGAGGTTCGGCTTATTCGGCGTCTTGGTAAAGATCGTATCCCACACCAGGTCATCCATGAGCCACCAGGAATGCACATTCGTATAATCAACCGCTTCCTCGTAAAAGAACGGGGATGGACGCTGGCCGGCAAGCGCCTCATCCTGCCCGACCGTTATAAGCTGCTTCGGCTGCAGATGCCGAATCGTTGCGCTAAGCTCCCGCGCCCATTGATTATGCATCTCCATCGTAAACAAGCAATAATCAAGCCACTGCCCGTTCTTGCGCGGATGAATCGCTGTCGTATTGAAATTAATGTCCGCCTTGCGTGGCGGCCTCGCAGCATCGAAGGAGGACAAATCGGCAGGCGTTCGATTCCAGCGCTCCTGCAGCAGCCGGATATCGTCCTGATGGCGCAGCCGCAGCCACGCAATAAACTGTTCCTGTTCGTAAGGGTCAGCGCAGGTTTGTGGTCCGCTGAACGTCTTGTCCGGGTGAAACAGCGACGGTTCATTCACCAGATCCCAGTGCACATGGGTAGATTTCGCGTGACGCGATACGATAGCCGCCACGAATCTTTTCTGCGCTTCGACGCTTCTTGGGTCTAGATACGGATTGACGCCTTCCCATGCCTCGGGAGTAAACGCAAAAAACGTAAACGTAACCTCCAAGCTATGCCTTTTAGCTGTCAGCAAAAAGGCGTCGATCGCTCGCAGCACCTCTTCGGAGGGATGCCCGTCAACGAACATGACCTGCCGCCATGCCGTCCATATCCCGGTTCTTATATAATTGATACCGGCCCGTTTCATTTGAGCCATGTCCCGATCCCACGTCGACACGTTCGGCATGAACAAAAACTTGCGCGCAACGTCGGAGGTCATATAGGTCATGCCGACAATCGGCAGCGGTTTGCCGTTTTTTCGAAAATAATCACGATCGCAGGTCAGCAGTTCCCCCTCCTGCAGCAGATGCTCGTCATACCCCCAAAAGCCTTGTCGATAAATACGCGTTTCCCCGTCATCAGAGACAGCCGTACAGATGGCCTCGTAATAACCGGGCTCTATCGCTATAGGCATTGGAAGTCGCAAAAGGGTTAACTCGCGCGAGCCCGCAAGCCCTGTCTCGCTCTCCCATATCACGTGCGCTCCGCCCGCCGCTTGTCTCGTCACCGTTATTTGAAACTTCCACTCTGACGTTGGAGCGGTCTGTCCCATTCCCGTCTGTACGGCCTCTCTCCGGCCAAGCGCCTGCAGCTGCAGCGAAAACGTTGGACGATCACCCGGCTCATAGCTGCCATAGTTTGGCTTGAACCAAATTTCGGTTACGCCCCTCGCGCAAAACGAGCTCCACTCCAGGACAGCCTCCGCGCCGCCAGCATTCCAAAAATGTTCCTCCAGCGCTTGGTTAACGAACAGCCAACGTCCGCCGGCGAAAGCGCCCTTCGTATTCTCTATCAGTACGCATGGTGCAGCAATCTCTCGGCCGGCAGCGGAAATGCCTTTTAGCAGCGGGTAAATATGTGCATCCATCGGTCCGCTGGAACCGCCTTGCCCCGGCTGGTCGTCAGCCTTCGTCGCATGAAGCACAAAGCCTACCGTCGGTTGCACAGAGAACAGCGACAGTTTATCCGCGAATAGCGGAATGTCCGGATTCGCCGCGTATTCTCTAATAGGACCGGCATCCACAGGCAGCATCTCATGAATATTCAACTCTTGATGATAAGCCGTCTGCTCCGGTTCTGCCCGGTAATGTCCCGCTTCCAGGTAAACGGGACTGCGAAAGGGCGCTCCGCCCATATGCAGCAAGGCTCCTCCCCGCTTCAAATAGCCAAGCAAGGAAGTCCAAGCCTCCTTAGGAAAATATTGTCCATGCAGGTATACTAGGCTTTGTGCCGTTTGCAGCGCATCCGTCAAGCCGCTCACGTCAACTACCGCAGCGAATGAAGCAAGGTCAGCCAGCTGCTGCTTATTCGGACGTGCGCCCTCGTATGGAAACGACTTATCGTAAAACACAATGATTTTGTTCATCTGCGCACTCTCCTCGTTGTTCAAATCGTCAGCTGCCCAGCATCGGCATGTCCGTGAAAGCAACCGCGGCTTCTTCCGTCCCATGCAGCTCAAAGACGATAATTTCATTATTGCCAGCTTGAAGTAACGGAGCTGGGACATACAGCGTTTGAGCTGGACCTTTGTTCCAATAGCGTCCCAAATTAAAGCCGTTTATGAATACGATTCCCTTCGTCCAGCCGCCCATATCAAGGAATGTATCTCTGGGATCATTGTCGATGCACAGGCTCGCCCGATAGAAGGAAGGATGTTTTGTTCCAGTAACCTCCTTGTAGGAGAGCATGGACAGCTCCTCCATCTGAAGCGGGTGGATCAGCCAATTGAACAAAAATTGAAAGCCCAGCCGAACGCCCTCGGTAATGCCTTTGCGATCCTTTAAATAAGGGCCGTAATTGATTCTGCCCATATTCTCGACCACGATGCGGAGCTCGGCACCGCCTGCCGGGACCTCGAAGGAAACGGTTTGTTCCTCCGCTGAACGTTCAATGACTCCAATAAATTCACCGTTCACGTAAATGAGCGCCCGGTCCCGCACCTCCTGAAGATGAAGCTGCTCCTTCGGCCTTGGCCCGGATATCCAGGTCGTATACGCAATAAAGCCATAGCTTTGCCCTACCTTCTCCATCGGCAGCGGCGACGGCGACGAAACGGCCGCAGACAGCACATCCAGATACTCGAACAAATCCGCCTGCCCGGTCATGGCGACCCTGCCGTACGCTCTTCTCGGAGCAGGCTCGGGAAGCTTCAGCTCGCCTAATTCCATGTATTTTGAAAGCACCTCGCGGACGGCATAAAATTTATCCGTCGGCTGCCCCGCTTCATCGAGCAGCGCATCGTAATCATAGCTCGTCGTCGTTGGTTCATACTGATCGCGAAGCTGGGCGTTCGCTCCGTTATAGAAGCCGAAATTCGTCCCGCCGTGAAATAAATAAAAGTTGACGGAAGCATCCGCCCGAAGCATCTCGTCGAATACGGCGGCTGCATCCGCGGCATCCCGCGTATGATGCTCCTCACCCCAATGATCGAACCATCCGTTCCAATATTCCATGCACATGAGCGGATGCCCCTGCTGATAATCGAGCAGCTTAGCAAAGGCAGAATCCGGCCCCGACCCGAAATTAACGGTTGCCAGAACGCCCGGAACGGAGCCGCCTTGCAGCAAGGCATCGGTCGGACCATCCGAGGTGAACAACAGCACATCGATTCCCCGCTGCCGCATCGCTGCTTGCAAATAAACCAAATAGTTACGGTCATTGCCATAGCTTCCGTATTCATTCTCGATTTGCATAGCGACGACCGGTCCGCCATTCGTGCAAAGAAAAGGAACCAGCCTCGGCAGTAATTCATCGAAATAAGCGTCTACTTTTTCTAAATACGGCTTATAGCTGCAGCGCAGCTGCATATCTGAATCGGCAAGCAGCCACGCCGGCAGGCCTCCGAATTCCCACTCCGCACAAATGTAAGGGCTGGGACGAATGATGACGAACAATTCGAGCCTGGCAGCGATCCCGATAAACTTCTCCATATCGGCTAGGCCGTCAAAGCAAAACTGTCCCTGCCGCGGCTCATGCAAATTCCAAGGGATATAGGTCTCGACCGTATTAAATCCGCATGCCTTGAGCTTCAGCAGCCGATCCTCCCAATATTCGGGCACTACTCGAAAATAGTGGATGGCGCCAGACACGATGCGGACTGGCTTGTCATTATACGTAAAGTTTTTTCCGTTCATGCTGAAATTTCCCATTACAAAACCAGCTCCCAGAAGGCAATTTTCTTCCGATTCCACGTATACGTGACATACAGCTTACCGCTATTTTCAACTATCGCCGGATAAGAGAATTCGCCTTCTCCCTCTTCCAGAACGAGAGCTTGCTGCCAGGTTAAACCGTCATCCGCTGAGAGGCTGACGACAAGCGGCGTTCTCGGACCCCAGTTTGCCCCGACCGGATTATGGACGAGCGCAAGCATGCCGCCCGCTGTCTTCACCAGATCAATTCCGCTATTATTGTTAGGCAGCATGGTTGCGTAGGCCTCACACCACTGTTCGCCMCCGTCCACCGAATCGCTGCGATAAATGAAGCCCTCCGTGCTGCGCAGCAGCATATGAACATGATTCGGCTTGGATTCCCAAAGCGTCGGCTGGATGACTCCTTTGCCTGGCTCGCGCGTAACACTAGCAACCCGTATGACATTACTGCTCGTCCACGTTTCACCCGCATCGGGGGATACATCGACGAAAGCCTCCCACGCTGCCTGCTCCAGCGAAGCGGGCGCCGCCCAAGCACCATTTTGCAAAATTATCGGTTTATTCCTTACGGGTCCCCTTCCTCCGCGGTCTCCTTGGACAAGCTCCTTTGGATGAGACCACGTCTGCCCCTCGTCTGCCGAGATCACCACTCGCGTATACCATTCCGAAAACGTATGGCCGACCTTATAAAATAAATAAACGGTTCCGTCCCCAGAAGTAAATAAGACCGGATTCCAATGCGGCAAGCCCTCTTCCTCCGCCGCTTTGACAGGAGTCGACCATATGCCGTTATCGCGGCGAGAAATCCATATATCAACGTCCGGATCTCCTTCGCAGGTACCTCCGAACCATGCCGACAACAATGCTCCGCCTGATAAATAAGTAAGCGTAGAAGCATGGCAGCTTGCGAAACCATCATTTTTTTCAAAAATATAGCTCTTCGTACCGGTAAGTGCAGCCATTCGCAACCTCCTCGCAAGCAGTAATGACTCATGCCGTTTTTTATATCGACCGCATCCGCTCGCACTGAATTCCAACACCATATAGCTGTTGTATTGCATTGACCATAATCGGTTTTTGCGCTGTGCTCAACGGGAAATATTCAACCTTTTCTCCTTTTTCCAGCAGCTTCCTCAATAACAGAACGATAAAGGAGGCTAAGCAACTTCTCTATTTTCTATCCGTTACGCACAGGGAGAAAAAGGTGAACTTCCCCCTGGATATTGGCGGCAAAAGCTTGTTTCGCGGTGAAATTTAAGCATCGTATCACGTTGAATTTATACTTTCTTATATAAAGAAAAGACGCCGTACGGTCTTTGCAGACCGTACGACGTCTTTTCTACAGCATTCCTTTGTTATTCAACAAGCACATCACTCAGCCGCACAATCGTCATGTAAGCCTGCTGACGCGTGTACGTCCCTTTGGGGCTAAACGTATTATTTCCAGTGCCATTCATGACGCCGTACGTGAAAACAAAATCAACGCTTGGTTTTGCCCAGCTCGCGATCGTCTTGTTATCCGTAAAAGCCGATGCATCGGCCGCCACATCATAGCCCAGCACCTCTGCCGTATTTGCCAGCATCACGGCAGCCTCTTGCCTTGTGATGCTTCCGCTTGGATCAAATATCCCATTTCCTTTGCCGTTTACGATGCCCATCAGATTCGCGGCTATCACTTCCTTGATGTTCGTATCCGTAAACGGATTATCGCTGAGGCTGACTTCATTTTCGACTAGAATCTCATCAATCGTTTGACCGGTTTTAACCTCAAGCAATCTGATGATGATTTTCGCAAAATCCGCGCGCGTTATTTTTTGCTTGTAGCTTCCCTGCAGTTCAGTTGGCACTAAGTCAGCCGCGATAGCTGCATCTACTTCTGCTTTTGCCCATGTATCCGGCTGGTCTCCCGAAGCCGCACCCTTGTCAATTTTGAAGAAATAGCTGGTTTGATCGCCTGTAGCCTCATCCCTGATGAACAATTCATAATAAGGAACGCCGTAATCAAAGGTTACGGTTGCTGTCGTATTAGCGGATAACGTATTAACAAGCTCTTTATTTCCGTTAACGGTCCAAGGAACCGGATCCGCAACGAGTATCCCATTCTCCAAGCTGTAGCCTAGTACGATTACGCTCATATTCACCTTTGCCGTGTAGCTCAAAACCGCCTTCTCCGGCACGAGCGTCGAAGTAACCTGGACATCTTCATAAATCTCCCCGAGATCATCAATCGTTAGCGATTCTGACACTTCACCAAATTTCTTCGAAATGGAATACGTATACTTATCCTTCGAAATTTCTGCAGCCGAAGCCGGCACTACGAATGACAATGCCATCAAACATACGGCCATCATCATAAAAAATGCTTTATTTCTTCTGTTCATTCATTTACCTCCACATGTATAGTGATATGTACCTGCTACCAATTCCACAACGTGGTTGGAAAATCCTTCATTTTCGACAAATTCCCGCTATATCCTGCGCTGAATGCAAGATAGTGCGCGTTTGTAAAGGTTCATGGATCATCTGCAAAAAAGCTAAGCGCATATGAAAATAAATAAAGCTGTCTCCCCAAGGCTTATTTAGCCTGGAGTGACAGCTTTATTTGATTTGTTCCTTAGAACTGATGACGCTGAATAAGCTCCCTCTTCAGCTCCCAGGTTGCTTCGCTTAAATTGACCCGATAAGCTTCCGCGTTCAGCTTGCGCAGATATTGCGGCCAAAACAGCTCGAACTGCCCCAGATGATAGCGGCGGATCTGTTCTAAGCTTGGAAGTTCGTACACCAGCTCGCCATCGGAAAAAATCTGCTTTAACAGCGGAATGGCTTCGTACTGCGCAATAAATTTGTGAATATAAGGATGTACGGGGTCAAACAGCTTAATTCGCTCTCTGTTATTGACATGCTGTTCACCCTTCAGCGTAATATAATCCGCTTCTGCTTTACCCGTCTCCGTATTAATAATGCGGTAAAGCTCCTTGAAGCCAGGCGTCGATACCTTCTCCGGATTAGCCGATATTTTGATGACGGGCTCATAGCTGCCATTTTTCTCGCGCGCGACAAGCTTGTACACGCCCCCCAGCGAAGGCTGGTCCGCCGCGGTGATCAGCTTCGTTCCAACGCCCCATACGTCAATCTTTGCTCCCTGCGACTTGAGGTTCGATATAATGCCCTCATCGAGATCATTGGATGCTACGATCTGCACATAGGGATAACCCGCTTCGTCTAACATTTTCCGCGCCATCTGTGAAAGATACGCTAGATCGCCGCTGTCGAGACGGATCGCATTCATCCTCTTTCCCTGCTGCTCCAGCAAACCAGCGATCTTTATCGCGTTTGGCACGCCGCTTTTGAGCGTATTATACGTATCCACCAGCAGAGTCACCTGATCGGGCAGCGATTCCGCATAGAGACGGAACGCCTCCTCCTCTGAATCATGCCCCTGCACCCAGGAATGGGCATGCGTTCCTTTGGCGGGAATGCCGAAGAGCATGCCGGCACGCATATTGGATGTCGCATGGAAGCCGGCGATATATGAGGCCCTCGCTCCCCAAATCGCAGCATCCGCCTCCTGCGCGCGTCTCGTTCCGAACTCCAGCAGCACGTCATCCGGCGCTACCTGCTTGATTCGCGCCGCTTTCGTCGCAATCAAAGTCTGATAGTTCATCATGTTAAGGATCGCTGTCTCCACAAGCTGGGCCTCAAATATGCGTGACTCCACGCAGAGCAGCGGCTCGTTCGCAAACACGAGCGTCCCTTCCTCTACAGCATATAGATTGCCAGTGAACCGGATATTTCGCAGTTCATCCAAAAACGCTTCTTTGTAATTCTCTTCTTGGGCACGCAAATATGTAATTTCTTCATCGCCGAAATGAAGAGAGCGGATATAAGAAACAATTCTCTCAAGGCCTGCAAAAACAGCAAAGCCATTGCCGAACGGAAGCTTGCGGAAATACACCTCAAAAACCGCCTTCTCATTCAAGCTGCCTTGCAGCCAATGCGCGTACATCATATTGATTTGATATTTATCGGTATGAAGTGTCAAATTCGTATAGCTCATCCCATTAACTCCCTTCCTTAGTACTCTTTCCAATACCCGTTCCTTTCACTCCTAGCAAGGTAAACGTCTGCCCCTTAATCTTATTTAAACAAAAATAGCGCCGTTGAGAGCGAACGAATCCTCTCAATAGCGCATAAAGCTTCGGTATATCGGACCATAGGCCCTTAATATTATTTAAACCAGCCCTTCTCCTTAAAACGGGTAATCGCTTCAATGCGGTTACTGACATCAAGCTTATCAAGAATGACGGATATATAGTTGCGTACCGTACCTGTCGTAATAAAGAGCTCGCTTGCAATTTCCTTCGTATTCTTGCCGTCTGCGACGAGAACCAGAACTTCCTTCTCCCGCTCCGTTAACGGATTCTCCTGACCGTAAGCCTCGTCAACGAGCTCAGAAGCAAAGATACGTCGTCCAGCTATCACGCTGCGAATCGAGTTTGCCAGCTCCTCGCTTGGGCTATCCTTCAGCAAATAGCCGCTCACGCCCGCCTTGAGTGCTCGTTCAAAGTAGCCAGACCTCGCAAAGGTCGTCAAAATAATGACCTTGCAGCCTTGACCCTTCAACTCCTCGGCAGCATCAAGTCCGGTCTTCGCCGGCATTTCAATATCCATGATGCATATGTCAGGCTTATGCTGATGAACAAGACTTATGGCGTCTTCTCCATTGCTCGCTCTTCCGACGACCTTCATGTCCTCTTCCAAATCAAGCAAGGAAGCGAGGGCGCCCAGCAGCATGCGCTGATCCTCGGCAATGACGATTCTAATCATGTCCCTCAATCCCTTCTATCGCTAAGCATTAGATTTGTTTGATTACGTTCGGTATCCGTATAACCAGCGCTGCTCCGTCATTGTTTACAATTTCCAAGCTGCCGTTTACGAATTCAAGACGTTCCTTCATCCCTTGAAGGCCATGTCCCCCGTAATTTTTTGCTTCCTCAGGAATGCCTACTCCGTTGTCCTTCACCTTGAGCAGCAGCTCCGTACGCGAGGTTTGAATCGTTACTTTGCAGTTTGAAGCACCGCTATGCTTCACCACATTCGTCACCGCTTCCTTCAAGCACATGCTGAGCACATTTTCAGTCAACAGATCCGTCGTGCCGAGCTTTAAGTCACCTTCGAGCTCGAAATCGATTTCAGCCGCCTTCAGAATCTGCTTCACCCGGAACATTTCGTCCTCGATTCGCGTGCCGCGCATCTGTGTTACCATTTCCCGCACTTCCTTGAGTGCCGTCCTAGCCGTTTGGCGGACATCGTTGATTTCAGCCTGCGCTTGCGCTGGATTTTTAATCATCAGCTTTCCCGCGAGATCGCTTTTCAAACCGATTAGAGAAAGCTTCTGTCCGAGCGTATCATGCAAATCCCGTGCGATCCGCTGTCTTTCCTCCAGCTTAACCAGCTCTGAAATCCGCTTATTCGCATCCTCAAGCTGTCCTTCAAGCTGCCCTTGCTTAATTTTGTTGTAAGTGTTGAAGGGAAGTAAAATAACGACGATCAAACTTATAAGAATGAACGGAAACTGCGTGAAAAACAATGTGTTTTGCGTAGCAAAGCCGTAATTGACGGTAATAAACGTACTGACGATATGAATCGCATAGAGCGTAAAAAAACCGGCCCGGTTCTGAATGTTTCCAATGAAAAAAGCGAGAAAAATCGAAAAATAGACGTAGCTGAACAACAAAGTCATCGCGATCGATATGACAATTTGCACACTCGTCCAGAAGTAAACGAGCCACCCTTTCGATACAAAGGATAACCGGTAACAAATAAAAAACAGGATAATCATGATAATGCCCGACACCGCCTCGTAGGGCGTAGATGAGCGAAAGATAAAGTAAAAAGGAAGAATACAGAAGACGACCCAAACGTAAGGGCTGAGACCTGTGTTTTTATGAAAAATCTGATACCACTTGTTCATGGTCGTCCATCCTTTTTATCAAACATGGTTAAGAATGCGGTTCATTGCGTATTTCCATTTTATCATATACATCTATTCAAGTATTTATTTTCATTATGGCTGTACATGAGAGAAGCCAGCCTGTGAGGGCATGGCTTCATTTGAGGTATATTGGATGGAGACAGCTATTTGAATTTCAAGCTCGGCTGCGATGCTTTCACCTTGTCTGAAGCCGATTGCATCTTGCGGAGACGATGCTTGATTCCTTTGAAGCTGACGAATTTTTTGTCGGTTTCATCCCATAGGCGGAATTGAAGCGACTCTAGGCTCTCGCCAATCGTAATCGTTGTTGCTTTTTGAAGCGGCGGAGTCGCATTATGCGCTTTCTCCAAATTATAGTTAGGAACCTTAGGGCTCAAATGATGAACATGGTGGAAGCCGATGTTGCCGGTAATCCATTGCAGTACTTTAGGCAGCTTGTAATAAGAGCTTCCATCAACAGCAGCTTTTACATAGCTCCATTCGTCTTCTGTTTCAAAGTAGGACTCTTCGAATTGATGCTGAACGTAGAACAACCAGATGCCAAGCAAACCTGACACAAAGAATACAGGACCTTGCACAAGCAGAAACGATTGCCAGCCGATAGCCCAAATTAGAAGAGCATAGACGCCTACGATCAAAGCATTCGTTAAATAAGTATTCATACGTTCCTTACGCTTTGCGCCTTTAGCATTAAAGCGGTATTGAATAAGGAATACGCCGATTGGGCCAAGCCCGAACATGACGAGAGGATGACGATACATACGATAGGCAATACGGCGCATCAACGGGGCTGCTGCATACTCTTCTACGGTAAGTATCCACATATCGCCGACACCCCGTTTATCGAGGTTGCTGCTCGTTGCATGATGTATCGAATGCGAGTTTTTCCACTGTCTATATGGAACAAGCGTGATTACACCCGTTATGGTGCCTATGATATCATTTGCTTTTTTGCTTTTGAAGAATGAGCCATGACAACAGTCATGGAAGATGATGAATGTCCGAATAACGAAACCAGAAGTAAGCAGCACCAGTGGAGCGGTAAGCCAGTACGATATCGAGAGACTATAGTAAGCGGCAAACCAGAGCAGAACGAGTGGCACTAAGGTGTTAATAAGCTGTCTGATGCTCGACTTTAAATCCGTTTTCTCAAATGGGGCAACTTCTTTCTTCAGGTGAGCATGTTTCGGCTCTGTCATCGCATTCTTCCTCCTCAATATGACGCTTGGAAAGTATCTCGAACGTCTATCGCAGTATTCTAACTTTATTGTAAAGAAAAGTGTCAGGGACTTGTAGTCATAAACGTCAATACGTTGGCATGACAAATGTCATGTATAGCGATCGTCTGCCGCCTTTCATCAACTAATATTTACAATTCAAGGGATTTTTCATTCGAAAAAAAGCTGCTGTCGGAAAAGTACGGGACTTTTCCAACAGCAGCTTTTTCCTTACCAGTATATTGTAAAAGGAGGCTTGCCGCTTACGTCAATAGGAACTTCTTTAGAAGAAATGCCTGCTGCGGCGCCGGTTATAATATCCTTTTCGAATCCGATGCTTTCCAGCTTCATCGTGCGCGTCGCTTTAAGAAGGAATTTAGGCTCGCCCTCTACGGGAAAGGTTAAGCTTCCGCCAGCCTTGCCGTTGTTTGCCGCAACAGCTTCTCTGGCAGCCGCTTCAACCTGTCCAGCCTCTCGCCTAATGACATCGTATAGAAGCTCGCCATTCTTTCGCGCTGTGTATTGATCCGCGAAGTAGCTCTCCTTAGCGACAAGCAGCCAATGCTCTTCCCTATCAAAGGTTCCATCCTTAATCAGGCGGCGCAGCTCCGGGCTATCGATCAAGTCTTCAAGCTTCAGCGCTGGTATCGGCGGGATAACTGAGCCAGATGGGCCGCCTTCATCTTCGCTTCCACTCTCAGGCAGTGGGGTTTCTTCCTCTGTGTCAGGCACTGCAGGGTTAAGCAGCTCACTGTATTCCAGATGAAAGGCTTGAATTTCATTTTCCGCCTTGTCCTGCATTGCCTCCTCATATTCCTCGCGTATCGTCTGAACGGCAGTCAACGATGCCGCATCGGCGATGTTTTGGGCTTGGCGCTTCTCAATAAAAACAGTAAAAAAATAAAACAGATAAACGCTGACGATGATCACAAGCGCCAAGGTGCCTATCGCTAGCAGCGACATGCTTCCGCGCTCATTCTTCACGGTTGCAACGATACCGCTCCGACAGGATTCTCCCTTCACTTTAAGCATCACCCTTCTTACTGTTCGTTCTTATCACTGTACGACACGATCCATTGTGCCGCTTCCGCCCTTGTTACCGATCCTTGCGGATTCAGCTTCGGCGTTTTGCCGAACACGGCCGTGTAGGAAACATCTTCATTGGTCAAATATTGATCGACAGCCCTGATGAATATTTGGCCTACTTTATCCCCGTCTCCATAAGGCTTCAAGCTAAGCTCCGCGGATGCGAGCGGGATAATCGGGTCGATTACACTATCCGCGCTTTGATACCAAGCCCATAGTAAGCACAACTCTTCGCGGGTAAGCTCCTTATCCAGTTTCATGGATTCATCCGGGAATCCGGTAATGACCCCGGCTTGGTGCAAACCTTCAATCAGCTCAAAGTCGGCATGCTCCTTCGGCACGTCGATGAAGCTCGGTTCCGAAGGCTTATAAGGCTTAATTCCTTTGTTGTCATATCCGTACATCCAATGGATGAATTCCGATCTTGTAATGGCCTCGTTTGGCCGGAAATTGCCCTCCGCATCCGGTTCGATGCTCCCGCTTTGCAGCATCTGCGTTATGTACGTCTCAGACGTATGCCCTGCGATATCCTTAACCTGAATAGGCTCTGGCTGTGCAGATTCCTCAGGCGTCTCCGTGCTTTGCTCCTCTTCACTTAATGGTGTGTTCTCCGGCGAAGGAACCGGGGACGGCGATTCGGCAACAATGCCGTTGGAAGGCACTCCGCCTTCCGTGGACTCACCCCCCCCAAAGCAGCCTGCAAGCATAACGGAAGCGAGGCTCATGGATAAAAATAATAACGCCATTCTTTTATGCAACGATGATACACATCCTTTTCTCCGGCTGTCGCTAATTCATATACCTCCACAGCGTTATAATAACGCCGGCGGCTGCAACTAACCCTATCCGCATGTTATAGGCTTTCCGCGTTTCAGCATCTGCTTTGATATACATAACCAGCAAAAGCAACAGGCCTGGAATATAAACGACAATCAATATAATGACTGCAGCTTGGAAGCTCACATAATCCTGATCGCCGGCCAAGTAGCATAATATAAGAAATACAACTGCAAAAATACCGGTATTCCACCACACGCCGCGAAGCAACTGCTTATCCTCCAGCTCCCGGATCCGCTTCAGCATCCCTTTCACTTCCCTAGTCCGAATTTATCCTTAACCGGCTCCTCAATCGCTTTCTCTGTCAGCTTCTCGACGACTTCTTGCTTGTTCTCCATCTGTGTCAGCTTATCTTGGTTCTCCAGCAGCCGGTCATATTGATTTTGGGTAACCTGATGCCCGTCTTGCCCCCAGTGACGCACCGAATTGGGGTTCGCGCCGTTGTTCCAAAGCCGGTCAAGCTGTGCATTGGTCATTTTTTTGTTGCCAATGTTCGAGGAATCTACCGTGATGCCTCTGGCCTCAAGATCGGACAGCGCAGTGCCTACCTGTTCATTCGTCCGCCAACGGTTCAAACGAAATCCCAGCAGCGGCTGCAGGATAAATGCTTTGAAAAAGCCAACCTGCGATGCGCTCCCCGGATCCGCTTTCTCGCGCTTAAGCAGCACATTGATCGTCATGGACTCAAAAGCGCTCGCAACAAAGGAGGACAGCCGTTTGCCCAGCTTGCTCAGCGCCTGCTTGCCGATGATATCTCCAATTTTATCAAAAATAAGCGCCCCGGCTACACTTTCCGCGAGCATTAAAGCCCCTTCCTGCAGGCCGGGCATTTCTCCCTCGAAAGCAAGCTTGCTGAATACGCTCGTTCCCATATTAAGCAAAACCGTAAAACCAAACGTTTTCGACACAATCGCCGATTTAAGCGTTGTGATCGGCGTACGCGCCAATGCGGCAATACCGCTTCTAAACGCGCCGAATGCCCCCTGCGCGAAGGTGGCTATTCGCGAGCCTGCGGCCCGCAAGGCTCCCCGCACCCCCACATTCGTAAGGAGCTGCCAACCGCCGCGGAAAGCCGCGGCTATTCCAGCTTGACCGATAGAAATAACCGATACCGCAGCCAGTCCGCCAATCCCGATCCCCTTCAGG
Source organism: Paenibacillus sp. 01T443 (assembly GCF_056398325.1). Classification (NCBI taxonomy): domain Bacteria; kingdom Bacillati; phylum Bacillota; class Bacilli; order Caryophanales; family Paenibacillaceae; genus Paenibacillus; species Paenibacillus sp. 01T443. The sequence continues at coordinate 278,291 of NZ_JBFTPE010000006.1, forward strand.
AAATTAAAGGAATCTCCTGCATATAAAGCATATACAGCTCCCGCGATTATTCCCGCGGCTGCCGCCACAATCAATAAAGGTACGCCAATCGTTACGCCAAGCACTGCCGCAACCGCTACGACGACAACAATGACGATAGCAGCTCCAATGGCGCCGGCCAATGCACCCGTCGCCGCTTGCTTAACATGATTAAAGAAGCCCTCATACCATGGCTTGCTTTCTGAGTCCTTTGTGCTCTGCTCATCGGTATCCGATGTCTCGGTATTCGACGTCTCTGTATTCTCTGTTCCGGTATTCTCTGTTCCGGTTTGACCCGTACCGTCAGCCTCACCCGTCTGCGGATCGGAGCCTCCCGGCGAGCTGCTGCCGCCGTCTGTTCCCGGCAGATGAGGACCCTGAGGATCATTCGTTCCATCATGGGTTCCGGTTCCCTCGCTGCCTGGCTGCTCGGGGGATTGAGGGTTTGCCCCGTCTATACCGCCGACTTCCGGAGTCCCCTCCCCTTTACCGTCAACGGATCCTCCTTGCGAACCGCCGCCCGAATCATAGCCTGGAATTTGTCCGCTTCCACCAGACGAGTCAGGCAATCCACCCTGGCCAGTACTAGGATCGGTATCGCCTACTTCATATGTCGGCGGATTGCCTTTGGAGCCATCCGGCACGGCTGTATCGACAATGATCGGAGCCGCCGGGACGCTTTTGTCCGGAATCGTGTAGGAATCAAGCTGCGAATCAATATCAGATTCTTCCGCAAAAGCAGATGGAACAGCTGCAGCTATCCATATTAGGATTGTCAACGCAAGAAAGAAGCGCTGTTTCAAGCTTCTTCGAATCGTAATCACAACCTCTCAGTCAGCGGGCTATTTCAACTCTTCCTTGCGCACCGTCACCTCTGACGAGACGGGAAGCGATATGCCAGAGGATCGGAATAATCCACCTGTCACGATGGGAGATTCCAGCGTAACCTTGACAGTGACAAAAGTATCCGACCCAGAAATATACTCATGCTTAGATAGGTTGTTCACCTTATATTTGCCCGCTGCGTTGCGAACCGCAGCCTCGTAATTCGCTCCCGACGTAAGTTCAACCATAGCAGCGCGCGCGCCCTCCATTGCGACTTGCTTAGCAACGACGACGGTCACGCCTGCATAGACGAATTGGGTAACGATTAGTATCATTAACAAAAATAATGGCAGCACCCCGACAAATTCAATCGCTTGGGAGCCCTGCTCGTTTCCTGCAAGCCGCCTCAAGCGGCCGAGATGGTTTTCTCGGCCTCTTTTTCGGTTAAAGACTGATTTTATCGATAAAGTCTTTAAGCTTATCGACCAATTTTTTCGCAATTCCATCACCGTCGCTTCCAAACAGTTTAATCATCGCGAGAATGAGTACGACGGCAAGAGCAGCAACCCCGATATATTCAATGGCTTGCGCGCCGCGCTGATTTTTTGTATGATTCCATATTTGAACTGATTTGCTGTATAGTTTGATTCCGAAATTCGTCAGCATGATCCGTTCACCTCCTCTCATAATTACATGTTGAATGCATCCCAAGAAATGCCAATCCCTTCCGGATTATACATAAAGTTAAGAACAAGCAGTCCGATTACACATAGGATGACAGCCGGCAGGATAACAAAGGTCGTAATTAGCGTCACCTTAGGACCGGCCTTCGCAGCCCTTTCCTTGATTCGTCCGATACGCGATTCGCGCATGTCCTCAGCAAGCAGCTTGAACGTATTGGCTATCGGAACGCCCAGCTTGCTGCCTTGAATCAAGGACAGGATAAGCGTCTCCAGATCCTTGCATTGATTGCGGTGCATTAAGCGCAGATAAGCCTGCTCTCTCGGCACCCCGATATCCAGTTCCTGCTGGAATCGGCTCATCTCCTCCTGCAGAGGCCCATCCATCGTCTTCACGATTTGCTTCATCGCAGGATCCAGCGGCACGCCGGCTTGCAGCGTTACGCTCATGGCATCCATAAAATCAGGAAGCTCAATCGCGATTTGCTCCTGTCTCCGCGCAGCAGCCGAGCGAATCCACATTGGCGGAAACACAAGACCTGCAGCGAACAGTGCAAGAATCGTACCGCCGCCGCCAATGCCGAGCCAGGATAAAATCGTGCCTCCGAACAACCCGGAGAATAAGCACAAAAAGCGAAAACCGTAATAGGAATCGAGCTGCAAGCCTCCGGGATAGCCAGCTAGCGCTATTTTCCGCTCCAGCTCCTCCTCGTTCGAGAACATTCGAAAGCGGCGCCCAAGCGGAGCAAGCTGCTTGGACCAAGCGAAAACGCGTACGGAGAAACGGTTTGTCCATTTTTCTTTCTTTTTCCGCTCCTGCTTGATCAAGCCCAGCCGCTTTAGCAATGCTATGCGATGTAGACGGTATCGCCAGAATAACAGCATAGATAAACACCAAACGGCGAATCCCGCATACAACAACGGTTCTGTCCACTCATTCATATCGTCACGCCTTTATATTGGATACTTTGCGAATCATCAGGAAACCCGCCGTCATCAACAGCAGTACAACAGCCACTAGAACCATTCCGGGTACAGTGAATATGGGCATAATAAATCCTTTAAACACCATATTGAATACGACGATCAAGAATACGGGCATTAACGCCAGCGTGAGCGCAATATAACGTGATTCCGCTGTCTGATTGCTGATCTCTTTGTTCATGCGCTCGCGCTCCTCAAGCGTTTTCGCTAAATGGTCAAGCGCCTGGCCAAGATTGCCTCCCGCCTGCCGCTGCACGATAATCGTCTGCGTCAGCAAGCGAATATCCTTACTGGAAAAACGCTCATGCACGCGCTCCAGCACCAAATTCAGCGTCGTACCCATTTTGAGCTCCCTAGACATGGTTTGAAACAATAATCCCGCAGGCGGCTTCAGCTCTTTCGCTACGATATCGATGCCTTGCTGTACGCTCATACCGGCGCGAATGCAGCTTGACAGCATGCGGCATACTTCGGGCAACTGCCGGTTAATTAGCTGGCTGAACTTATTGCTTCGGGATTTAAGCCATTGCTTCGAGCCCAAATTTGTCACAAAATATGCAGCAAGCAGATTGTAAGGCATGCCCAGTCCCATCAGCCGTTCTACGAGTATGGAAAGCAAGACCCACAAAACGATCATAATGAGCAGCCAATCGAGCGGGCTCCGCTTTAAGTTAGAGGCTGTCAAACGGTCCTCCAGGCTCCGTCCGTACTCCGTTTGTTTAAAACGGAGAGAGAGCCGATGATAGGTTCCTCGCGAGGCTTTCGCCTCCTCCGTATGCAGCTCATCCAGCTTGCGGTAAAGGCCATTCATCCGTTTGCGCACGCTGCCTAGCTCATAAATACCGAGCGTGCCGAGCGCTACGGTGAGAAACAAGACGATGCATAACCAAACCTCGTTAGACATGAGTTACTTCCTCCTGCCCCGCGGCAAAAAAATCATTGCCTAGGTCATACCCGTATGCCTTCAGCTTCTCATTACAATTCGGAACGTAGCCCGTTGTTTCATACCGTCCTATGCTTTTTCCATTTGCGCTCGTGCCTGTTCTCACATAGCGGAAAATATCCACGAGCTTCAGCTCGCCCGCTTCATCCACCGCCTCGGCAATGGATACGACCTTTCGCGAGCCGTCAGATAATCGTAGCGTTTGAACGACGATCTGGATCGCGGCGGAAATAAACGGCCTCACGACCTCGGCCGTCATCGAGGTATTGCTCATCAGAATCATCGCCTCCAAACGCGACATCGCATCGCGAGGCGTATTGGCATGAATCGTCGTCAGCGAGCCTTCGTGACCGGTATTCATCGCTTGCAGCATATCCATCGCTTCTCCGCCGCGAACCTCGCCGACAATAATGCGGTCCGGCCGCATCCTAAGCGCGTTGCGCACGAGATGGCGTATCGTAATTTCGCCGCTTCCCTCCATATTCGCAGGCCTTGCCTCCAAGGAAACGCAGTTTTTACGACCCAGTCTAAGCTCAGCCATATCCTCGATCGTAATGACACGTTCCCCGACGGGAATGGCTGCGGAGACGACGTTTAAAAGCGTCGTTTTCCCGCTGCCTGTACCGCCAGAAATCAGAATATTCATCTTTCCGGCCGCCGCCGCCTCAAGAAACTCAGACATTTTTTTCGACAGCGATTGAAATTCTAGCAGGTTGTGCATAACGTACGGGTCCTTCTTGAACTTTCGAATGGTCAGCACGGGGCCGTACAGAGCAATCGGAGGAATAGCGGCGTTAATCCGGCTGCCGTCTTCAAGCCTTCCGTCTACTAGCGGCGAGCTTTCATCGATCCGTCTGCCGATCGGCGCTACGATTCGGTCAATAATATGACGAATATGTTCTTGATTTTTGAACGATATGTTCGATAGCGTTATGGTGCCTTTTTTCTCTATGTACACTTCATTCGGACCGTTTACCATGATTTCAGTAATATCCTCATCCTGCAGCAGAGGCTCCAGCGGACCATAGCCAACCGAATCATTGAGAATCATATCCAGCAGCTTCGTTTTGTCGAGCTGTGTAATAATGACCTTCTCCTGCTCCAGCATGTCGGTAATCAGCTTCTCGATCGTCCGCCGCTTCTGAAAGTTGGGAAGCTTAATTAATTGATCCAGATTCGTTTCTTTTAGGAGCCTTTCCTTGTAATGGTTGAACAAGTAGTCAATATAATCCTGCGCGGTCTTTTCAACTTTCGGCGAATCCTCAAGACGACTGCTTAGCTGATGGAAGATGGACACGGTTCACGCCCCCTTCTTGCTTAAGCAATGCTGCAGCCAGAGACATATAATCCTTCGCAAGGCCTTTTAGTCCCTTCACCTTCTTCTCGGTCAAAAGCGGCTTTCCAAGATTCATAGACGTTTGTACGTTGCGCTTGACGTCCTCTGACAAAACGCCGACAACGGGAATCATCGTCATTTTCTTCAGATGCTCCAGCGTGACGTCATTTTTCTTGCTGTGCCTGTTCACCACAATGGAAAGCTTCTCCTCATGGGTCAAATGATAGCGCTCCAAAATATCAAATACGCCTTTCATCCTCACAATCGACGGCCGGTCCAAATGCAGCAGATACAGCACGCGATCAGCCTGACCGAGCGCACATATCGATATTTCATTCAGTTCCTTCGGTAAATCCAGCACGATATAATCAAAATGCGCGCGGCAAGCGGCGAATAATAGCTCGATATCCTCGCCTTTAAAGTTTTCAGCCTCCTGCGGGTGAGCCGGCGACAGCAGCAGATGAACATCTGAAGGAGCCAGCTTGTACAGGACATTATCTAACTGGCTGTAAGTCAACTCCCTTAGCACGGACTTCAAATCGCCTAAATTTCTCTCGAATTGGATATCGAGATATTGCTGTAAACCTCCAAATTGCATGTTTAAGTCGATAAGCAGGACACGGGCACCAGACTGAATCGCTAGCCCTTGCGCCAAATTAATGCCTGCCGTTGTCGTACCCGAGCCGCCCTTGGCGCTATAAAGAGCGATAACCTCGCCTCCTTCTGAGCCCGTTGAGCCGGCGGATCTGCTTCGGTCCCGGTTATCCGTAGTTTGGCGCACGGTTTTATCCAACAGCAGCTCGAGCTGCCCAAGCTCATCCGGAACGCGGAGAACGTCAGTTACCCCGCAGCGGTACAGCTCTCGTATTTGCTCGAAACGTCCCTCGCGCGACATGAAAATAATAGGCGCGCTGCTGTTTACTTTTTTTAATTGCTGTACGATTTGCGGAATGCTCATCTCCTCGAGAGGCTCGGCAAGGAGCACGACCCGCGGCTCCAGCGGATGCAGATGCATATAAGCCTCTCTTGGCTTATCAATCGTTTCTCCAATGCTCAGGTTGAGAAAATTGACATGCTGGACGAGCTGCTGCATCAGGCGGCTGTCATCCGTAATGATCGATATTTTGGCAGTGTTCACAGGCTTATTCTCCTCCCTTCGGCGGCGTAACGGAAGCTGGCGTCGTCGGTTTTACTGCCGGCTTAGCGGTTGCAGCTGCCGCAGGTTTGACATTGGGCTTCGGACTTGGTGCCGGTTCTGCTGCTAAAGGCTCCTCGGCCATTAGAGTCTCTTGCGAGGCTTTCGCATTGCCTGTTTTGAGCAGCCGTACCTCTTTGCCATAATTAAGTGCCCATATCAAGCTCTTCGTGTCAGCGAGCTTCAGGAGCACGCCTACTGCAACCGTTTCGTCGCCGCTCTTATGCACACTGCTTACCGTTACCCCTTTGAGGAGTACCTTCGTCGTTCTGCGGTCCGCCGCAGCTTCCTTGGCGCCGCCCTCCTGCTCGTAAGACACAAGAATATCTACCTCGTCATAAGCATCGATCTGGTCATCGAATACGGACAATGGAGCGCGAAGCATAACTTGGCGGTACTCGCCCGACACGAGACTGTTGTCTCTAAGCATGACAGAAGTAATAACCGCTCCTTTGGCGATTGGAACCATCGATACCTTACCGACAAGTTCGGCCGGCGATTGGATAAGGGAATCCAGCATATACTTGCGGGGAATTTGTTCTTCCGTCAGCAGGTCCTCGGTGATGAGCTGGCCCGCAGGAATGTCATTTCCCGCGACCTGAACCATAACCAGTTCTCCCATGCTTTCCTTCGTTTCCTGCATATACGTGGAGAATAGAATAACAGCGATCAATCCTAAAGCAATGGATACGAATAATAATAGAAATGCGCGTCTTTTTGACTCAAACATAAATTCCCAACACTCCTGGCCTTAGTAATAAGCTTTATCTCTTCTCTCTTTTCATACTTATGTCATTCTAGTTGTTCGACGGCCTCCATCAGTAAGCCAAAGCCATGATAAGCATAGCGCTGAAAGCGATAAAGGGCGCCATCGGCAGCTCCTTCACTTTCCGTTTTTGCGGCAGCAGCTTCTGCAGCACAATAATCGGCCAAGCGATAAATGCCGCAGCCAAAAAAGCAAGCATGAACACCCAAATCCCGACCGACCAGCCTAAGCCTGCGCCGATCATCATAAAAAGCTTTATATCCCCGCCGCCGAACTGCCCTTTGCTGACCACCGCGACAAGCAAGGCGATCCCTCCCAGCCCGGCTGCCCCCGCGAGCGGCTCAAGCAAGGAAATATCCCTCGTTATGAGATGAATAACAAGAAAGGCCGCTGTACCCGGGAGGGTCACCCCATCATAAATCTTGCGGCTTCTTAAATCAGTGACGACGCAAACCAATAATAGACAGACTAACAGTACGATTAACGCCATTTGCATAGAACAAACATCATCCTAACTCGAACAGCAAGCAATTAATATCCTTTTATTTAAATGATATTAATTGCTTACATAAATTGGATTTTCAAAAATGGACGCACCAGTATCTTTGATCTATTAAACACATTGAGAAAATATGAAACACCATTCCAGAAATTTCTCAAAAAAAACAGAAAAAGATACCTCGGGAAGAAAACGCAAATTCTAGTGTAGCAGTGACGCAGTCGGCAAGAAATAGTCTGGATGCATCATCCTCCCCCCACGAAAAATAGGTCCATATCCCGACTCCAAACCATAAATAAGTGATGTTGGTAATAATTTTTTAGTACTACTTGATCAAATAGGCCTTAACTTAACCAGTCCAAGTTCCGAAAAAGAATATAACAAGATATTAGGGGTGATAACTTTGTTACCAAATAATAGAAAAAAACTAAACAAGTCACGCGTGCTTCTGGCGACTATGGAGCGGATCTCGTTAATTCTAATTCCGAAAAAAAAAACATTGTACAAACCAAACACTGGCGGCCACATGTTCGTATTCATCGCGATACTATTTGCGTGCATCGGCATATTTGCAGGCTCAGCGGCGGGACTCTACGCAGTCCTCGAACTGTGGTTCGGTCTTGGCATGATTTACGCGGAATGCTGCGTAATAACCGCAGTCTTATTCATAACAGCGGTAATTTTAATGTTTAAGGATGCGCGTGAACTTGAGGCGGATTAAATGCAATATAAGCGTCTGTATCCCGCTCGAACAAGCTGAAGGATCAGAGTTTAACAGGTAAAGTATTTGAAATAGCAAACTTAATGGGATTATTTTCCAACAAAAAATAGACAATTGGGGAGTTTTCAAAGCAACAACGAGACTTTCACCGGCTAGAAGAAAGGAGCAGCTGCCGCAAACTGCTCCTTTGTTGTTCAACAAACGTTCTCCATTTTAAATTGATGTTTATAAATTCAAAAAAACGATCGTTTTATAGACAGAGGGTGATCATCGTATAGAAAAAAACCAGTCCCTGAAACGGACTGGTTTACGCTGCGTTCATTCAACTATCGTTTCCCGTTAGTTGAATCATTCTCGTCAATTAATTTTATTTCATTGGCAGTTACAGCATAAGTAAAAGTTGAACTCATTTCTGGTCCTTCTCCATTTTTCGGTTCACAGTCTTGTTGAATTTTAATAATAAAGCCATCTTCAGTTTTATTTGATTCCATAATTTTATTAATTGTTTCTAAGTTCTCGCCGCATTTAGGTACATTGTCCAAAACATTTTTTGTAGCATTATCTTTAGAAAGACTCTGCGTACAACCAGATACAAACATGATAACAATAAGCACAAATAGTAAGTTTCGCATAATCGCAACCCCTTACTCCCAATTATTCCTAAGTAAATTCACAGACGAGAATGGGTAGACATTTTGTTGCGTTATCCTGCCCGTTAGCGGGGAATGGACAGATGATTATGGCTTCAAAATAATTAAGACCAGTATAACTTTGAAACTGCACATTGAGCATTACAGCCCTTTAGCTTAATGAAAACAAGGAACAGCTGCCGCGGCAAAACTAACGTGCCCGTTGTTTAAGGCATTCTATAGGTGTGTGATTTTCTAATTTTTCTATTTCAATTATTCTTTCCGTCCCTGAATTCTGAAATTCAGCATCTCTAAATAGTGGGAATTATACATAATGCCAAGAACGTTACCAAATGGATCTGTAACGGAAGCCGTGATGAATCCCTTTCCACGGTGTACGAGTGTCTGGACTGTTCTTTCGTCCGGCAGTTCTAGCAACGTTCATCGAAAACATCGAACACGGTGTGTTTCTTCTTTTTGTGCTTCGGATTATGATGGTCATTATCGCTTCCGTGATGCCCGTGTGATTGAGGGTACGGCCGCCACAATTCTGCTAACTCAGTTTGCTGGCTTCTCATTCACAGCTCTTCCAGTGTTACACGTAAAAAAATTAAAAACTTAACACTAATATTAACCGTTCGAGATGACGATATAGGGAGTATCACTAACTGGAGGCTCTACTTAAAATGAACAAAAAATCCAAGTTTAATCGCAGCGGTATTTTGACGTTCTTATTGGCATTTATCGTTACAACCGTTTTTGTCCCAATCGGTAAAGTTAGAGGTGAAGACACTATGCTAAAGACAGGAAACTATATTCATAGCCCTGTTCCGAACGCAGGGAACTCTCCCGACTGGAAAGAGTCTGGGGTTATATCCTCGGCGGACGGCGTCTTGTTCGACGGAACCCCGGCTTACGCAGGCTGGATGGGTAGCGCAAACTCTCACTCAACTGTGAATGTGGTTATTGATCTGTTGAAGGACTACCCCTTGCACCAGATCCGCGTGGTGCTGAATTCACCCAACAAATATTGGGGATTTAAGGACATTACCGTAAAGTACCGTCCCGAATCGGCGACGGGGTATTACATTGCAACCAGACACGTAAGAACGGGAACCGATTTAAACCATTCGGTAACCATCCCGATGTCAAACAAGACGGTCAGGTTTATCGTGCTGAACATTAGGCGTACCCAAGCCTATCAACATATTCCGCTGACGGAAGTTGAGATTTATAGAGGTACTGGCGTTGAGGGGCAATATCTGAGACCTGCTCTTATCCAGGAAGGATTGAAAGCTGAATTGAATAAGGAGGCTCTGCTTGCGGACAAGTTCGGTCAATGGATGAATGAAACCTGGCCCGGAAAGGTTACATCCGAAGCGCAGCTGCGGCTGGAATATGCGAATGAGGCCGTTGCCTTGGCGAATGTTTCGCTAGATCCCACAAAATATGATCAATATGGAGGCATTAAAAGCTTAGGAAAGCAAGCAAGCACCGGGTACTTCAAGCTTCAAACAATTAACGGAAAATGGTGGTTTATTACGCCGGACGGATATCCCTTTATTGTTAAAGGAGTGGATGCAGCAAGTTTATGGGAAACCGGATATAAGACGTCGATCCTGAAACCGGACGGCACCTCTAAGCAGATTTTTGAGGAATTGCCCGATCGTACCGCTTACGCTCCCGCCTACACCAGAGATGCCAACGGCGAATACGTCAGCTTCGTTACCGCCAATGTTATGAAAAAATACGGAAGCGGATTTGAGTCGAAATGGGAGGATATCACGAAGAAGCGTTTAATCCAGTGGGGCTTTAACACCTTCAGCAAGTGGACCAAACCAAAAAACATAACGTTTCCGTACATTCAATCGCTGCAAGACCCCTCGAATTTGAGAAGGATACAATGGACGTACGACGTTTTTGACCCGCAGAGCGGGCCCATCATCGAGTACGCGCTGAAGACACAGCTTCAAAATGCTAGATACAGCAAGTGGTTGATCGGTTATACTTACGATAATGAAGCGGGTTGGAATGCCGATATCGTAAAAGAGGTGCTGACCTATTCTTCGTCCTCTCCGGCAAAAAGCGCATTCGTGGATTTTCTTGAGCCAAGATATAATGGCAGCCTCGCCGCGGTCAATCAGCTTCTGGGCACGAACGCTGTATCGTTTGACGCTTTGAAAGATACCAAGATCAATATTACCGAAGTTCCCACGGTCGATATATCGGAATATATCAGGCTGGCATCCAGAACTTACTATTCCATGATCAGGGACATTATTAAAAAATACGATCCGAACCATCTGTTCCTGGGCACGTCTATCGTTCCTACCTGGCGAACCAGCTTAGATTGGGATCAAGCGGCTATGGAGTTTGTAGATGCCTTTTCCGTGGACAGTTATATAAGAGATGCGAGTTGGATATCCAGATACGAAGATTATGGAAAGCCCCTGTTGAATCTGGAACATTCATTCGGCTCGTCCGAACGCGGACTTTCCTATATCAGTGCGGCTACAATGACAACAAGCATCATGGAAAGAGGAATGGCTTACCGAGCTTTTGTGGAAAGCCAGGCTGCGCATCCGTTGTTTGTCGGCTCAGGCTGGTTTGCCTACTACGATCAGCCGGTTACCGGGCGTCCGGACGGCGAGAGCTACAACGTTGGCCTGGTCAATCAGCAGGATCAGCCGTATGCGGATATGGTCAACATCATGAAGACGGCACATGCCGGATTAGAAAGTGTTCACCTTAACGGGGCTTCCCGTTGAAAATTCCTTCTCCAGTCAGGATAGAAGCCGAGATTTACAGTTCGTAAATGGGGATTGCGACCCAGACTTTCTCGGAATCCGGGACAGGGCTGAAAATCGATTCGTTTAAAATTATTGCTTTTAATTACATTTTTCATGCTTTTATTTTAAGAAGTATAATTCCCTTATTCTAATCACTGAATTCGTCATTATCTCTTCGCCAAGGCCGTTAACTTAATCCCAAATTGAATTCCAATCTAAGAATCTAACATTAAGGAATTAATCGTCACTAGGAAGTTTTCAGGAGTTCTTCTTGGTAACACAGCTTCGAGTAAATCAAATAGTTCTTCTATTTGAAGTTAATTCAAGCCCAATTTGGAGAACAGTAGAAATACCAGAAACAGACATGAAAACGTCTCTCCATTAAATCTGATGGCCTGTTGCGGTTATCGATGTCCTGCCAGTTAACGTTACAAAGGACTGCCACCCGGCAGCCCTTTGGCATTCAACTATCGTTCTCCGTTAGCGTAACCGATCCCCATTTATTAGAGTTTTAACTCTAAGCGTCTATACTTGTCTTTCATGCCCATTGACTCATATAATCCGACAGCTTCCTTATTAGCCGCATACACGTCTAGTTCAACTGCGTCTACATTCATCTTCTTGGCGTAATCTATAATAAACTGAAACATAACACGCCCAATCCCTTTTCCTCGATACGCTTCGCTAACACAAAGATCGTTTACATAAATCATCGATCTTTGTCTAAATATCGATCTTTCAGTGGTCCTCTCTGTATTTAATACTGCATAAGCTATTAGTTCTTCCGTTTGCGGTAGAACGCCAACAACCACCCTAGATTTTTCAGTCTCATAATAGGACTTCACGGTTTGTTCATTGTACAGATCTGCACTAATAAATTGTTCTGGTCTCAAAATTGCATGGTAATCATCGACTTGTCTTCTTAATTTGATGATATCAGCAATATCAGTCTCGATAGAATCCCGTATCCTTACATTCAATTTTGAACATCCTCCCATGCCATAAAAAAATCGTAGCTATTCAGCTAGAAAATCCGATTTACTACAGCAATTGTATCATTAATAATAAAAGATAAATAAGGCGACTTTATTTATAATTAATTTGCCCTTTTCGTAACGAAAGGCTGCCATTCATGCCGGCAGCCTGGTGTCGTTGTGCTATACTGCCCGTTAGCTCAACAAAAAGATTCGCCTTATCAAATATTACAATCGAGTAGGAGGGGGCGCCTAGCCCCCGACCTCTCACACCACCGTACGTATCGTTCGGTATACGGCGGTACATGTCCTATTCCGCAATTGATCATATCTGTCCGTGAGACTTCTCAGACCAAGGGATACCCAGTATTGGTTATCCAGTGATCGGTGGAGAATTGGACTACACGCGATACGCCAGTATTTCTTTCTCAAATTTCCCCATTCATAGGCTTTCTGTTTCGGGACTCCCATCGACAGCAGTTTTCTAACCTTCGTCTTTGGTTGCTTCCATTGCTTCCAGACACACATCCGAAGTCTTCTTCTTGTCCATTCATCCAACTCTCGGAACACACTTTTCGTATCTGTCAGGGCATAATAACCGCACCAACCTGTCAAATATTGATTTAACTCCTTCATTCGCATCTCGATTGGGATCGCTTTGCTGCGTGAGGTGATCGCTTTGATCTTTGCTTTGATTCGCTCTAAGGATGGTTTTGCGATCTTTATGCGCGGGTTCTTCTTATCCCAACTGAATGTAAACCCTAGAAACTTTCGTTTCCATGGGCGGTCTACCGCACTTTTCTCTCGATTGACCCTCAGTTTCAGTTTCCCTTCGATAAATGCGGTAATGGATTCCATCACGCGATGTCCTGCTTTCCACGTTTTCACGTAAATGTTACAGTCATCGGCATATCTCACGAAGCGAAGGTTCCTCTTTTCCAGTTCCTTATCTAATTCGTCAAGGACGATGTTCGATAATAATGGACTAAGTGGACCTCCTTGCGGCGAGGGGAAGCTGGAAGGAGCCAACGATTTTACCATTTTCTTGCGTCTGATCCTGCCGCTGGCGAAGCCTGCACTTGCTTCGATTGGACTATTCATTGCCTTGGGATACTGGAATGACTGGACGATGAGCTTCTTCTTCATACAGGACAAAGATTTATATTCGCTTCAGTTCTATCTGTACAAGATTGTTGCCGGTGCGGTCTTAAATCGGGGAAGCGATGTAGTCAGCTTGAAGGATGAGATTGCGCAGATCTCAGCCTACTTCTCCATCCAGAATAAGCGGTTCAATGGATCATTACAATTGGTCCTGGAGCCGGACGAAGAACTGCTGCAATTCAAGGTATTGAAGCTAATCTTGCAGCCATTAGTTGAGAATGCTATTCTGCACGGAATACTCTGTAAGGAAGAAAGAGAGGTACCATAACGATAAGCGTTCGCCGAATGGCAGACGACCTGCTCATTCAAGTGAAGGATGACGGGATCGGAATGCCTGAAAAAGTGTTGGAAAACTTCCGACGCAACCTGCCGGTTACACATAATTCTAGCGAGACCGGAGGCAGCGGCTTTGGCTTGCAAAACGTTCAAGAGAGAATCCGCTTGCATTACGGGGGAAACTACAATATTGCGATCACAAGCGAGATAGGTGTCGGTACCATGATAGTACTTCGCATCCCCGCCGTGCTTATTACCGAGGAAAATCAACAGGAAATGGATATATAGTTACAATCGAAAGCCGCGCTCTCTGAAGAGAAGCGCGGCTTTCGATTTGCTTGTTAAGACTACGATGTAACACTTTCGACAATCGCGACACCCCAACGGTCGAGTTCGATCTGTTCATTTATGCAAACTTTACGGTTCGAGAGCAGTTCGGTACCGTCCTCGTACGAATAAGTGAACGAAATAGACGCGTCAGAATAGTTGAAAAAGTAGCGTATCTCCCGGCCTGCTTCATTCGTTCCGGACTTCACGATTAATGGGTAGCGACAATCTTGCTCGGGGCCCCATAGTCCTGCTGCCTTGCTGGCCCGTTCCAGTACTTTCGCCATGACTTGAGCGCTCGGCATGCAGCCGATATACGTCGCGATGCCTTTGCCGTAACGATTCTCGGTAACGGCTGCATAAGCCCCCCAGTGCGGGTGCTCGTACCAAGCGAGCGCTTCCGCAGTCGTCGGGGTAAGCAGCTCCATCCAGACTTCTACCGTGTTGTGCTCCGCACCTACCCCGAACGGGTCTCCCTTGAGTATCACCTTATCAGGTTGGATGAACTGGCTGTACCGAATGCCGCAAACCTCGTCGATACGTCCGGGCTGCACATTCGTCCGGACCTTGATATGTTCGTTTGCAAAACCGCTCTTGAACGTGTAAACAACATGTCCGCCGTTTTCCACATACCGGTTCAATCGATCCAGCGTATCGTCCGATGCCGCATACAGCGCAGGGATGACAATTAGGTCGTATTGATCGAGTGCATCCGAATCTGGCGACAAAATATCGCAGCCGATGTTCATTTCATACAGCCGGTCATACATGAGGCGGACGATGTCATTGTAATCGGCTTTCCTTCCGGGCAGAGGGAACCATTGAAGCGCCGTCAACGCTTCGTTGCTGACAAGCAAGGCTGCACGGTTCTTCTTCTTCAAGTTAATGAGCTTCGGAGACAACCTCGCGAAATCGCGTCCGATTGTCATCGCCTCTTCGTAGGTCGGGTTCGGACCCATGTCATGACTGAGAAGTCCTTTCCAATACGTCTCGATAGCATTGTGAATGGAATGCCAATGCCAGTACTCGACCATATTGGCCCCTGATGCCAGATGGCTGAACGCCTGAAGCCGCAGCTGGCCGGGGTATGGCGTCCAATTCGGGAAAGCTTGTGCCTGCGTCTCCAGCACGAAGTAATTTGCTTGCTTGAGTGAACGGGCGGTGTCGCCGCAGAACGAAATCTCTTTGCCGGTGAGATTGTCTTGCGATGGGTGATAAATGTCTACACCGACGATATCCAGCGTTTCCGCCGCGGAAAAATGGTCAACATCCGGCTGCACACCGAACGAACCGTCCCTCCAGCCAAAGTCAAAATTATGCGTAACGAATTGGTCTGGGCGTTTGTACTCGTTTACAATCGAAGCTTGCAATGCCAGAAATTCAGTGACGAGCCGCCGCTGGAAACGAGCGAATTCCGCCCCCAGGCTTCCGTTAATCGTGCCGACAACCGAAGGGAAATCTTCCCAACTGTTAATCCGATTACTCCAGTAATCGAGCCCGAATTCCTGATTTACCCGTTCCACCGTACCGAATTTGTCCTTGATGTATTTCGCGAATCGCAGCTGTACGTTCGGACCGCTTGTACGGTAATGTTTCGTCTCGTTGTCAATTTGATATCCGATGACGGCGGGATGGCCGCAAACGCGCGCGATCAACTTGCGAATGATGCGTTCCGCATAGAACAGGTACGTCGGATTTGTAATATCCATTATTTGCCGCGCCCCATATCGACCGGGACCGTCCGGGGTAACCGCCAGTACGTCGGGATGCTCTCTCACCATCCATGTCGGAACCGCATAAGTCGGTGTACCAATGATGACGTGAATGCCCGCCCGGTGCATCGCGGTAAGCACGCGGTCGACGCTAGAAAAATCGAAAACGCCATTCTGCGGTTCATGCGTGCTCCACGTCGATTCGGCGATGCGGACGAGGTTGATTCCTGCCTCCTTCATCATGCGTATATCTTCTTCGAGCCGTTCGTAAGGCATGTATTCGTCGTAATAAGCCACACCGTAAAGCAGCTGTTTCATTGTCCTACTCCTCCTTATGTTCGTTTCTCGTTATTCGCGCTGACACGGATAAGCTCAACGCGAATTGAGCTAATTTTCATTTTATAGGATGGATTGTCTTAGAACATGGCCGGACACCTCTATTCCGTATAAGTTTAAGTGCGGTCTTCACGATAGGCGCCGGGGGTAACCCCCGTAAATTTCTTGAATACTTTAGAAAAGTAATGATTGCTTTCGAACCCTACCCGCTGACCGATTGCATTGACCGTAAGATGCTGCTGATGGTTGAGCAGCTTCTTCGCTTCGCGAATTCGCAGGCCGTTCAAGTAGTTTACGAAGTTTTCTCCCGTTTCCTTCTTGAACAATCTGCTGATATAGTGCGGATGTAGATCCATCAGCCCTGCAAGATGCTCCAGCGAAAGATCCTGCATATAATGCTTGTCCAAGTAGGCCAAGATGCGCTGGGCATGAATAGCGTAGCCGCTGGAATCACGCTCGATGGGAAGCTCCTCGGCAATGCGTTTCAGCAGTTCCGCGATTTCATCCCTATCGACCGGCTTCATCAAATAGTCGACGACCCCCGCACGCAGCGCTCTCCGCGCATATTCAAAGTAGTCGTATCCGGTCAAAATGATGAAGCGGTCGCATAATCCCGATTCTCTGGCTTCTTCAATCAAATCGAATCCGTTCTTCTCGGGCATGTGCAGATCCGTCACGGTAACATCCGGCAGATAGGCTTTCATCACATCAAGCGCTTCGGGCACGCTGGAAGCAGCTCGAACCTCCATACCGAGAGGCATCGACTCGTTGACGATCTTGACAATGCCGTTCAAAATCAATGGCTCGTCATCCACGATCAATACTTTCATTCTTCGCCTCCCCTTTATCGATGATGATAGTGACGCAGGTCCCCTCCCCTTGCCTGCTTTCAAGGTTTAGCCTTGAAGTGCCGCGAAAAAATGATTTGATACGCTCGCTTACATTATAAATGCCTATACCCCGGCTTTCTTCCCCTTCCGATCTGAGCTCTGATCCATTCGTTATTTGATTTTGAATGGCGAGCAGTTTATCTAACGCAATTCCAGGGCCGTTGTCTTCTATCCTGATCCGGATTTCTTCAGGCGTCTCTTCTACCTGAAGCCGAACATGAACGGGCCGGAGAACGGCGGACGCGCCATGCACGATGCTATTCTCCACTATCGGCTGCAATATAAAGCGAGGACACGCAATATGCTTCGCCTCGACTGAAACGTCAATTTCGTAAGTTAGCCTGGCCTGCAAGCGCATCTTGTGGATTTTCAAATAGAAGGTGATCATTTCAAGTTCTCTCTCAAGAATCGTCACGTCCTGCTTCGATGACAGGCTGTATCGCATTAGCTTCCCAAACCAGAATGATATATCCGCGGCCTCTCTGTCGTTGTTCGATTCGGCGACCATTCGGATCGTTTCAAGGGTATTGTACAAAAAATGCGGTTTGATCTGCGCCTGCAGTACCATGTAAGCGGCTTCTTTATTCCGAAGCTCGGCGCGGTGTGCATTATTGATTAATTCGTCCACGCGTTGAACCATGGAGTTGTAGGTGGCTGTAAGAAAACCGATTTCATCCTTTTCATCCAACTTGTCGTGCTTAATGATGTGCTGTCTCAAATTATCGTTATTCAACGTTCGCATAAATCTGGCTAATCTCAGAATCCGTTTGGTTATGGTCGATGCCATCGCGTAATAAGCAACGGACAAGCCGACCAACAAAAGGACGATTAATGTTACTAAAATAAGTTCTCGCTGCTTGATCGAATAAAAAACTTCGCCGGCTCGTCCCGCAACAACGACTCTAACGTTCAGTTCATCGATATTTATTCCGTTGACGATCGACTTTCGATTGATGAAAAATGCACTATCGTCTTGCCCCAACCGATGTAGAGTCTGTTCGTCAAGCGCCGATGCCGCCTCGCCTTCGTTAAGCGGTCGACCATCAGGTGACAACAAGAAGGCGTGCCAATTCCCTTCCACTCCGGCCGCAGCGTAAAAATTCCCAATCAGACTATTACGAATTCGAATCTCCAGAAGCCCGATTCTTTCCGTAAATTGCGTATTGTAAATATGCTGATAATAGATCAAGTCAGGCTTTGCCGCTTCGGGCTCTTCGCGTATCCACAACCCTTTGCCCGGTTTCAAATGTTCGACTTTCTCTTCGATTTGCGCATTTAGCAAAGATTGATCACGGAAGAGATCCGTTACCGGTAAAACGCGATTTTTCATCTTGTAGATGACAATCGATTCAATCTCAGGATTGGCGAACAACGACTGCGTATACAGCGGCCGAATGTAGCGAATAAGCGCATAAACGCTATCCGCATCGGTCTGGTACACGCCATCCAGATAATCCGTGACATAAGGATTATATTGCAGCAAACGCTGAACCGATTGAATGCGTATAAAATCGCTTTTCATGTTGGCATATGCCTGCTCGAGAATCTTTTGCCGGCTTTCCACGAACTGCCTGGTCAGATTGCCATAAGTTTGTGTGTAGTAATGGTACCCGAAGCCGAGAACCGGAATGAAAATAAGAATGATATATCCCAAAATCATTTTACGCGTAATGCTCATGGGGACAAACTCACTCCGATCTTAATCGCTATGTCTTGTCTTTATATTACCATGAGCAAGCAAAGTCCGGGAGAAGCAATTACAGCCTCTACCGGACAACCCTCTTACTTAAACAAATCCTTTTTCTTCTGATACGTTTGATTTGCCCAATCCACCAGCTTTTGCAGGCCCATGCTCTCTGCGGTTTTAATCATATTTTCGTAATTGGCAATTGCTTCTTCCTCTGTTTTGGACAAATAAATTTTCACCTTTTCATTTTTGATCATTTCGTCAATTTTTGTTTTAATCGTTTTTCCCTCCGAATCCGGCTGCGTCTGGATTAAGCCAATTTCCGGTTTATATATCGTCATCGCTTTCCTTTCCATCAAGGCTTGCGTCTTTTGCGTACCCGGAACATATCCAAGCATGCCTTCCGTGAACCCGTCATTATACAAATACCACCATTTAATGCCGTTGCTGTTCACGAATTCGCTGTCCGACGGATCATAGTTCAGATTCGGATATCCTTCTTCGTTCCAAGTCCAATGCTCGCCCTCAACCCCGAACATAGTCAATTTCTTGCCCTCGTCGCTAGCCAAATACTCAATGAACTTAATTGAAGCTTCAGGATCTTTGTTTTCCTTTGTGATGAAGGTGCCGGCAAAGCCAAGACCCGTACTAACCGACTTAGCATCGCTTGACAAGGCGCTCGGCAGCATCTTGAACGTATAAGCTCCTCCATTTTTTTTAACAGCGATATTATCCATATCCGCCACGCTTACTGTATGACTATGAGCAAATGCCTTTCCGCTTGTTGCGTATTGATCGTCGATTTGGTCATTCGCATGAGCGAAATTCTCCGCCAGAATATAACCGTTTCGATACAAACTATTCATAAATTTGAAGTAATCGAGCATTTTCGGATGCTTAATGGCATATTCAATTTCTCCGTCTTGCTCGTACCAGCCATCCATCAGTGCTTCCACGCCGATCTGCTGAATGAAGTATTGCTCGATCCAATCTTTATCCATAATGAGCGGTACCATATCGGGATACTTTTCTTTAACCATTCCCAGTACTTTCGTAAAGTCGTCCAGCGACTGGATGGACGGATTGCCGAGTTCTTTCAGTATATCCTCACGCACGGCGATCCCGGGATTGCCATCGCTGCCGATCGCATATTTATTTTGCGCCATTTCCTCCTGAGTCGCAAAAGAGTTACGGACCGTATAGAAATTGCCATCATCCATCGTATGGATCGCGATTCTTGTATTGTCGATCTTGAATTCAGGCGCATATTTCTCGATCAGCTCGTTCCACGGATAGGAGAGCTTGGAATCGGACATCCGGTCAATGTTGGCGTTGGTGAAAACAAGATCCGGAAGATCTCCCGAAGCGATCATGAGGGGAAGTTGCTTATCGTCGGTTGCAACCGTAACTTTGAGCTTGATGCCTGTTTTCTCTGTAATTTTCTCGGCAACCGAACCCTTCCATTCCTTTACAGGATACCAAGAAGCATCGATAAACAACGAAAGCTCCTTTACTTCTTCTCCGCTGTTCGAACTCGTTTCGTTCCCGGGTTCATTGCTTTCTCCGGGATCAGCCGTATTTTGGGAGCATGCGGCCAGCAAACTAAGCACCAGCATAACTGCCAGCGATAAGAACAAAAATTTCTTGCTTCTGAATTTGTTCAATGTAACCCCTCCAATGAATGTTTTATTATATATCAAAGCATGCGCTTTAATATTATGCGAATCGGTTAACCTTTTACTGAACCCAACATAATACCTTGGATAAAAAACTTTTGAAGGAATGGATATACGCATACAATTGGTGCAATGGAGACAACCATTGCCGCTACCTGAAGCGAATAGCTTGTAACACCGGCTGCCGCTTTATTCGCTGCGGCAAGAGCGTCTACGGGTGCACTGCTCTTGTTGATCACTTCCATCATTCTGAATGCAAGCGTTCTCAATTCTTCCGATTGTACGAAATAAGCGGAATCCAGCCAGGAATTCCATTGACCAACACCTGTGAAAAGAGCCATAGTCGCGATTAGGGGCATGGATACCGGCATTATGATTCTGTAAAAAATGACGATTTCATTGGCTCCGTCTATATGCGCGGATTCCTTCAGTTCCTGAGGAATTTCCCGGAAAAACGAGATGGCAATCAACAAGAAAAATGTGCTCAGCATGGATGGGATGATGTATACGCCAAATGAATTCAGAAGCCCAAGTGAGCGAAGCACCACGTAGTAGGGAATAAGTCCTCCCGAGAAATACATCGCAAAAATAACGATCGTGAAATACGATTTACGAAACATAAGATCGCGATGCGAGAGCCCGTATGCCACAAGACAGGTAAACAAAACCCCCAGCACGGTTCCTGAAACGGTTCTCGAAATGGTTACCAAAAAGGCTTGATACCAATGAGGATCATTCAAAAAGCGGGCATAGTTCTCGAATGTGAAGGTCCGTGGCCACAAATAAACGCCACCGAGAAGCGAATCAGTCCCCTTGTTAAATGATAAAATAAGAACGTAATAAAACGGATAAAGCATACACAGCATGATCATGAACAGTACGATCGCGACTCCTGCATCCATTATGCGATCCTTTTGTCGTTGGCTAAGCGTCATCGCCTGTCTCCCCCTTCCTAAAATAAGCTAGATCCCGACAATCGCTTGGCGATATAGTTGCTGGAGAAGATTAGCGTCACGGAGATCACAGATTGGATCAAATCGATGGCAGCCGCATACGAGAAGCGCCCGTCCCTTAATCCCACCTTGAACGCGTAGGTTTGTACGATTTCCGAGGTTGGATTGTTGATGCTGTTGCCTAGCAGGAAAGCTTGTTCGAAATTCGAGCCTACCWGACCTCCGCCCAGTATGCTGCCTATCGTCAAGATCAGCACGACGATGATCGTTCCCTGCATGCCGGGCAACGTAATGTGGCGAATACGCGCCAATCTCCCTGCGCCGTCGATTTGCGCGGCCTCATACAGGGAAGGATTAATTCCCGCGATGGCGGCCAAGAAAATGATTGTCCACCAACCCATCTCCTTCCACACCGCACTTCCTACCGCAAGCCCCCAGAAATGATCGGGGTTCGTAAGAATGTCGAGCGGCTTGTCGATCCAACCGAGACTCATCAGCGCCTTGTTGACAAGGCCGATATCGGCAGACAGGAAAGCGAAAGCTAGTCCTACTACTACTACCCACGAAATAAAATGGGGCAAGTAGCTGACGGTTTGGACAAACCTCTTGAACCGTAGATTTTTCGCTTCGTTCAGCAAAATCGCCAGCAGTATTGGAGCCGGAAAGGCAAAGATCACTTTGAGAAAACTTAAGACCAGCGTATTGCGGACAATGGTTCCGAATTGATAATCGTTGACGAACTCGTCGAAGTGTTTAAGGCCGACCCACTCGCTTGTGAAGATTCCTCTTATTCCGGTGGAGATGGAATAATTTTTGAACGCCATCACGATGCCGAACATTGGAGAATAGGCGAAGATCAGCAGAAAAATCATTCCGAGCCCCACGAAAAGATGAAGTACCTTTTGTTTTTTGAATCGCTTCCAATAATCCGTTCGACTTTGATTATTGGCTGAACCGTTTGTCATTTGTGTGCCAAGATCCATATATGTCCCTCCCTTGATATCAAGTCTACACCGGAGGGAGAGAGCTTCGTAAGCCAACATTTTAAAGAAAGCGTTGTCATTTTTTGATCTCAAGTCTCACGCTAAGTCGACTTGTCGTTCATTTTACAGGTGTGAGGTACAACCACTTCACGAACCGGGAATACCGTGCTGCGGTCGGAAATGATGTCTCGGGATCGAGTATTGGTATCTGGCGAGCGGCCTGACGAGACCATTTAATCTCCCATGTTGAATGCGGCTAAAATATGTGACATACGAAAAAGAACGGTAACGGGTTAACTTCCCGCAACCGTCCTAACAAGTCATGAACGTTTATGCATGCCCAAAATCCAGTTTTATCTAGTAATGCAACTGCAACTGCCGTATCATCACATCCCTCCGATAAAATTCCAAATCACAGTTTTTCTATTCAAAAAGATATATCCATAAGCGATCAGGCAGGGAGTTGTTACATAGTAAAATTTTCTCAATTACAATTATCTTCGTTCAAAATATTGCTGGAGCGGCTTCATGCCCATTTGATTCATCAACGTGCGGTTGTAGAAACGCCTTGCGATGTGCCGTTGATGCCTGCCTTGAATCCGCAGCCTCCGATTATTATTCACCGGTGTACCGTCAGTCGCTAGACAGGTTATCTAAATATAAGTTGGGAAAAATGGTATAAATCGTTTTTCCAAACCGGCCAATCATGGCCTCCGCTCTCCTCGTACCAAATGTGTGGCACATTGTTCAATTCCAAATAGGCATGCGTCCGATCGCTGACATACTTAAGGTTGTCAAGAAGCCCGCATGACAGCCAGAGCAGTCTGAGCTTAGCCGACGCTTCTTCCGGATTCGGGACAAGCAGCTCGGGTTCCTTCGTATTAGGCGCGGAAGAAAAACCGCCGATCCAAGCGAATCGATCGAGATTTCCTAAACCGATATTGAGCGATTGCCCTCCTCCCATCGATAGACCGGCCAGAGCACGGTTCTCTCTCCCTATTAGAACCGAATAGTTCGATTCCATATAAGGAATGAGATCATGCAGCAAATCGGATTCGAAGTCTTCGAACGCCTTTAATTTGTTCGCGTCGAATAGATTTCCCTCCGCCCGGTCGTTCGCCATGGCACGACCGTTGGGCAAGACAACGATCATGGGCGCAAGCTTTCGTTCTGCATACAAATTATCAAGAATCACTTGCGGCCCCGCATGATTGTACCATTCCGCCTCGTCGCCGCCGATACCGTGCAATAAATAAAGAACGTTATACCTTTGATCTTCGGAATAACCGGGAAGGATGTAAATCATCGCTTTGCGCTTGCTGCCCACCGTCGTAGAGAAGTATTCAACCGTTTCAATTTGGCCGCGGGAAATGTCCTCCCTGTACTGGTCAAATCCTGGCGGAGCGGTATGTCTAATCGAATCATGGTCAATCGAACTCATCGTATTTCGTTCCCCTTTCTGAAATATCCGAGGTAGAATCGTGTGTCGTAACTTCCCCTTCAAGTATGAACTCTTGTTGAGGATAAGAATCCGATTTTCTGATTGGTATGATATGAGCGCCGCCGATGAGAATGTTATTACCATACTCCTTTCTAAGTACGCTCACAATCTTAGGACTAAGTTCGAAAATAAGCACCTCTTCCAAACTCTTACGTTGAATGTCGGCATTATAGTTAGTTGGTGACTCCTCGCTGTAAGCTTCAGCACAATCCATTACTATAAAGCAGGTTACCCCTATTGCCCAAATCAAAATTATACCTCTCCACCACATGATAAATAACCCCCATAAATTTTTTGGTTATTTTACCCAAGTGGTAATCGAACTATCCTGCCCGTTAGCTTAACAAAGAAAGGGAGCAGCTGCCGCAGCAAACTACTCCATGCTTGTTCAACTATCGTTACCCGTTAGCTTAATGAAGAATAACAAATGCTATTTATTTATGATACCTTCGTTGATTAATTTTTCTTTATCTTTCAAAGAGAAGTCTCCAGGCTCCCAAGTCTCTAAATGTCCAGCTCCTCCAATAATATCTTCATTATTTTGATAAATGTCAGCGTATATTTTCTTTCCTGTTTTTTGTTTTTCTTTCAGCAAGTAGGTTGTAATATAAATTTCTTTATACGGCTTCAAATCAATACCTACGTTTGTTGCAGGTAGAAAGCCTTTTGTCTCCTGAGTTCTTTCGCTAATTTTTTCCTCAATATGCCAGCCAAATGACTCAAGGTACTCAATAGGTTTTATGTAAATCTGCTCGGTTGGCTCTTTACTACAACCAATCAGGAAAACAAAACAACATAATGTAAGATAAAGAATAATCTTTTTAATCTTAATGCACCTCCATTTATCAATTTTTACATTTCAATATTAGACGTGAAGACCCATATGAATGTTGCAAATTTCCAACTATCCTGCCCGTTAGTTTAATGAATCCACTTTTTCCAAAAACCCTCTCACGTCCTTAGGGGACTTTAGAATGATGACTTCTTTTTCTTGCGAAAGTCTTTGTAGTTTTTCGGAAATTACAGGTTTATGTTTCTTAGGATATTCCCAAACCCACTTCAAAAAGTGAAGACTGATTCTTTCTTCACAGCCCTCTGCCATGTCCGTCCTTTTTTTCTTGCGGTACTGAACTCTTCTCTTTATTACACGGTATAGACACAACCACTTCGACAGGTCTAAAAAAATTATTGTATCCGCAGCCTGCAATCTGATATCCATTGTACCGTTATAGTTACCATCGATAATCCAACACCCACGACTCACCAGTTCCTGTTGAACCGTTCTTTGTTCATCTTTGGGAGTGGTTATCCATCCTGGTTTCCAGAACATTGCATCTAGATGGTATACATCAATAGCTAAACTGTTACCTAACTTTCGAGCCAAAGACGACTTTCCAGAACCTCCGGAACCTATAAGTATTATTTTTTTCATAAAAGAAGCCCTCCGTGGTTCTCGATAAATCTTCGTTTCCATAAATCCAAAAAGACATTCCTCATATTACCATGAAACACAATTATAGATAACTGTCCGTTAACATCAGAAGGTTCGCTACTCCAGAAACCTCGACGAAGCTGGCATCACGCTTCACTATCCCGATCCAAGTCCAGAGCTCAAACTCAATTACAGCAACATCAATATAAATGGAGATCCATTCACCATTCTCAACATTCCTATCGTGCTTCAGGACCGCAGCATAGTCGGGCTTCTGCAGGTTGGTATTTATACGGGCAAGGAAGCAAAAATTCTCCATAACCTTCAATGGATTCTGGTGTTATCGTCGATCAGCGTGCTGACCATCGCCTTCCTATTGGGCTTAATTGTATCTAAACGATCACTGAAACCACTGCACAATGTCATCCTTGCCTCCAATCGAATTGAGAGCGGGGGCGATCTGATAAAGCGGATCCCAAGAAGTAGGCCCAACGACGAAATCGGGCTTCTAACAGATACGCTCAATAGCATGCTCGTCCGGCTGCAGGAGGCTTATCAGGACCTAAACGAAGCCTACGACGCACAACGTCGGTTCGTTGGCGATGCGTCTCATGAGCTTCGCACGCCGCTGACCACAATCCGTGGCAACGGTGATTTATTAAAAAAGCTTTGGAGCACCTTCACCAGAAATCCGCACCAGCCCTTGGAGCCGCATCATTTGGACTTGTCCCTGGAGGCGATTAACGATATAACAGCAGAAGCGGAGCGGATGACCCGTCTCACCACCGATTTACTGACCTTGGCTAGAGGCGATTACGGTAACGTCATGGTGAAAAAGAGTGTTGCTATTCATCCGATTGTAAACGAAGCCGTTCGGAAAGCGAATCTGCTCCCTCGTACGGTCGAATGGAGAGTGAAGCACATCGATGAGCTCTTACAGGTTCACATCCAAGGAGATTCAGATTATTTGCAGCAGCTTCTGCTCATTCTGATTGAGAATGCCTTCAAATACACGTCATCCGGCTACGTCGAATTAAGTGGTCTGCAGAAGGATGGCTATGCTGGAATCCGCATTTCAGATACGGGCATAGGCATGAATTCGAACGAGCTCTCCCAGATTTTTGAACGCTTTTTCAGAGCGGATATTTCACGGGGGAAGACTTCTGGGTATGGACTTGGGCTCTCCATTGCCAAATGGATCATCGATGAACATGCCGGCAATATTGAAGTGTTGTCCAGGGAGAACGAAGGGACGACATTCATCGTTTGGCTCCCAACGATTGGTGCAATCTAAGGCTCATTTCTTGACCAAAGGAAGGTCAAGTAAATCCGCTAACTGAGAGCATTACAAATGTGCGTAGGTTATTTTCGTTACACAAATCTAACCAGATTGCGTTATCCTACCAGTTAGCGTAGCGAAGGGATGCCAATTGTGGCAGCCCTTCTGAAGTTGAACTATCGTTTCCCGTTAGCGCAACGATAGGTAAGAAATAGGTTAGAAACTTGCTTCTGAAGGTTCGATGCTTTTTAAAAACGGAGAACGAAGTTTATTACTATAATAAGTAATAAAATAAAACTCACCTACCTCAATTAATGGCATTACTAATTCTTTTGTTTTAATTCTTTCAACCGTTCCATTCACTTTCTGAATCATAATAAAATCTTTTCCTTTTTCTGTTACAGTAACTAAGGCAATACTTCGAGCAAATGTATTATCATAATAAAATATTCCAGCTGCACCAATTATAATCGTCATTGATAGAATTATTAATATTGATTTTTTTGACATAAGAATACCTCCAAATATTACTCATTCATAAAAACAACCTTTTTAATTGTATCATGTTCTAGGGATTTATTACCATTTATCTCTCAACTATCCTGCCCGTTAACTTAACGAAGAAATGGAGCAGCTGCCGTAGCATACTGCTCCTTGATTGTTCAATTATCGTTCTCCTTTAGTTCAATCTTGCTTAGAGCATAGAAACTATTTTATATCTATTACATCGTCTTTCAAATTCAACATTTGCCACATGTCTATTTCTTCGAAGTCTGAACAAGGAATGTAGATTTCATACTGATTATTTGTAGTTTTAACTATTTCACTGATTTCCCCGGTTACTTGCATGGATTTATTAAGAGACACATGAATTTGCATCCATTCTTCTATCGCACCTTCTAACAAGACACCTCTTATAACAAAAGCATGTTCATGGTTTATGGTTTGAACAACTTGAAATCGAGCCATTTGTCCCTCCATTACTCTGACAACTTCGCAAATTACATACGTTAATTATTCGTTAATTGATTAAACTATCCTGCCAGTTAGCGTAGCGAAGGGCTGCCATGTGGCAGCCCTTTCGGGGTTGATCTATCATGTCCCGTTAGTTTAATAAAGATCCATATATTAATAGACTATTCCGAAAAATGATATAAACAGCTCTTTCTTCTTGTGGTATTCAGGCGAATCAGAAGGTAACAATCCACACGCATATTCAATAACCACTTTCTGACCGAACGGAACTTTTTCTGAGGTTTGAAAACCACAGTTTTTGCAATTGAAACCACATCCGTCCTGTACGTTTTTCCATTGTTTCATTAAGCCATCTTTTTATCGTGGCCTCATGTTTTCCTAAATGTATGGCCAACTCTTTCACAGTAAAACGCAATCAGGAATCTGCCTCCTACTAAATCCATATTATTCCAACACGAAATGCTATTGTAAATGTGGTTAATATTTTTATCTCCTAAAAAAAGAAGAGGATGAGCAACACAGAAAGAGGGAACCTCTTTCTGTGTGTTGATCATCCAAGTCATAAAATGTCTAACATTGTATTCAATCACTTATCATTATTGGGTTTGTTGGACTTCCCTATAACCACATGTTACAGAGTCGGGTCACTTTTCCCCAAAGCGTCCTTCTCATGGGTCACAGATTCAATGTTGACGACAGCGCATCATTAATAGGGTTAAATTGCCCAATTCCCTTTGCGGAAAATCGGTACGACTTTACCGTCCTTCGTGATCCCGTCGATATCCATCTCGGCCGAACCGATCATGAAATCGTTATGCGTAATGCTTGCATTGACGCCGCTTGATTCAAGCTCTTCCGGGGACATCGTTTTGCCGCCCTCGATATTAAACGCATAACCGCTGCCGATTGCAAGGTGATTCGAGGCATTCTCATCAAACAGCGTGTTATAGAACAAAATGTTTGACTGCGAGATCGGCGACTCATGCGGGACTAGTGCAACCTCGCCAAGATAATGCGAGCCCTCGTCAATATCGACCAGCTTCTGCAAAATCTCTTGGCCTTCCTCCGCCTCGACCTTCACGATACGCCCGTTCTCGAATGTCAGCTTGAAACGGTCGATAATGTTGCCCCCATAGCTAAGCGGCTTCGTGCTTGATACGTAGCCGTTCACGCCGGTTTTGAGCGGAACCGTAAACACTTCCTCCGTTGGCATATTCGCCATGAAAGGAATGTTGCTTACGTTCGTACTGCCCGCAGCGACCCAAATATGCTTCTCTGGCAGTTCAATCGTCAGGTCCGTGCCGGGTGCAGTGTAATGCAATTTTTGAAAATGGTTCTGGTTCAGCGTCTCGCCTTTGCTATGTAGGTTCGCATTATGCTCTTCCCATGCTTTTACTGGATCTTCCGCATGCAGTCTGACGGAATCAAATATCGCTTTCCACAGCAGCTCGACGGCTTCCTCTTCGCCTGCCTCCGGAAATACCTTCGCTGCCCATTGCTTGCTCGCAGCTGCGACGACGGTCCAGCTTACCTTATCTGCTTGAATTGCTCTGCGGAATTCCTTCAGCCCTTGGCCGGATGCTTTCTGGAAGCTCGAAATTCGGCTCGAATCGATGCCTTTGAGCAAGTCCGGGCTGGATGAAACGATCGAGATAAACGCCGCGCCGCGTTCCACGAACGAATTGCGCTTGCCTGTCTCCCATTCAGGAAACCTTGTAAAAACTTCGTCTGCCGCCTTCTCGTATTTCAATCTGGACAACGAATCATCCATCCAATCGACATGCACATTGCTCGCGCCTGCCTCATAGGCTTTGCTGGCCACTAGTCTGACGAGCACGGCTTGATCAACGGCCCCTGTAACGAATACCTCTTGTCCCTGTTGTACGTTCACGCCTATTTTTACAATTAATTGTGCATAAGTATCTAAATGATGTTCAAAACCGCTCATATTATCCCATTCTCCCTTCGTGAATGCCTCGAAGCTCATACATGCTGTCGTCTAAATTGTATCGAATAAACAAGCCCGTAGTCAAATTCATGCTTCACGTGAGCTCGAATAAAAAAGCTCTTGGTTTGTTAATAAAAATACAGCCCATAAATGGCTTTTACTTCAACCTTAACCCGTTCCAGCAGCGCGGAAGGTTCAAGAACTTGGATGCGGGAGCCGTAGCTCAGGATGATTTCACAGGCCGATTCTACCGATTGAAATTCGACTCGTGCGGACAGCCAACCCTGGCGCCCCTCGCAGGGCTCACTCTTTATTATTTTGACGTAACGCTCTTTGGTTAGTCTGGCAAGCATATCCTCTTGTATAGCAATCAGTGCGGGGTACTTCGGCAAGCTTTGCTTAAACTCACCCATAGACTGCTCCCAATAATCGGCCAAATCAAAGCCTGCCGGGCGCTCGAACCGCTCCTCCAGCATGACGGCGTCTTGCAGCCTTGAGATGCGGTATGTCCGCTTCTCTCCGCCCGCTTCGCCGATCAAATACCAAACGCTTCGTTTGGCAACGAGACCCAGCGGATGGACAATTCGCTCGGCTATGCCGTCCTCGCGCGGATACCGGAGCCGCAGCAGCTTCTCTTCCCATACCGCCTCCTGCACAATCGCCAAGAACGGCTGTGACTCCTGCACTTGATGCCAGCCCGCTCCGTCGATATGAATCTTTTGCCTAGCGAGTGCCGCGCCCCTGCTAACATCAACGGGTGCAGCCGCGAGCAGCTTCTGGATGGCGGCATCGTAGTGTTTCGCGATCCCTAAATCATCCAGCAAGACGGATTGATTCGCCAAAAGGACCGAAACAAGCTCATCCGCCTGCATGCCGGTCAAATTTGTCCGGTAGCCCTCCGATAAAACCCAGCCTCCATGCAGCCCTCTCTCCGCATAGACGGGAACGCCCGCCTCGCACAGCGATTCCATGTCGCGGATAATCGTCCGCTCGGATACCTCCAGCTTCTCGGCTAGCGCTTTTGAAGTCATTTTCCCATTATTCTGCATCAATAATACGATCGCGATTAACCTACTTGCCCGCATTCCCCCCGCCTCCTTCATCCTTGTCCGTCACATTGTTTATTTCATTCTAGCATGAATATATGACAGTAGCTGTCGTATATCGTTTGCTAAACTGACAAAGAGTAAACAACAGAAATAAGACAGGAGAGATACGATGAAGCCATTACACGGTAAAATAGCGGTAGTTGCCGGATCGACACGCGGAGCCGGCCGCGGCATTGCAGCAAGCTTAGGTGAAGCTGGCGCAACGGTATATTGTACGGGCAGGAGCATTCGCGGGCAGGCTTCGGACCTGAACCGGGCAGAAACAATTGAAGAAACGGCTGAACTCGTCACAGCAAAAGGCGGCATCGGCATTCCAGTCAGAGTCGACCATACGGTAGAGGCGGAGGTTCAGGCTTTATTCGAGCAAATCAATAAAGAACAAAATGGTCAGCTTGATATCCTTGTCAACAATATTTGGGGCGGCGAGCAGCTGACGGAATGGAAAAAGCCATTTTGGGAGCATTCCTTGAGCAAGGGGCTGCTTATGCAGGAGCGTGCCGTAAAAGCGCATCTCATTACGAGCTACTATGGAGCACCGCTCATGGTGAAGAGAGAGAGAGGGCTGATTATTGAAGTCACCGACGGAATCGATTACCGGTACCGCGGAAGCTTATTTTACAGCTTGGCCAAAATCTCGCCCATCCATCTTGCGGCAGCGATGGCAGCGGATCTAAAACCGCACGAGGTATCCGCCGTTGCCGTAACGCCTGGCTTTCTCCGCTCGGAAGAAATGCTGGAGCACTTTGGCGTTACGGAAGCCACCTGGCTTGACGCCGTGCATAGCGGCATACCCGATGCCGAGCATTTCGCCCAATCCGAAACGCCTTATTTCATCGGCCGCGGAGTTGCTGCGCTTGCAGCAAAAAAAGACCTCATGGAGAGGTCTGGGCAGGTGTTCTCAAGCTGGCAGCTGTCCGATGAATTCGACATCATGGATGTCGATGGCAGACAGCCGCACTGGGGGAATTATGCGAAGCAGCATGGCTTCCTGTAGCGTAACCTTTAACCGTTAACGACCTCGCCGCCGTTAATGTGCATGATTTGGCCGGACATGTAGCTGGAATCGTCGCAACCGAGGTAGACGTAAGCAGCCGCTAGCTCATGCGGCTGCCCAGGCCGCTTCATCGGCGTATCAGAGCCAAACGTCGCTACCGCCTGATCATCGAACGTTGAGGGGATGAGCGGCGTCCAGATCGGTCCGGGAGCTACGCCGTTTACGCGGATGCCCTGCTCTGCTACATTCACAGCCAGCGCTCTTGTAAAAGATACGATAGCACCCTTCGTCGCCGAGTAATCGATCAGCGTTGGGTTACCGCGGTAAGCCGTGATCGACGTGGTATTAATGATGGAGCTGGATGCCTTTAGATGCGGCAGAGCAACAATCGTTAGGTAAAACATGCTGAAGACATTCGTTCGGAACGTAGACACCAGCTGCTCAGACGTAATGTCCTCGAGCTTCTGCTGAACATGCTGCTCCGCTGCGTTGTTTACCAAAATATCAAGCTTGCCGAATTCGTTTATGGTCTGTTCAACAACGCTCTTACAGAACGACTCGTCTCCTACATCGCCGGGAATCAGCAAACATTTCACGCCCGCTTTCTCCACGACCTCCTTCGTCTTCTTCGCATCCTCATGCTCATTCAAATAAACGATCGCAACATCGGCGCCTTCCTTGGCATAAGCAACGGCTACCGCTCTGCCGATACCGCTGTCACCTCCCGTAATGATCGCGGTTTTGCCCTTCAGCTTTCCTGCCGCTTTATACGAGTCAGACTCGTAGATAGGAAGCGGATTCATTTCAGATTCAATACCCGGTTGACGGTTTTGGTGCTGCGGCGGGTTCACTTGTTTTTTCGATGCGGAATTTGGCATGCTGGATCAGCTCCTTATATTTTTTCCATAAAAGATCTCGTCCATTTCGGTCTTCAATCTTCTCGTAATTTCCTCTTGCTCCTTCACGGACAGCGTATCCTTCGTATAGCCGAACAAATAATTGTTCAGGTCAAACTGCTTCAGCTTGCATTTGGTATGAAATACATTCTCCTGATAAATGTTGACGTCGATCATGTCATACAAAAGGCACTCTTCCTTCGGTATGTAATTTTGGATCGAGTTAATGTCATGATCAATAAACAGCTTATGCCCGTTTATGTCACGAGTGAATCCTCGCACCCGGTAATCGAGCGTCATAATGTCGGTATCAAAGGAATGGATCAAATAATTCAGCGCTTTAAGCGGTGAAATCTCGCCGCAGGTAGACACATCAATGTCTGCGCGGAACGTGCTGATCCCTTCATTCGGATGGTATTCCGGATACGTATGAACCGTTATATGGCTTTTATCCAAATGCATCACAACGGTATCAGGCAGCGGGCCCGGCGATTCCTCAAACGAATCATTTGGACCGCCTGCTACGGGCCCTTCCGATACAAGCAAGGTGACACTGGCGCCCTGCGGCTCATAATCCTGTTTGGCGATATTGAGCACATGAGCTCCTATAATATCGGATACCGTATTTAAAATTTTGGTCAGCCTATCTGAATTGTATTGCTCGTCGATATAGGCGAGATAGGCTTTGCGCTCTTCCTTTGTTCTGGTATAACAGACATCATACATATTAAAGCTGAGTGACTTCGTTAAGTTATTGAAGCCATGCAGTTGAATTCGTTGTTCCGGCGTTAATTTCAAGTGCACACTCCTCCTTTTCAATAACTACTATCTCCTTTTACCCAAAGACCGATGCGGCAAAACTGCTAATCGCAATAAAAAAAGCATTTCACGCTCGGTTTTAGCCGAACGCAAAATGCTTTAATTGAGTTTTTTCAATTCCTTGATACGGAGAACGGGATCGCCCACGTAAATTTGTGTTTGAGGCATAACGCCGTCGCGCTGCTTAATCGCAAGAATATTTAACGCATTAACAAGCTCGTTATGCTCCTTCTCCTTCATCTGGAACTGCACACCGTATTCATAGATATCATTCTCCACTTCATTGAACCAAACGATAAAGCCGTACAGCACATACATTTGATTAGCAATTTGAGTTTTGAACATCAGCAGAATATCGCTGTTAACCGGCAGCTTAACACCTACCATAAATCTTAAGCCGCCTGGCCCGATATTTCTAACGAGCACCTCTGTGCTTCCAAGCCTTACGCTTCTGCCCTTAAACATAGTAATCGTCATTTCTGCCAACAAACAATGCTTAAGCTCAATCCGGAAGTACTGCCGGCGATTAACGATCGGCTGCTTGCTTTGATTTAGCGAGGCCGGCTTCATCAACGATTTATTTTTCAATAGCTGTACAATGCTTTCCGCCTCTACCGGCCGGCTAAAGTAATAGCCTTGAATCTCGTCACAATGCTGCTCCCGCAAATAGTTGAATTGCGCCTCATTCTCGACGCCCTCTGCCACAACCTGCATGTTAAGCTCCCCTGCCAAACGAATGATGCATTCGATAATGCTCTTATTGCACGGCTCCGTCAACATCTCATCTACAAAGGACCTGTCGATTTTAATCGTGTGGAGCGCTAGACGTTTCAATAAATAAAGGGAAGAATATCCAGTTCCAAAATCATCGAGCGAAACCTTGATCTTTCTCTTCCTCAGCTCGAGCAGCAGCTCGGTCACGATCTTCTCGTTGCTAATAAAAGAGCTCTCCGTAATTTCAATTTCCAGTCTGTCTGGAGACAAGCCCGTTTCCGCCACGATTTGATCAATCGTCTGCAAAATATTTTGCTTCAGCAGCTGCTGAACCGAGAAATTAACCGATATAGTTACTGGAGGCAGGCCCATGCTCTGCCAGCGCTTGTTCTGCATGCAGGCTTCGCGCAGCACCCATTCCCCAATGGGAACGATGAGCCCCGTTTCCTCAGCGATCGGAATAAATTCTGTCGGCGACACCAGCCCCCAATCCGGATGATTCCAGCGCAGCAGCGCCTCTACGCCGACGATTTCCATCGTTTGCGCGTGTACGCGAGGCATATAATGAAGGAACAGCTCCCCTTTATCAAGCGCTTTACGCAGGTCATTGCTAAGGGAAAACAATTTAAATGATTGCACATTTAACGAAGAAGAGTAGCTTTGCGACTGGTCTCTCCCTCTGGATTTGGCAAAATAAAGAGCGGCGTCAGCGTTTTTCATCAATGACTCCACTGAGTTACCATCCTCAGGCGATTGACTGATTCCAATGCTTGCCGTGACATTCAGCTCGTACCCTTCAACAACACATTGTTCCTTAATAAGATTAATAATATGGTCCGCCATATGCGTTACATCGCTTTGCTTTTGTACGTTGGAAATAATAAAGGCAAATTCATCTCCGCCAATCCGGTAGGCTGCTTGTCCGTCACCTTGCTTGCATCTCAGCCTATTTGCGATTTGCTTGAGCAGAGCGTCACCAATCGGATGTCCTAGCGTGTCATTCACGTATTTGAAGCGATCCAAATCAATGAGCATAATCGCCAGCTTTTGTTTGAAATAGTCACTTACTCTGAGCTGTTTGTCCAGCTGCTCTTCGAACATTCTGCGATTCGGCAGCTCCGTTAAATAATCATGGTAAGCCAAATGGTGATTGAGCTCCTGCGCCTTGCTCCGTTCTGTAATGTCCATAACAATGCCCACAATCGCTTTCTCACCCATGTGGGTAACACGGTTGTAATGAACCTCGCAATGAATGACAGTGCCATCCTTTTTAATTGCCCGATGACAAAAATTCGGAATATACTCTCCTTCCGTAAGCTGCATAACCTGGGATACAACGGCTTCCCGATCATCCGGATGGACAGCCTTCTCTACCTCTACGCCGACTAGCGTATCATAGTCCAGCATCTTATCAAGCTGCTCGTTTGTATAAACAAACCTTTCCCTTTGCGCAACAAAAATACCGACGATGGATTGTTCCAAAATACTTCGATATTTGAGTTCCGCTTCTATAAGAGATCGTTCAATCATCTTTTTTTGCGTAATATCCTTGGCGATGCCATAAATGCCGATCAGTTCTTGATTAACGATAATCGGAATGTTCGTTACGTTAACCTCAATGATCTGCCCGCTTTTGGTTATGCCCGTCGTATCGTAATTTTGAGGAGTAAGCGTATTCACAGTTTCCTCAAAATGAAAAATCGTCCGCTCCAAGCTATTTTCTTCCACAAAATGATGGAAACTCCCGTGCATAATCTCATCCCGCGCATAACCAAACATTTGCTCAAGCGATGCGTTGCAAGACATAAACTGGCCATTCAAGTCAAACGAGAAGACCGCATCCGGGTTATTCTCGAATATGGATATGTAATGCTGCTCTTCGACCGTCAATCGATGCTGCAGTTTTTTCGTTTCCGTTACGTCCTGGATTGTGCCTACGGTCAATACCACTTCATTGTCCTCACCGAGGACAAACGTTATATTTTCTATTACATCTCTTATTTCGCCGTTCGGGCGAACGATCCGATACTCGCTGACGCTCTCTGTTTTTTGTTCTACCGAAGCATAAAACTGCCGTTCGACCCGCTCCCGGTCGTCGGGATGGATAAAATCAAAAAAGTCATCCTGCTTCAACGTGAAATCCGAGCTCATTCCATATATCGCAAACATTTGGTTCGACCAGGATGCTTGATTGCGAATATGGTCGAATTCCCAATAGCCTAAATTTGCTATTTTCTGAACGATTTCAAAGCTGTTATCATTCCCACGATAACGTTTAATATTTTGTTCCATCTTTAATATCCCTTCCTATGTATAACGTTTGCGGTAACCTGATGTGACTAGGAGGAGGATATTAATAATCACTCATCCTTTTGGCAACCCAGCCACCTTTGGAAGCTTTCCTTTAGGTCTGTAGGCTTTGCGTCATTGTCTTTCGACAAGTTTGCTTTTTACTAGGACTTTTTACATATATGATTATTTCACAATATACTGCTATATGCTATGTCCAATTTTCAATAAAACCGAGCAGCACCAAAAAACCTCCCGGTACAGGAGGTCAAATGGGATGATTATGTTTTACAGGCGCGGATCGATTTCCTTCTCTTTGGCAACCTCGAACAATAGATTGGCCACGGCTCCCATGTATCCTTCATTGTCCGGTGCAATGTCCGCAAAGGGAACAGCGAGTATGCTTTGCCCCAGCCGATACTCGTTCAAAGATGTTCGAAGTTTCATATTGATGCTTTTCTGCTTGATCAGCTTATTGTACTTATGCGGAAAGCGATAATCATAGCCGTATATGATCGACATATAGTCTTTATTACGCACCTTCATATAAGGAACCGTATAGGGCTCTAGTACCTCAGGCTTAATGACGACGCCCTCCATATGGTTATCTACCGTAAGCGTTTGGAAATACTTCTCCGCTTGATCGAAGCTTTCCGGATCAGACAGCGAAAGCATGATGAAAGGATCATCTGAGACGAAACGGTACATTTCCGATGTCTTCCAATCCGGAAGCGTTTCCCTTCCGTCCGCATATACAATTTTGAGCAGTGAGAACGGTTTGTATTCCAGCTCGCCTGGCTCTGCGTAAAGCTCTAGCTGCTTCTTGTAAGTTTCATATGCCACTAGATGCTCATCTAATGGTACATGCTTCTCCAATACCGTATGGACATGCTTATAATTCTGATAGACGGTCAGGCCGTATTTTTCATTCAGCGCCGATTTGCTAAGCTGATACTGATCCTTCTCAAAGCCGCTAGTCTTATATTCCTGCGAGAGCTTCGAGAAAGCTTCCTCGAACCCGTTCGCTTTTAGAAAAGCCAGCTCTGTTTCAAGCGCCTTCTCAATCGGCTTGAACTGGCGATCGATAAGCCCTTCCCCAAGCGCCTGCCAAGGCAGCAGCTCACCATCTAGAAGCAGCATCGTGATGTCGTTTTCCTTCATATAATTCCCGAATCTTTGCAGCAGCCTCTCATACACAGCCGACAGGTCAACCTTATTGACTTTGTACCCATTGCGGCTAACCGCAAAACATTGATCTGCGTCAGCATGCAAATAGACATTGCATCTGGATCCCATGTATTTGGGTTGAAGCACAACCTCCTTCACACCGCGCTCCGCAAAATAGTCCAGACCTTTCCGCAGCGACTCGAGCTCCTGGGCAGCTTCATCCTTATCCGCCGGCGACATCGTGCCAGATATAAAGTTGATCTTATGGCCCCCGCTGTACTGCAATCTGCGAGCCGATTCATCGTCCAGCTCCTGCAGCGACACCTTGCGCTCTTCCTTAAACAGTGTATGCAGCTCGTCACTCATCGCCTGATGCGCCGATTTTTGCGATTTGAAAAACGGCTTCGCTGAAAGCATAACCGAGGTCAGCAGGTTGCCGTGCACCGCGCCGGAATCGAGATGGATTTTATTCTTAATCCGGAAMGTATTTTTGGCTGCAATATGTCCAAATACATGATAAGGCTGGTTCCCTGCTGCATCCCGTTTGAGGAACAGAAGCTGCTCCTCTAGCGGAGCCGAACGGTCTATTCGGAAATTCCGCTGATGCCTTACCGAGTTCACATCCAGCTTGCCGATATATTTGTTCTCGCAGGGTGCGTGCGTGACATATAAGGACGGCCCTCTTTTGCCTATCATTCGATAAAAGGGCTTGGAAAGCGATACGAGATGATTGAATTGCTGAAGCAGCTCCTCATCCGCTTTAAGCACCTCCGTTGAATCGAAGTACGCGTGCAGCAGCTCCTCCTCGACACCTTTAATTTCACCGCGCAGATACTTGTATACGAAGTTCTCATGGTTGCCTAAAACGAACAAAAACTTTTCATTGTTCGCATGAAGAAACTCTATGATTTCTCTGGTACGGTTCCCCTTGTCAATCCAATCGCCAACCAGCAAAATTTTCGTCCCGCTTACCTTGCCTGTCTCAAGCAGTTGATTACCTTCTATTTGAAAGCCGCTGCTAACGAGCAGAGCCTTCAGCTCATCCACGCATTCATGGACGTCTCCTACAATGATCGTCTTCTGATCAAGCGGCA
Source organism: Paenibacillus sp. 01T443 (assembly GCF_056398325.1). Classification (NCBI taxonomy): domain Bacteria; kingdom Bacillati; phylum Bacillota; class Bacilli; order Caryophanales; family Paenibacillaceae; genus Paenibacillus; species Paenibacillus sp. 01T443. The sequence goes on from NZ_JBFTPE010000006.1 coordinate 316,868, forward strand.
ATATGGTGCTCAGATACTCGTCAGCATCCTCGATGACCACCTTGTAGTCTTCATTGGCTTGCTTTTCAATAGGCGAATAAAAGTCCTTAGCGCGTACTTTATGGATTTTGCCGTATTTCTCCCCGGAGAGTGAGCCCAGCACCTCCTTGCGCAAGCGGTTAATATGACTCGTAATCAGCTTCTTCGAGCGCTCCGAGGCATAATAATCATCCCGCTTCCGGTAGTCGAACAAAATAACTTCAAGGTTATAATTATTTTCCTTAGCGATTTCCCTCACCTTCGCCCGGAAATGATCCGCCAAGCCCGTCGTATCGACCACGACAAACTCCGCATTGATCGGAAAGGTCGTCACGAGGCGCAGCTTCTCGAACAATAGCCGGAAGGCCTGATCGCTCGCCTCAAGCATCACTTGATCGTATTTATCATAATCAGCGCCCAGCAGCTCCTGCCGAATGCTATCAGAGGATATATACTGCACATTTGCATTCACGCCTTTAAGCTCATCGCGAAACCGCAGCTGAGGCATTAGAACCTCATTCGCAAATGTCGTCTTACCGCATTCCGTCGAGCCGATCAGCATAAAAATGGTATGGACTCTCGTTTTAATCTCCATTTCTGCTATCCCCTCCTTTTCCTCAAAATCGCGCCCTGCGTCGTTTGTACGTCGTTTACTCCGTCACCGATGGCCACAAAAGTGCATTCTACGTTTTGTGCTTTAACTTCTTCAAGCAGCCATTCCTGAAATGCCGTACGTCCAAGCTCCCATTTATGATCATCATGCCGGAATTCGCTTAGCTCGTAATAAGCATTAAACTCCGCATTAGGTGTGGTCAGCACAAAATGGTCAAAGTCGACCTGCTCGCAAATTTGCCGGATAAGCGCACCCGCCTCATCCAGGCTCATATGCTCTATTACCTCTGTCAGCACAATATCCACCTGTTCCCCGTTATACTCCTCCAGAAAGCGGTCGATGGAAGGGAAGGTCGCAATGTTGTCGAGCTCCTTCGCCTTTGCCTTCCGCTGCACGATCTCGAGCAATGGCTCCTCAATATCGATCGCATAGTAGCTGGCTTCGATCTTGGAAGCGAACGGAATCGCATAAAATCCCTCGCCGCAGCCTACATCCATGATTGATTTATCGAATGGCAGCACGCTTCCGATATAGCTTCTCCGCTGCTGTGCCGTTCCTCCGAAGGCAAGCTGGACACTGTAACGATCCGTCTTCTCCAGCTCCTCCTTATACTTCTTGAAACGATCCCTCGAAGCCAGGAAGTTTCGGGAAAACAAGCTGCGAATATAGAAAGGCGCATCGATAATTTGGATGCTTTTCACGTATTTGATCAAAATATCATCGGAAATATCGATATATTCATCGCTGAACATAGATAGGAACAAACACAGCACGCTGACGACATGCATAAGCTCGTAAAGTGATTTTCGCGTCTTAATCGTAAGCGAATAGCTTTTGTTTGCTTGATGCACCGCTTCAAATGTATAGTCCGTCAGATGCTTCCCGAAAAAATCAATATACCGAAGCAGCTGGATATGAATCATATTAATAAAAAAGGTATGCTCATATTCCTCCGTGTCACTGGCATGCTGCGCCTTGAGCGGCGACGCAAAAAATTCATTGACCGCCCCCAGTACAAAGAGCGGTGTGTTGTACCTGGACACGTTAAGATATTCGAATTGATCCTCTCGGTGCTGCTTGTAAGAAACCTCGTTGTCGGCGTCCTTAAAATACACATTGAAGGTTGCTTCATCCGTATACCAGCCGTAAGCCATCCCTTTGCGGACAGCGCGAAGCAGCATGCCGGATTGCGGATTTTTTCTAATGACGAACGAAAAGCTCGGATTCGTCGATTTCAACTGCACGATAGCCATTTTGACCTTCCCCTTGCCTCTAAAATAACAACCTAAATCATTAACGCCATACTTCGTTTAACGCGCTGCGGAACAGCTCATCGAGCTGTTCATCCCGCGCGCCCTCGCCTAGCCTTAGCGCTGATGCCGTCTGTTCGAAATGAGCGATTCGCTCCTCCAAATAATCATTAATGGCGTGAAGCCTTGGCTCATAATCAAGCTCCTCCCCTGCCTTCTTACGGCGCAAAAGCAGCTCAACCGTGATCCGAAGCTCACTCCCTCTCGGGATGAGCGCATCAACCAGATGGTCAAATTCGATCGGGGGCATCGTATTGTAGGTCTCAATCCAGCCGCAAGCCAGAATCGGCCTCAGCACGTAAAAGTATTTTTTAATTTTCACATGCTCCCCCTGCAAGTAATCCCTGTAATTTCCCTTTGCCATATTGAGGTAATGGTACATGCATGACTTCGGCGAGAAGGTGAGCGGTGAAATGCCGCGGATTTGCGCTGCCACCGTATATTTGGTGTAATACGGAATCGGCGACTGCAGCCATTCCAGCAGCGGCGGGTTGGATTTTCGGAACAAATTAAGCGCTTTTCTCAGGTCCCAGCCGTTAATATCCAATAGATTACTGATTGGGCGCTCAATCACGTCTCTTTTGTCAAAGATGGACAAATACCATTCAACCGGTCTGACATAGATAAACCGCACATCGTAATCGCTGTCCTTGGAAGGAAAGCCCCAAGCCCTGCTTCCCGATTCGCAGGCATAAACAATCCGGACCTGCTCCTCCTGCTCGATCTTGTGCAGCTCCATTAAAATATCCGTATGTATGCTGTTCATTTCGTTAGCTCCTTTCTTTCATAAAAAAAAAAGACCATGGACGGATTCGTCCATGGTCATGAGATAAGGATAATCAGCGCTCTGGTAACATGATCGCAGCGCATGGCTATCCTTACATCAAACAACGGGTCCGATGGGTACAGCTATTTTCTTTTTCAGGACGTAAATGGCCTAAATGATTGCTTTCAAAAAATACCTTTTCTTCTAGATATTGATTTATCATTCTCTCCGGACCCCCTTTGTTCCTTTATTTTAAGTTCCTTTGACTGCAGCCAGCGGCTTGCATTTGGCAACGACCTGCGCGAGCCCCGCCCCAACGACGCTTTCTATAATTTGATCGACATCCTTGTAGGCTTGAGGCGATTCATCGACCAGAGACTCCATGGAGCGCTGGTTGACGACAATTTCATCATCCGTTCCTACCCGCATCGCCGCCGCAACCTCTTCTACCGAAATCAGCTGCTTCGTTGCATTACGCGAACGAATTCTCCCCGCTCCGTGACAGATGGAATAATGATTCGCTTTTCCTTCCGGGCTGCCGACCATAATATACGACGCGGTTCCCATCGACCCGGGAATAAGCGCCGGATGGCCCGTGATGAGATAGGGCTCGGGGTTATCCGGATGCCCTGCCGGAAGCGCCCTTGTCGCCCCTTTCCGGTGAACGAAGTAGGCGTGCTCATCCTGCTTCTCCTCCCATGCATAGTTATGCATAAGATCATACAGCGTGCGCAGCTCGAACTTCGGACCGAATATATCCTTTCCGGCCTCTCGAACGGCATAGGCAATCAAGTGACGGTTCACGACTGCGTAATTTAAGGCGGAATACATCAAATTCACGTAGGTTTGACCGAGCGGATGCGAGAGCGGCGCGTACAGCAGCTTGGGATCAGCCGTGCCGATGCCTTCATGACGCATCATTTTTGCGATATCAGTGCCGCAATACTGACTTACCGCTCCTCCCCAGACGCGAGAGCCGGAATGAATCATAATGACGACTTGACCGTCGTATAAGCCCCACGCCTCTGCAATTTCCCGGTTTTCCTCAGCAATCTCAATCGCTTGTATTTCTACAAAATGGTTGCCGCCTCCCAGCGTGCCCAGCTGGCGATGCGCTCGATGCCAGACCATCTCCGGAAACTTATCCAGCACCTCTTCGTCAAAATAAAACTGGCTGCTCTCCACATGTGTAAGCGAGGTCGCTTTACGAGGCGTATAAGCATCCGGTATATATTTTTTCGGCAGGCCATGCAGCCCCTTCTTCAGAACATGCTCCAGACGGATGTCGGAGAAATGTCCTCTGGCATGCTCCTCGGCAGGCAGGTACTTCTCAATCGCCCGGACCAGCTTCCGCCGCAGCTTAACCTCCTTCAAATCATCCTTGTGGAGACTCGTTAGCTGCACGCGCATCCCGCAGCCGATATCGCTGCCTACGATCGAAGGGGATACGAAGCCGTCAGCGGCATTCCACACCGCTGTGGTGCCAATGCAGGTTCCTACGCCAACATGCACATCCGGTGTATAGCTCATATAGACCTGATTCGGAATTTGTAAGTTGTTGTTCGCCATTTCAAACACTTTATAGTCCAAGGACGCGAATAGCTCGGGCCCTGCATACACATGCACCTGCCCCGAAGGCAGCTGTACTTTTTGATAATACGTTTCTTTCATAAACGGTAATCTCCTCATGATCAAATGAACACAAAAAAGCCATGGACCTCAAGATGTCCATGGCTTTGCTTGCGCCTTTATTCCCTAACCCTTGCAGCATAAGGCATGCAAACGATTAGAAAACAGTCATAGGCCCCGCAGAGGCCGATGAAATGGACTTGCTATATAAAGCTGCGATTCGTTCTAATAAATACTGGTTCATTTTCATCGGCCTCCCTTCATTTGATTTACATCATAATAATCCCCTCACCCAACATCTGTCAACCACTTTATAAAAATCCCAATTTAAGCAGCTGCCTGCGAAGAGCCATCCATTCCTATTTTTAATGAAAAGTATGCTATGATTTAAGGAGACTTTATGATAAAAGGAGAAATGATGATGGCTGCTCTCACTCAAGAACCGATTGCCAAAGCGGAAATGCTAATTAGAAAACCGGTTGAAGAGGTTTTTCAAGCTTTTATCGATCCCGAGATCACTTCGAAATTCTGGTTTACCAAAGGCAGCGGAAAACTAGAAACGGGAAAAATGGTCCGTTGGGATTGGGAAATGTATGGCGCTTCCGCAGACATCGCTGTAAAAGATATCGTGGAGAACAAGCGTATTCTCATCGACTTCGGCTCTACGGTCGAGTGGACGTTCACTTCCCGGGCAGCAAATGAAACGTTCGTCACGATTACAAATTCGGGGTTCACTGGAAATGCGGATGAAACGGTAGGACAAGCCATTGACGCAATGGGAGGCTTCACGATCGTGCTCTGCGGGCTGAAAGCGTTCCTTGAGCATGGCATCCTCTTAAATCTAGTATTCGATAAGGCTCCGGACGCTCACGTTAACTATTAACATAATAAAACAGCGGCAGTCCCGGACTCTATTTTTCTAGTCCAAGCTGTCGCTGTTTCTCTGATCCTATATTATAAATGAGCCAATAAGTTCGTGCGTACCTCAGCCAAATTTAAATCCCGTACTAGCTTCCCGTCCTCAAACACAACCTCCAGCTGATCCTCCGCTTTGCGTGCTTCATACTCTGCAACGCTTAGATTGTCCGTGTAAGCAAGCTTTCCGTCCTGCTCCGTAACAAGTACAAGGCCTGTTTGCGACTTTTTCACGCCATTATCGGTTTTGGGATCCTTATAGATTTTGCGCTCCTCACCGTCTACGATGGTAAATGTCGATTTCAAAGCGAAGCCAAACGTATCGCGGGTGTTGTACTGGTAGGTAAACGAACCGATGCCAAATACCATATTCGTCGAAGCAAAGCCTTTGGCAGCCAGCTTCTCGCAAATTTCGCTGCAGCGCGAAATCGTAATCGCGTCGCCATAAATCGCTCCAATGTGGCTGTCGAGCTGCTTGTAGCCTTTCTCGGTGACGGTGCCTCCAAAAATATCCCATAAAATTTCGATAACGCCCATGCGCTCGAATTCGCTCTCCCCATCCGGGTCTCCGCAAATGATTTTGACCGGGTCCCCGCTGTCCGGGCGAATGACCACCTTGCCGTCCCTGCTCATAATATCTTCTTTTAAGCCGCGGATAACTACGTCCAGCACGCTCCACAAATCCCACGTATCCGATACGATCGAGACGAAGCCGCTAGGATATACCTCTTTGATCAAATAGCGGTACGATGCCATCTCGTCACGGCCATGCGCGCACATCACGCTGTGCTCCGTTGCCGGAATCGACGTGCCTACCAATTCCTTCTCAATATCGGCGTTATAATAATTTTCCAAATAGAAAATGGCTGGAATCGTGTCGGTTCCCGTAAACGAAAGGAGATGTCCCGCACTGCTGCCGAGCGCCGATTCAAGCGCACCCATGCCCCGCATCGAGAAATCATGGCCTTGGAACGGAACTCCTGCTGGGTCCCCATTCGTCTTAAGCGCGTAGGCCTCCAATATTTTGCGGTACTCGAAAGCAAGCGTCGCGCTCGTAGCCGGCATCCACAGCTGGCACGACATCAACGTCTCCAAATAGTTGGTCAGCCAGAAAAATCCCGGCTTCGTATTCTCGATTGTCAGCATCGGTACTCTTACCGGCACTAATGCGCCTTCTTTTATCGCTTTAATTCTAATCGGCAGATAGCCCAGCTCATGCAGCTCCTCGATATGCGAAGCATCGGGCTCCGCCTCGCCAAGCGCATGCCGGATAAGCCTTTTGTATTCATCGGCAACCTCCGCTTTCGTTCTGGCAAAGAAATGCTCGTTAAAATAGGCAATCAAATATTGTTTAATAAACGATTGGAAGCCAAAAGCTACAACCTCGTTCATGCCTTCCAATCGGCTTGTGCGCGCAGTCCAGGTCGAGTAAACGAGCTCGGTGCCTTTCGGATATTGGTTTTTGTGGCTCACCTTGTAAAAATCACATAGTAGCGTTGCTGGATAAACGAATGTTTGAGTCATTTTATAGGCCTCCCATTTCGTATACGTGAATTTTTTCATGCCCGGCTTGACTGAGTATCGTGTCGGTCGTAAATACTTTATCGATGAGATCGGATTCTAATATTTTTCCTTTATAAATCGAATTCTCGCAATGCCCGACTAGTAAATAGATTTGCGAGGCGCCGATTTCCTTCAGCTTCTCTGCGCTAAGCATAAACGTCCCGCCATAAGAGCAAAGATCATCCACGATGATCGCTTTGAAACCCGTACGCTCTACGTTTCCAACAACCTCAAGACTCTTAATTTGCCCCGTCTGGAAGTCTCTCGCCTTAAAGCCTACCAATTGCTTATAGCCCTGTACCTTGCTGTACCGCTTCTGCGCCCCTGCATCCGGAAAGAACAGATAATCCTGCTCCGCATGGAAGCCTACCTGGGCGGCAACCTGCTCTAGCAGCTGAATCGTCGGATACTTTCCGATACTGCGGTCGATCAGCGCAAGCGATACATCCGAATGCGGCTCAATAATCGTGACGGATTCGAAGTTTAGGCTGTTAAGGAAAGCAGCCGTATATTTTAACGTAAATGCGGATGTACCTTCCACCCGGTCCATTCGGCTGTAAGGCAAATAATAGACGGTTAACGTACATTTGACTCTCCGGTCATCAAGATAGCTCTTGACGAACATAAGCTTCACGAGATCTCCGTCATTCTCATACTTCCATACGATGGTGTTGAAATCCGCCATATGCGTAAGAATCTCATCACCGTTAATGAGCGTCTCCCCATTCGGAAACTGCTTCAAACCAAGCTCCACTCCATTAAACTTCAGCATGCCGTCACTCTCCTCGTAAGCATTCAGCTATAGATAGACAACTGGGGCTCTTCCTTTGTAAAACGGTACAATTGCGCCGCTCGCTGCGAGTACTGCTTGGATTGTACCGGTGTTCCGTTCTCGTCTGTGGATTCCTCGATAATCGTGCTGCGGCTTTTCGTTGACGTCAGCTTGCGAATGAAGTTCGGCTCCTCGAAATCCGGAACAACCGTCTGGATAACCTGATACAGCTCGCTTAGTGTAAAGTCCTCCGGCAAAAATTCCTTTGCGATCGTCGTGGTGAGCATCTTCTTGCGAATGCCTTGCAGCGCGTCGCTCAATATTTGCTTATGGTCAAAGGCGAGGTCCATCTGCAAAGCTTCCTCGACCGTGAACAATCGCACATCCGAGGCGTCAACCGCGGCTGTCCTATGCGCTAACGCCCGCTCATTTACAAGCGCCAGAAAAGCATGCGAGATGATCCAGCCCCGGGGATCACGCCCAGGTGCGCTGTACACGTTAAAATATTCAATGTGAACATCCTCAACTGCCGTCTCTTCCTGCAGCTCGCGTGCTGCGCATTCGTATACGGTCTCGTTCTCCTTGGTAAAGCCACCCGGAAGCGCCCATTTCCCTTCATAGGGCCATATGTTCCGCTGAATCAGCATCACGTGCAGCTCGCGGGTTGGCAATGCTTTTTTCGTAGACAGCTTTTCCGTTGAAACAATCGTAAAGATGACGATATCTGCAGGCGCGCCATCCGGCGTGCGGTAACGGCTTGCGGAATAATTGGATTCATTTTCAACCATGGTTGCCGCTCTCCTGATCAGGATTATTGTTTCGATTTGATATTATCATAATGACATTATTGAATGACTTTGTCAATTCTTTTTGGTGAAAATAGGCCAATCGTCATTCAGAGCCTGCTTTATCCGCGGGATATATAAGGCCGATCTGCTTTCTTGCCTCATCCATAATCTCCAGCGTGATCAACGAATTTTCGTATGTATTTACGGATGATTCGGTTCTGCCGGCATTAATCAGCTCCATAAATTCCTTAGCCTCGTAGTACATCGACTTGGGATTTGTCGGCTTAGAAATATCCTCGGTTGTTCCGTTCCGATATTGGACTTCAACCTTTCCAGCCTCACTGATTTTATCAATGACAATGCTTCCGCTCTCCCCTTGAATCTCGGATGGCAGTGAAGAATGGGTAATCTTCGAGTACATGATGACGGCATCCATGCTCGCGTATTGCAGAACGATGCTACCCTCGCCGTCTACGCCCGATTCCAGCATAACGCCAGTAGCTTTAATAACGTCCGGCTTTCCGAACAAGGCTACTAGCGGATACAAACAATAAATCCCAAGATCCATCAACGCTCCGTTTGAGAACACCGGGTTAAAGGCATTAAGGACAGTTCCTGCCTTGTAAGCATCGTATCTGGAGGAATATTGGCAGTAGCTTGCAAAATAACGCCGCACCTCTCCCAGCTTATCCAGGTTCTCCTGCACGGCTTGGAAACCGGGAAGAAACGTCGACTTCATCGCCTCCATCAGTAGCACGCCATTTTCCTTGGCCGCAGCGATCATTTGACGCATTTCATGGGCATTCGAAGCGACCGGCTTCTCACAGAGCACATGAACGCCATGCTTCATGCAAGTAATAGCATGTGCCGCATGAAACGAGTTCGGGCTAGCGATATAAACGGCATCGATCTGCCCGCTTGCCGCCATCTCCGCTACATCTGTAAACACAGCAGCAATCTGATGCTTCGCTGCGAAAGCTGCCCCTGTTTCCTCCGAACGCGAATAGACAGCCGTTAGAGCGAAATCCTCTACTTCACGCGCTGCGTCAATAAATGCTTCCGTAATCCAGTTCGTTCCGATAATGCCGAATTTAATCATTTTATTCTCTCCTTGAGCGATTTTATTGGGTAAAACATTAATCTCATTAATGGTTTGGATATGAAATCCGCATCTGCTTATTATAGCCAACCCGGGGACAGCATGTCCAAAGACTGCCGCCCCTATTTTTGACTTACCGGTTCTTTTGTATTAGTATTTGCAATACAAATAATACATTGTTGCAAGGGGTGATCCGATGATTTTGAAGCTTGATTACAACAGTGACCTTCCGCTCTACGTACAGCTCCGCAACCAAATTGTCATCGGAATCGGCGTAGGCGGGCTCAGTTATGGCGAAAGATTGCCTACGGTTAGGCAGCTCGCCGATGATCTAGGCGTCAATGCCATGACGGTAAACAAAGCTTATGCCATTTTGAAAGCCGAGGGTTACATATCCATTGACAGGCGGCGCGGCGCTACGGTTTGTACCGTATGGAACAAGCAGGCAGACTTCAACAGTAAACTTGAACGCGAATTAGAGCTTGTCATTTCGGAAGCCAGCCTTAAGGGAGTCGGGCAAGAGGAGTTTATGCAAATTTGCTCGAATATCTTTACAGCAGCAGCCAGCAAAAATCATCCCCTACCAGAATAGGAGACTTTTTATGAACAATTTTTATTTCGTTATTCCAGCCGTAATTGCTTATATCAGTATTCTTGTGCTGTTTCTAAAGCAAGCCGTGCCAAACAATCAAATATTATTCGGCGTCACGCTTCCTTCGCATGCCTTAGAGGATGAAACGATGAAGAAGCTTCAAGCCGAATATAAAAAATCATACACCATCTATGGGGTTGCCATGCTGCTTTCCCTGGTGCCGTTTTTCTTTCTCGGCCAATATTTCTCATTATCGCTTATCTATATGATCGTTTGGATTGCCGCATTTCTTTACACGTCAAAGCTCCCCTTCAACAGCATCCATTATAAAGCCGCGGCTCTAAAACGGGAAAACGAGTGGTTCGTGGGTGAGAAACGAATGATTCGAATCGATACCAAGATCACGCAGTTAAAAAAAGCGATGCTCGTATCGCCATACTGGTTCCTGATTCCCGCACTGCTATCCATCGTCCCCATTCTTCTATCCTTTCAGAACAAAGACGTACTATTAAGAATGACCGGGATCGCTTCGCTGGCGATGACCGTCATCCTGTACGTTATATACGCTGCCTTCGGCAATATGAAAACGAAGGTTTACAGCGATAACATCGATATCAATGCCGCTATTAATCGCGCAGCACGGCGCTACTGGTCGATGCTTTGGCCTATTCTCGCCATTTTTGAGAGCATCAACGCTTATGTCGCTTATTTGATTTTAACAACAGGAAGCAGCTCACTTAGCTTTACACAGTGGATGATCGGCATTGTGATGGTGTCGTTAGTACCGCTAGGCAGCATCTTTTTTGTTCATAACAAGGTACGCGCTTTGGAGGAGAGTCTGGCAGAGACGGACGGGGAGGCTATTCCGAGCGACGACGACGGCTTCTGGATCAATGGCTCTACCTATTACAACCCAGATGATAAATCCGTCATGGTACCCAAACGCGTGGGTGTCGGTACGACACTGAATATGGCCACGCGAGGCGGAAAATGGATTCAATACGGCGGAATGGCGTTGGCCCTTCTTATCATCCTTCCGCTTGCTGCTTTTGCCGTGCAGTCCGACCATACGTCGCCGGCACTGACGATTGCTGACAGCGGCACCGTATCGATTGACTACCCTTTGTATGATTACAGCTTTAATCTCAGCGACGTAAAGGGGATTACGCTGGAAGAGTCTCTCCCAAGCGGCTTCAGGACGAATGGCACAGCGACGGCAGAATATGCACGAGGCAGCTTTTCCTTAGAGAAGCTGGGAGCAGCCAAGCTTTATGTATTCAAAAATTCGCCGCCTTACATTTTCATTCAGTTAGAAGACCATACTGTCATTTTCAATGAAAAAGATGCAGCAAAGACTGAAGCACTCTTTAACGAGCTCAATGCGCACATAACGCCATAATACTGTCAGCTAGAAGATCGCCCTAGCACTGCGAGCTAGAAGGGCTCATATAGCACTGCAAGCTAGAAGGGCTACTACAGCACTTCGAGTTAGGAGAACTCCATGCAATGCAAGCTAGGAGGATCTGGCGCTGTAAATAAACTGCTCAAGCATTTCCAGCGATTGTTCGTTTAAGCCATGAGAGTTGTCAAAATAAAGCACCGATGCCGCTGGAATACGCCACTTCAGCTCTCGCTTCACAAGCGAGCGGCTAAAATCGCTCCAGTTGTCCAACTTGTACTGGTCGAGTATCAAGCCTCTGTGCTTGATCCGTTCGTAGTGGAGCTTATCGTCTCGGAGATAAACGAATACGACCTTTACCTCAACATCCAATAAGGAGGCCCCTATTGATGAGAGCTCCTGCTCGATCCAATCCGGGGTCTCTGTTTCTTTTGTAAACGGCCCAATCACAAAGATATCGACATCATTAGCAATATTCTCTAGAGCGGCATCCATCGTGATGCGATAGCCTAAATCCCTGCATAACGCTTTGTAGCTGCTGGAATCCCGGTCACTTGGATCCAGACCTGCCTGCGTCATGAGCGCAACTGCAGCCGGTCGCAGCACCGTATCCATGTCGATGATCGAAACGCCCCGTTTCTTCGCCAAAGCTTTCGCAAGCGTTGTCTTGCCTGCTCCTGCACCGCCTACAAAAAACACAAGTTTACGCATAAAAATCCCTTCCTCCCTTAACACTTCATTATTCATACCTAGCTTGCGCAATACGGATATCCCTCCGTCAAAACCCGAAACTATTGTCTCTCGACTTTAACTTCATTTGATCTCAACTGCCAGTTCTCGACTATACTATCGTCCTAACTCCAACCGGCCTACTCTAGACTTTACCTTCGTCCTAATTCCTAACAGCCAGCTCTCGACTTTACCTTCATCCTAACTCCAAACAAGCCAACTCTCGACTTTACCTTCATCCTAACTCCAACCGGCCTGCTCTCAACTTGACCTTCATCCTAACTCCAACAGCCAGCTCACGACTTTACCTTCATCTTATATCATAACCGCCAGCTCTCGACTATTTCTTCATCCTATCCTAGAGTACTGTCATTCCACACTTTCAGAAGATCATATTGCTTCATATTTACGCTTTGCCAGGATCTTTCCAATTAGATGGAATTTCTCCCGCTAATGTACTGTAATTCTTGATAATTAGCAGGAATAACCCCATCTAATTCACGTCTTTTCCCTGCTGCCAAGCGAAATCCGTTTAATTAACCGGTGAAAATCCATCTATTTAAATCATAGATTTTTTTCAAGATAATTAGATGGAAATATTCCTGCTAAAATAAGACGAAGTATCAGCCTGCTTCTGGAGAGCTGTCTTCTAGAGGTATCCTGGCCTGGACACTTCACTTTGTCCCTCTAAATACATAACAAAAAACACCTTGCAGCGCAAGGTGTTTTGAATGGTAATATTGGAGCGGAAGACGGGAATCGAACCCGCGACCCTCGCCTTGGCAAGGCGATGCTCTACCGCTGAGCCACTTCCGCATGTAATTTTATCGACCGTATTTCAGATTTGATTTTTCGGCGACAAGAAATATAATAACATTATGATGAGTGTTTTACAAGTGTTTTCTAAAAAATAATAATTAATTTTGTTGATTATTTTCAAGTTAATTATAAAATCGTTCTAATTAAAGTTGCCCACAGGGGTAAAATACGTCGAACTTATATAATAAAGTTCCCAGAAAACCATCCTAAGAGCATAAAAAAAAGCCCCTGCTAAGCAAGGACTCTTTCTTCGTATGATGCGCGTAGAGGGACTTGAACCCCCACGGTCGCCCGCTAGATCCTAAGTCTAGTGCGTCTGCCAATTCCGCCATACGCGCGCAATTAAAAAATTCCAGCCGTTTAAAGAAAATGGCTGGGGATTCAGGGATCGAACCTGAGAATGACGGAGTCAAAGTCCGTTGCCTTACCGCTTGGCTAATCCCCAACATCTATATTTCGTACACTTTTGTTAAAATGGCGGAGCTGACGGGATTCGAACCCGCGGTCTCCTGCGTGACAGGCAGGCATGTTGGGCCACTACACCACAGCTCCATATGTATGCTCGGATAAATCCGAAAGTAAAACCAAGGATTGGTTGCGGGGGCAGGATTTGAACCTGCGGCCTTCGGGTTATGAGCCCGACGAGCTACCGGGCTGCTCCACCCCGCGTCAATTGTTGCTTATAATCAGAACAAACGCCACTTAGTCGGACGTTTACTAATGTAAACATTAGCAGATTGCGCCCTGAAAACTGGATACGAAAGTTAGGTTTGCTGAAACCTTATTAGCTGCTGTCTGCCGGATGTATGGGTCCATGCAAACRTGTTTAGGATAAGCCCTCGACCGATTAGTATTCGTCAGCTACACACATTGCTGTGCTTCCACCCCGAACCTATCAACCTCGTCGTCTTCAAGGGGTCTTACATACTGGGAAATCTCATCTTGAGGGGGGCTTCACGCTTAGATGCTTTC
>NZ_JBFTPE010000007.1:0-326614 GCF_056398325.1 Paenibacillus sp. 01T443
GAGCTGCTTGCCGTCGTAGCGGTAACGGTCGAGCGCCTGCTTCCATACATTATCCTCTTTGAATAGCTCGGTCGTTTCTAGAAACGGCTGCAGGTTCTGAATCGTGCCTGCCTCAGCGAATTTATAAAATTGCGGCCCCGATACGTAGAATACATCCGGCGTTTTGCCTGATGCGACCAGCGTGGACAGCTTTTGGTTGTACTCTGCCGGAGGTACGCTTGTATATTCAACCTTTACGTTCGGGTATTTCGTTTCATAGGACTTAATAAGCTTCGTGAATATATCCTTCTCCTGCGGGCTGCCATGGCCCATAAACGAAATCTTCACCTGCTCCTGCGGCGTATTTTCCGCTTCTGCTTCTTTGTTGCCCGTGTTGCCGTTCGTGGCCGAGCCGCTGCCATTATTGCCGGATGAGCAAGCCGACAGCAGCATCCCAAAGCATAATAGAAAAATAAGTCCAAGCCTTGCCGATTGTTTTCTCTTCATTTCGTTTGACGCCTCCCTTTTGTAAGTGCTGCATTAAACACGGTTTCGCCATCAAGGATTCTGCAATGGAAAGCTTCATGCCATGAGCCAACCCACAGCTACTTTCGACGCCCGCCTTATTTTTGCAAGCGCTTCCTTGATGAGCTTATTCTAGTTTATATTGTTATAAGTTTAAATACTGTATTTAGTATAAAAAATAAAAGTTTTTTTCCATAACCAAACCTTCGTTCTCCAATTTTGATCATTTGCTCTCTCAATTTTGTATAGATCCACCCTTCGAACCTCATTTCCACCTGTCTACTTCATTAGAAAGGCTTTTATTATACTAATTTCAGTATATATTTAAATACTAACATGCCTTATAATCCGTTTTGAAGCGCTTACATTATCATTAAGGAGATGATTTTACTTGTACTTAGCCAAAAAAATGAGCATCACTGCAAGTTTAACCGCCTTACTGCTTGTACTCACTACCCTGTTAGCCTGCCTTCAAGCTTTTGCGGCACCAGGCTTAGCTTGGCCCTCGAACACCGCTACTGTATTTACCCCATCTAACGGAGGGGTATGGTATCCGCGTTTGCTTAAGCTAAACAATAACGATATTCTTGCTTCCTTTGATACGAATGCCGGCGGCGGCAAAACAAGAATAATGATTGCCCGAAGCAAAGACGGCGGTCATAGCTGGTCTCCTGCCATACAAGCTGCGGCTGATGCGAGCGGCGATGTTGGAAACGGACAAATGCTGCAACTTGCTAACGGCGATATTTGGTTATCCTACCGGCTTGTCGTGCAATCCGGCTCCAATTACAGCACCTATCTCAAAACAAGAAAAAGCACGGACGGCGGCAATACGTGGTCGGATCTCGCAAACGGACAGATCGGCGCAACTACTGCCAGCTCCTTCAAAGGCTTATGGGAGCCCCATCTTCAAATGTTAGGCAATACCATCGCTGTTTATTATGCGGATGACGGTCCTGCGGCAGCCGGAACAACGGGTCTTCAAAAGCTCATCATGAAAACCTGGACCGGAAACGGCTGGAGCGCCGAAACGGTTGTCAGCGACGGCGTTGCCGCGGGTTCGAGAGACGGCATGCCCGTTATCACCCAAATGGCAGACGGAAAATATATACTTGTATTCGAATCGACAGATGTTGCCGGTCATCCCTTTGTCATCAAATATAAGATTTCAACTGACGGCTATAACTGGAATGTGCCCCGTCAAACCTTATATATCCCATCAAAAGCCGGTAAAAAAGCCGGCGCTCCCTTTGTCGTAAAGCTTGGAGACGGACGTCTTCTTGCATCCTTCCAAACCGATAATGACAGCATCAACACTGGCGATGCCTACTCCTCCATGTATACAATGATCAGCGCGGATAACGGAGCAACCTGGCAGTTCCGCTCTAATATTTTCCCGGTAAGCGACTCGACCAGCTCCAATTGGAATGCTTTGCTCCCTATTGACGGAACGCATGTGCTGGCTGCAACAAGCTCGGACTATCCCAGCAGCGGTGTTTATGTTCGCTTCGGCCATGCCGTCACACCCTCCAACACGAATCTGCTTACGAATTGGAGCTTCGAGACCGCAAATGTAAGCGGCTGGACCACGTTCAACGATGATTATCCTGCTCGAATTAAGGTTCATGGCACAAATGACGGCGTAGGCGTCCCGGCCGCAGATGGCAACCATTTTATCGGATTAGCCGGAACGAGCGGGCCTGCAACGGCTTATGTCGGTCAAACCATAAGCGGACTGGATAACGGCAATTATACGATGCGAGCGTATATGCGAAGCAGCGGCGGGCAAAACGCATGCGTCATGGAAGCCACAGACTTTGGCGGTACGATGCGGCAAATAAATTGTCCGGTAACGACGGCTTGGACGCCGGTTACCCTCTCCAATATTGCGGTTACGAACGGGCAAGCAACGGTTGGTTTTTTTGCCTCAAACACGCTGGCAAGCCAATGGGCCGATATTGACCGGGTTGAATTTTATCGAAATGACGCTTATAACGGAGTCGTATCCGGCGGCGTGTATAAGCTCGTAAATTCGAACAGCGGTAAAGCGCTCGAGGTCGACGGCTGGGGGACGACAAACGGAGCCAACGTGCAAATTTGGACGGAAGGCGCGAGTCAAGCGAATCAGCTCTGGCAAATCACGCATGTGGGAGACGGAGCATACAAGCTTATTAATACGAATAGCGGAAAAGCGCTTGAGGTTAACGGCTGGGGCACGGCGAACGGAGCGAACGTGCAAATCTGGGATTATGCCGGCACCCCTAATCAGCTTTGGAAGGTCGTGGATACAGGCAGCGGATATATGAAGCTTATCGACTCAAACAGCAATAAGGCATTAGACGTAGCAGGCTCAGGCACGGCGGACGGCACCAACGTTCAAATTTGGGATGATCTGAGCAGTGGCRCTCAAAGGTGGAAAGTTGTCAGGGTGAGTTAATCGAAGTTAATCGGAGTTAATCGAAGGATTCGGGGTCTCGCGAGGGTTACACCCCTTGCGATACCCCTTCTTTCTCTGATTAACCCAAACACAAGCTATTCCTCGTAAATCATCCTTCTTGTCATTCCGCCGTCCAGCGTGATGTGAGTGCCGGTCACAAAGTCATTTAGGGGATCCGTCAAATAAAGGCATGCGCGCGCAACATCCTCCGGCTTTCCGACACGCTGCGACGGATGCTGCGTATGGTCCGCTTCACGCAGCTGGCTGTAATCGCCCGTTTCAATCCAGCCAGGACATATCGCGTTGACCGTAATTCGGTCCGGACCTAAAGATACGGCCATCGCATGCGTCAGCGACAAAATCCCTCCTTTGGAGGCGGCATAAGCCTCCGAATTCGGCTCCGACATCATCGCCCGCGTTGAGGAAATGTTCACGATTGCTCCGCCGCCAGTTGTCCGCATAAGCTTCGCTGCTTCCCGCGAACAGATAAACGTCCCGCGCAAATTCGTATTGACGACGCTGTCCCACTCCTCGATCTCCAAATCATAGGGAGATTTCCATATTCCAAAGCCGGCGTTGTTAATGACAATATCCAGACGGCCAACAAGCGTTTGGATATCCTGCAGCAGCCGCGTAATCTCCTCAGGCTTGCTCATATCAGTCGTAATGGACACGGAATGATAGCCGACCTCCTCCAGCAGCAAACCCGTTTGCTCTAGCCCTTCTTCATTTTTATCCGCAATAATAGGAAGCGCTCCTTGCTCGGCGTAAGCCAGCGCAAGCGCCCGGCCGATACCTGCTCCGGCGCCTGTTATGAGTACATTTTTATCCTCGTATGTTAATTTCATTTGAATTCCTCCTTAGGCTATTCCAGCTTTACGTTAGAGTTTAAAGCAAAATATATGAAAATGGAAATTGTTAACTCATAACATTTCTATTAAAATAGAGATTCGACCGGTCTTTCCAGCCTGCGAAATCACAAAGGAGATGATTATTGTGCGTATTCAAGCTGTGTTTTTCGATTTGTTTGAAACCTTAATCACCGAGTTTGCAGACGGTCATCGTAAAACCATTCGTTCAATTGATTATTTTGAATTATTCGGTTTGCACAATGACGACTTCAAGCGTGAATGGAGAAATCGGCAGGCTCTGAGAATGACTGGCTCATTGCCCAATTATATTTCCACAATCAAGGACATTTTAGAAAGCCGAAATCTAAAAATAGATCTTCAGCTTCTAGACCGCTTATATCAGGATCGTATTAATGAAAAAAGGGTTCCCTTTCAACAGATCCATCCCGAAATCATGCGAACCTTAGATCATCTGCGAGCCATGAATGTTAAGCTCGGAATCATCAGCAATTGCACCGAGGAAGAAGTAAGATTCTGGCATGAAAGCGAGCTTGCCGGATACTTTGACGATGTTATATTCTCATACGAGGTTGGATCAGCTAAGCCTGACAAGGAGATTTACAAGCTTGCTTGCGAGAGGCTGGGTGCATCGCCCGAGCAGTCTATTTTTGTAGGTGACGGCGGCTCTAATGAACTGGAGGGTGCAAGCAAGGCCGGCTTGCAGCCTTTTCATGCTTATTGGTTCAATACTTATTTGGATAGCGCCTATAAGAAGCTGCTTAATCCCGAACAACTGCTAGCTGAGCTTTCCGTCTTAAACAACCAAGCGAGACTAGGTTGATCAAACTGCTGACCTTCGTTTCAAATACGCGTCATTATCTTTACTAGAGCAATGCTCCTACCTCGTGTGCGCGTTTTCGACGAGCCAGCTCACGCGCACCTTCCCGATTTGAGGTTGTTACAAATCCGTGTCAAATAATCTGAAAATTTAAATTAATAGGCTAAAAATGCTGCAAAAGCCCTTGTCATCCTATTCAAAAAGGCATATGATAAAAGCAAGAAAAGGTTGTGAATGTTTTCACACAATACCCTAGATTGTGAAATAATTCACGTTGTAAAGACAGCTGCCGATGCAGCTTATCCTCTTTACATCTACTATAGGAGGCGTTCAAAATGACAATGAACATCGCAGTTATCGGTTGCACACACGCAGGTACCGCTGCTATCACCCAAATGGCAAAGCTTCACCCAGGCGCTCGCATTACGGTTTATGAACGGAACGACAACATTTCGTTTCTCTCGTGCGGAATCGCCCTTCATGTCGGCGGCATCGTGAAGGATGCGGAACAACTATTTTATGCAACGCCCGATCAGCTCGCTAAGCTCGGCGTTACGACGAATATGCGCCATGATGTGCTCGCTGTAGATACGGATGCCAAAACCATTCAGGTGCGCAATCTCGTCACGGGCAGTGAATTTACGGACAGCTACGATAAGCTCGTCGTAACGACAGGCTCGTGGCCGATCATCCCGCAAATGGACGGAATCGATCTGGAAAACATCTTGTTATGCAAAAACTACAACCATTCGCAGACCATTATCGAGAAGGCCAAAACAGCGAATCGAATCGCCGTAATCGGTGCCGGTTATATCGGGATTGAGCTTGTTGAAGCCTTTGAGCTGTTAGGCAAGCAGGTAACCTTAATCGATAACATGGAGCGCATTTTGTATAAGTATTTAGACCGGGAGTTTACCGATTTGACGGAGCAAGCGCTTATTGATAAAGGAATTACGATCGCAACCGGGCAAACCGTCACTTCGTTCAAAGGCAGCGAAGGGAAAGTAACGACCGTCATGACAACTGCAGGCGAATATGAAGCCGATCTTGTTGTACTCTGCATCGGTTTTAGGCCGAATACGGAGCTGCTCAAAGGGCAGGTCGACATGCTGCCAAACGGAGCCATTATCGTCGATGACTATATGAGAACAAGTAAACCCGATGTATTTGCCGCCGGTGACAGCTGTGCCGTGCATTACAATCCGACGGGTCAAAATGCCTACATTCCGCTTGCAACAAATGCTGTTCGCATGGGAACGCTCGTAGCCAAAAACCTTATTCAGCCCACCGTTAGATATCTCGGCACGCAAGGCACATCGGGAATCAAGATTTACGATTACAACATCGCTTCGACAGGCTTAACGGAAACCGCAGCGATTGCCGCGGGCATGAATGTGAAAAATGTCACAATCATTGATAATTATCGTCCCGAATTTATGCCTACCTATGAACAGGTTACGTTAAAAGTCGTATACGAAGCGGATAACGGCAGAATTGTCGGTGCGCAGGTGTTATCGAAGGTTGATCTGACACAATCGATCAACACGATCTCGGTATGCATCCAGAACGGCATGACGATGGATGAATTAAGCTACGTAGACTTCTTCTTTCAACCGCATTACAACAAACCATGGAACATTCTTAACCAAGCTGGCTTGCAAGCCGTATAATGTTCGAAGGAGCAGCGATGCAGCTTCACGCACAATCGCTCCTCCTTTTTCCACTGAAAATCTGCGCGAAACTTTCCTATAAAATATATCTATATCTGTTCTTACAAGCTAGCAAATCCCGTTGCTTATCTCATCAAACCTGCCTTAAAGCATACGCAGAATTAGCAAGGAGGGAGGAGCCACCTTTACCAGGATGGCTCCTCCCTCCTTGCTGCCTGCTAAACCGTATCCGCAGGAGGCTTCCCGAAGTCGGGAGTTCCGTCGCTGTTCCATGTAAACACCTTCGCGCGTGCGTGACGGTTAGGATCAAACAGCGGATCGCCTTCAATTTCTTTGTAGCTGCGTGCATGGTAAATTAAAATATCATGCGCGCCGTCTTCCGACACCGTGAAGCTGTTATGCCCTGGCCCGTATTGACTCGTCTCGGGGCAGCTGGCAAACACGGGCGATTGTGACTTCACCCATGAAGCAGGATCAAGCAGATCGCTTGTTTCCATGGCAGTAAGCAAGCCCATCGCGTAGTTATGATTCGTCGCGCTTCCGGAATACGTCAAATAGATTTTTCCGTTCCGCTTCAGCACAGCCGCTCCCTCGTTAACCATAAAGCCGATTACTTCCCATTCAAGCTCCGGCTTCGTGATAAGCACCTGCTTGCTTTTGAGCGTCCAAGGGTTACTCATAGCAGCTATGTACAAATTGGTATTGCCCTGAATGGCAGGATCCTGCTGCGCCCATACTAGATACTGCTCATCATTATGCCTGAAGGTCGTTGCATCCAGCGAAAAGGAATCCCAGTCTGTTATAATCTGGCCTCTCTCCGTCCAGCTTCCTTCAAGCGGATTGGCAGATTCATTCTCAAGAACGTACATACGATGCCGGAAGGGTGCATCTTCTCTTGCCGCGGCGAAATAGATATACCATTTATCATCGATAAAATGCAGCTCCGGCGCCCAAATATGCTTGCTCATCGGTCCTGAATCATGCTGCTCCCATACGACAACCTGAGCTGCGTCACGCAAGCCGGCAATCGTTGCCGACCTGCGCAGCTCGATGCGGTCATACTCGGGAACGGATCCCGTAAAATAATAATATCCGTCCGTATGCTTCAAAACCCAAGGATCTGCCCGCTGCTCTACCAAAGGATTTCGCAGCTGCGTCAGCGACTGTCCGGATGCTTGTGTACTTGTCATTTCTCTCAATCCTCCAGCCAATAATTCGATATGCACGGAACTCGTAAGGTCGTAATCATTAACATATTTACGAATAGCCGTTCTCTGTTAAATATTATTTGTCAAGAAATCTTTTTACATATAGAATAAATGAGTAGATATTACCTAGGTTTAAGTCGATTTTTCATCTAGAAATAACATACTCAATCGCCAAATCGCTGTTGAACTGACGTTCGGTTAATATTTTTATTAACCTCCCCCTCGATATGACCGCCTTGAATTAGAACAATTTCGTTTGTAAAAACGTGAAGCGGAGTGAAAGCATGAAAATCGATATTTCAGATACTCATTTACCCATCTATGAAGCTTTAGCCAGCGATGTGCGGCTTCGAATTATTCAACTGCTCGCCCTGCAGGAAATGAACATCAAGGATCTTGCACAAGCGCTCGAGCTCAGCAGTCCTATCATGACCATGCATGTGAAGAAGCTGGAGAAAGCCGGACTAATCAGCTCAGAGATGGTCTCAAGCAGCGGCGGCACCAAAAAAATGTGCAAGCTCATCACCGACAGCATTGAAATTGATTTCCCTTCCAAGAAGCGTCCTGCACTGCGCACCTATCACGAAAACATCGTTTCCATTGGCCATTACACGGACTTTGAAGTGGAGCCGACCTGCGGCCTCGCTACGACCGTCAAAGTAATCGGCATGTTCGACGAGCCTCGCTTTTTCCTTGATCCCGAGCGTATGAATGCCAAAATATTATGGTTCAGCAGTGGCTTTATCGAATATAAGATGGCCAATTTCCTGCTCAAAAGCGAGAAGCCTACCGAGCTTGAAATCTCGTTTGAAATCTCGTCCGAGGCGCCTTTTGCCAATGAAAACTGGCCATCCGATATTTCCTTTTACTTAAACGGCACAAAGATCGGCCTATGGACCAGTCCAGGTGACTTCGGCGGAAAACGCGGCAAGTACACGCCTGACTGGTGGTGGGACGAGATTAATCAATATGGACTGCTCAAGGTGCTGAAAATAACGCCAAACGGTACCTTTATCGATGGCCAGAAAATTTCAGACGTTACCTTAGATGAGGTTAACATCCTCAGCAAGCAGTGGAAGTTCCGCATTGCGGTCGAGGAGGATGCCGAAAATGTTGGAGGCGTCACTTTATTCGGCTCCGGCTTCGGCAATTATAATCAAGACATCGTCTTTAAGCTTTATTACGAAAGAAACGAGTAGAACCAGCGGCGCAAGCCGCTAGCTCTTCAGCCTGTAAATCGTAACCGATTACTTTGGGAGCTCTAAAGTAAATCTCTTTTTTAGCACTGCATCATATAAAACGGGATTCGTGATGGCTTTCAGCAAGTTTAGCTGGAAAAGCTCCCGGTAATTTAGAAACAGGTACGTATTCCGTGAAATTAGATKGAATTTCTCCCGTTAAACTTGTTATTCTTAGTACTAGGATGTATTTTTGTTAAGATTAACGGGAGTTTTTCCTGTTAAATGCTCCAAAACAACCAATTCAAGAAAATTAACTGGAGTTTTCCCAGTTACTTTCGTCACCAACTCCATCCCTCCTCAGCTACAATCAGCTGTTCCGACGAAAGCCTCCTGCATCTCTCGTAAGAGCAGGAGCAGCTTGTCGTTTTTATTCCCCCGCGATACCGGAACGCTCGACGCTTTCCACGAAATAACGCTGCGTGAACATATACAGGATCAGGACTGGCAGGATCGTAAGCATAACCCCCGCCATGACTTGGTTTTGCAGCGTAGGCGCCATGCCGAGCGTGCCCGCGGATACCGAGCTTGATGCCTGCTGGAGATCCAAATTCGCGTTTCCGTTGAAGAAGGCCATATTTTGCGCCAGGTTGAAATATTCCGGTACGAGCAAATACATGTTGGGTTCGAACAAGTCATTCCAGTGCCACACGACCGAGAACAAGAATACAACCAGCATCGCAGGCTTTGCGAGCGGGAACATGATCATCCAGTACGTACGGAACGCGCCTGCGCCGTCAATTCTCGCCGCTTCCTCCAGCACATTCGGGAGCGTCCGATAAAATTGGATGAAAATGAGCACGAACAACGAGCCCTTCAGCCCATGTCCGAGCAACGCCGGCACCACAAACGGCAAATGCGTATTTACCCAACCTAGGTCGAGGAAAAAGGTAAACAGCGGGACTACGATGGTTTGCGGCGGCACAAGGAACGTAAACACCACCATTGCCAGAAACAGCGATTGGCCAGGAAAGCGGTAGCGCGCGAAGCCATAGCCCACGATCGAGCAGCTGACTACCTGCAGTATCGCGCTTCCGAACGAAATAATAACGCTGTTCAGCAAGCCCGGCCAGAAATTGATCTCTTCAAGCGCGATCGAATAATTCGTCAGGCTGAACTGCTTCGGAATCCATTGAATCGTAGCATCCGCCACGTCCTCCGGCCGCATGAGCGACTTTGATACCATATACAGCAGCGGATAGACGAACACAAATGCCAAGCTAAGAATGACTAAATAGTAGAAGAACGTTCCGGCAACGCCTCGTCCGCGCTTCATCCACGTAATCTTCCAGACCGCTTCCGCTTTGCCCTGAAGGTCGGCATATTTTTCGGTCATACTAGGTGAACTCATGCCCACTACCCCCTACCTTCGGTCGCTGACAAGCTTTTGCGGAAA
This sequence comes from Paenibacillus sp. 01T443, assembly GCF_056398325.1. Lineage (NCBI taxonomy): Bacteria > Bacillati > Bacillota > Bacilli > Caryophanales > Paenibacillaceae > Paenibacillus > Paenibacillus sp. 01T443. The sequence continues at coordinate 10,143 of NZ_JBFTPE010000007.1, forward strand.
ATGAAGAACACGACTGCCAGCACGACCGAAATCACAATAAAGTAAATCCAGCCCATTGCCGAGCCGTAAGCGTAATTATTCGTTTTGAACACGTTGTTCATAATATGGTTCATAATTTGATTGTCCGTTTTGGTGAACGAGTTCACGACGCTGTACAGTGTGTTCACGAACATCATCGGCATAATCATCGGGAAGGTGATTTTCCAGAAGCTCTCCCATTTTGTCGCTCCATCACATTTGGCCGCTTCATATAATGCAGGAGAAATCGTCTGTAAGCCAGCGATGAAAATCAAGATCTGTACGCCGGAATCCCACATGACGAGCGTCAGAGAATCCGCATACTGGAGCAGCGGCTCCAAAATACTTTCCGGAATGAAGGCGTTCAGCTTGCTGAACAGATCGTATTGATAAAAGATCGGAAGCTGGGCAGCGCCCTGCTCCAGCAGCTCCCTCAGAATCGCGCCCGACGCGATAATGACCGGCAGGAAGAAAATGCCGCGAAATAACGTACGGCCGCGAAATTGGCGATTGAGCAGCAACGCGCTGAACATCGCAAAAATAAGAATCAGCGGCACCTGCGACAGCATCGTCGTAATCGTGCTTTGCAGCAGCGGAACGAAATCAATGTCCGTCGTGAAGGCAGCCCGGTAATGGGTTAAGCCAGTATAGGAAGCTTTTAGCCCTTCCTTCGTAACCTCTAGATTATTAAGCGAGTAATAGAGAGACTTGCCGAGCGGAATGACCATAAACAACAAGAAACCGACTATCCAAATGGAAATGAACGAGTAGCCCTCAAAGATGTGACGGCCTCTCATCGAGAGTCCTAATTTTTTGCCCATGTTCATTCCCCTCCGTTCTGCATGAGATAGCCTGCCGCCGGAACAGAAAGCCCATCTACCGTCGCCGGCTTACCGCCGTAATTGACAATAACCTTCGTCCCGTTTGCGTAAGTTGTTCGATATACGTCGGTTCCCAGCTTCTCATGATCGGCAATTGCTTGATTCGAGATTGCTTTATAAATCGGCTCAAGCGCCTTGTATTCCTCGGCAGCATCATCTATCCAGGTCGTATACTGCGAGCTCCAAAGCCGATCCTCCAGCGTTCGCTGCAGCTTAGTCGTCGGCTCATAGGTCAGCTCCAGACTAGGCAGCGCGCCGTATTCTACCATCCTCAGCAGCTCGTTTTGCGCATCGTTTCGCAAATTAATCGGCTTAGCCGCATAAGGCACTAGCCCGCGCACCGCGATTTGGTAGAAAGGCACGGTCTCGTCATTGTAAATAAAATGGCTGGAATCCAGCGGAATCCCGCTAATGCCGTCTATATGTCCAAGCATGTAGGCAAAGCCGTAATCGACCGATGCTCCGCCTGTCGCTTTGCGGACGTCATCTGCGGCTTTGACCCATACGGATGCCGTTTCGCCGCGATTTGTCAGCGATTTCGAATCAATATCGGAGTAAAGCGTATCTCCCCAGTAAGCAAGATGCACGCCTGAAATGCCCAGCTTCGCATAATCCTTCAGCTCTTTATTCAAGTGCTTGCTGATGACGCGCTTCGGCTTCATCCAGTAGTAGAGCTTGCTGTCGTCATTCCATCTGCTGCCAACAAAATAATCGGTGCTTGGCGCAACCTCCCGGTCCATGCCGCGAATCGCGTCCTTCCCCTTCTTCATGCCGTCGCTTTCCGAGAAGGCGCGGGCATAATTGGCTTCCAAATAAAGCGAAACGCCATTATTAGCCGCGTAAGCTGCAAGCTCACCCAGCTCCTTCGCCCCGCCTAGCTTCTTCTCTACAGGGAAATGATCTGGCTGATCGCCATACAAGCCGTCATCGGACCATCCTGAGAAGGTAAGCTCTAAATTCGTTATCCCTTTTTGCTGGAAAGCATCGATAATTTCGCGCGCTTGCTCGAAGGACGTCATTGATATGAACGTGCTTCCGAGTACTTCATCCCGCAAAATACCACCGAGCAGCTTCACCTTCACAGGAACGGTCGTTTGCTCGGCAGGTTTAACCGCCTGCTCGTCTTGCAGGTATTTGCCGTATGCCTGCGCCATGCCGACATAATCAGCCTGCTTATCCTGCAGCAGCACGTAACGCGTTTGCCGATCGCCCTTGATCCAGTTTCCTTGGAAAAAAGGAATTTCACCCGATGTCCCAATAAAGATCACATCGCTCCAGCGGTATACGAATTCCGCAGACGTCCGGTAATAGGAGATCGCGCGAATACCTGACGGCGTACCGTTGATTTTCGCATCATACTGTCCCTTCGTTACAATACCGAGCGAGCCGACTTCATTTCGGTAGTTGCCGAAAACAGGCAGCGCCACCGCTTCCTTCGGCGCCAGCTTTTGTCTCCACAGCTGATCGATGTTTTCATGCGACTGCGTGACGTAAGCGGGATCCGCGCCGTAAATCATTTCCGAGTAGCCTGCAAAAAATTGCGGATGCTTCGCGCTGTATTTCATAAGCGCGCCCGAGCCGTCAGGCAGGAAAATCGCACCTTCCTCCGTATCGGCAGCCGCATTCCAGAACGGCAGCGGCTCAATGCTCACAAACTTTGCTTTGCCGGACTCTTTAATCGAGGATTCTGGAATCGTCAGCTCGAAGCCGTTTTTCACCAAGCGGTACTCAATAGCAAACTCAAGCTTTTCCTTTACGAATTGGAAGGTAACCTTAGCCCCGCCATCGATGGTTTCGATCTTAAGCTTGTTTTCCTTTTCCTTCGTTAAGTACGTTTGAACCGTATCAGAGCCCTCTGTGTATTTAATATGAACGGCCGCGTCCATATACTTCTTGTTATTGGGCATCGTCGTACGGGGCAGCTGCGGCGTGCCGAGCCACTCCGTACCGGTTCCTTTATCAACGAGACGAATATTGCCCGTCTTCTCGTCGATGTACATTTTGTAGCCGTCGTTTTCCGCGATCTGCTTCGTCGCCGTGACGGGATACAGCTTCACTTTGCCCGCGACAGCAGGCACCGCGGTCTCCGCAGCAGTCTCAACAGCCGGAGCTTCCTCTGCTGCCGTCGCTTCCGCTGCATCCTCGCCGGATGCGGCATCCGCCCCCGCCTCAGCCGTGCTTCCGCCAGCATCCTCCTCTGCTTGAACCTCGTTAATCCCTTCCGCGGTCCCGATTGGAGGGAATATGCTGACAACGAGCAGCAATGCCGCGATAATAAGCCATTTTCGTTGTTTCCTCATCTCGTCCACCTACCTTCGGAAGTTTATTTCTTTGAACATGTCTACTACAAAGTTAATGAGTTGATTGACTAAGCCGAACATGAGAATGCCGATAAACCAGATGATCAATATGCCTACGATGCTCAGCACCGTGATCCATATCATTTTCATCAGCTCAAAATCATGAACGATTCTGACCTTCAGCAGCAGCAGCCAGCATACCCAATAAACGGTGAAATTGATCAGGAACGAATAAATCGAGCTTTCATCCAGCGCCAAAATATTCGTAAGCAGCGTAATCGGGATAATGAAGATCGCATACGGCACCAGCGCAAACGCGCTGCCGACGAATACTTCCTTGAACTTCCCTTCTCCCTCAAGGATGGCGCTGACGCCCCAATTGGACACGGTCCAAGTTAACCAAGGCACAACGATCCAGATCAGCTCATGCACGAACGAAATCTCGTAGGTTTCCCTCGTCTCAAATGCGTAGCCCGTAATTAGAATCGCAATCATTCTCGCCAAATAAGCGAGTGCGACAATGAAGAGTGCTTGCCCCCACTTAATGCGGCCCGGCTCCTGAATGTCATGGTAGAAATCAATCGGGTGCACGAGCACCTGCCGCATCATTTTAAACGTTGCGATCATGGGGCACCCCTCCCTTCATGCCAACCGCTCTAGCAGTATTTCGAGCTGCTAAAATCGCAGCCATCTTTCTCCACAGGAAAGGAATGACATAGCGCAAAGTGATGATCAGCACAATGATGGCTAAGCAGATCCATGCAAAATGCTCTCTAATATATTCCTTCCGGTATTCCTTGAACGCGACCGAATAATCGAAGCGCGATCTTGCCAGCTCAAAGTAAGTCATGGCATCCTTATAGTTTTCTGCTTTATAGAGCGATTTGCCGATAGCCAGATAGGCGAGATCGAAGTTTGCATTCAAGTGCAGTACCTCGTTCCACATTCCCTCGGCTTCCTTATAACGTCCGTCAACGAACAGCCGCGATGCATCATGCACGAGATCAGCAAAGGGAGTCGTACGAAACAGATCGATACGGTTACGTCCTTTGTCTACTACATACACCGTGCCGTCCGCCGACTGCGCAAGGCTCGACGGCGTAATGAACAAGCCGTTCTGATCCCCAAGCCCGCCGAACACGAACAAAAAATTGCCCAGCTTATCGTATTGATACACCTTGCTGGATTGCAGATCGAGCGCCGTAATCACGCCGTCCTTATCGACAGCCAGATCAAGAAACGAAGGAACCTCAAACGGACCTGCATCGAAACGTCCGCCGTACCTTTTTGGAACGACATTGAGCGTATCGACGCCGACAGGCGACAGCCGCTTCAATTGATTCATTTCCGTTCCGAGCGTGGACGTATAAATAAAGCCTTCCGCATCCTGTACCGCATTGGAGAACTCGAGCGGCTTCACCACCGACAGCTTTGCCTTCTGCTCATCCGTTGCGACAAGCTTCACGAACAAACGGCTCCAGCTAAAGCCGACGTGGTTCGCACCGTAAAAGCCCTTAAATTGGCCGTTTGGATCAATTTGAATGAGTCCTTGCGTATTTCCGTCACTAACGACAAACATATAATTACGCTTATCGACGAGCAGCTTCGACGGAGAATAGGAGAAGGTAGCTCCTAGCAGCGGGCTTTCCGGCTTTCCGTACTGCTTTACGAATTTGCCGTTTTGATCAAAAATCGCGATTCGCTGGTTTTTGGTATCGGCAACATAAACACTGCCATCCTGCTTCACATAAACGCCCTTCGGCTCGTTCAGCATGCCGTCCCCTTCGGTGTCGCCGATGATTTTCAGCACCTCGTGATTCGCATCCAAATGCACGACGCGGCTGTTACCGGTGTCAACGACATAAATCGTTCCGTCACCCGCCAGGAAAACATCCTCGGGTGCGTTAAATGGTCCCGACGACAAGTTAAAACCGTCTATCGAGCTCTCGTACATGTAACCGTTAATCGAGTGAACGTCTTCGCCCAACTTATTCCTCGTATAGCCCTCGTAAGGCGAGGCGGCGAACGTTTGAACCGGTAGAGCTGTAACTAACATCAGTAAAGCGATAGCCGTACTGACAACGCATCGGAATATCGTAACCTGCTTCATCCCGGCTGTCCTCCTACTCTTTCAGACCTGAATGCGCCATCGTTTGCAGCACCAAGCGCTGCGTTACGATAAAGACGATAATCGTCGGCACAATCATCAGTAAACTTGCAGCCGCCAATGTGCCGACACGCGCGACCACACCGTATCCGCCGCTTAATGTCTGGATCGCAAGCGGCAAGGATTTCATATCCTGATCGGTCGTATATACCATCGCCGGATATGGATCATTCCAGGCGGATATAAAGCTGAATAAAGCAAACGTAGCAATGGCCGGCTTCAACATCGGCATTACGACAACCCAGAATACCTTCCACTCAGATGCGCCGTCCATGCGAGCCGCCTCAAGCAGCGCATCCGGAATTTGGCGCAAAAACTGCGTCATCAAAAACATCCCGATCGGAGCGGCCAAATACGGCAATATCATCGCCCAATACGTATTGATCAGGCCGATTTTGCTGATAAGCAAGTATTGCGGAATTTGAACGACCATCGGCGAGAACATGATCGCGAGTACGACCATGTTAAAAATCGCGCTGCGGAACGGCATGTTATGCTTCGCGAGCGGGTAAGCCGCCATCGCCGATACGATTATGCCGAAGCCAACGATGCAGGAGCTGATCAGCAAGCTGTTAAATATAAACCGTGAAAACGGAACGCTCGTCGTTCCCGTTATGAGCAATAGATCGCGAAAATTGATTAACGTCGGGTTATTCACGAAAAACCGCGGCGGGAACAGGAACAGCTCACTTGTTGGTTTAAAGGCGGTAGATACCATGTAAACGAGCGGTGCAAGCATCAAAAGACCGAACAACGTTAGAAATAGATAGAGGAGAAAGCCGCCCCAGTCCTTCCTGCCTTTTACTGCGCCAGTCATATCGGTTCAGTCCTTTCCTAGCCATTTGAATATGAGACGGTTCAGTCCGATCATCATGACGAACAGCACGACCGCAATGGCCGCAGCGTAGCCCATCTCAAACTTAATAAAGGCGTAATCGAATAAATGCGTCAAAATCGTATGGCCCGCGTACAGCGGACTCGGCAAGCCGACAAGCTGGACGCTGACATCGAATACGGTCAGCGAGCTAACGACCTGAAGCACCGCGCCGAACAGCAGCTGCGGCTTAACCGACGGTACCGTAATATAAATGAGCTGCTGCCATCTATATTTGATACCGTCAATCTCTCCCGCCTCATACAAATCTTTTGGTACGTTTTGAAGGCCGGCAAGGAAAGCCAAGAAGCCTACGCCCATCGACATCCACAAGGAAACGATAATGATAACGGGAACGATCGAGTTAATGTTTTGCAAAAATAAATACGGCTCGTCGATGATGCCCAGCTTCGATGCAAAATAGTTGAGCAGGCCCTTGCGGTCGCCCGCAAACAGATAGAGCCATACGACCGACATCGCCGTTGCGCTCGTTATCGACGGCGTGTAGTAACAAAGCGTATAGAAAAAGCGGTATTTTTGCGGAATTTGGCTGATGAGCCAAGCCAGCAGAAACGCCATGACATAGCCGACCGGCCCTGTAATGAACGCGAATTTCAATGTAATGCCAATCGCTTTGAGAAAGATATCGTCATCGACGAACAAAAGCCTGTAATTGGAGAGGCCGATAAATCTCGGCGCCTCCAAGATGTTGTAATACGTAAAGCTTAGAACGACCGATGTGACGACCGGAACGATCGTAAACAGCGTGAACAGAATGAGAAATGGAGCGAGAAACAGGTACGAGACCTTGTTTCTCTTCATTTCCTGCCACAGCAAGGACATTTTGCCCGGTTTGCGGAGGCGCTCCGCTTTTGGAGTGTCCACGATTACTGCCGCCGGCTCTGTGTTCATTTTCACGGACTATCGCCTCCTTTTGAAGCTGCCTGTTCGGCGGATTCATCGTTTAAGCCAAATTCCTCGCGCTTCTTGCGCAATTCCTTATCGATTTCCTTAACGCCTTCCTCCACCGCTTCACGCGGTATTTTGCCGTTTAATACAATTTGATTCCATATATTCGCGATATGTCTCGTCGTGTAATAACCGCCGATAACGACTTCGCGCTCCTTGAACCATTCCCACTGCTCCAGAATGGCCTCGATATCGGAGGACTGCCAAGGCATACGCTGCAGCGCTTCGATATTGGCCGTATTCCATCTCGCCTCTACGCCAAGCAGCGCTTCCAGCTCAGAGCCGAATCTTTCCTGCGTATCCGCGCTCGTCCACCATTTCAGGAATTCCCATGATTGTTCCTTCATGTCCGTGTCTTTGAAGATCATGCCCGTTTGCGCTAGGCCTCCGGTGGAACGGTTAATCTGTCCGTCCTCCTGCTGAATGCCCGGCATCGGCTTCATCCCCCACCAGCCCGTTAACTCCGGCGCTGCCGTCGACAGCAGTACATAGGTTGAGTAATCCGCTACCCCGATCGGCATTTCGCCGGAACGGAAGCGGTTATAGAAGTCGGCTTGCTTCGATATTTTAAAGTTCGTGAACAGCCCCGTCCACAGCTTAAACGCCTCCATCGCCTCCGGCGAATCAAGGTTTGAGAATTTACCGCCTTCACGGTAGAACTCGCTGTTCTGCTGGAATAGGAATGGCGCGAATTCATTGATTGCAAGCGCCGGATTATTCGGCGCATGCGGGTAGAAGAAGTCCATCCCGTTCTGCTGCAAAATAGGGATAAGATCCATCACTTCCTGCCAGGTGTCCGGAATTTCTTCCTCCTTTATGCCCAGCTGCTGCATAATATCCTTGCGATAGAACAGCATGTTGAAGTTTTGATTCTCCGGCAGGGCATAGCTGCCGCCGTCATATTTGTAAGGAATGAGCGCGCCTGGCCTGAAGCGTGCGGCTACCTCATCGTAATCTTCGTACTCCTCCAAGTTGACCAGCCCGTTCCGGACGGCGTAATCGATCGGAATTTCGCCCTCTACGCCAAGCGCAACATCCGGTGCCAGACCGGCCGTGCTCGCAAGCAGAAGCACTTGCATTTGCTGCGCCGGAATCACGTTAACGTTTACTTTAATGCCCGTCTCCGTCGTGAAATCCTCGTCAATCATCTGTTTGATGATATCGACCCAATCACGGCCTCTGGCTACCCATACGTCGAGCACCTGCTCGTCTTCATAAACATTGCCGATACCGCCGTAATTTTTCGTAAAGGAGCTCGTAAAGTCGTACAGCATTGTCCCCGTTCTAGCCACCCATCCGGCAGCAGGCTTCGGCCAAGCCGTATCAGGCGACTTGATAATCAGATAGTCAAGCAGCAGGCTTTGCTTGCTCAGCCCATTCACCCATGTGCCAAGGGATGCCTGCAAATCGTTAAACTGCGGCATCCTTCCCGGAATGGTAGTGGTCTCCTCCGCCATGCTGAGAAGAACATCGCGCACCTCATAAAGCGTGCTGACCTCCGAGCTGCCTTCATCTACGCCAAGCGCGTACAGCCCTTTGATCGTTTCATCGATGCTTTTTGCCATGAGCTGCAGGCGCGGCACAAGGTTCGTAATATTTTGCTCCAAGCGCCAGTCGCCGTTCGGATCCGGATTCGTCCCGGTTACTTGAATGACCTCGCGTCCCAAAAGAGACATTTTGCGTGTCGTATCCGTAACCGTCTCCAGCATCTGTCCGAGCGCACCCACCTGAACCTCCATGCGAATCGTATGCTTGCCCTTCTCCAGATAATAGAGATAAGGCTCTTTGCTTTCGCTATTGCCGCCAAATTTTGAAATTTGGAATTCAGACTTGTAAGGAAAAGAAATTTCATTCATTTCTTTAAAAGGCAGCTTGCCATCGATGGTTACCGTTCGCTGTGTCGGCATGCCATTCAGAAACCATTGCCCGTAACGGGCGCCAATCTCATACAAGCCGCTCTCCGGTACCTCGACCTCCCACTCTGCCCATTGTCCGCCCGTCCGCCAGCTCGCTCCGCCAAACGTGTTAAGTACAATCGAATCCTTCTTGAACGGCTCCGTTGCCGGCTCGCGGTCCTCGATTCGTTTAAGCGTTGGATCAGACTTCAAAGTTGAAAGCTCCGCTTGCACCTTGATGAGCTGTCCGGCGGTCTTCTTGTAGCCCTTCTGCTCATAGGTGCTTGCCACCTCTGCATAGGTCGGCACTTGTACCGGCGAGTAAATATCAATCTCCCCGATTGCCGCAGGCTCGCGTACCGCTTGTATGCGGAGCGTATGCTTGCCCTTCGTCAAATAAAAACGGAACGGCTCATACGTTTTTCCTTCCGAATCGCGGAATTCCCGGTACTGCCAGCCTGCTGTTTCTTCCCTCCGCGGATTGAATTCATTGTTTTGATTATCGAACCAGGGCTCGCCTGCTTCCTTCCACATCCTCTGGAATTCCAGCTTTTTGGCCTGGTAAAAAGGATATTTTCCGTCAATCTGCACGCTGCGAACAACCGATGAGCGCTTGCCCTCCATAGCGTAGTAGCTCATTCCCATTTGATAGTAGCCGTCCTGCGGCACCTCAAAGGCATAATCCGCCCAGCTATCTTCATCGATTAGCGCTAATGCTTGGCCGGCTTGACCGCCAAGCCCCGTTTCGATTCTCGTCCCCGATTCGCTGATCGCCAAATAATCCGCAGAAGACAGCTTCACGCTGAAATCCTTCGTATCCGCTGCGCCCTGCTCATTCCAGCTGTCCGCATATTTATTAAAAGACGGCTCCAGCTTGCTGCTGGCGTCTTCACCTTCCAAAATTGAAGATTCATCGATTCCCGCATCCAGCGCAATTCCAGCCATTGCATCATCGTTGTAGCCCCTTGAATTATTCCACCACAAAAAGAAGCAGACTAATGCGGCAATGACAACCAATGTTACCTTATACTTACTTAGCCAACGAATCACCAAGGAGCACCCCCTTGCCATACTAGCGTAAACGGCTGCCGTCATTCTCAGGCGGTTCAGCTCTCGTTTCGCGATGAAAGTTATATTTGCGGTCGAGCAGAAATGCCGAATCATCCCCCGCTCGGAAGGATGATTCGGACCTGCAAAAGCATGGATTACTGCAAGAGCTATTGTGCCAGCTCTTTCATCAATTTTTCTTTTTCAGCCTTCAGCTTGTTCTCAATGTTTTCTTGCGTTTGCTGAATCGCTGTTTTGGAATCGATGTTTTTATCAAGCGCAGCGAGCACGCCTTCTACCCATAGCGGCCATGCCAAGCCGTCAAGACGAGTGTAGCGTCTTACCGGAATCAAGCTGGCAAGCTCATTGTAGAACTTATAGTCCTCTTGGTCCCCGAGATATGGATTCGTGTGATTGATGTACCATTCTTGGCTAGTAATATGCTTGTAATCCGGTTGAACGGATTGCTCGATCCAAAGCTTCCATGCTGCTTCGGAAGTCGTAATGAATTCCACGAATGCCCATGCCGCGTCTTTGTTTCCGCTTTGCGAAGGAATAACGAATGTCGATCCGCCCATGCCTACGTTCAGGCCGAAAGGCATCGTTGTTGCTCTCCATTTGCCCTTTTGATCCGGGAAGTTGATTTCCAGGTCACGCGCGCCGAATGTTCCCGCTACGTACATTGGGGATTCACCCTTTTTCACGCGCTGCTTACCTTTGTCGCTGTAGATCCCGTCGTGAGGAGCAATTTTCAATTGGTTAACCTGCTTCGAAATATCAAGGAATTTCACGAATTCATCTGTATTCCGTACCCAGTTCATTTCGCTGTCATAGTAACCCACCGAGTCGCCCAGCCAGTGAACCGGTGAATCGCGCCATTCCATCGAGTACTTGCCGTTTGCTTTCAAGGTTTGGGCAAGAGTGAAGAAATTGTCCGGGTCTTGAATGTACTCGCCAAGCTCGGCTGGGTCGGAAGGCAGGCCCAGCTCTTCGAAAATGTCTRCGCGGTAGTAAGTTACAGCCGGTGTAACATCCCACGGCATACCGAGCAATTTGCTGCCATCGATGGATGACCAGCGGTTCCAGTTGTACTCGGACACCAGGCTTTGGTATTTGCCGGCGTCATATTGCGGTTGAAGCAAATCCTCTAGCACGTTTCCTGTGCTGTAACGCGTAAATTGGCCTTGCTCGACAAGCGCCACATCCGGCGCGCCTTTACCTGCTGCCAAAGTCGTTTGCAGCTTATCATGCAAATCTCCAAACGGCACAAAAATCGTTTTCAACTTAATGTTGGGATAAACTTCGTTAAATGCCTTTTGAAGCGCTGCATCCTTTTCTTTATTGTCGAGGAACGTCCAGAACGTTACTTCTCCGGAGATAGACGGATCAACGGTCGATTGGGCAACCGCATCCCCGGATTCCGCATTTTCTGCTGCCGGCTCATTCGTCGCCGCTTCGTTAGTGCTTCCTGCATTCGCAGGTGTATTTTCCGTGCCGTTGTTGACCGTGTTCGTCCCTGCACCGCTGGAGCAGGCCGTTATAAGCATGATAAGTGCCAACATAAAAATGAAAGTGCTTGCAATCTTTTTCATCTAAAATCCTCCTTCATTTTTTAGAAATAAAGCGTTTACATTTCATCCCTTAAACGATATAGTCATTAGTACCTGACTCGTTTATGGTGTGTGGTTGAATACCTGAGATTAACTAATTTATTAATCATTATTCAAAGCATTGCTTGAAGCAAAAATGGTTCTTATGCCTGTCATGCTGTCATGACTCCCCTTAGTAACCAGCCGTTTCAATCGCGATTGGGTCATGCAGTACCTTATCGGCAGTACTTCCCATTTGCGATAAAGATAAGCAGTGTCTGGTTTTTCGCCCCCACCTGCTTAATAAATCATTAATTTATTAACCGTAAAGCGCGGTATCGGATTAGAGAACCAAAAATCCCGCATGCTGAATCGGCTCACGCTCACCTCCAAAAGAAATAGCAATTATATTAATCGATTAACAACTTTGTTACACGATTAGTTTAACACGTATTCCCATCTTTTCAAGCCCCAAAAATGCATTTTTCAATATTTTTAGTAAGCGTTTTCTATTTTTGGCCCCTCATACCATCCACAATCCGCGTAACCATTGGGTTTTCCAAATCTACGCTTCACCCAAAAAACACAAAAAAAATCACCTGTTTCCAGGTGATTAGCATTTATATAAAGGTTTTCGGCCTTTTCTTTATTATTCAGCCTCTATCGTAAACGGAATAATAAATGTTTCCCCGTCACGTTGGAATTGGCCCCATATTTTGTATAAACCCGGCTCCGGGAAAGATGTTGAGAATTCGGCGGTTGGTCCGCTCCCATTCTCATCCTTAGGATGAACATGCAGGTAGCGGCTCAAATCCTTGTTCAAAATAACGACATGCCCAATCGCGCCTAAGTAAGGCTGCAAATCGGTAATCGGGTCCTTTGAGATCTCATCGCTAAACGTGAAGGTCAAATCCGCCTCTTGTCCCGCTTTGAATGAGGAGACCTTTAATTCGGCCATAACGCCGTCAACGGTTTTGATTAACTGCGCATCCTTCTTCAGCGTCTCTGCGGGTTCCTTCGTCCCAGCAACCTTCAGGGTTGATGCAACCGTCATCTGCGCGGAACCTGTAGGAATAAAATCCGCAAACAGCTTGTACGTTCCGCTCTTGGCGAAAGAAGCCGCAGCCTCGAATTTACCCTTGCCCGCATATTCAGGGTGAATATGCATGAACTCGGTCATATCCTCGCTTACAATGATAAGATGCATCAGCTTCTCGTGATTGACATCGTATTTCTCAATAGGCTTGCCTGCGCTGTCATAAAGAAATAGCTCAATATTCGTCTCTTCTCCAGGCTCCGGTTTCTCCGGTGAAAAACGCCATTCCAGCGACACATCCGCAGCCGTCATATCCGAGGCCTCACCATCATTGCCGTGACCGCTATGGTTATCAGCCGCGCTGTCGCCGCTTGCATTTGCATTCTCATTAGCAGTATGCCCGCTATGCTCGTTTGCCGCCGCTTGGTTGTCCGAAGCATGCTGTGCATGCTCGTCCTTGGACGCGCTGCCGCAGCCGGCAGCGAGCAAGCTTAGCACGATGACGGCCGCAGCCGTCGTACGCTTTCGATATTTCATTTTTCCCGATTCTACCTTCTTCATATTGTATTATCGCATCCTTTGCAGCCTGAGCGCGTTCAACACTACGGATACCGAGCTTAAAGCCATAGCCGCCCCCGCCAGCCATGGAGCAAGAAAACCGGCAGCAGCGATCGGTATGCCAATGACATTGTATGCCAGCGCCCAGAATAAATTTTGTTTGATATTTGCCATGGTAACTTTACTCATGCGTATGGCATCCGCGATGCTGTTCAAATCACCGCGCATCAGCGTGATATCCGCAGCCTCAATCGCCACGTCGGTCCCTCCGCCAATCGCCATCCCGATATCGGCCGCGACGAGCGCAGGCGCATCGTTCATGCCGTCGCCGACCATCGCGACTTTACGTCCCTCTGCCTGAAGCTCCTGAACAGCCTTTGCCTTTTGCTCCGGCAATACCTCGGCAAGAACTCGTTCAATGCCGACATCCCTAGCTATTGCCCGTGCCGTTCGCTCGTTATCTCCGGTCAGCATAATGACCTCGAGTCCCATCGCCTTCAAGCGGGCAACAGCAGCAGCCGACGTTTCCTTTACCGTATCCGCTACCGCAACCATGCCCGCATATTGCCCGTTTACCGCGATAAGCATGACCGTTTTGCCTTCCGATTCCAGTTCCTGCTGCTCCGCTTCTATCGACAGGATACTCACGCCGTGTTTCTCCATCAGCCGCCGGGTCCCTACCAGCAATTGTTGCCCGTTAACCTCTGCCTCAATCCCAAAACCAGGAACCGCTTCAAACCGCTCCGCCTCCGGCATCTCTATCGAGCGAGCCCTGATCCCCGTGACGAGCGCTTCTGCAACGGGATGCTCCGAATTTTTTTCGGCAGCTCCGACCCAGCTAAGCAGCTTTTCTTCCTCAACGCCTGCAGCAGCTCTTACATCGGTTAATTCCGGCTTTCCTTTCGTCACCGTACCTGTCTTATCCAGTACCACCGTATCAATATGATGCGTGCTCTCCAAATGCTCTCCGCCCTTGAATAAAACGCCGAGCTCCGCCGCTCTTCCCGATCCGGCCATAATGGAGGTCGGAGTCGCTAGGCCAAGCGCGCAAGGGCAAGCAATAACGAGTACCGCAATCGCCTTCTCCAGCGCATTTCCAAGCTCGCCAGGCTCAAGGATGAAGTACCAAACCACAAATGCAGCAGCCGCCAAAAGAGTCACGATAGGCACGAATATGCCTGAAATCCGGTCGGCAACCCGTTGGATAGGTGCCTTAGAGCCCTGCGCTTCCTCCACGACTCTAATAATCTGCGCAAGCGCCGTCTCCTTGCCGACCTTTGTGGCTTGCATTCGCAGCGCGCCGTTTTTGTTGATCGTCGCCCCAATTACTTCATCGCCTTGCCGTTTCTCGACAGGCATGCTCTCACCGGTCAGCATCGATTCGTCGACCGTAGACGTACCATCCAGCACGAAGCCGTCAACGGGGATTTTCTCGCCAGGCTTCACCAGCAGTACATCGCCGGCTATAACGTCATGTGTGGCAATCCGCTGCTCTACTCCTTCTCGAATCACGAGAGCCGTAGCGGCTTGCAATCCCATAAGCGTCTTAATCGCTTCGGACGATCTGCCTTTCGCCAAAGCTTCAAGGAGCTTGCCGAGCACGATCAAGGTAATGAGCACCGCGCTTGTTTCGTAATAAAGCTCCGCCTCATGAGCGCCATGCCCAGACGGATTTAACGTCTGGAGCGTCTCGTATAAGCTGTAGAAGAACGCTGCCGATGTTCCGAGAGCGACAAGCACATCCATATTGGCACTGCCGTTTCGAAGCGCTTTGTAAGCACCTACGTAAAACGGCCAGCCGATAATGAACTGAACCGGCGCAGCCAGCCCCAGCTGAAACCAAGCATTCATAAACAGCATCGGCACCGGCAGGAAGCTGGTGAATGCGAAATGTCCCGCCATCGCCCACAGCAGCGGCAAGGAAAGCACAACCGCAGCAGTAAGCCGCAGCTGCTGCCTTCTAATTTCTTGCTTCTTGTAATCACTTGCGCTCTTGTTTGTATCTTCCGTTTGCTTAATCGTTCCGTAACCCAAGTCGATAATTTTTTGCTCCAGCTTAGCGTCATCCATCACGAGCGGATCATAACGAACAGACGCCCGCTCCAGCGCCAAATTCACATTAGCTTCGACACCCTCCATCCGATTGAGACCCTTCTCAATCCGATTGGCGCAGGCCGCGCAGGTCATCCCTGTGATTTGAATGGTCGTTTGCGCTTTTTCCATGCATGCTCACCTACCGGTACTATACCCTCATGGGGTATATAATTTTGTAAAAAAAGAGAGGCTTAGCTCAGCCTCTGCTTACTTCTTCTTCGTTAAGCTTTGCCAAAACCTTAAACAACATCGTAGCCTTGATCCTCGATGGCTGCTTTGACGGCTTCTAGCGTTACTTTGCTTTCGTCAAACTCGACCGATACCTTCTTACCCGCCAAATCAACCTTACCTACAGCACCCGTATTGCCGACTGCTTTCTCAACTGCACTTACGCAGTGCCCGCAAGTCATACCCTCTACTTTCAATACTGCATTTGCCATTTTATTATTCCCCTCTCCGACTATTTCATTAATTTGTTAACCGTAACCAGCAATTCATCAATCACTTCGCTCTCGCCGGCTTGAATACGTTCAACGACGCAGCTTTTCATATGTCCCTCAAGCAGCAGCTTCCCTACGCTATTCAGAGCAGATTGCGCAGCAGCGATCTGATTAAGCACATCATCGCAATACGTATCCTTCTCGATCATGGCCTTTACGCCTCGAATTTGCCCTTCAATCCGATTAAGGCGTTTCGTTAAATTATCCTTCATCTGATCGGAGTGATGGCTCTTGCGAGGAGCAGCTGAATCACAGCATTCTTCGGAAGAATGCTCGTGCTCCCCTTTGTTTATTGCGCTTTTGTTCATTCGACATACCTCCATGGGGTATATGTTTCTGAAATCAGAATATCATACCCCCACGGGGTATGTAAATACCTTTTTTTAAAATATAAGAATTTATAAGTTTCACATTTATAAATAAGCTTATATTTCACCGCGAAACGATCTTTTGCCGCCAAGGACGGCAACAGCCGTTTACACTTGTTTTGTGTTTTTATTCCATTCCTGACACTTTTATTATGGAGGGCAATATGCTACGATCCTCGTAAACAACTGTAAATAACATCTAATCGGAGGAATAGCAGCTTATGGATTATTATGCACATGTCAAATGGTTCACAGACGTCGTTGCAGAGAAAGTACCGATTGCCGCTGTGCTCTCTCCTTTTTTCATGACACTGGCTGTGTTCGTCGCGGTTCTGCTGGCGGTCTTGACCCAGCTGCTGCCCGCGCTCTCCAAATCGAAGCTCTCTACCCGAATTGACAGCGAGCTTGATAAGCTTAGAAAATATTCCATGCCGATCCTCAAATACGGTACTGCCGCATCGCTGCTTATTCAAGCAGCTACGGGAACGCGCTTCGCGCTTGAGTTCGAGCTTACAAGCGGCTGGCAAACCATCCTCATGTGGACGGCAATCGTTCTTCTGCTTATTCCGCAGCATTATGCGACTAAGATAGGTGCGCTAGCCATGCTCGTCTTGTTTATTGACACGAGCATCGAAGCCGGACTGTTCCATATGCTCGATTACGGCTTTTATCTAGCCATCATCGGCGTTCTTCTCCTTGAGAGGACCAAGGAATCCAAATGGGGCTTCCCGCTTCTCTACTTAGGAACCGGACTTTCGCTTTGCTGGGTGGCCGTTGAGAAATGGATCTATCCCACGATGGCCGAGGATATAATCGCGAACCATAACGTGCCAACGTTCGGCTTCGAGCCGGCGTTGTTCATTGTCATGGCAGGCTTCATCGAATTTGTTGTCGGTTATTTGCTTGTCGTCGGCATATTAAACCGACTGCTTTCCGTTGTGTTGACGCTCATTTTCATATCCACCACGATGCTGTTTGGCATGAGTGAGCTTACGGGGCATTTTATGATCCACATCGTGCTGATCCTATTCATTATCGAAGGCGCCAGTTTCTATAAGCCGCCTGTCTCGATGCACCGCACGGTGATTGACCAGATGATATTCGTGTCACTCAACTTTATATTTGTGCTAGCCACCTTCGTGCTCATTTATTATCGCTTCGCTTAACTTGAAAAAGAGAGGAGTGACCCTTATCAAAAACGTGATCAATTTCGCTCACCGCGGCGCAAGCGGCTGCTGCCCGGAAAATACACTGGCTGCATTTCAGAAAGCGCTTGAGCTGGGCGCTACAGGTATCGAGACCGATGTTCAATTAACCAAGGACGGGCGAATTATCGTCATTCATGATGAATCCTTGGCAAGAACCGCAGGCTTAAACAAGCTTGTAAAGGATACGGATTATGATGAGCTCGCTGCCCTAGACGCTGGAAGCTGGTTCGCTCCAGACTTCCATGCTCAGCGGATACCAACGCTTGAGCAGCTGCTGGAGCTGCTCAAGCCTACCGGGATTGTTCTCAATATTGAGCTCAAAAACGGTGTTTTCCCCTACCCTGGGATCGAGGAGAAGGTCATCCAAATGGTTCGTACCTACCACATGACGGAACGCGTAATTTTATCGAGCTTTAATCATTACTCGCTTGCGCTTTGCAAGCAGCTTGCGCCTGAAATTCGTACAGGGGTTTTGTACATGGAAGGACTGTATCGTCCTTGGGACTATGCGGCATCTCTTCAAGCCGATGCGCTGCATGCCTATAAATTAGCGGTAACGCCGGAATGGGTCGCAGAGGCGTCCGCGCACGGCATTGCCTATCATCCTTTTACCGTAAATGATACGGCCGAGATGGAGAGACTAATCGAGGCCGGCGTGGGCGGTATCATTACCGATTATCCTGATCGCCTGGCGGAGATGCTGGCAAAGAGAGGAGCAATCTTAGAGTGAAAAAAACATGGCTGCTCGGGTTCGGTTTTTTCAGCATCAGCATCACATGGGCGCTGTATAACGCATTTGTCCCTTTTTTCCTCGATAATTTTTTGAAAAGCACCGCGCTTATCGGGTTTATGATGACGATCGACAATTACTTTGCATTATTCTTACAGCCATGGATCGGCAGCCGCAGCGACCGCACGAACAGCCGTTTTGGCAAAAGAATGCCCTACCTGTTTATCGGCATGCCTCTCGCCGCACTGTTTGGCGCTTTAATCCCGTGGCATATCAGCTTGCTTACTTTAGTCTTGTTCATGGTCTTGATGAACCTGTCGATGAGCCTGTACCGTTCACCAGCCGTCGCTCTTATGCCGGATATCACGCCTGACAGCAAACGGACGCAAGCAAACGGTATCATCAATTTCATGGGCGGTATCGGCTCCATCATTGCTTTTGCCGGGGGCTCGTTTCTTTACGAGAAGCATGCTTCACTGCCCTTCCTTACCGCATCCGTATTAACGCTGGTCTGTCTAGTCATACTATTCGTTACGATTAAGGAAAAACGCGATTCTATTGGCTACAATGTAACCGAGGAGAAGACCAAAATATCCTTTAAGGGTCAGCTGACCCGTCCAACGATGTTTCTGCTTGGAGCGATTTTTTTCTGGTTCCTTTCCTATCAAGGCGTTGAAGCCTTCTTTACCTTATACGGAAAAAATCATTTACAGCTGACCGAAGGGCAGTCATCCTTCTCGCTTGCCTTCTTCTCGCTCGCCTTTGTGCTTGCCGCCATCCCAAGCGGCCTGCTTGGCAACCGCTTCGGCAAGAAGCTTATCATCACTCTTGGCGTCATCGGTCTCGTCGTGATTTTCGCCGCGATTTCGTTTGTTGACGCGCTGCTCCCGCTCCGGGCACTGCTCCTAGCCGGCGGAATATGCTGGGCCATGATTAATATCAATTCCTACCCCTTCATTGTTTCACTCGGAAAAGAGCAAAGCATCGGTACGCGCACCGGAATCTATTATCTAATATCCTCGCTCGCCGCTATTGCTTCGCCGCCGCTTATGGGCTCCTTGATTGATCTGTTCGGCTACTCGGTATTATTTTATTTCTCATCGGGCGGTATGGTTATCGCACTGCTCTTTCTGCTTGGGGTTAAGGATAAAGGCTTAGCACGGTCAGCCGACGAAGCGGCAGCAACGACAAGCCTTTAAATAAACAGCTGCCGCCGTCCTCCTTGGCAAAAGCACAAAAAAAATCCGGCTTCGCGTCGTTTAAGACGCTGCCGGATTTTTTTGATAAGTAATTAGTGAATGCTGCCCTTGCTGAAGCCGCCGCCCATGACGTCGGATACATGCTCGATGGCAATAAAAGCATTCTCATCGATGGATTGCACAATAGATTTTAGCTTAGCCAGCTCCAGACGGGATACCACGCAATAGATCATTTGCGTCTCATCCTTCGAGTATCCGCCTCGGGCTTGAATCAACGTTGTGGTGCGGCCAAGCCGATCAATGATCGCTTGCGATACCTCTTCGTATTCGGATGAAATAATCGTAACCGATTTGGATTCATCGAGACCTTCCACGACGATGTCGATCAATTTAATGGCGATATAGTATGTAAACATCGAATACATAGCCGAATCCCACTCAAAGACGAAACCGGCGACTACAAAAATAACCACGTTAAAAATCATAATAATCTGTCCGACCGGCATGCGCAGCTTCTTCGAAATGAGAATCGATACAATCTCCACGCCATCCAGCGATCCGCCGAATCGAATCGCAAGACCGACGCCCACTCCCAGAATAAGTCCGCCGAACAATACAGCCAGCAGCTTCTCCTCCGTGAATGCTTCAACATGATGGAGCAGCGACGTTGTAACGGACATGACAATAATGCCATACAGCGTAGAGATCGCGAAGGTTTTCCCTATTTGCTTATAACCGAGAATTAGAAACGGTACGTTTACTACGAACAAGAACACGCCTAGGGGAAGCGAAGTTAAATGCGCCAGCATAATCGAGATTCCGGCAATGCCTCCGTCGATCACGTTATTGGGCACTAGAAACAATTCCAAGGCAACGCCCATTAGAACCGAGCCGATCGTAATGAATATAAACCGTTTGAAAATTTCTATAGATGATAACCCCTTATGTACCTTTGCCAACAGTTCAACCTCCGTTTTTTCTTATTCTATCCTTTAACCTTAGCACAAAATTGGAATTTTCTCAAAAATGCATGTACCCCGTTTAGAACATATGCCGCATACTCCCGTCCATATTCCGCCACAATAACGACAAGCAGTTCCCATCAAAAAAAGGAGAGTTGCCATGAAGGTGCCACTTATTATTATCGGTTATGCCATAGCAAATTTGATTTATGATTACGTCATGAACCTATTTGACGGTATGACTTATCTTGAAGCATGGCTCAGTCTGGGCACGTATTTCATCATGCTTACGACCGCGGAATACGTGATGATTATCTTCAGCCTATTGGTGCTGATTTTTAGCATGTGTCCCCCCGCCATCAAGCAGCGCTTTGCTTCTTTTTTCGCAACAAAGCAACGATTAACAGCACAACCGGGATCGCAGTCTGAAAAGGGAACGCAACGTAAGGGTTAATGATATAGCCCTCGATATAATTTTCCACCGAATTTTCAGCAACCATAATCGAGGAAAATAAAATGAGAATGCCAAGCGGAATCGCAATGACCTGAACTCCCTTCAGCTTCCATAAATCAGTCACGGCCATGACAGCCACGTAAAAATAGATAACCGCCTTAAAAAAATAACTGATGACCAGTGTAGAGATTGAAATGCCATCCATCTTCTGAATAAAATCCCCAATATTAATCTTCGAAGTGGTTGCCATAAGCGGTATCGTCGATCGGCTAAGCAGATCCGGTCCAAGCACCGAAGCGTTAAGCGCCATCGTATAACTTAGCACCAGACCCGAGAAAATGGCAGCCATGACGCCAATTCGCACAACCGAGCCCGTTTTTCTTGTATCGACATACGGAAAAAACATCATGATAACGACCAGCTCGGCATAGGGCAGGAAATAAGTAAGCGGAATCGAGTTAATAACCGTTTTCCACCCATTTTCGAGTAAGGGCAGCATGTTGTTCACATCAATGATATCCGAGAAAATGACGAATAAATTACCGATCACCCCCAGAACCACCATGACGATAAAAAAAGTAACGATTGTCCGCGTCATGGCTTCTATCCCTTGATAGACAATATAGATCAATGCAATCGCCATTAAACATAACAGCGCAATGAGCGGGGTTTCATCATAAACAGCAATTGACATGACATTGCCGATACCGCGAAAGTTGCGTACCGATTGATACATAAAGTGGACGCTGTAGATGAATACAAGCGGTTTTCCAATATAGGGCCCGACGATTTTGGGTACATACGTTGTAAAGGGGTCTTTTGGATAGAGCATATAGAGCTTCCCATATACAAGCAGGATACACAGCCCCGGAATAAGTCCGAACAAGATAGCGATCCATGTATCCTGCTTTGCGGTACCGCCAACGCCAAGGGCTATCACTCCGCCTAGCTCAAACATGACGATCACGATAAAAAATTGAAGCCCGCTGATTTTTCCCGATTCCATAGCAATCACCTTTAGCCTATTATTTCGATATATTGCTCAAATAGGATTTATTCCGCAAGCCTTGATGACGAATTTCGGTATGCACGGTTACCGTCACTTCACTATCCGCAAAAGCGCTGCTCCAATCGTTCTTCAGCTTGCGCCACTGCTTTGGATGCTCCCGCCTGAACATCTGGCCCAGCCCCAATATGTCCCGTTTGTCTGACTGCGCCTGCTTAACCGCCGACATCACTTCCTCGCGAATCGCTTCCGCCCATTGCTTCTCAAGCTTGTCGATGGCTTCCGGCTTGCTCAGATCCAGCGGCACCTGCAGCTCGCTTACGGAGCCCTCTGCGTTAATGGTATAGCGGAAGCTAAGCTTGTTACCGGCGAGCTGCGACTTCACCTTCGTTTTGCCCCGCGATACCTCTATGCTGACCGCTTTCGGTTTCCCCATAGCGTCAATCGTCATGACGGAGCTATCCATCTTATTACGGGCCCAGATGACTCCTCTGGCCAGCTTGCCGTCCAGCCATCTCTTTAATTTTCCATCCTGCATGACAGCCATTCCGCTAATATTGATGCTCGCAGCCGGACTTGTTTGCTCCACGTTGAATTTCCGAGCCGACTGGCTCAAATCACCAACCAGCCTAACGCCGCTTACGAGAAGTACATTCTCTTCAGAGACCATCATTCTGATTACATCATCGATGTACACAGTCAGGTTCTCCGACCAAAGCCTTGTGCTGTATTCCATCTTGCCCATCACCGCATTCGCAGGGATTTTCTCCAGCGGCGTTAACGTTTGAACGACCTTTTCTGCCTCTCTGCCCCGCGCGACAAGAACGATGGCCGTAAGCCTCGTCTCCCGTGATCGGTCAAAGAAATCGAACAATTCCTGCATACCTGCTTTCGCGAGCGATTCGCCAATAACGACAAGCCGAATATGAGCAAAAAACAGCTGCCGCGGCACTTTGCGGGAGGTTTGGCGTATCGCCTCATAGATCGAGCTTCCGGTTCCAGAATAAACCGTAGCCGGCGCTCCATATGCGCTGCCTCCGGCGACGATCCCCGGTGCCACCTGACCGGAGTTCGCTACCTGGAACGTAACCTTGTATTTATTTCCCGGCGCTTTGTCTATGCCAAGAGCCATTACGATGGCCAGCTGCTTCGGCTCGCGGCTGTTCCAGCAGCCCGTCAAAGTCGTCGCTGCAATCAGCAAAAGCAGCACATACACGAGTCGTTTCTTCATCCTTTTCCCTGTCCCCGCTTCAGATTAAACGCGAAATAAGGTAAACCCATCGACTTCAAGCTGGATAAATGCGCAACCAAAATAAACAATCCGATCAGAATGCCGAATAATCCGAATACACCGGCCAAGATCATTAACACAAAACGTAATATCCGCACCGAAATCGCTATATTAAACGCTGGGGCCGTAAAGCTCGCAATGCCTGTTGCCGCAACAATAATGACCATAGCCGCAGAAACGATGCCCGCCTGTACTGCTGCTTGTCCTAATATCAATGCGCCGACTATGGATACGGCTTGTCCGACCGCCCTCGGCATTCGAACTCCCGCTTCCCGCATCAGCTCAAAGCTCAGCTCCATTAGCAGCGCTTCGACAATGACAGGAAAAGGCACGCCTTCCCTCTGGGCGACCAGACTAATGAGAAGCGGAGTCGGAATCATCTCTTGGTGAAACGTAATCGCGGCAATATACAAAGCAGGCAGCATAAGCGAGATTAGATAACCCACGTATCGCAAGAGCCGAATAAGAACACCGATATCGGACAGCTGATAAAAATCTTCCACCGATTGAAAAAACTGAAAAAAAGTAATCGGAAAAATAAGTACAAAAGGGGTTCCGTCAACGATAACGGCAATTCGCCCGTCCATTAAATGTCCGACGACGCCATCGGGCCGTTCCGTATCATAGATCGTCGGAAACGGCGTAAACTTCGTATCCATAAGATGTTTCTCAATCGTTCCGGATTCTAGAACCCCGTCCTCCCGAATGGCGTTAAGCCGCTTCCGCAGCTCCTGAATAATTTTCTCGTCGGCAAGCCCGTTTATATACATCACCGCGACATCCGTTTCGGTCAAATCTCCGATCGTAAACATTTCAAGCCATAGGTTCTCATTTTTAACACGGCGGCGTATTAAGGAAATGTTCGTGCTGAACGATTCCGTAAAGCTGTCCTTAGGCCCGCGAATGGTCACCTGGGTCGTCGGCTCTGTAATCGCTCGCCATTCCATCCCTTGCGTAAATACAATGACAGCCTCGCTGCTGCCTTCTACAAAAATAATCAGGTCACCCGTCACGACGGCCCGAATGACCGTTCTCCAGTCCATTGATTTGGCTGCGCTTCCGATCAGTGATGCCTGGGCCATCACCCAGTGCAGCGGATTAAGATGATCGCCCCGCTCTTGCTCGCAGGGCCTGTTCTCATCGAATAAATTCGTAATCACATCATCGATGGCTTGCCGATTAGAGAGATTGGCATTGTAGACGACTGCCGCAGTCAAGCTCGGCTCGACGCTTCGTGTGTAATGCCGAATCACATAATCAGGGCTTTGACCAACCATTTTATAGAGATGTTCGATATTCAGTTTTATTTGCTTGACCAGCAAGGTCTCGATTCCGGCTGTGGATTGAACATCCGCTTGCGCCATTCCATCACCCCATACCCCAGTATTCCCGGGAATAAATGGGAGTATGCGCCATATCTGCTCTCCCGCATATTATCTGACTGATTCGTTAAAAGAGTAGCGCAAAAAAGGGACCGCCTCCGCAAGCCGCAGCTTGGAAGCAGTCCCTTTGACAGTCTGTATTTATTACATTCATTCAACTAATCGACGTAGCCGGCAAGTCCCTTATCCATCAAATAATCCATCTCAGCGTCCAAGATCGATTCAACGACCAGCTCGTTCGACTTCACGTCGGGGCGGCTCAGCACATAATCAACCAAATCATCGCCGTCAATGTCTACCTCACCGTTTTTGTCTTCCTTTGCACTGTTAATATAAGCCTGCTCATGCTTCAATACCAGCTTTATAAGCTGCTCGTCCGCATTGGTTTCGCTTGCTATATACTGCACTAGCTCTTGCTCGTTTAATTGTTCACTCATCGTTTGTCATCTCCTAATCGTAGCGCTTGTCTCATTGTACCACATTCATTCCGCCCGCATGGGCTGGACAAGCTAAGCGTTTTGTAAAAATTGATTGCCGTGCAGCTCATAATAAAGCCCTCTATCTGCAAGCAGCTCCTCATGGCTGCCGCTCTCCGCGATTTGGCCGTCTTTAATGAACAGGATCTTATCTGCATGACGGATCGTACTCAATCGATGGGCAATCACGAAGCTGGTTCTGCCGCTGAGCAGTTTTTTCATCGCCTCTTGGATTTGAAGCTCGGCAAGCGTATCGACGCTGCTTGTCGCTTCATCCAATATGAGCAGCGCGGGATCTCCAAGGATTGCGCGCGCA
Source organism: Paenibacillus sp. 01T443 (assembly GCF_056398325.1). Lineage (NCBI taxonomy): Bacteria > Bacillati > Bacillota > Bacilli > Caryophanales > Paenibacillaceae > Paenibacillus > Paenibacillus sp. 01T443. The sequence goes on from NZ_JBFTPE010000007.1 coordinate 35,463, forward strand.
ATGGTGATAAGCTGGCGCTGTCCATGGCTGACGTTGCCGCCTTCGGCTGTCAGCTCCGTGTCATAGCCGTCAGGCAGCTTGGCAATAAAGCTGCTTGCATTTGCCTGGACCGCCGCGGCTTCCACTTCTTCGTCCGTCGCATCCAGCCTGCCATAGCGTATATTTTCGCGAATGGTTCCCGAGAACAAGTGGGCATCCTGCAGCACGATGCCGAGCTGTCTCCTAAGACTGTTTTTGTCCAAGGAGCGAATATCCTCGTCATCGATTAAAATTTGACCGTCTTTGATCTCGAAAAACCTGCCGATTAAATTAATAATAGTCGTCTTGCCTGCCCSGGTAGGCCCAACTAGCGCAATCGTCTCCCCCGGCTTGGCTGTAAAGCTGATGTTGTTCAGCGCTGCCGTTCCATCCTTATACTCAAAACGCACATCGCGGAATTCCACTTTGCCGGCAATCGAATCGATCTGCTTGACCTTTCCTTCTTCTTCATATTCGGATGGAACCTCCATCATTTCGAATACCCGCTCCGCTCCCGCAACGCCGGACTGGATCATGTTATATTGGTTAGCGACTTCATTTAACGGACCACTGAATTGCCTCGAATAACCGAGAAAACTAATAATTACGCCTACGGTTGCTTGGTCATGCACAGCAAGCCAGCCGCCGACGCCTGCAATGATTAAATAGCTGATATGGCCGAACATATTCATGAACGGCCCCATGGTGCCGGAGTAGATCTGGGCCTTGATGCCGACTTTCTTCAGCTTTGCGTTTGCAGCGCTGAACTGCTCAGCCATCCGCTCTTCCTGATGGAATAAGGCTACAACCTTTTGACCGGATATTGTCTCCTCGATAAAGCCATTCAGCCCTCCCAGCTCCTGCTGCTGGCCTTTGAATTGCCGCTGTGTCGCCTTCGCGATTCGTTTTGACACGAATACGATCAGCGGGATGACTACAAGCGCAACCAAAGTGAGCCACACATTTAGAAGCAGCATCATCGTGAAGGAGCCGATAAGCATAATCACGCTCGATATAATTTGAATCAAGCTTTGGTTTAACGTATTCGTAACGTTGTCGATATCGTTTGTTGTACGGCTCATCAGCTCGCCATGGTTTTTACTGGCAAAAAAGGGGATAGGGAGCTTTTGCAAATGATGAAACAAATCCTTGCGTAAGCTCCAAACCGTGCGCTGCGATACCTCAGCTAAGAAAAAAGCCTGCAGCCAACCGACCACGCTGCCCGCCGCGTATACCCCGAGCATAAGCAAGCAAATTTGAAGCAGGCCGTCATATTGCTTGGCAACGATATAATCATCGAGTGCGGTTCCGAGCAGATAAGGGCCTGCAAGCGTAAGCCCCGCAGCAGCGAGCGTAAGTAACATGACCGTCAGAAGACTAGCTTTTTGATGAAATAAATAATAGCCAATTTTTTTTAATGTCGCCAAAGTATGATTCATCTGGTTATGCTCCTTGCTGGGATATGGCTATTTGCTGGTAAAGCTTGCTCCCTTGAAGCAGCTCGCCATGCGTGCCGATCGCTGTGATTTGACCGTCCTCAAGCACGATAATCCGATCCGCTTGCTGCACGGATGCGATCCGTTGTCCGATAATGAGGCAGGTGCTGCTCTTCATGATCGTTTGCAGCGATTGCCGGATGAGCAGATCCGTATTCAGATCAACCGCGCTTGTGCAGTCGTCGAGTATGACGATCTTCGGCTTAAGCAGCAAAGTGCGGGCTATCGATAAACGCTGCTTTTGCCCGCCGGATAAATTGACGCCCCGCTGTCCAAGTACGGTATCATAGCCGTTTTCCAGCTTCATAATGAAAGAATGAGCTTCGGCCGCTTTAGCCGCTGCTTCAACTTCTTGCTGCGTTGCATCCGGCTTGCCGAAGCTGATATTATCCCGAATCGTGCCGCTGAACAAATGAGCCTGCTGGAGCACCATGCCGATTTGGCTGTGAAGCTCATAGGGATCCATCTCGTTAATAGGCACGGAATCAATGCTCAACCGGCCCTCGGTAGCTTCATAAAAAGCCGGGATAAGGCTAACGAGCGTCGATTTCCCCGCTCCGTTCACACCGACGATCCCTATCGTCTCTCCTGGCTCAGCAGTGAAATCAATATCGCGCAACACAGCTTTCTCCATATTCCCGTCATAGCTAAAGCTCACTTGCTCAAAAGAAATTCGGCCTTCTCGAATGGGCTTCGGCTGCGGACGGGATTGCCGATCATCCTTCTGCTGATCGACAGGGATTTCCAAAATCTCATTAATGCGGTCCGCGGAAGCTTTCGCCCTGGAAATGGCCATCAATTGATTGCCGAGCCCTAAGGTGGAGAACAACAGCTGCGTAATATAAGTTAGAAACGCTGCAAGGCTGCCTACAGAAAGTACTCCTCGTTCAGAGAGCATGCCCCCATACCATAACGCAGCTACGATGCTAAAATTCAGTATGATCGACATAAGCGGCGTATTAAGCGCAACGATTTTTGCTGCTCGCAGACTAGCATGCAGTAAATTCGAATTCGTTTCATTAAAGCGCTCTTCCTCGTAATCCGCGCGAACAAATGCTTTAACCACGCGAATACCTGACAAATTTTCCTGCATAACGGTATTTACTTGATCAAGCCGCTGCTGCATTCTAGCGAATAACGGAACCGTTATCCGGGTGGTAATGACGAGAAAAACAGCCAGCAATGGAATCATCGCCAGTAAAATAATAGATAGGCGCGGACTGATCATGAATGCCATGACCAAGCTTCCGATAATAATGAACGTATCCCGTGCAAAAACACGGAGAATTAACAGCACCAAGCCCTGTATTTGCGTGACGTCTCCCGTCAAACGGGTCACGATGGACCCCGAACCGAAGCGGTCAAGCGACTGAAGCGACAATCCCTGTATCTTTTGAAACAGCTCCTGCCTCAAATCCGCTCCAAAGCTTTGCGAAGCTATCGTCGCGAACACGGTGCAGCCAACGCCGGCAACTAAACCGACAAGCGCCGCCAGCAGCATTTTCGGCGCGGTTGCCGCAATTGTACCCAGCTCGCCGGCGATAATTCCATCGTTCACGATGCTTGCCATAAAGCGCGGCTGCAGCAGGTCCATGCATACCTCCAGCAGCATGAATAACGGTGCCAGCACGGCCGGCAGCTTGTATTTCTTCAAGAATCTACCCAGCTTTAACACGTATGCACCTCGATCTCCTATCATTTTGCGAAACTGAAAATAAAGAGGGCAGCGGCTCTGCACCCTCCAGGTAGAGTAATTATAGCATCCCTCGAATCGTTTCCCCACTCCTAAATCCAGAAACCCTATGCGAATGGACTCGTTTTTTCACGCAGGAACTGTTAAAATGAAGCTAACATCAAAAAGCTGTGCGTAACTGGCGGAGCATGGGGAACCATGAGGAAGCGCGCAGATCATTAGCCGTACGCCTGGGCAAAGGTAAGGGGACATTCCCCTTGCCTTTTTATGTTTTTCGATAACCATTCGAAGGAGCTGGGTAAAGGATGACGGACAAATTGATTTTAGACGGCGCACGTGTGGCAGATGCAATTAAAGAGCAGTTGAAAACTAGAGTGGAAGAACTCGAGGCCTCAGGCATTGTGCCCTGCTTGGCGACGATACTGGTCGGAGATGATCCTGCTTCCGAGACTTACGTTCGCATGAAAGGAAATGCCTGCAGAAGGCTTGGCATCGAGTCGAAGCGCATCCATTTGGATAGGTCCATTTCGACCGAGGATTTGATAGCTGTCATCACGCAGCTGAACCGTGATCCGCTCGTTCACGGTATCTTATTGCAGCATCCTGTGCCGCATCAGATTGATGAGCGGGCAGCTTTTGAAGCGATAAGCATTCAAAAAGACGTGGATGGCGTGACCGCACTCGGCTTCGCTCAAAATGCTTTTGGCTATGCAGACTACCCGTCCTGCACGCCTGCCGCCATCATGGCTATTCTGGATTATTATCAAATCCCGATTGAGGGCAAGCATGCCGTTGTCGTCGGGCGCAGCCCGATTCTGGGCAAGCCTGTTTCGCTGATGCTGCTTAACCGCAATGCAACCGTGACAACCTGCCATTCCAAAACACAAAATCTGGCGGATATGCTGAAGCTCGCAGATATCGTCGTCGCCGCGGTCGGCAAACCGTCTTTCATCCAAGGAGAGTGGATTCGCGAAGGGGCAGTCGTGCTTGATGCCGGCTACAACCCGGGGAACGTCGGGGATGTCGATTATGAAGCTTGCCTAGAGAGAGCCAGCGCCATCACCCCTGTCCCAGCAGGTGTCGGACCCGTCACAATCGCTATGCTGCTGAAGCATACGGTTGATGCCACGGAGAAGCTGGCTCCAATGTAGCTTGGTAGTTTTATAGTTTGTGCAGTAGAATGTCTCGCAGCAGCTAAATAGTTTGGTTCGTGCAGCAGAACCCCGCTCAACTGGAATGTTTCCTGGCTACGCTGCAGTTTTTACAACAGAAACAGCCTCAGATGAGCTGTTTCCTGGCTACGCTGCAGTTTATACAACAGAAACAGCCTATCTAGACCCATTGAGGTCTTCATAGGCTGTTTCTGCTGTATTTTCTACACTGTAGCGCCCCATCATGCTCGCAGGACCCGGTTTCTATTGCACAAAGTACAATGTAGTAACTAGTAACAACCGGATTCAGCTCGACCTATAAGCAAATCATAGGTGAGCAAATGAGAGTTGAATTGTTTATTGGTGGAGTCTGCCCTCAACTGCGGAGCTATTTGGTTATGTTGGATTTTGTGCATCAGAACCCCGCTAATGTGAGAGGTTTCTTGGCTACGCTGCAGTTTATACAACAGCCCCCCTCAAACGAGGTGTTTCCTGGCTACGCTGCAGTTTATACAACAGAACCACTCTCAGATGAGCTGTTTCTTGGCTACGCTGCAGTTAATACAACAGAAATAGCCTATCTAGACCATTGAGGTCTTCATAGGCTATTTCTGCTGTATTTTCTACACTGTAGCGCCCCATCATGCTCGCAGGACCCGGTTTCTATTGCACAAAGTACTATGTAGTAACTAGTAACAACCGGAGGCAGCTCGACATATAAGCAAATCATAGGTGTGCAAATGAGAGTTGAATTGTTTATTGGTGGAGTCTGCCCTCAACTGCGAGCTATTTGGTTATGTTGGATTTTGTGCAGCAGAACCCCGTTCATGTGGATTGTTTCTTGGCCAAGCTGCAGTTTATACAACAGAACCACTCTCAGATGAGCTGTTTCTTGACTACGCTCCAGTTTCTACAACAGAACCACCCTCAAACGAGGTGATCCTGGCTACGCTGCAGTTTTCACAACAGAAACAGCCTATCTAGACTCATCGAGGTCTTCATAGGCTGTTTCTGCTGTATTTTCTACACTGTAGCTTCCACCATGCTCGCAGAATCCTGTTTCTATTGCACAGAGTGCAATGTAGCTGACGTCTACGTCTAGCACGTTGTTTCGCAGCAGTGCAGCTGCGTCTAGCTCATTACAGCTACTGTCTATCACGTTGACTCGTATCAGCGTAGCTGCCGTCTACGTCCAGCACGTTGTTTCGCAGCAGTGCAACTGCGTCTAGCTCATTGCAGCTACTGTCTATCACGTTGATTTGTATCTACTTAGCTGCCGACTAACCTATTGTTTCGCAGCATCTAAATAGTTTGGTTACGTTGCAGCAAGCGGATTCCTTCCCCTATCAACGTACTCTACATATCCCGCTCCAGCAAATACCTCCCCGTAAACTGATCGGTAATCAGTACGTTCGTATACCCCCCGCGCAGCGCACCATATATACCGTTCACCTTCTTCACTCCGCCCGCTACCAGAATCGACTGTTCTTTGCGCTTCAACTCATCGAGGCTGATGCCGATTGTGCGCTCATTAAGCTCCTCGGAGCAAATGGCCCCCGTCATATCAATGTAACGCGAGCAAATATCGCCTGCAGCCTTTGAGCGGATGATGTCCAGGTCCGAATCCGTGAAATAGTTCGCTCTAATTAATACCGAATCCTCAGTCGGCGCTCCTACGGTTACAACCGCGATGTTGGACAGCTTGCCAAGCTCCAAAATATTACGAATATGCCGGTCCGACTCTATTGTCCGTTTGACAATCTCATGGTCGACTAGCGCAGGAAGCGGAATAAAGTAAGGAATCGTGTGGAATGCTTTGCCGAATAAATGAACGATTTCATACGCATAGGTATTCGTTTCCGAATGGCTGACCCCTCCGTTTAACTGCACGACCTTCACATCGCGAACAGGCTTATCCTTAAGCTGGGTGGCCATTTGAAAAAGTGTCGTTCCCCAAGTCGTCGCAATAATGTCGCCGTCTCTCACCGTATCATATAAATAGGCTGCCGCTGCTTCGCCGATGTATCGTTTCACAATGCTGTCCTCGTATTGGGGCACGGAGACGATGACTGCTTTTTTCAGCCCAAACTTGGACTGCAGCCGGCCGGCAAGCGCAAAATTGTTCTCATTAGGATGAACGATTTTGATCTGAACGTAACCCTCATCCTTTGCCTGCTGAAGAAATCTGGATATCGTAGGGCGAGATACACCCAGCTTCTGCGCTATTTCCTCCTGATTATAGTTCAGTTCATAATACAGCCTTGCCACATCGATCATTTTGCTCAGCTTATCATCCATTCGATCATCCGCCATCCGAACTCAACTCTTTCTATGTAAGACTACCGCTCTCTATATTTCCACAAAACTATAGCAAAGCAGCAATAAAAATACAATAACGGCTGCTAGTGTTCCCTTTTGCAAAATAAAACGTCCCACCCCACTCGTTGCAAAGTGGAATGGAACGTTTCTGCTAAATTGTTATGAACTGCTCTTCACATACTCTATTGCCGTCAATATTAGTGTAACAATCTCTGCTCTTGTTGCATTTGCCTGCGGTGCAAAACGGTTGCCGCCTGTTCCTTCAACCAGGCCTGCTGCTTCTGCTGCAGCGATGGATGGGCGCGCCCATACTGGAATATCGCTAACATCCGCAAAGGTTGGTTTCGCATTCGGATTGACCTCAAGACCAAGCGCGCGAACCAGAATAACGGTCATTTCCGTTCTTGTTAAGGCGCTTGACGGTCTTAATGTATGATCCTCGTACCCGCTTATAATTTTATCCTCGATGAGCTGAGCAAAGAAGGAACGTGCCCATGCAGGAACCTCACCCGCATCCGCAAAATCCAGCTTCCCATCTGAAGAATCCAGCTTGAATGCTCTGCCGACCATCGTAATGAATTGTGCTCTTGTTGCTTGCTCACTTGGGTGGAACGTACCGTCACCATACCCTTTTACAAACCCAATTTTCACGGCTTCTTCAATAGCCTTCGCTGCCCAATGGCTGCCTACGTCACTGAACTCGATTTCAGTGTCACCTCCGCCTGGCGTTGGCGTTGGTGTCGGTGTCGGAGTTGGTGTCGGATTCTCTCCGCCGTCACCCGGAAGCGGTTGGCCCAGCAAATCTGTAATTCGGCCTTCCGTTCCAATATTGATCGTACCTAAATTCGTCAAATGCTCCCAGAACACCTCATAGTCTACGATATTCAGCTCATGCTGGCGTCCAGTATCCTTCGCCTGCTTCATCGATCGGTAGAAGTCGCCGCCATTCGCCATAAAGGAGTTTGTTGCCACAAAATAATAGCCATTCACATCAATTGGACTGTAGCTGCCGTCAGCATTTTTAATTTCCACTTTTACGATGCGGCTGCCCGCTTGCGTCAATTGCCCATTCGCATCAAGCACCTCCGGCTGCTTTTTGGAATCGTAATAATAACGCAGGCCGGACACTTGAGGAAAGCGACCTTGTCCCGTTTCGATTCCGCTCACGCCGTTTTCCAGCGCCGCAATGATCTCTTGCCCCGTCATGCGAAGCGCAGTAAGGTTATTACCAAATGGCATGACCGTAAGCAATTCGCCGAGCGTAATGTCGCCATCCGTTTTGCCATCCGCGGTTTTCTTAATGGATGCGCGAATGCCGCCTCCGTTTTGAATCGCAACAAAGCCTTTTACTTCATACTGCTGCAAATCCGGATTGCCGCTGACAAGGCTTTTCACTTTAGCGACCATGCCGTCTGCCATCAAATTGCCAAGATTCGTTTCCTTGGCACGAACGTTGTTGCGTTCACCTTCCAGCAGCACATTCGTTTTACCGATTACTTGACGCTCAATTTCGGCGATTCCTGCTTGATAAGGTTTCAGCATCTCTGTCGCAACCGGGTCTGCCGCAAAGGTTGCAATGTCCAGCAGCTTGCCGTTCCATTTGGTAAGCACGCCTGCATCGTTAAATTTCAAATCCAATCTGCCTAAATATTTGTTGTACTCCTCTGCTTGCACGACCAGTGTAGGCTCGCCATCAGCATGGAATACCTTTGGCGCATCAACCTTCGTGTGGCTGTGTCCGCCAACGATGACGTCAATGCCAGTTACCTGCTCAGCCATTACTAGATCAAACTCATGGCCAAGATGCGTTAATGCTACAATTTTGTTAATGCCCATGTCCTGCAGCTTTTTGACCGTTTCCTTCGCCTTCGCGATATGATCCTCAAAAACAATATTATCGCCTGGCGATGCAAGAAACTTCGTATCCTCGGTTGTTAAGCCGAATACCCCTATTTTCTCTTCGCCCTCTTCCAAAATAACCGCGTCATAAATTTTCCCTGCTTCCGCCGATTCACCGATTGCTTGTTCGGATACTAACCCGCTTATCTCGGGTTCCTTACTGAAATCAATGTTCGAGCTCACGAACGGGAATTTTGCTTTTTCCACAAAATCAGCCAGTACCGAAGGCCCTTTATCGAATTCATGATTACCGAATACCATGGCATCGTATCCGAGTTTATTCATAAACTCCAAATCCGCTTGGCCTAAGTATTTATTGAAGAACAGCGTACCCGAGAATACATCTCCCGCATCGAGAAGGATTGAATGAGCCGTTTCTTGGCGTATCTGTTTAACCGCTGTAAATCTTTTTGCAACATTCGCCAAGTTGGCATGCGAATCATTCACATGCATAATCGTCATTGCAAACTCCGCATCCTTCTTCGCTGAGAGGTCAAGCTGCGCAAGCAGCGGATCATGGTCACTTACTCTGCCCTGCTCGGTTGAGAAGTCCGCATTAACATGAACGACATCAATTTCAGCTTTTTCTTCCATCCCTTTATCCACTAGAATGTGATCCAGCGTTTGCGAATTCCCGTCATAGATGTAAGAGTAGCGTTCCGAAACAGGCAGCTTATCTACCAGGTTAGCTAGCTCTCCACCCTTCAGCTTGTTCAGCGTACCGGAGAATTGGAAATCATTAAAGTCTCCCAGTACAACAACGCTTGCGTCAGGATCCTTTATCGTAAGCTCCTTGACGAAGCTGTTTACAGCTTCCGCTTGCTTCGCGCGCTGCACTTCACTGCTGCGAACAACCGGCTGGATATCTCCCCACGGTTTGCCGTCCCCGCCTTTAGAATTCAAGTGATTGGCAATAGCCACTACGCGTTTTCCTTCAAAGAGGAACTCTGCAACCAACGGTTTGCGGGAAGATGCAAAGGTTGCGGCATCCGTGGAACCGATTCGTCCTGGATTTTGCGTCAATCCGCCCATTGCGTCCACCTTCACCGATGTTGCAAAACTTCCCTTCCTGTCCGATGCCAGAGTTACACGATCGGCATTATACAAGAAGCCAACGCGGATATTGCCGCCAGGCGCCCCGCCGTCTTTATTATTCTCCGGAGCTACGTCGGTGTAAGCATACGCAGGTCCGCCCTTCAATTTAATGGCATCGATTAACACTTGGAAGCTTTGGGAAGCGTCCGTAACGGCTGTATCATTCTCGCCGTCATTATCTTGAACCTCCATCAAGCCGATAATATCCGGCTGCTTCATGTTCGTCACGATAATAGATGCGATTTTTGCCGCCTTTGCCGTTTCAGCCGCATTGAAGTTTTCCACATTAAACGTACCAATGGTCAGCTTGTCCGAATCCGTTACAATACTCGTCACCTTCTGCGTATTGCCGCTGCGGATAATAGCAGGCAAAGGCTGTGTCGGCATCAGCTTGTAAAGATCGCTTGCGTAATTAATGACGCCGACAATGCTGCCGTCAAAAGCATCGCCTGTTTTGATCTCTGCTCCCGCTGGTTTGGAACCGCCGATAAATAGCTTTTGAGGATTCAGACTGCTGTCTGTCGGATCTAACCCGTTGCCTTGCAGCACAATGCCGCCTACTGCCGTTTTCACTGGATTATTAGCGCCGTTATCAACCGTAACCGGAGTTACAGAATTGGCATACGGTCCCGTAATCGTCGGTTGTTTGAGCTCGACAAGCATACTTTCCAAACTTTCAAAGAAATCAATCGCATCAACGTCTGGATTAAACACGCCGAAGCTGTCTGTATCGATTAGATTCGGAATGATACGTCCGCCTGTCCCGATCAAGGTTGCAACTGGCAGCTCATTAGCGCTTGATAGCTTATTGATCGATGCGGCATTGATCTGAGTAACCGTCAGCGATGGACTGTTGCCGAATTCCTGAACCGTACCCGAGACGGAAACAGCGTCTTTCACTACAAAGCCATGCGCTGGCTTATAGACCTGAATGGCTTCCGACGTATTAGGTTTGTTATCCTTCTGCGCATCAGGCGCTTGCATATAAAAGGAATTCGTAGTTACCGAAGTTATGATACCCGTGACATTGGAAACCTGTACATTATTGTAAAACGACTTATGTGACTCGCCTTGAATTTTGTTGATCGTTATGCCATCTGTATTTTCCAGCACCTTATAAGTAAAGGTTGCTGCTTCGCTTGTCTGTCCTCCAGCAGTGACAACCGCTTTAATAACGGTATCCGCGTTAACGACAATCGAGCCTGTATAAATGGTGCCCACCGATGCCGTCGGTACGGTTCCATCGGTTGTATAACGAATGACGCCGCCCTCAGCCAGCGTGCTTAGCGCAACCGATCCGCCGGCGTTAATGCCGCCAGAAGGAATACTAGCTTGTACTGCCAAACGCTTCTCTACAATGTCCAGCGGAAAGCGGGGAAGAAGCTCCAGCCCGACGCTGGAATGATACGTCATAACGCCAGTAACCTGCTCAAAGGTTTTCCCAGCGATAAAGGAAGCATCGGAGGAATAGATAATGATTTTACCGCCGCTGGCCGCATCCGTTGCTGTAACTACGCCGCTCGCGACACTTTCAACGGTCAAGTTATTCACTTGAACCAGACGACCTTCGAACTTATTGCGGTTGTCGATCGTTTTGCCAAAGCTAGTCGAATCTACTAGGATAGGCGAAGGGACAGGAACTGAACCCGTTACCTTCGTATTTTGTGCAGTCGCTTCCAATTGAAGCAATCCCGAAAATTCGGTCAGCTTGCCGTAAGCCTCAATCTGATCGCCCGGCTCCGCAGAGACGCTGTTCGGTACTCTAACGATGATGCCGTTATTCGCATCCTGAACGAAAAGATTTACAAAACCGCCGGAGTCTGCCCTGTGGGTAACGACGCCGCTGAGGGTAACGCTTGTACCGATCGCTGCAGCACGGGCCTCTGCGATTGTACCCAACTCTGAGATGCTGTAAGAAAATTCACGCAGCGCGCTATTCGTTAAGCCTTCTTTCTTCGCATACGCATGTACCGTCGTCGGTCCCGTTATGACGATGGATGAAGTTCCCGGCTGATACCAAGTGAAGTCTTCGGGTGCGACTTGCGCATCGCCTGCGCCGTAGACGCTGTAGTAAACGCTGGCGCCAACCGTTGGCGTTGAGAGCTTGATAATCGTGCCCGATTGCACAGCTCCAGGGCTTACATCCGGTTCGACCGCTTCTACTCCTTCTGCAATAACGCCATAAGAAGAATTGCGAGGATCTGGCGTCCCGATGGTAAAGTCCGTGCTGTTGTTATCCGTATCGAGTGCTCTCTCTCCTAAAACACTTGCTTTTCGAATTGCAGCTGTCGTATTCGATAATGCCCCGACTGGTGCTGCTTCAAACTCGGTGGCGTCTGATCCGAAACTGACTAAATCTACCCGCACATCTGTATCCTTTACCACTCCGACCAATTCTACCTTACCTTTTGTACCGCTCATCGCGATCGTTCCGGTTACATTCGGAGTGGGTAAACTCATCGTTCCGTTAGAACCGGCTGCTTCTTGAATCAGAAAGTAACCTTTGGATTTAATAATGCCGCTTAAAAGGGTCGTGTTGGAAAAAGCGCCTGTTTCACTAGCGTAGCGAACCTTCCAACCAGTCAAATTCACATCCGAACCCGTAGGGTTGTACAATTCGATAAAATCATTTTTGAATACAGCCCCGCTGTTGCCGCCTCCGCCATACACCTGCGAAATCACTACTTTGTCATTTTCAGGCGCTGCATGTACCGGGCTCCCGATGCTACCGAGCGTGCTGCCAGCAACCAGAAGAGCCGCAAGCAGCATGCAGGCTTTTCTTTGTGTTCGTCTAATCAAATTCTGCATTCCCATGTTCCCCTCTCCACAACTATAAATAGTATTACTCGCCTTTTCTAGCTTAGTAAAAATTTGTAATCCCAATATCAAAATGAAATAAAGTTCTAGTAAACATGCACATTTGTTCACCCGCGGCAATAAAAAATCCCTTTGCTTCAATACATGCATGCCATCCGAAAGAAGACTATTTGCATAAATGAAGGAAAGGGATCATAGCTTTGGGCCCAAAGCTAAGGGCCGCGTGAATCAAATGTAATGTAAACTGACATTAAACTTATTGAAGAGTATACATTGGAACAAATATCCTGTCAATTGGTAGAAAGTATTAGAAAAACAGAGTTAAAAACAGCCCTATTCGAACAAAAAAAGCTCCGTACACATGACTGTTTATGTCATATATACGGAACCTTAGGCCCTGTTTTGTTCGATTTATGCTTCTTTCGGCACACCTGCCCGTTCCACGGTGCCCTTCTCGCCCTTCTGAAGCTGATACATCTTGAAGTACCTGCCTTCAAGGGCCATTAATGCATCATGGTTTCCGCGCTCCACGATCTCACCGCGATGCAGCACCAGAATTTGATCCGCCTCGCGAATGGTAGACAAACGATGCGCGATAACCAGCGTCGTTCGGCCTTGGCTGACCACTCGGAGCGCCTGTTGAATAAGTCCCTCTGTCTCGCTATCAATGCTCGCAGTCGCCTCATCCAAGATGAGAATCGACGGATCGAACGCCAGCGCTCTGGCGAAGGAGATAAGCTGCCGCTGCCCCGATGACAGCGTACTGCCGCGCTCAACTACCAATTCATCGTAGCCGTTTGGCAGCTGTTCAATGAACGGAGCTGCGCCGACGTCCTTTAGCACGCTTTTCACACGGTCGAGTGAAATGTCCTTATTGTACAGACTGACATTAAATTTAATGTCCCCCGCAAACAGATACGGATCCTGCAGCACAATTCCCATATGCTTGCGCAGCTCCTGCTTCGAATACGTCGCAATGTTACGTCCGTCAATCGTAATTGCCCCTTTATCCGGCTCATAAAAGCCGAGCAGAAGGTTCATAATCGAGCTCTTGCCCGATCCGGTATGCCCGACCAAAGCGACCGTCTCACCCTTTCGCGCTTCGAACGATATTTGCTTCAGCACATCCTCGCCTTGTTTATAAGCAAAGGTAACATTTTCGAATTTCACGACGCCATCCGGTCTTTTCACCTGATTAACCTCTTCAACCTCCATGCCTTCCATGTCCAGTATTGCGAACACCTTCTCCGCGGAAACAAACGCACGCTGCGCATTTGTCAGCTGATCGAAGATACCGATAATCGGTTGAAAAATGCGTCCTAAATAGTCAATAAAAGCATAAAACACACCGTACATAATAGCCGTCTCGAGAGAAGCGCGGCCAAAATACCAAATGACCATTGCCGTAACCAAGCTTCCGATCGTGCCTACGATATTCCTCGAAGATAGAGAAAATACCCGAAACTGTTTGATTTGATTCACATAACGATCCTCATTGAGAACTTCAAACTCCTCAAGCGTCACCTTCTCGCGGCGAAAAGCTTGAATAATTGGCATGACGACGATCGATTCATTGATCATGGCATTCATATCACTGAGTCTAGCGCGCATGACAGTAATGTATTTCTTCGAATATTTCAAATGCACGACCATAATGAGCGCAAAGAGCGGCGGCAGCAGCAGGCAAAACAACGCCAAGCGCACATCTAAGATAAACAGCGCCGTAAAAATGCCGATGAGCTGCACGAAGCTGACAACGAAGGTCGCCATGAAACTCATGAACAGATCACGCACCGCCTCCGTGTCGTTTGCGATTCTCGATACGGTCTGACCAATCGGCGTATTGTCAAAATAGCGCAGCGGAATTCGCTGGATATGCCGCATGAGATCCATGCGCATGTTCTGTATAATTTGCAATGCGGTCGATTGCAAAATATACGACTGCGAGAAATTCCCGACACTTGCTACAAGCAGCAATCCCATATATAAGGCAAGAAGCCATAGTACAGGCACTAACTCGCCGCCTCCGGCTGCTAAGTGCTTATCAATAATCGTTTTTATAATAAAAGGACCGCCAAGCTCAGCCCCGACTGCGCTGCAAAGAATAAGCAGGGCGCCGATAATTCTAAACTTATAAACGAGAGCATATGCGAATAGTCTTCTCGCCGTCGATTGCTTTGGCATTCTAGAGCCTCCTCATTCTTCCAAGCTAGCTTCCATTTGCTGCCGTTCCCACTGTTCCTTATACCAGCCACCGAACAGCATTAGCTCCTCATGCGTGCCTTCTTCAATGATGCGCCCTTCGTTCAGCACGATAATCCAGTCCGCATGACTAACCGCTGAGAGACGGTGTGTCGAAATAAAAGTGGTTTTCCCCTCGCGAGCAAGCCTGATATGGTGAAGAATACGGCTTTCAGTCCGCGCATCCACCGCCGATAACGAATCATCCAGCAGCAAAATTTCAGAATCAATAAGCAGGGCACGCGCTATAGCCAGGCGCTGCTTCTGACCGCCCGAGAGCATCACCCCGTTTTCGCCGACGACAGTTTCAAGCCCTTCAGGCATTTGCGCTATATCCTCCGTAAAGGAAGCCATTTGAACAGCATGCGCGATTTCTGCCGAAGTCGCATTCGGCTTGCCTAATGCGATATTGTCGCGAATCGTTTTGGATAACAGCAGATGCTCCTGCGGAACATAGGCGATCCAGCGCCGCATTTGATCGATCGCGATCTCCTCCACGGGTACGCCGGCAATAAACAGCTGCTTCTGATCTAGGGGATATTGGCGAAGCAGCTGCTTGAGCAGCGTACTTTTCCCGCTCCCCGTTTTGCCTACGATACCAAGCGTCTGGCCGCGTTCAAGCTGAAAGGAAACGTCAGCTAGGCTAGGCTGGCTGGCAGTAGGATAAGTAAAGGTAAGCCGCTTCATCTCGATGCGGGTAGGAACTTTAATCGCAACGGGTTTATCTGAATCTTTAAGATCCGGCTTTTGCGTCAGCGCCGTATCCAGACGGTCAGCCGAAGCGCTTCCGCGCTGCAGGACATTGATAAACTCGCCAAAAGAAATCATAGGCCAAATGAGCATGCCTAAATAAATATTAAATGAAATGAGCTGCCCGAGCGAAATCTCATCCTGGAAGACCAGATAAGAGCCATAGCCGATCCCAATGGAATAGCTGACCCCGACAATTAACGAAATGATCGGCTGGAACAGCGCATTCAAAATGGAAACCCGCTTATTTTTGAGCATCACATCTGTCGTCACCTTATTGAAAGCATATAGGTCATCGTTCTCCTGTACATAAGAGCGGATAACGCGTATGCCTGAGATAGACTCCAGCGCGTGATCATTCATTTTTCCGAAAGAAGCCTGCGCGTCAAGAAAGCGTGTTCTCACTTTTTTGCCCAGTTTACTGATTACGACCGCGAGCAGCGGAAGCGGAATAAGAGCCGCAATCATTAATTTATAGCTTACGAGTGAAATCATCATAATAACGACTACCGAAGCGCCGACAAGCGTGTTCACGAGCGTCATAACGCCATAGCCGGCCGTTTGTCCGATCGCGAGCACATCATTTGTAGCTAAAGCCATAAGCTGGCCCGTGCTGTTGCGCTGGAAAAAAGCAGGCGTCATCCTCGTCAAATTCGCAAGCAGCCGTCCTCTCAGCACCTTCTCGACTAGAGCCGAATTTCCAAACAGCGTCGTAATCCATATGTATACCATGATGTATAAAAATAGGGAAAGACCGATTAAAAGCAGCACCGTCTGCGTCAAGCCAGACGAAGTCAGCTCTCCTTCGCGGATGTGATCTACCGTTTTGCCAATGAGAATGGGCGGTACCGTTGATAACAAGCTGACTAATGCCATAATGCTGACAGCAAGCACATAGCTTCCCCATCTATCCTTAAAAAACCATCGCAATCGATTTACAAAAGACATGATATCCCCCTTTTCACCTTATCCATCTTACGACTTGCTTTATTGAGGCTACTAACATAAAACCCTTACATTGGGATCTTCAAAGCTGTGGCTTATCCAACTAGCTGCCACTTTTCAGTATAGCAGTTACTACGATCTAATTTCACCTTATTGTGTAACAAAAACCTTCATTTGGGCAAAAATATGATTCTGCCTTGTCAGACTCATTACCCTCGAGATGTTTACGGATAGCACGAAGACTTTGGGTCTCACTTACAAATGCAGCAATACAAAAGAGTATATACTACCTGGCACTCAAATTCAGGCTCTCTGCCTGTCTCTACTACTGGGAATTCAGCAAGAAATCCTTCCTTTCCTTCAAGCTGCACGGAAGAGGCAAGCGGCTTATTACAGAGACTTTATGAATAAACAAGCGGTAATTGCAGCATCCGTTTGCTTACAGAACTAAATAAAAAGAGCCTGTGCGCAATTGCGCACAGGCCTTTCTATTTCTCCTATTAGCTGTTGCAGGGCTGAGCGCTCTCACTCCGCATAACATTCTGCCATCTGCGGTAAAGCTCCCAAGCTGCGCCGTTATCCAGCAAATCCTTGCAGACGTAAAGGCCTTCCTCGATTGAATCAACCTTCTCCGCCAGCTTGAGCCTCACGGCTGCATTAAGCATGACTTGATTGGCGAACGCGATGTGTCCGCATCCTTGCAACACAGCTTCCGTTTCCTGCACCTGCTCCAAAGGCGTCCATTTGATTTCCGGTACAGAGGTTTCCAGGCCGTAAGCGTCTGGATCAATAATATGAAGCTGCGATTGTCCATCCTCTACAAAATAAGTGCGGGTCGGCCGCTCGATGAACAAATCCTCCGAGCCTTCCACCCCTTGAACGATGAGCGCCTTCTTATAGGCCAAGTTGTTCGCTAATTTGGCCATACGCTCAAATACGGTATTATGATAAACCCCGAATATTAAATAAGGGGAATGAGAATAATCGATTAGCTTCTCCGCCGTATTCAGCACCGTTCGCATGTCTAGCTCAATCCGGATCGAACGCAGCGCTTTAAGCGGAGGACACCATTCCTCCGCGGGCACGTACAGCACACCCGTTTCCGATGCGGCATGGATAATACGATCCCGGGAAAGCAGATCGGCATCGATATCTGATTGCTTCAACAGATCATGCAGCGTGATGCCCCATTTTGGCGGCAAGGAGGCCGCTCCGTGAAGCGTAACCGGCAATCCTGCAGCCGCAAGAACAAACGCGGTAGAAAATGTCGCAAAAAATGTTTTTTTTCTGCCGTCATACGGACCTGCACAATCAATCCCCCGTTGGATAGGCGCACGCTGCGCATGCTTGCGGCATACGTTTACGAAAGCTTCAATTTCTTCAACGTTTTCCATTTTTATACGTTCAGCAATGAAAAAGGCGCCTATTTGCGCCGGGGTTGCCTTTAAATCAAGGATAGCGTTAGCCGCAAGCAATGCTTCATCATAGGTGAGATCCCGCGCCCCCCTTTTTCCCCGGGCTACTTCCTTTRATAGGTTGATCATCATCGCAAAGCCCCCTTATTTTTGATCCTGAAGGATTTGATAGACCTTAACGATCGATGTCGCCACATCCACCATGCGTTTACGCTCGTTCATAGCCTGCTTCCGCAGCACATCGTAAGCTTCCGCTTCAGAAATATTTTTAATTTTGCACAAAATCCCTTTTGCCATATCAATCCATTTCCGCTCCTCAAGCCTTCCTTCCAGCTGCTTCCGTTCATTTATCCATTGCAGCCTCTCGAAACATTGCTTGGAGCCAAAATGAAGAGCCCAGTGAAGTTCTTGTTCACTCATCGAAGGCKTTAGAATGCCATCCACTTGAATGTCATCCTCGCAAAATGCTGCCGAATGAGACGCCGAAGCCGCGCTGCACCACCATAGCAACGGAACGGTTTTTTGCTTCAACAGCTTTGCTCTCCATAACTTCACTTCATTAAGAGGCACATGAAGCACGACTGCGTCTGCGTTGTTCATTTGCAACTCAGCCTTCTTCTCGTCACCTGCACGAAGCACCTGATAACCATAGTCTTCTAATAAATACTTTGGCGTTTGTTTCTTGGAAAGCTGATCCGACTGAGGGTCCGCCATTGCCACCTCGTTTGCCGCACGATGTTCGACCACTAACAAAGAACGCATTTCGAAGCGCCCCCTCCTATTCGACTTTTTGTGAACACAGCACAAGCCGATACCTTTGTGATTATATATAACATACAAAAGTGTGAATTGTCACTAACCAAGTTTTTTCAACGTTTTTCATGTCAACTTTCTTGACATGAACTCTGAATTCATTGTATATTTACGTTATCATATTCATAACATTCACGAGTACAACGGTGTACTCGTTTAAAGCGGCAAAGAAGCCTGCTTTCGTTTTCCTAGGGGACGTACGTTCTCCTGAGAGCGAAGCAGGCTTTTCTTATTCCCGCTTAGGCTGAGATTGAGAGGAGAGAAATACAATGACTACGACTAAGAAGAAATTAGTATTGATCGGCAACGGCATGGCGGGTGTTCGAGCGATCGAGCATTTACTCAAACTTTCTCCTGATAGCTACGACGTTACGATCTTCGGTGCTGAACCTCATCCCAACTATAATCGCATCATGCTGTCTTCCGTCCTAGCTGGCGGCGCCGATATGCAAGAAATCGTCATTAACGACTGGGATTGGTATAAAGATAACAACATTACCCTTCATACAGGCCACAAGGTAACGAAAATTGATACGGAACTTAAGAAGGTTACCTCCCATTTAGGCGTTGAAGTAGACTACGATAACATCATTATTGCAACCGGCTCTAATCCATTTATGCTACCTCTTCCAGGCGCAGACAAAGAAGGCGTTATCGCATTCCGTGATATTCACGATTGTGAAGTGATGATCGACGCTTCTAAAAAATACAAGAAAGCCGTAGTAATCGGCGGCGGCTTGCTCGGGCTTGAAGCAGCACGCGGTTTGCTCCATCTGGGAATGGAAGTAAATGTCGTCCACATTTTTAACTATTTGATGGAGCGCCAGTTGGACGAGGCGGCGGCCAAAATGCTG
Source organism: Paenibacillus sp. 01T443 (assembly GCF_056398325.1). Lineage (NCBI taxonomy): Bacteria > Bacillati > Bacillota > Bacilli > Caryophanales > Paenibacillaceae > Paenibacillus > Paenibacillus sp. 01T443. Next base: position 54,969 of record NZ_JBFTPE010000007.1, read on the forward strand.
CAGCGCGAGCTAGAAGCGCAAGGCATGCAATTTTTGCTGCAAAAAAGCACGGCTTCCATTAAAGGCAAACACCGTGCAACCGGGTTAGTTTTCGCTGACGGCAGCGAGGTAGACGGCGATTTGGTCGTTATGGCCGTCGGAATTAAACCTAACGTGGATTTGGCACGAGCTACGGGCATCGAAGTAAACCGCGGGATTGTCATCGATGATTTCATGCAAACAAGCGTACCTGGCATCTACGCCGTAGGCGAATGCGCCGAACACAGAGGTATCGCCTACGGCCTTGTGGCTCCGCTTTATGAGCAAGGCGCCGTTCTAGCCAAGCATCTAGCTGGAGTAGAAACGGCAGGTTATGCCGGCTCGGTTACTTCGACCAAACTTAAAGTATCCGGCGTTGACGTATTCTCGGCTGGCCGCTTTGATGAAGCGCCTGGCACCCGCTCTCTCAAGATTCAAGATGATATGGCAAACACCTACAAAAAGATTGTCGTTCAAGACGGCAAGCTCATTGGCGCAGTGCTATTCGGAGATACGTCTGACGGTGCTGAATTATTCGCTTCTATTAAGAAAGGCGAATCGATTGCCGGACGCGAGAAAGAAATTCTGCTCGGTATTTCATCCGATTTATTAAGCCAATCTTCCGGCGGCAACAGACTTGAGGCGATGGCCGATGATGAAATCATTTGCGGCTGTAACGGGGTCTCAAAAGGAACGATAGCGGATGCCATCGCGAACAAAGGCTGCAACACCGTTGGTGCGATCAAATCCTGCACGAAAGCATCCGCTTCCTGCGGCGGCTGTAAACCGCTAGTGGAAGGACTGCTTCACCTATATGCCGGCGATGCGGTCGGCGAGCCGGTAAAAGAAGGCATTTGCGGCTGTACCACGCATAGCAGAGATGAGATCGTTGCGGAAATTACGCGCATGAATCTCAACTCAACTAATGAAGTCATGAACGTTCTTGGCTGGAGCAATCCGGAGGGCTGCTCCAAATGCCGCCCGGCGCTCAACTACTACCTCGGCATGGTTAATCCAGAGGAATACGTGGATGAGAATGAATCCCGGATTACCAACGAACGCTATCATGCAAATATTCAAAAGGATGGCACGTACTCCGTTGTTCCGCGTATCTACGGCGGCGTAACCTCCCCAGCTGATTTGAAAAAAATTGCGGAAGTCGCTGAAAAATTCGATGTTCCGATGGTGAAATTCACGGGCGGACAACGGCTTGACTTACTCGGCGTTAAAAAAGAGGATCTTCCAAAAATTTGGGAAGAGCTTGATATGCCATCCGGTCATGCATACGGTAAAACGCTTAGAACCGTTAAAACTTGCGTTGGATCAACCTTCTGCCGGTTCGGTACGCAGGATTCAATCGGTATGGGTATCAAACTGGAGAAGGCATTCGAACGTCTCAATACACCAGCTAAGGTTAAGCTTGCCGTTTCCGGCTGCCCGCGAAATTGCGCGGAAGCTACAATTAAGGATTTTGGCGTAGTCGCCATTGACGGAGGCTGGGAGCTTCATATCGGCGGCAACGGCGGCGTAAAAGTCCGGGCTACCGATCTTCTCTGCATCGTCAAAACAGAAGATGAGGTGATGGAATGGTCCTCCGCATTCTTGCAGCTCTACCGGGAAAATGCACAATGGAACGAGCGTACCGCTCAGTGGATCGAACGCGTTGGTCTGGATCATGTCAAGAAAGGCCTTGAAAATCGCGAAGAGCGTCTTGCCCTTAAATCGCGTATCGAGAAAACACTCAGCCTGACAACTGACCCGTGGAAGCAAATTGTCGAAACGGACGAACTCCGTAAAAACTTCGAGCAATTGAACAGCGCTCAGCCCGTGCAGCTATAGTATTCACGCTTAGCCTGCGTGTTTCACATGACATATAGCGAAATTCTTAGCATCGAGCTTTGCTAAACAATATTTTTCAGGGGGAGTTACCTATGACAACAAAGCTGTTAGTTGCCAACCTTTCGGATATAGATGTAAAAGGATCACGACGCATACAAGTAAAAGACATTGAAATTGCCGTATTCCGGTTAACGGACGGCAGCGTGCTTGCCGTTGAGAATAAATGCCCGCATAAGGGCGGCCTGCTTTCGGAAGGGATGGTGTGCGGCACAGCCGTACACTGCCCGCTTCATGACTGGAAGGTTGATCTGCGCAGCGGACGCGTGCATGAGCCTGACGATGGCTGCGTAACGACCTTTGAGACCGAAATCGATAGTGAGAGCGGATCGATCTACGTAACGGTCTAAGAAGAGAAGGAATTAAATTCAGATACTAAAACGGCATAATCAGCCGAAGGGAGCAGCCTATGAGAAACATAAAGACAGGTACGGTATATATAGTCGGCGCTGGTCCAGGCGATCCAGAGCTTATTTCGGTAAAAGCCATGCGACGTATTCAGCAGGCAGACGTTATCCTCTATGATCGKCTTATCAGCAAAGAATTATTAGCCTATGCTAGTTCCCATACGGAGCTGGTTTACTGTGGTAAGGCTCCCGGCTCGCATGCGATGCCTCAGCAACTGATTAACGAAGCACTCGTCAAATACGCGCAACAAGGTAAAACGGTTGTCCGCCTTAAGGGCGGCGATCCACTAGTATTCGGAAGAGGCGCCGAGGAAGCTTTAGAGCTCGCCTCTTGGGGCATTCCATACGAGATCGTGCCCGGGATCACCTCAGCTATCGGCGCTGCCGCTGCTGCCGGCATCCCCGTCACACACCGTGAATATGCCGCTTCCTTCGCCTGCGTGACCGGCAGCCGCTGTCACGGCGACAAATCGCCGATTCGCTGGGATTTACTCGCTCACAGCGTCGATACGCTGGCCATTTACATGGGAGTAAGCGAGCTTCCTGCGATTCGCGAAGAACTTTTGAAGCATGGGAAATCCGCAGCAACGCCCGTTGCCTTAATTGAACGGGGCACAACGAATCGTCAACGTACCATCGTAGGAACGCTATCGGATATCCATACGTTAGCTGTCACGATGAAGCTTGCCAATCCCGCTCTTATCATTATCGGTGAAGTCGTTCGTGTACGCGAACGTCTGATGCAAGCCGAGCAGCAAGCTGTATCGCTCATCGGTTAGCTTCCCAGCACCGCTGTTTCGTTTTCTCTGACCGCCTCGTCGCACGCGGCAGCGTCTTCCGCTGTCGCGTGCGGCTTTATGCAATTCCGCGCGCAATACCCCCTCATTCCACACCATTCCTTTGTAAGGGCTGCCGTTTCCTGTATACTAGAAACCTCAATTGTTTTTTTATAAAGGATGCGAATCAGCTGGAAACTAGAAATCAACCACCGTTATACCTATATACCTACGGCTATCGATTGGAAGAAACAGAGCTTTGCCATCTGGAGATGCGCTCGTTTTTTGATAAACAGTCAGACTCCGGGCTTTTGATGAGTGATATTGATGTCCATCCCGACCGCAGCCCTTTTATGAGAGAGCGGCTTGAGGTTCTCTATGAAGGCGAGCGTCTAGAGGATATTTTGGAGCAGGTGAAGCAAATCGAATTAGACGATGCGACGTTCAAGGTCATTTTCGTCAAAATGACTGACCTTCCGCAGGAGGATAAAATCGATTTCGATGATCAACGCGGCATTGAACGAGAAATTGGCATGTCTATTGAAGGGGAAGCCGATGTGCGGAATCCTGACTTTAGCTTCGGCATTTTATACTGGGGCGGGCGTTGGTATTTCGGCAATTATATCAAGAGCAAGGCTGTTTGGCTTACGCAAATGCAAAAGCCGAGGAGCTATTCCATTGCGCTCAGCACCCGGGTAGCCAGGGCCGCCGCAAATATTGCTGTGCCTCAGCCACTCGGGATAACCGCAATCGACCCCTGCTGCGGCATTGGAACTGTGTTAGTTGAAGCGCTGTCGATGAACATAAACATTGTCGGCCGGGATATCAACCCCTTTGTCATTCGGGGAACGCTTGAAAACCTAGCGCATTTCGAGTTCAATACGGATGTCGTTTGCGGAGATATTGCCGACATCACGAGCCATTACGACGCAGCTATTGTGGATATGCCTTATAACCATTTTTCTCGCACAACACCAGAAGAACAGCTATCATTGCTGCAGCATGCCCGCCGCATCGCTAACAAGGTGATTGTCATCACTGCTGATCCTATGGACGAGCTTATTGCACACGCTGGATTTTCTATAGCAGACCGCTGTTCGACCCGAAAAGGAAGCTTTGTCAGACAAATCGTTGTTTGCGTTTAATTATGATGCCTAAGACTTATATCCATTGAACGCGAGCCAAGAGGAACAAGCCGTCGTCCATTCGTTTGTATGTTCTTCATCCTCGGCCAACCCGAGCCCATGCCGGCCCTTGGCGTACACATGCAGATCAAAGAGGACTTTATGTTTTCTAAGAGCCGCAGCAAACAACAAGCTGTTTTCCACGGGTACGGCTGCGTCATCCGAAGTGTGCCACAGGAAAGTAGGCGGCGTATCCTCGGTTACTTGAGCCTCGCTGCTCAGCTGCGCCACTTTCTCAGGCAAGGCCTCTTTACCAAGTAGATTATTTCTAGAACCAACATGCGCATAGGGCTCTTTGAGCGTGATCACGGGGTAGCATAATACGAGCAAATCCGGACGGCATGACTCGCGTTCAATGACATCCTCCGCATGTTTATTTCCTTTGTCATAGCTCGTACCCGCATTAGACACTAAATGGCCGCCTGCTGAGAAGCCCAGTATCCCAATCTTGTTCGGATTTACGCGAAACTGGCCGGCTTTGAATCTGACCGTTCTGATCGCCCGCTGTATATCTAGCAGCGCGCAAGGATACTGGTAAGGCGCAACCCGGTAACGCAAAACAAATGCTGAGATGCCCAAGCTGTTCAGCCACTGGGCAATAGGCTCGCCTTCATGATACGCCCTCGCGCCATAACCTCCGCCTGGACATACGATAACCGCAGGACGGTTGTTGCCTTTCACCAAATAAGGCGTAATTGCAGGGCAATCCTCATCCGTATTCCCGAGCGCAAACGGCGCTCCATGCATCCATAATAATTGCTCCGTCACTTTTATAATCCCCCTTTTCGCATGCATATAAATGGTAAGACTTCTCCATTATATAACTAATGAAACAAGGCAGTCATCTGCCCGCATACAAGCGTAAACGGCTGCATCCGTCCTTTGGCGGCAATAGCTCGTTTCGCGGAGATATATAAGCACGTTTATAAGTGAAAACTTATAAATTCTTATATATAAAAAAGGTTTAAGCCATAAAGGGCTTAAACCTTTAAAAAAAACGATTTCATTGCTGTACCATCATTATTTCTTGAATGCGGTTATGCCTCCAATAAAGCCAAACAAAGCACCAAGCAGCGAACCCGCCGCTACCTCGCGAGGCTGATGCCCAAGGCTTTCCTTAAGCCGCTCGCGCCTGCGCTTATGATAAATGCCTGGATGCTTCCCAGCCAGCTTTTCAACGTCCTCGTCCAGATCGTTTACTTGTACCGCAATTTCACCTGCATGCCTGCGAATATTCATGGCATCATACATTACAATGATGCCAAGCATCGCGGAAATAGCAAATTCGGGCGTTTTGACGCCGTATTTGGTCGCCGTGTATGCCGCTAAGGCCGATACGCCACTCGAATGCGCGCTAGGCATACCGCCTGAACCGATTAGCTTCCGAATGTCCCAGGTTCCGGTTTTTGCATAATGCAAAGGCAGCTTGAGCAGTTGAGCTGCTCCTACAGCCGTAAGCGCGGTCACAAGTCCTCTGTTTGCCACAGCTGTCACCTCCAATCATCCTGCCTCCCTCATTTTGTCCTATTGCCGCAAAATCATGTGGGGACTCTTATTTCATATAAATAAATCGCTCGCCCGGGGCGAACATATGGAACTTCTTAGCCGGATAATTGCGATGAATATAGTCGACGAAATAAGCCGGGTTCTCATCATTATGCGGAAATAGGCCGTAATGCATCGGTATTAATAAATCGGCCTGGATTTGCACAGCGATCTCGACGGCTTCGCGATAGTTGCAATTACCGACGATTCCCTGCTCATTGCGCACAAAATCCCGTCCGTTTATAGGTAAAAGGGCAATATCGATCTGTCTGCTTTGCAGCCAGGTGACCAGTTCTGGAAAACCTACGGTATCTCCCGCGTGATAAAGATGAATGCCTCCAAAATCTGCTACAAATCCAAGAAATTTATGCTCTCCTGCTTCATCCTGCTCGAATTGCTCATGCTTGGCAGCAAACGCTTCGAGACGAATGCCGTCCTCCAGCTCCAATACTTGTCCATGCGAGATGCCAATCAGCTGATCTTCCCGCAGACCCCACTCCTTCAACAGCGGAAGATGGGCCTTCGGCGCAATAAAACGCGTTTTTGTCGATTTCCCGATGGCCTGCAGCGTCAGCTTATCCATATGGTCCTCATGATGATGCGAGCAAACGACGTAGTCCACATCCAAGCACTGCGATGGCTGAAGTGGCGATTCGAAGGCGCGCGACCACGGCGGGCCGCTGAGCTCGTAAACCCAGTCCGACAAATAGGGATCAAACAAGATTGTTTTCATCTTCCATTTGACAAGAAAGCCCTCTTGTCCCAATGCCCAAAGTGCCAATACCTGCTCCGGAAGCTCCGTCTCGGCAATTTGCTTCACTAAAGCCGACCCGCTGTTATATACGTTCACGAGTTTTATCATCCCTTTTGCTCTAAATTTTGCTTTCCTTCCATTATAGCGCTATTGCTGCTGAACATAACAGCCAATCGTTTGGATTTCTGGATATGGTCCAAGATCAGTATTATTGGCCTAAATCCTAAGGTTGTTAACTACAATAAAAGGCTGATGATCTGCGGCCGCAAATTGCGGAAACAGATCATCAGCCTTCTCTTGGATATAGCAGCATCAGCCTGTTACACAGCAGTCTGCTATCAGCTATTCTTTTACCGAACCTAACGTAATCCCATGAATGAAAAACCGCTGAAGAAACGGATACACAACTAGAACTGGAAGCATGGCGATAAATATTTTCGCGGCATCCAATGTCCGGTTAGACAGCTCCGACATGCGCTTATACTGATCTTCCGTCATCGTAGACGGATCGACGGAAACGACAAGCTGCTGGATATACGTTTGCAGCGGATAATATTCCTCCCGTGTCATGAAGATCAGTCCGTACAAAAATTCATTCCAGTGATAAACAATACTGAACAAGGTTACGGTTGCTAGCACAGGCACAGCAAGCGGAATGTAAATTTTAATTAACGCATCCCACGGCCCTGCTCCGTCTACGAGCGCCGCTTCATCCATTTCTTTTGGGAGATTCCGATAAAAGTTAACGGTCAGAATGACATTAAACACGATGGTATGCGCACCGCCGACAAGCACCATCGACCATATGCTGTTAAGCATGCCCAGCTCTTTGATCGTTAAGTATAGCGGAATGAGACCGCCATTGAACAGCATAGTGAATATAAGCGTCCACATGAGCACATTACGCGCCTTGAATTGCTGCACGCTTCTGGAGAGCGGATAAGCCATCATGGCTACCACAATCAGATTCAGGCCAGCCCCAAGAAAAACGCGTTTCGCCGAAATCCAGAAGGAGTTGAAAAATTGACTGTCTTGTAAGATTTGCTGATACGCATTGAAGTTAAAATCTATCGGCCACAGCCAAACTCTGCCTGCCGCAGCAGCCGAATTTGAGCTTAGTGATAGCGCAAGCGTATACCACAACGGCAAAATGCAGGTGAGAGTAATGAGAACCAAGACGATAATCAATAAAATATCGAAAGCTTTTGAACGGATTGTTGTATCGCGAACCATCCCGTCACCTCCTGTGCTCGTTAGAATATGCGGTAGTTGATGAACTTGTATGCCAAGTAGTAGGACACGGAAATTAAGATGAAGCCGACCAAGGATTTCAGTAATCCGACAGCTGTTGCCAGCTCATATTGTAAATTAAGCAAGCCTGTCCGGTACACCCAGGTATCAATGATATCCCCCGTTGAGTATACTAGCGGGTTATATAGGTTGAATATTTGATCAAAGCCGGCATTCAGCACATTTCCTAAGCTAAGAACGGTCAGCAGCACTGCGGTCGTCCGAATGCCAGGGAGCGTAATATGCCACAAGCTGCGAAACCGCGAGGCGCCGTCTATGCCCGCCGCTTCATACAATGCAGGACTGATGCCAGTTAGCGCAGCCAAATAAATAATGGTATTGAAGCCAAATTCCTTCCATACATCGCTGCCTACCACCAGATAGGGAAACAAGCTCGCATTGGCAAAAAAGATGACCGGCTCCATCCCAAACAGCCCAGCCAGCTGATTGATAGGCCCTTTATAGGAGAATAGATCAAGAACAATCCCGCCGAGAATAACCCATGACAAAAAATGAGGCAAATATACGATCGTTTGAACCCATCGTTTCATAATCAATAGACGCAGCTCGTTGAGCATCAGCGCAAACATAAGCGGCACGATGAGATTCGCAATTATTTTCATAACGGCAATGTACAGCGTATTAACAAACACATCCCGTGTATCATTAAGCGCAAACATATATCTAAAGTGCTCAAGGCCAATAATTTCTGATCCGAAAATCCCCTTCCCGGGGTTGAACTGCTGGAATGCAATGATAATGCCAAACATGGGAATGATGCTGAAAATCAGTAGCCAAAGATAGCCTGGCAACAGCATGAGGTAATAATGCTTGGCAAACCCTTTCGTTTTCATGCTATCTCTCCCTTCGATGATTTCAAGCGGCAAGGCACCGACATTACATCGGCGCCGCCATTTTTCAAACTACGGGTTAACGATATCTGTTACTTCCTGTGTAATTTGATCTCCGCCTTGCTTCTTCCAATCAGCCACGAAGGTATCAAAGGTATCAACTGAAGCCGCGCCCATCACGATCTTCAAGAACATTTCATCTTCCATCTTCTTCAGGTTGACCCACCGGCTCTCCATCAATGGCGTTTGCTCGTAAATCAAACTCGGTACATCCTCCATGCTCGTATCGACAAGCGGAGTCCCGCCTACCATTATCGAGTAAGCCCGCGTCCAAATGCCCATATCCGCGCTTGGATTCCATGTTCCAATGCCCATTTGATCGTAAGGCTCGTTCTTTACTTTCTTAATATCTCTCAGATCGGATGCAAGCAGCTTATAGCTAACGTCTGCTGCATAATCCTCAGGTTTCTTGGTGCCAGCCAGCACCTCGCGTATCGCTTTAACCGTATATTCCGTTTCGTCGGAAGGCGCATATACCAGGCGGAGCGGATAAAAGCCAGGTCCGCCTTTGCTTGGATCAAAGGTCGCTTCCGCTTCGTTTTTGAACAAATTGTTCAGCATTTTCATCGGCGCTTCGGGATGCTCATAGCCCTTGCGGACGACAACAAATTCACTGGAAGGCGTACCGATATGCGGGCTGAACTTGCCATCCTTGTTCAGCGGCAGCGCATAGGACTGCCAGTTTGCTTTCGGATCGTTCTGGACGGCATCGGATACCGGTCCATAGCCCATCCACCATGGTGCGAAGAACATGCCTGACTTGCCGCTTACAACCGGCTCCTTCGAATCCTTACGCACAGCCATTTCCGGATCGATGAGACCGGCAGCGTACATTTCGCTCAGCTTAACAAGCGCTTCTTTTGTTTCCGGAAGGGTAGAGCCATACGCAGGCTTGCCATCTGCTCCGTTAACCCAAAAGCCCGGGTACGCGCCGAAGGCAGAGAAGATAGCGTCAAAGCCATACAGATTATTTTTCGATTCCAGGAAGTTCGCATACATCTTGCCGTCGCCGCTCTGCGGACCGGAAATACCGATGGTATCCGCCTTGCCGTTACCATCCGGATCCTGCTCGACGAAGGCTTTCGCAACCTTCTCCAAATCCTCAATTGTTTTTGGAGCCTCAAGGCCCAGCTTATCCAGCCAATCTTGACGAATCCACATCGTATGAACACCGTCTGCTTTCAGCTGGACACCGGGGATCGCCATAATTTTTCCGTCAAATGTAACCGCTTTTAATGCAGCGCCGCCTGTGCCTTCGATAATTTCCTTAATCGTAGGGGACGCAAAGTTTTTGTATACGTCTGTCAAATCCGCCAATTGATCAGCCTCGACCATTTGCCGCAGTTCAATTGGTCCTACAACCATGGCATCCGGCAGATCATTACTGGCAATAGCCAAACTGATTTTTTGAGGCATGTTCGCACCCGATGCCGTAAAAGTGTGCTCCACCTCAATATTCAGGTTTTCCTTGATGTTGCGCGTATATTGATTGTCTAGAGGCGTATCTCCGGCAGGCAAGCTTTTGTCCGTGGGATCAACCTCCATGCCGATACTAATTTTAATTGGCTCCGCGTATTTGCCGAACGGGTCCTGAGGAGCTTCCGAATTGCTCGGCGTATTTGCGCCCTCCGCATTCGTTCCTGTATTGTTTGGGGAATTGTTTGCATTGCTGCAAGCGCTGATCACAAGCAGCATAATCATAAACAGAAGCAGTTTGCTTTGGTTTTTTTTATTCATATTGCACCCCTTCTTTCGCGTTGATGTTTTTCTTACTCTTACAATAGCATAATGAGACCGTTCTCATGGTTAGAGTACGGTCTCATAATAAGGTGGGGAAATGCTCTCATTTTGTGGCCTTAATCGCAGATTTACGAGCTATCGGACATTTGTCTCCCTATGTTTTGGACGATTGTTCACCTTCGCGGCGAAGCTGCCGAAATTCGCTTGGAAGCAGTCCTGTATGCTTGCGGAAAATCCGGCTGAAATACTTCTCATCCGCGTAGCCCGTATGCTCGGCGATCCAAAAGATCGTCTTATTGCTCTTCGTCAAATACTCCTTCGCCTTGTCCACACGAAGCTGCCTTACATAATCATTGAAAGTTACGCCCATAATGTCCCGAAAGCATTGGCTGAAATAGCTCCGGCTCATGTTTACCTGCTGGCAAATGCTTATCACATTCAGTCGTTCGGCAAGACCGGCATGAATGAGCTGCACGGCCTTTACGATACAATCCTGTACGTCTGACGAATAAAGAGGTCTGCCTAATGCCTCGAGCAGAAGCTGTCGGGTCCTCCCCAGCCAATCTTCAATGTGTACCCAAGCGTCCATCGATGCCAGCGGTTCAAGACTGCTTGAGGCTGCCGGCTGATAAATCCGATTCCACTCTACGATCCACTGGTTTAATTCATTCACAAGCTGAGAAGAAGGCATTCGCAGCTCATACAATTGCTCGACAAGCTGCTCATATTGCGCTAGCTTGTGAACCCACTCCAAAGACAAGCCTTTCTCCCTTACGGACAAAAGGGCTGCTTTGTCCACCTCAGCCGGCTGTTCCTTTACATGAGGAACGGACAATGAATAAATCTTGACATCCTCTCGATAGTCATAAAAGAAACCGCTGGCTTTGTACGCAATAAGCAATCGTTCTACCTTTGAGATGGCCTGTCCCTCCAAGCCGCTTAGCTCCAGAAGGCATAGCTCCGGATGATCCGCTGCCGCCTCGGCTAATTGCTTTCCAATCTGGGTAGCAGCCTGTTCATCGGCCGGCAGCCACAATCTTAAATGAGGCATAATCTCGCGTTCTGTCGTTTGACCGGCCGGAATCGGTACGTTTGACCGCTCCTGCTCCTTATCCTCGGGCGTGACGGCGATCATCGCATACCCTATATCCAAACGGAGCGTCTCATTGCCCCGCTCTTTCTCCTGTGCCTCCAGCTTCGCCTGCTCCTCGGCTATACGTCCGCAAATCCGCCCCAGTACCTCCTCGAAGTTCTCCTCCTCGAGCTGAACCTTGGCAATATAGTCAATCGCCCCAAGGCGCAGGGCCTCCTGTATATATTCAAAATCCTGATGCAGGGTTAAAACGACGATAAAGATATGCGGATACTGCTTGCGTACGACTCTCATCAATTCAAGCCCGGACATGATCGGCATCGCCAAATCAGTCAGCAGTAAATCGACCTCCGCAGTTGCCAGAAATTCAAGCGCCTTCTCGCCATTTTTGGCTTCTCCAATAACATGCAAATCAAAATCATGCCAGGGCATCGCCGAAATCAGCCCTTTTCTTACCAGTTTATCGTCATCCACGACCAACACGTTCATCATCTTGGCTCACCTCCCTGAAAGGTAATGTAAGGCGTATAGTGGTACCTTTGGAAATTTCGCTTACAATGTCCAGCTTCGCATGACCCTCATAATAAGACTCAAGCATCCGTTTGACATAGTTCATACCGATACCCATGCCGACCTTCTCCTGCGGGTTTTTCGGCTCGTTAAGCAGCTCCTCAATTTTCTCTTGCGTAATGCCCGCTCCGTTATCTTGTATCGTAATCTCGATATGTTCTTTTTGCTTTACGTCTACCTGAATGTAGCCATCGTCATCTAGACCGTGGTACAGTGAATTTTCCACAAGTGGCTGCAAAATAAAGCGGGGTACCGCTGCATCCAGCACATCGTCCTCTACTTCAATCCGCACGTCGAAAGCAAAGTCATAACGGATTTGCTGCAAAATGAGGTACTGCCTGAGTGAATCAATTTCTTCTCTTATTGTAGATTTCTGGCCTAGTTTGCCCAGATTATAGTGCAGCAGCTTATTTAAGGACAGCACCAAACGGTCAATTTCCTTCTGCCCGTTCATCACGGCCAGCCAATGGGCCGTATCCAGCGTATTCATAAGAAAATGCGGATTTATCTGGTAAAGCAGCTTCTCCACCTCAAGATCAGCTCTTCGTTTCTCCTTCTGCTCCACCTCCTGAAACAGGTTCGCGATTTGATTCTTCATATTATGGAACTGTTTTAGCAGATAGTTGAATTCAGGGATAGTGGTGCGAACTACTGGAGACTGAATGCGTGTACTGATCACGTTTTTCATCTCCATATTAAACTGGTTCAAGGGCTTATAAACCATCTTCCATAGCAGCCAAGCGAGAAGGAGACCAATACTCGTAAATAAAGCAAACAAATAGATCATCTTTATGATCCAGCGGTTTTTCTCCTCGTTATAATCCTCTTTCGGGATAAGCGACACAACGCTCCAGCCCTGGTTGCTTGTGCCCTTAAACCAATAATAGCCGTTCATCAGTCCGGAATCCCCGCCCACCGCATGATCGGACGGTTTGCCGTCCGGAGAAAAATAGCCGTTCTGGGGAAAGATGCTGCCCGCCTCGCTGTAAGCGATTCGGCCATCGTTATCGAGAATAAGATGAAACGAGTTTTTGCCGATTCGATCGCTTTCGAGAATACTTTGCGTCAGTTTAAAGCCTGATTCAATATAGACGTAAATACCTTCACGGCCAGGCACATCCACCCGCCGCAGTGCGGAGAGCACAAACTCATTATTATACATGCTGTTGCTAATATGCGGACCGTAATAAGTGATCCCGTAATAGGAGGCAAGCATAGGCAGCTTACTTAACGAGAAATCCTCTCTTATGGCATTGTTTTGAAACATATAGCTATCTTCATTCTTAAAATAGTACATGACTAAGTTTGTAGACGGATTCGTGAACGTAATCAGATTCAGCTCCGTTTGAATATCTTCAATTAAGACGGCTTTCTGATATTGCTGGGTTGCGGATAAATACTGCTCCAGCATCATACCGACGCTGCCCGGATAAGCCAATTGCTGCGATACATGATTCAAATTGCTAATGGTCGTCTCCAATGATAATTGGACCTGATGCAAATTGCTTTGAACTCCGGAATTTAAGTTTTTGCTTAAAATTAAAGTAATCGCATGATTAGAAACAAGCGCGGTACAAAGGAAAGGAATGATCGTGCTTGCAGCGAAAATTAGAATGATTCTCTTTTTTAAGGTTAATCTCTCAAACGATATAATTCCGAGCTTTGCTTTAAAACGCTTCATCCGATCGACACCTTTGTCTTCGTTTTGAGTATAAATGTGTACATTCCACATCGCTTAGGCCCTTCGCGATACTATTGTAAGCGATTCATTCTAGTTATACAATGCGAGGCGCCGACACTGGAGCTGGATTATGCTGTGCGCAGGTACAAGCGTAAACGGCTGTCGCCGTCCTTGGCGGCATAAGCTCGTTTCGCGGTGAAATAAAAGCTTATTTATAAATGTGAAACTTATAAATTCTTATATTTCAAAAAAAACAGGCCTCACATTCCGTGAGACCTGCCCTTAACGCTGCGCCATAAGCAGCTGCTGATAAACCTTGCCTCTAGCCAATAGCTCGTTATGCGTGCCCGTTTCCGCTAAAGCACCTTGATCCATTACAAATATGACGTCCGCATTCTCAATCGTAGACAGACGGTGCGCGATCATGATCGTCGTCAGCCCTTCCCGTCTTGCCTCCAGCGCGGCAAGCAGCTGGCGCTCCGTCTCCAGATCAAGCGCCGAGGTTGCTTCATCCAGCACTAGTATCTCCGGGTTTGTGACAATAGCGCGTGCTATGGCGATGCGCTGGCGCTGTCCGCCGGAGAGCTTAATCCCTCTTTCCCCGATATTGGTGGCATAACCACCCTGCATCCCTAGAATAAAGTCATGGATCTGCGCAATGCGGCAGGCTTCCTCGATATCCGCTTCCGTCACCCCGTCGCGGCCGAGCATCAGATTCTCGCGAATCGTATCCGAGAACATATAAGGATCTTGAAACACAATCGCTACCTTCCGGGCCCATTGTTCGCGGTTATAGGTATGGGCGTCCCTTTCATTCAGCTTAAAGCTTCCCATCGACACATCATAGAAGCGTACCAAGAGCTGGGCAATCGTCGATTTCCCGCCGCCGCTCGTCCCTACGAATGCAATCTTTCGTCCGATAGGCAGATCTGCGGTAAAGCCGCGGATAACCTCCGGAAGCTCCGGCGAATAGCGAAAGCTCGTATCGTTAAAGGATAAATGCTCGATTTTACGCTCCATACCCTGTGAACCAGGATCATTCTGCTCCAGCTCCAAAATACGCTGTACCCTGTCCACATTCGCAAGCTGTGACGACATACTCATGAAGAACTGAAACAAATTGTAAAAGGAATCCGACATTTGCGTTGAAAACTGAAACAATATAACGAATGTTCCGATCGACATCTGATCATGAATAAGCTGTATGCCGCAGTAGCCCAGCACGAGAATGCCAATGCCCCATTTCATCGGATCGCTGTAACGAATTTGCCGATTAACAAGCTTGCCTTCTATCATGACCTGGTCGAAATATTCCGCGAACATTTTGTTATACAGCTTCTCTTCCCATTTTAACCGGTGGTATGCGACCACCTCGCGCGTAGATGCGACGCCTTCCTCGATTTGGATCAGAAGCGCGGTGCGTTTCTCCGCTACCTGTCTGGCCTGCGCCTTCAGCTTTGGCGTGAAATAATAACCGATCAATACATAAATCACACATAGTCCTACGATCATTAGCAGCAGGATGGGGCTGGAGAAGCCGATGATCGCCATCAAAATGCATAGGTTCAGCGTCTCCTGCATCCCCCGCGGGATCTGCCAGCCGATTACGCTCGCCGATATGAACAGATCCTGCGTGAACGAATAGACGTATTTGCCGGTTCGTTCATTTTGAAACCGCTCGACCGGGACATTTTCAAGCCGCTTCAGCATACGGGAGAGCAGCGAGCGGCTGACCGCAAATTCATTGCGCACAAGGCTCCGGCTCGTCATCGTAAACATGAGCGAGTACACCATGCCCGCAATCGCAAAGATTCCGATTACAACGGGCATCAGCTCATAGTTCCCTTTCGTAAACACATCGTCGATTAATATCTTTTGAACATAGACAAGTGTGTAATTGGATACCGATTCCAGCGCAAGATAGAGCAGCACAATCAGATAAGTGCCCTTTAGCAAAACCGAATTGGTCCAAAAGATTTTAAGATACTTCATGCGCAACCCTTCCTTCCGCTGCTTCCGTTAGTCCGCTTTCCAGCTCATACAGCAGCCCTTTCCGGTCGAGCAGCTCCTCGTAGCTGCCTGCCTCCGCAACGCGGCCCTCATGAATGACGACGATTTTGTCAAAATGCTTTACCGTCGACAGCCGATGCGCTATCGCGATCGTCGTTCGGTTCACTAGCACCTCATCCAGCGCCCGCTGGACCTCATACTCGCTTACATTATCAAGCGAAGAGGTCGCTTCATCGAGCAAAATAATAGCCGGCTGCTTCACGAACATGCGCGCAATCGATATGCGCTGCTTCTGTCCGCCTGACAGCTTCATGCCCCGCTCGCCGACGAGCGTGTCGTAGCCCTCCGGCAGCTGCATAATAAAATCATGCGCGTACGCGGCTTTTGCGGCCGCAATGACCTCTTCGTCGCTCGCTTCCGGCTTGCCGAAGCGAATGTTTTCTTTGACCGAGGATCCGAACAAATATGTCTCTTGAAACACATAGCCGATGGACTCGCGTAAACGTTCCAGCGTCATTTGCTGAATCGGCACGCCGTCGAGCTTGATGGTCCCCGCGGTCGGATCATAAAACCGTCCGATCATTTTGAACATCGTCGTTTTGCCGTTACCGCTCGCCCCTACAAATGCCACCTTCTCGCCAGGCTTAATCGTTAGCGTGAAGCCGTTAATGACCGGAGGCTGCCCCGGATATTGGAAATGAACATTATGGAATACAAGTCCCCCGCGCACCTTATC
Source organism: Paenibacillus sp. 01T443 (assembly GCF_056398325.1). NCBI lineage: Bacteria > Bacillati > Bacillota > Bacilli > Caryophanales > Paenibacillaceae > Paenibacillus > Paenibacillus sp. 01T443. The sequence continues at coordinate 71,580 of NZ_JBFTPE010000007.1, forward strand.
GAGAGTAACCGGCTCGGCCGGATCATCAATTTCAATCGGCTTATGCATGAACCGGAACAGCGGAATCGTCTGGTGGATAATGAGCTTCTGCTCGGTAAGCTGCGTGACGAGCAGGGTAAGGCGAAACATCGTTGTCATGTATAAGAGGGTAAAGGCGATAAAACCGCCTAACGTAATCCATTGATTTTGCAAAGAGTAGTAGCCGGTAATAAACAAAGCGATTGCACCCAAATAAAAGGTAAACCGCCGAAAGCTTCCTCTGCCGAAGCTGTACGTTGCGGCGAGCAAATAATAATGGGACCAGTTTTTGTGTTTGCCGAGCGTTCGCTCATGGTACCAGGGCTGGGAGCCAAAGGCGCGGAATTCGCGCATGCCGGAAATGCTCTCGTATACCGCTTGGTTATAGTCGATTCGGGATTGGCCGGATTGCCTGCCGTACAAAGCTGCTTTGCGCTCAAAATAAGGACCAAATAAATAATAAAGGCCGAATGTCGGCAGCATGATTAGGCATAACCAGCCGCTGATGCTGAGCAGCAGCACGATTGCCACTGCTATGAAAAGTAAATTTTCGATGACGCTTGGCAGGACGTTGCGGTAAATTTTCTGAACGGAAGCGACCTCGGAGTTGAACATCGACAGCGTCTCGCCCGCCGGATGCCGTTCATAATGAGAAAACCCGAGCTTGCGCAGATGCTTGAAGATTGCCGTCTGCATATCACGCGAGGCCAGCTCCCCAATCGTCCGCTGCAGCAGGTTGCGGTAGTTCTTGGCGATGAGCATGAGCAAATTGATGACGGTAAGCCCTGCTAAAATAGTGATAAACAATGACGTATCTTTGTTAACTACGACATGATCAATGACGTATTGGATCATCTTAGGCGTTAGCGTTTCTCCCACGACCGCCATCGTGCCGCATGCCGCAAGCGCTGCGATTTGCTTCTTATAGGGCAGCAGAAACCGGAGCGCCCACACATAAGACCGCTTCGATTCGTCCAGCTCCGCTTTTTGCTTTGCTTTGCCTGCTTGCTTCTCTGTATTTAACATCGTTATCCCCCCTTATTCCTTCATCCGAATGTTTTTTACAATACCTAATTATTGGAAGTCAGCTTCCAATCATAATTCCGGTCACCCTTTTTTGTCAACGTACTAATTCAGTATAAAAATTCTCTACCTGAGCACGGCAAATGCTCGATTCAAGGCCGCACAGACGGATAAACGCGTAGAAAGCCCGGCACAAGGCTGAATCGCCTTTTTTGCCGGACCTTCTATAATAGTGGCTATGCCTTGGCTATAATTCCACCATCGCTTTAATTACCTTCGATTCCGGCTTCAGCCAGCTGTCGAAATGGTTGATCATATCGGCAAAAGGAACACGGTGCGTGATGTAGCTGTTCACGTCTATGCTTCCGCTTGCCACAGCTTCCTGCACGGCGGCAAAATCCTCGATCGTCGCGTTGCGACTGCCCATTAACGTCATTTCTCTTTTATGGAACTCCGGATCATTGAAGGCTAGCTCCGCCTTGACGAGCCCTACGTAGACCAGCCTTCCGCCGTGTGCCACGAAGCCGAACGCATCCGCCATGGAGCGTGCATTGCCGGTAGCATCAAACACTGCCGTCGGATACTCGCCGTTCGTTAATTCGGCAAGCTTTTCCTTCGCGCCCTGCAATGCGTTTACCGTTTCATCCACTTTTGCCCACTGCTTGCAGAAGGCAAGCCGTTCGTCTTGAATATCCATGGCGATGACGCGTGCCCCGCGGTGCTTGGCAAAAGCCATGACACCAAGCCCAATCGGCCCCGAGCCAATGACGAGCACCGTCTCTCCGGCTTGAAGCGCAGCCCGTCGAACGGCATGTGCGCCAATGCTCAGCGGCTCAAGCACAGCCGCCTGATCCAGCGTCAGCCCGTTTGCTGCAAGCAAATGCGTAACGGGAACGACAATGAGCTCCCGCATGCCTCCATCGATATGAACACCAAGCACCTTCATATCCGTGCAGCAGTTCGTCTTACCATTCCGGCAAGCGATGCATTCTCCGCAGTGCATATAGGGGATGATGCTTACCTGATCGCCGGCATGAATCCTGCCATGCGGATCATCGATTTGTTCTACGACTCCTGCCAGCTCGTGTCCCAGCACGCGCGGGTAGGAGAAGAAAGGCTGATTTCCCTTATACGCATGCAGATCGGTGCCGCATATGCCGATTCTCCGAATTCGAACGACTGCCGTTCCCGGCTGCAATGCCGGCTTTTCCTGCTCAACCAGTTTAAGCTGGTCCACTTGCTCACATACGATTGCTCTCACCCTGCAGCTCTCCCTTTATACGACAATGCCCGTATTGTATTCTTGTCTGCCGCTTTCCCAGCTCCGGTTGTGAATCGGCGCCAGAATCGCAAGCACCTCTGCCAGCAGCTCTTCATTGATCGGCTCGTCCGTCCATTCGATATTTTTGCGGATATTATCAGGGTTAGCCGTACTCACGAGCGTTGTCGGGATTCGCTCGTTAGCGGTGGCGTATTGCACCGCAAGCTTAGCGATGTCCTCTCCTTTAGCCGCGCAGTATGCGGCAGCTTCTTGGCATGCAGCCCGTATCTCGGCGCCAGCGGGATGCCAATCGGCGAGGGCGCGATTGCCAAGCAAGCCCATCGAAAGCGGGGATGCGCTGATCAAGCCGACCTGTTGCCGCTCCAGCAGAGGCAGGATGTCCAGCAGGGACGTATCATTCAACGAATAATGGCAATAAGAAAGTACGGCATCGAGCTCCGTGTAGGCGAGTGATTTCTCAAATACCGTCAGCGGCAGCCCCGATACGCCTGAAAATCTTATTTTCCCCGCCTGCTTCAGCTTCTCAAGCGCAAGGAATGCCCCCTCGGCTACCTGCTCGAACGGCACAAATTCAATATCATGCAGAAACAAGATGTCGATGTAGTCCGTTTGCAGGCGCTGCAGGCTCTCGTCCACACTGCTGATGATGCGCTGCTCGGAAAAGTCGAACTTATCGGCGCCGTACCGGCCAGCCTTCGTCGTCAAAACAAACCGGTCTCGCTTCATCTCCGCTATCGCCTTGCCCAGCACCGTCTCCGCCTTCGTTAAGCCGTAATAGGGCGAAACGTCAATTAGATTAATGCCCATATCCACTGCAGTATGCACCGTACGCACGCTTTCCGCATCATCCGTCTCCCTAAACACAGACCCAAGCGATGATGCTCCAAAGCTGAGCGCCGATACCTCCAAACCCGTCTTGCCCAGCTTGCGGTATTTCATCTCTATCCACTCCTTTTATGAGAATCTGTCCATCTAATTTCTGCGCATGAGCATGCCTCTACAAAATAACGCCGTCCTTGAATATGGCGATTTCCTTAAAGCCGTTGCGCTCATTGTTCGTTTGAGACTCACCCGATGCAAGGCTGATCAACTGCTCCCACAGCTCATCGGTCAGCATTTCCATGCTCTTGTTTTCAAGCAGCTGTCCTGCATTAAAATCGATCCAGTTCTTCTTGCGTCCAGCCAGCTCGCTGTTCGTCGCAATCTTCACCGTCGGCACAGGTCCGCCAAACGGCGTTCCTCTTCCTGTCGTGAACAGCACGATATGCGCGCCTCCCGCGGATAACGCCGTTACCGAAACAAGGTCATTGCCCGGCGCCTCCAGCAGATTGAGTCCGCTGCTCGTTATACGCTCCCCGTAAGGCACAACATCCCGCACGATCGCATGGCCGCCCTTTTGCGTGCAGCCGAGCGACTTCTCCTCCAGCGTGCTGATTCCTCCATCCTTGTTCCCAGGTGACGGATTCTCGTAAATCTCTTGGTCATGCTTAATGAAATATTGTTTAAAATCATTGATTAAATGAACGATCTTATGAAAAACCTGCTCGTCCGCGGCACGGTTCATGAGTATTGTCTCCGCGCCAAACATCTCCGGCACCTCGGTCAAAATCGCCGTTCCGCCCGCTTCGATCAAACGGTCGGATACCGCACCGACAAGCGGATTAGCCGTGATGCCCGACAGTCCGTCCGAGCCGCCGCATTTGAGACCCAGCTTCAGCTTCGACACCGGAACCGGTTCGCGCTTGAAGCGCTCGGCGTATCCCACCTGCTCTTCAACTAGCTCCAGCGCATCTTCGATTTCATCCTCCGCATCCTGCGACTTCAGAAATTTCACCCGCTCCGGGCTATGCTCGCCAATCGCCCGCTTGAAAGCATCAATCTGGTTATTCTCGCAGCCGAGTCCGATCACCAGCACGCCTGCCGCGTTCGGATGGTTCGCCAGCGAGGCAAGCAGCTTCTGCGTATGGACAAGGTCATCGCCAAGCTGCGAGCAGCCAAACGGATGCGCAAAATGATAAACGCCGTCCACCCGGCCTTCAAACCTTGCATTCGCTTTTCTCGCTACGATTTCACAAGTTTTATTGATGCAGCCCACCGTGTTGATAATCCAAATTTCGTTGCGGATGCCGACATCCCCATTTTCGCGGATAAAGCCTTGGAAGGTGCGGCCTGCATCCAGCGACGGCGCCTTGATCTGCTCAACTGCAGTCGGCTCAAAGGAGTAATCGAGAAAGCCCTTTAGGCCGGTGCCCATATTATGCGTATGCACCCAGCTACCCGGCATGAGATCTTCCTTCGCCACGCCAATGGAATAACCGAATTTCAGCACATGCTCGCCTTTGCGGACAACGCTCGTCAGCACCTTATGTCCCTTTGGCACCGCATCCTGCAGCTCAAGCGTTGCCCCGCTCTCAAGCGTAAGCTTATCCCCTTTGGCAAAAGGCTGAAGGGCAATCACGACATGATCCTGCTCATGCAACCTAACCCAGTTATTCATTGGCGTATCGCTCCATTTCTATTATTTTCGCGCTAAGTGCGGCTGTCAGATCCGGYCATTCGGCCGCTAAGTCGCGTCCCCAGACATTCGTTAGGCCAAGCAGCCTCATGGTTGTTTTCTCCAGCGGCCACTGCTGCTCCAGCGCCTCCGCCCATACTTCCGCAATCGATGCCAGCAGGCTGGCATCATCCCGCACCGTATAGGATACACCGCTCAAGGATCGGCCCTCGAAGCCAGCTTCGGTCTTGCTCACCTTGTAATACCGCAGTAAGCCGGCAAACCCAGCGACAAGACCGCTTGGCACAGCCTCGCCGCCTTCCGCATAATGCAGCACGGACGGCAGCAGCCTCACTTTGAATTTACTCAGGCTGTTCATTGCGATATCCGCCAGTCTATGACGGATGAACGGATTCAGGAAACGCTCGTATACATCGCCAGCGTATGCCTTCAGCTCCGCCTCGGCGATGGAGAGTGAAGGAATGATTTCCGCCTCCACGGTATTCCGTACGAGCGGGCCAAGCACGGAATGCTCCATGGCCTCTCTCACCTGCTCGATATCATAAAGAAGTCCAAGCGGTGTCATAAGCGTGTGCGCGCCGTTTAGGATGCGGACCTTCCGAAGCTGAAACGGCTTCAGGTCCTTCACAAAGTGGACATTCAGCCCCGCCTTGCGGAGCGGCAGCACCTCTTCAAACTCCGGCTCCGCCTCGATAGCCCATAGATGGTAAGGCTCCGCCGTGGTCAGCATCGGATCGGAATAGCCCCATTCGCTAAACCAGGCTTCAGCCTGCGCATCATCCGGGTAACCGGTTACGATTCGGTCCACCAGCGAATTCAAAAACCGGTTATGATTGACGACCCAATCCTTAAAGGCTTCCGAATAACCCCAATCCTCGCTGTAACGCAAAATGCAGCTGCGAAGCTCGTCGCCGTTACGCTCAAGCAGCTCGCAAGGCAAGCAAATCAATCCGCGCTCCGGATCGCCGTTGAAATGGGTGAACCTGCGGTAAAGCAGCTGCGCCAGCTTGCCGGGAAACGACTGAATCGGCTGTCCTTCCACAAGCTCCTCAGGCCGGTATACAAGCCCCGCCTCTGTCGTATTGGATACGACAACCCGAAGATCGGCGTTTTCAGCCAAGGCAAGATAGCTCTCCCATTCGGAATAAGGGTCGAACACGCTGCCAAATACGGAGATGACTTCGGTCCGCTCCACGCTTTCTCCGTTCTCCAAGCCCCGGATGACCAGCGTATATAATCCGTCTTGGCCTGCGAGCGCGTCAATCTTCGGCTTCCCGCCAGGGCGCGGCTGCGTTACCGCGATACTGCCCTCATATAATCCTTGCTTCCTGCATTCATGCAGCATCCAGTCAAAAAAGCCACGCAGAAAGTTACCCTCTCCGATCTGCAGCACCGTTATCTTCGCTTGCTTCATTTCGTCGTATAAGTCGGCTTGCTCCTCGTTTAGCTGTTGATGATTTAAAGTTGTCATATGCGGTAGAACTCCTTTGCATTTAGTCCGAACAGCCGCTCACGATCCGCTTCCGTCCATGTCTCCGGCAATGCTTGTTCAAGCACAGAAACCACCTCGTCGTAGCTTGCTGCGAGCAAGCTGACCGGCCAGTCACTGCCATACATCACTCGCCCGGGTCCGAATACATCCAGCACATGCTCGATGTAGGGCTTGAACGCCGCCGGCTCCCAATTATTGTGATCCGCCTCGGTCACCATGCCGGAAAGCTTGCAATAAATCCGAGGATGGGCCGATATTTGGCTCATTTGCTCTTTCCATGGCTCCAGCACTCCGTCTTTTATTCGCGGCTTAGCGATATGGTCAATAACGGCATGCAGGTGAGGCACCTGATCCAGCAGCTTCACTAATGGCTCCAGCTGATGCGATACAACCAGCAAATCAACAGGCACACCCTTCTCCGCAAAAAAAGTGAGCGCTTCCACGTAGGTCGGCGCAAGTATCGCGTTTGCGTCCGGCATCTCCTGTATCATCAAGCGAAAGCCTACGAATTTAGGATGCTTGGCAAACCGTTCATAATGAATCCGGTAGTCAGGGTCTGCTAAATCCAGCCATGCCACGACGCCTGCTATCGTTGGTTCAGTCTCGCTCAAAGCCAGCAAAAAATCGGTCTCCGCGAGCGTCGCCGCCGCTTGTACCACAATTGTTCCGTCCAGCTGATGTTTATTTAGAAGGGGCTCCAAATGCTGCGGCAAAAAATCGCGGTACAGCACCGGTAATGCCGGTGTAATCCAGCCGTAATCCCCTCGTTCTATGCTCCAATAATGCTGATGCGCATCCAATCTCATCTCTTCCGCCTCTTTTCTAGCAGATTAGGTTCCTCTTTATTATAAAAAACAATATCGATGTCTGAAATAATCAATTATCGCATATTTGTACTCTTTTTTGATATTTGCTACAATCAGGCTGACAAATGACATAAAGTGAGGTAAAGCCCATGAATCCATATCGGAAAAGGTTCGACGCCATGACCCCGTTTCCATTCGAGTGCGTCTATCGGGATACCAAAAGCGCACAAAACGAGCTGCCCGACCATTTTCACGATTGGTATGAGCTTGTCTATATTTATAGCGGAAAAGGAACCTTTTTTATCGATCAAACCTTTTATGACGCTGCACCCGGCGACGTGTTCCTTATTCCCGGCAATACGATTCACCGTTCCTTTCCGGATCCGGATGATCCAAAAACTTCAACCGCGCTGTTTTTTAACGCATCGCTCGTCCATAGTCCGCCGCTCGGTGACGCCTTCTCCTATTTACGCTGCTTCGAGCAAGCCAAACGCCGTAAAGCCTATAAGCTTCCGGCAGCAGCTGCAGCCGATAAACATCAGATGATCACCTTAATCGATCGTATCCATAACGAGGAAATTGAGAAGCAGCCAGGCTATCGCCAGGCTGTTCTACTTCATCTTCAGCAAATCTTGCTGCTGCTCGGCCGCACCCTTCACCCGGCAGAAGAAGGCCAAACCGCCGTTTCCTCCTCCGCACCCGGCTGGATGACAGCGATTCTGACCTATATCGACGGGCATCCAGGCAGCCCTCTCGGTCTGTCGCAGCTAGCTAAACGCGCATCCGTTACGCCGGCGCATTTCTCCCGTGTCTTTAAGAAGCTGACTGGGATGAACGTTACGGAATATGTCACGACCAAACGAATTATTCGCGCCAAGGAGCTGCTGGTCGAGAGCGACGCCAATATCGCCGGCATTGCGGAGCAATGCGGCTTCGAGAGCCTTCCGCATTTTCACCGCATGTTCAAGAAGCTAACAGGCATGACTCCCTCGCATTACAAAAGGAACGATAATTGATAGAATTGACGGTTATCATTAGCGGATACAAGCGGTTTCCTACTCTCATATAGTATCTAGCAAAGAGAAACTTGCCGGCAGGGAGGGAAACTAATGGTTCGTTCGAGTGTCAAAACCGTCAAGTACCGCGTAGGAAAAAACAATTACCTGATTATTAATATTTATCAAACCGCTGAAGCAAGCGCCCAGCAAGGCAACGTGCTTGCCAGCAATGCAGCTACCGTACAAATTTTCAAGAAACCTAAACGCCGCTAATTTTTCCCCCGTGCAATGCAGCATGCGCCTTTCACCTGAAGGGGGGTGAGCAAATGTCACGTAAACATTCCAAACAAGGCAACTCGGTCAAAAAAGACAATGGCAAAACCTTCGTCAACGTCAAACAAGGCGCTAATGCATCCATCAATCAAGGCGGCAATGCATTCGCAATCAATGCAACAGACATCGGCGTCGTTCGTATTCGTCCAGGCCAGCAATAATTTGAAATCGCAGCAGCCGCCCTTGTCCTATCCTAGTAACTAACCGCACCGAAACGAAAAGGACTCACCCTGGGGTCATTGACCTTAAGGTGAGTCCTTTTTACCGTTACGCTCCGAACAGCCTCATCAGCAAAATACCCGCGAACGCAAGCGAGATCCCCGTGACCTCCGCCGGCGTAAACCGTTCCTTCACGACAAAGCGCGTATAAAGCAGTACGATCAGCACATTAAGCGCGGTCACCGCTGATACGAGTCCAGCTTTGCCGAGATCAAATGCCGTTAGAATAAATATCATGCCAACCGCATTCGTTATGCCTACAGCCAGACCAACGAGGTATGTGCGTTTGCCGCTCCATGCCGCTCCATATGCAGCCGCTTTGCCTGCGCTGATTGAGGAAACCTGCGAAACCCGTACCTCGCCTCCTGCTGTGCCCGAGCTTTGAACCGCCAGCGATCGGCTGCCCCGCTCGCTTTGCAAATCCCGCAGCCACCATAAACCAAAGCAAACCGTTCCCGTTACGAACATAAAAAACATCGTTGGGAATATATCCGCCTCCATCAGCGTAGACCATTTGCCCGACAAATCATTTGCCGCGAACAGCAGCATCGCCAGCAGCCCCCACTGGGCTCCCTGCAAATTGCGAAGCGAGATGTCGTTAGACAAACGAACCAGCAGCACGCCTCCTATAATAACGACAAAGGCGATGAACTGCATGGCATGAAGCTTCTCATGCCAAAGCCCAAAAGCAACGATGACGACTACAACGGACGGCAGCGCCGTTAATATTGCCACTAACGATGCCTTGCCAACCGCAAAGCCCTTGAACATGCTCGCATTCGCACCGAAGGAGAACAGTCCCATTTGTATTCCGATTAAAGCCGCTATTGTCCAATCTGACGAGAAGACGAGCGCGCAAATCCCATTTACGATGGCTCCCATGCTAAAAGTGCCGCATAACAGAAGATTTCGGTTAAGCGGCTTTTGACTTGACCAATGATATAGAATGCCTCGTAAACCAAAGAAAATGGCGGCAAACACCGAATAAGTAAGCCACATTTGGGCAAAACGCTCCTTTCCTGCAAGCGTAAACTGCTGACGCCATCCATAGCCATAGCGGCAAAAGCTCGTTTCGCGGTGAAATATAAGCATCATATAAGGCTAAAGTGTCACGAACATAATAGCACCTATCATATCAAGCTAAACCTCATTTGTCTTTACCTAATGCTAGCAATAGGCCTTAAGACAACTAGTTCAAATAAAAGTATTGGCTGAAATTAACACTAAACGTATAATATCGATAGAGGCTGGTCCTTGACCTCAAGCAAGCGTTTGCATCTTATAAAAAATAAGGGGATTTTAATGGCACAAGCAGCAAAAAGACCGTATCTGCCCGAGCTCGATATCGTTAGAGCAATTGGCATACTCGCGGTCATCATGATTCATGCCACATCAGCGATCGTAGCGACCTACGATCACCATGCTACGCTTTATCCGCTTTACGTATTTCTAAACACCGTTACCAAATTCGCGGTTCCTGTTTTTATTTTTTTAAGCGGCTTCGTGCTATTTTACAACTACTATGACAAACCTTTTACGGCAAAAACAATCGGACAGTTTTACAAGAAACGGATGTCCAAAATTTTAATCCCCTTTCTGCTATTCTCTTTTTTTTATTTTGGCTTTACGAGATATGCGCAGTTCGGGTTTATTGACCTGCAAACCTTTATCGGTTATTTTACGACGGAGAAATTTCTTAAGATGCTCGTCTTCGGAAAAACATACACACATCTCTATTTCGTCGTTATTATTATTCAATTTTATGCGCTCTCGCCGCTCATGCTGTATGCAATCAAACGGTTCCCAGCGCTCAGCAAGCATATTGCCTGGATAGGACTACTCGTGCAGTGGCTGTTTATTTATAAGGTGATCGGTGAATTCCATATTAAAAGCCCCGGAAGCTATTGCTTTACATACATGTTTTATTTTACGGCAGGCGCGTTTATCGGCATCCACTATATGAAGCTCTCGTCATGGATCAACCTGGCCAGAGCTAATGTTACGCCGCAAAAAATAGCGGCTTCAATTGCGCTATGGGTGCTGTTCCTATCCTCAAGCCTGATTTTGTTCTATTTTTATTACGAGAACCGGCTGTACAATACAAAGGTCATCAATACGAATCTGCTGGAGATCATCGATGAGGTTCGCTGCGTTACGGCAGGCATCCTGCTGCTCCAGATTGCTTACTGGATTTATTCAGTTTGGAACAAAACGATTGTGAAGGCGCTTCTGCATATCGGCGCCACCTCCTTCGGGATCTACCTGGCCCATCCGTTTATCTTGTTTTTATACCGTAAAACGAGCGTATCCGGCGATCCGCTGCTGTACCACGCTTGGGCGGCAGGAGGTTTCTTCATCGCACTTCTTGTTCCTTGGGCAATAGTATCGTTTAGCGCAAAGTTCAAATGGCACTGGCTTCTGTTTGGTCCGCTTCCTGTGAAGAAAAAACAGCCTGCTGCTCCCATTCAGCCGAAGCCGGGTATCGAGGCCTAAGCAAAGAGCCGTCCGATCGCTTTCGATAGCGCGGACGGCTCTTTTCAAGCGTAAACGGCTGACGCCGTCCTTGGCGGCTAAAGCTCGTTTCGCGGTGAAATATAAACATCGTATAAGGTTGAATTTTATACTTTCTTATATTTTAAATTGGCTATGTTATTTATTTGGCCATGCAGCAGCATACTTTTTACGATATTTTTTTCAGACTCTGTCTTCGATTCTGATTTATTTATTTCCCTCTTCTCGTCATCTAAATCGAATAACAATTGAAAGTGATAAGTTAATTACTTTTAATAAGTTACTTTGTTTTAATACATAAATATGATACGATAAATCCATGTATTCTCGATTAGTTTTTTCCCAGTATTTTGCACATCATATAAACATTAGGTGTTTCTATTGAGGCTTAAAGCTTACGGAGCGAGCCTGCTTTACACTTATATAGAGGAGGAGTTACCATGTCGGCAGTTCTAGATCCGCATATTTCGCTGGGCGAAGTGAAGCTAAAGGTTAGTCAATTGGAGAAATCGATTCAATTTTACGAGGAAATCATCGGATTAAAGGTGCTTCAGCTGGATGAGGCTAAACGCGAGGTTTCTTTCACGGCTGACGGGAAGCAAACGCTGCTTGTGCTGGAGGAAATACCGAATGCCGCCGTGCCGCAAAGACGGTCTAACGCGGGACTTTACCATTTTGCCATATTGCTGCCGGATCGCCCTTCTTTATCGCTAGCTTTGCGGAACTTGATTCGCAGCGGCATTCATATCGGGCAAGCCGACCATCTCGTCAGCGAGGCGCTTTATATTGCCGATCCGGATAATAACGGCATTGAAATTTACAGGGACCGTCCGCGCGACCAGTGGAAGCAGGATGCCGGCGGCAACTACGTGATGGCATCCGATCCGCTGGATTGGGAGAGCTTACTCGCAGAGAGCGAAGGACAAGAATGGAGCGGCCTGCCGGCAGGTACGGTCATTGGGCATATCCATCTTCATGTGGGCGATCTGCGTACATCGAGAGCTTTCTACGAGGGCAAGCTTGGCTTTGACGTGGTTGGGGACTATGCGCAGATGTCTGCCGTATTTGTCTCGGCCGGCGGTTACCACCATCATATCGGAATGAACATTTGGGCAGGCGTCGGCGCTGTTTTGCCACCGGCTAATACGGTGGGCCTGTCTTATTACACAATCGTGTTTCCGACATCTGCTTCTCGTGAAGCATGGCTGGAGCAGCTGCGCAGCGAAGGCGTTGAGGCCGCAGCGCATGGAGATGCTTTTGTGGTTCATGACCCATCCGGCATTGCCATTCACGCGGCCGTTAAATCCGGTTAATGAAGCGTCGCCCCTTGTCCATAAATGGTGCGGTACATTTTCGGCGATACACCTTCGGCTAAACGAAATACGCGTATAAAATAACTCGCTTGCGCGAAACCGCAGCGCGCCGCAACCTCTGTCACGGATAATGCCGTTGTCGCCAGCAGCAGCTTCGCCGCATCGATACGGCATTCCGTGACATAATGATTCGGCGTTTTCCCCATGACCTGCTGAAACAATCTTAGAAAGTGATAATGGCTGTAGCCTGCCAGCGCTGCCATTCGCTCCAAGCTCCAAGACTCCGCGCATCTGTGCCGTATCTGATCGGCAGCTACCCTTATCGCATTTTGCTTCTCCAGAGCGGAAGATCCCTCCAGCCGTTCGGAATGCTGCACAAGCTCCACTAAGATTTCATAAAGCAAAGCGGATAAACGAGGCTCATTGCCGGTCTCGAAAGGGCTGCAAAGCGCGTACATCTCCTCCGTCAGCTCCTTGAACCTTTCGCGGTTGGAGAACGTAAACAGCCACCCTCCGGTTTCATCCGCCTCTCTAAGCATCGGCAGCGGAATTTGCGTTTCAAAATGAATCCACCGCACATCCCAAGGATCATCCTCGCTCGAGCCGTACTGCTGAAAAGCATGCTTCGGGAACAAAAATCCGTCACCTGCACGCAGCTGCAGCCGCTCACCGCCGCTTCCATTGATCAAATAGCCGCTTCCCTCATAAATAAGATGCAAATTATAATGCTTCAACTGCCCCTGCTCTCTCCGCTCCGCATGCTGCGGAAACGCATTGTATCGCCCAAATAGATCAGGGTAACATACATACTGGGAAAAAGCCGGACTCGGCACTATATAATGCTGACGCATCACTGTACCCCTCCTTGTTCAAGTTGGCAATATTGTATCATGGATCGCATTATATTGTCATTTACGGTTGCTGCGATTGATTTTACAATAAATAAGGAAAGTAATGATTCGCAATATATTCGCATGATATACATTCCGACTACTAGGAGGAACAGTTAATGAAGCCTATTGATGCGTTAAAAGAATTTCATCTGGGCACCTGTTATTACCCGGAGCATTGGCCAGAATCGCTATGGGAGGATGATTTCCGCCGCATGCGCGAGCTTGGTTTCTCAATCATTCGCGTAGCTGAATTTGCATGGTCGATTTTTGAGCCGGAGGAAGGCGTGTTTTCGTTCGAAAAGTTTGATCATGCGCTTGACCTCGCCCATAAGCATGGGCTTAAGGTTATCGTCGGCACGCCTACGGCGACACCGCCGGCATGGCTTACCCATAAATATCCCGAGGTGCTGAATGTGTCGCAGGACGGCGTAACGCTGCATCACGGCCTGCGCCGTCATTACAACTACAGCAGCCAAAAATACCGCGAGCTGTCCGCGATTATTACGCGTCAGATGGCTGAGCATTATAAAAATCATCCTGCGGTAATCGGCTGGCAGATCGATAATGAATTCAACTGCGAGATCAGCGAGTTTTATGCGCCTGCCGACCACGACGCCTTCCGCGTATGGCTGCAGGAGAAATACGGCACGCTGGACAAGCTGAATGAGGCCTGGGGCACCGTTTTCTGGAGCCAGACGTATTCGGATTGGGAGCAGGTATTTCTGCCTCGTCCAACGCCCGCTAAGAAGCAGCCCAATCCGCATCAGGCGCTTGATGAAAAACGGTTTATTTCCGACAATACCATTTCGTACGCGAAGGTGCAGGGCGATATTTTGCGCGAGGTTGCACCCGATCACTGGGTAACAACAAACGGCTTGTTCGGTCATTTGGACAGCCACCGGATGAACGATGAGCTGCTCGATTTTTTCAGCTACGATTCTTATCCGCAATTCTCTACGATTTATTATGATAAAAACGAAGAAAATCCGCTTGCCGACCGGGGCTGGAGCCAGACGCTCGGAACGGTTCGTTCCATCTCGCCGAACTTCGCCATTATGGAGCAGCAGTCGGGTCCGGGCGGCTGGGTTAACCGAATGGATATGCCGTCTCCTAAGCCGGGACAAATGCGGCTCTGGACGTACCAATCCATTGCCCACGGAGCAAACATGGTGCTTTATTTCCGCTGGCGGACGGCGACGGTTGGCAATGAAATCTATTGGCATGGCATCAATGATTACCACAATAGACCGAACCGCCGCGTTCGGGAGGCTGGACAAATCGGGGCGGAGCTAGCGCAAGCAGGAAATCGGATCGCGAATACGCAGTTCAAAGCTGAGATTGCGCTGCTGCGCGACTATGATAACGACTGGGACGGCGAATATGATGTTTGGCATGGCCCGTTCTCATGGCAGAGCGGTAAATCATGGTTTAAAGCGCTCAACCATCGGCATATTCCAAGCGATACGCTGTATGTTCGAAGCAGCACAACCATCGACGATCTGAAACGCTATAAGGTGCTCGTCTATCCGCATCCTGCCATTATGCGCGATGAAACGGCGGCTCTGCTGGAGCAATATACCCGCGAGGGCGGCATTATTATTTTCGGCTGCCGGACCGGCTATAAGAATGAGCACGGACACTGCTACATGCGTCCTTTCCCTGGAGCGGCTGCAGGTCTATGCGGTATTTCCGTAGAGGAGTTTACGATGATCAAGGGCACGCGTGCAGCAACCTCGATGAAATGGAGCGGCGGAGATGAAGCGTTGACAGGCGCGGATTCCTTCAACGATATTCTTTATGTGGAAAACGATTCGGTCGAGGTAGTCGCCCATTATGCTTCCGATTACTATGCAGGCAAGCCTGCGGTAACGAAAAATGCGTTTGGCGAAGGTGAGGCCTGGTACTTCGGCGCCGTATTTAATGAAGCCTCGGCTGGACAAATCATCGAACGGCTCGGCCTTGTTTCGCCGACAGCCGACTGGCTGACGCTCCCGCAAAGCATTGAGCTGACTATCCGCGAGGGTGAAGACGGACCGCTCTACTTCCTGCTCAACTACAGCGAGCAGCCTGCTGTAATAACGCTCAGCGAACAAAAAAATGATCTGCTTACCGGCACCTTACTTAGTGGCACCGTAACGATCGAGGGCTACGGCGTTGTTGTTTTAAGTTAAATCCATTACTTGTGCAGCCAAGCTCGTTTTGAGCCTTGGCTGTTTTTTTTCCACAGCTCTAAGTCATCTTAGCCGCCTTCAGAGCCTCGCGTCGACCGCTGATTTTAAATACAAGAATGCCCCCGACGATTGCCAGCACGCCAATCAGCTTGGTGAACGTGAAAGGAACCTTTTCCAAACCCAACCAGCCAAATGAATCCCACATTAAAGCAAATCCGAGCTGTGAGGTCAAAGCGATCGAGACGGCGTATGTCGGACCAAGCAGCTTCATCCCCTGCACCAAGCTAATGACAACGCCAACGCCAATCACGCCGCTGACCCAATACCAGGGCTGCATATTTTGTAAGTTAAACATCTGTTTGCCTTCGAAGATGAGGCCTAAAGTCAGCGATGCTGCGAATCCCAGGCCCAGCACTAATGTTGTTGTTGCCCAAGATCCCGCGCGTTCATTTACTTTGCTGTTGAAAATATTTTGCAGACTGACCAGCGAGCCTGCCGTAAATGCCAATAGTAATCCCAAAACCATAAACATATCCCCCTATTTGTTGATGGGTTTATTGGCCATCGCGCTTAGGCCTGCTTTATCCTTCACTAGGATAAACGTTTTATTGCGCTCGATCAGACCCTCCGCACAAAACTTCTGGATCACCCGGTTCAGATGTCTATAGCTGGTTCCAATTAAGTTCGCTGCATCCGTTAAATGGGATGTGCTAATCTGCCCTCTAAATAAAGCGTCCGTTTCGTCAAAGGAGACGGACAGCAAATAACTCGCCAATCTTACTTCTACCGGATACATCAAATTAAAGCTCATGAAATTGGATTTGATGAAAAACTTTTGCGTAATGATTTTTAATAAAAATTGCAGCAGCGGCGAATAATCGATTCCGTATTTTTTGAGCCAGCGCTGATGAACACCAATCATATAAACAGGCGAGACAGCCTCAACCGTATTAATCGTATCGATATCCTGTATATATTCGATGTCACCGATTACCTCAAGCGGCGTTTTGAAGGAAATAACCAACGTTTTCCCTTCTGCCGATGTGTTGTAGATTTTTATCTTTCCTTTTACAAGCACGTACAAATACTGCGTAGGTTCGCCCTGAGCGCAAATGGGTTCGCCCGGTTCAAAGCTGTACAGCGACAAATATGGCTTTAACGGCTCATTGAATACGGCTTCGATTTGATGAGCATACAAAAAATCATTTAGCTGCTCACGATCGTGGATTTCTTTCATCCGTCGCTTTCACCTCTGTCAAAATTTTAAGATCACCACACCAGCCATCATCATCCCTATGCCGATGAATTGCGGCAGTCTCATCTTCTGCTTGGTCACGCCGAACCAACCGTTGCCATCGATTAAAAAAGTTAGGCACAGCTGGGCAATCAGCAAAGCTGATATCGTAAAAGTAACACCGATTTGATGAATCGCCGTAACATTGCTGAAAATAATGATCGCTGCATAGGCGCCTCCGGTTAGATAAAGCGGCTTCACTTGCTTAAATTGTCGCCAATTTCCATCACGGACAATCAGCAGGATAAGCAAAGCCGCTATAAATCCGGTCAACTGAGTAATCATTGCGGCCTGCCAAGTTCCGATATCCTGGCTAATCCGGGAATTGGCTACTCCTTGCAGCGTAATAAAAGCCCCGCCTAAAAAGGCGTATAAGCTCCCTCTCATGTTGTTTCTCTCCTTCAATAAGACTTATACCTTATTAAAGGATAGAATCGGACGCTATGGGAAGGACATATGTCCTTCGAAACCAAATCTTCCGATGGCGCCATCCCCTCGATTATCGAGAGCAGGCGCGCATTAGAAGATTGCTTACGCAAGCTTCCGGATATACCTAGTACGACCAGCCTTCTCTGTTCCATCCCATTCACCAGCTTTCTGCTTCCTATCTGCATTATAAACCATGATGCTAATGTCACGGTCTATTCGGTACTCGTAAACGAAGAAAGGCCGCCGTATACGGGCAGCCTTTCCATTTATATAGCTTTAGTTTCCTGTTATGAAGGAGATGAATTCCTCTCATTCAACCTTGGAAGATTCAAAGACAACCGATGCCTCTCCGCTCTTCATTCGTACCGTGAAGTACGCGGGGCCCAGCGGCGATGGCTGCACTTCTCCGCCGGTTATGCTGCATGCTCCCGCCCAATCCGGCAGCTTGACGATTGTGTCGGTATCCCTATCCGCCGTAATCTCCGCTCTGAACGAGCCCGATTCCCGATTCCAAGATAGCGCCACTCTGCCCGTGTGGAACCTCCAATCGGCCAGACATCCCCGCTTCCAACGGCCCGGCAGCGCCGGCAGCAAGGTAATGAGATTATCCGATACCTGAAGCAGCAGCTCCTGCACGGCGTTCACCCACCCCATATTGGCGTCTAATTGTACTGGAGCCGCAGGCATTTGCATCGATACGCCCATTCCCCGCCAGTCATTATGGAGCGTGAACAGATTTGGCAGCAGACTCGATCTTGTGAGGATATCCAGACAATTCAAGGAGCTGTCTCCATCTCCAAAACGCGCATAAATAGCAGCCATGTGAGCCAGCGACCAGCCGCTTTGGGCACCGATCTCGCGCCGCTTCACCGCCGTTTCAAACGCGCCGAACAAGCTCGGGTCGCTCTCTTTCGTCACCTCCTGCCCAGGGAAAACCGGATACAGATGGGATAGATGACGGTGTGCGTATCGATCTTCGAAAGCAGGATGAATCCATTCACTGACCGCGCCGTCCTTATTCAGCCGATACGCCGGCAAATGCGTCAGCATGCGGCTCCATTCCTTCTCCGCCTCCGAATCGCCGCCTACCTTCCGGTTCGCTTCTATTAGGTGCTGCAGCAGCTCTTTTAGAATGGCAACATCCATCGTCGCATTGATCGCCGTAGGCATCGGGTGCGCAAGCGGTTTGCCATCCGCCGGCATGAAATTGAGCGGTGTGTTCTCCGGCGATACAGAGGGATAAATTTTGTGAAATCCATCCGCATCCATAACCAGGAAGTCCTCGTAAAACCGCAGCGCCTCAAGCATGAACGGCAGCGCCGTCTCGCGCAGAAATTGAAGATTGCCGGTAAAACGGAAATGTTCAAAATAGTGGCAGGCCAGCCAACCGGCCGCCCCGGTCCAATTTAGAATGACTGGCACAATCTGATTAGGAACACCGATGCCCGGCGTGGAGCCTGCTGGGATATAGATGCCGCGGCAGCCATACAGCCTGCGTGCATTCTCACGAAAGTCATCCATCAATCCCTCATAATAACGGAATAAGGAAGGGACCAGCTCGCCCAGACCGCCAACATGGGCATGCCAGTACATCATTTGGATATTCTCGTTTGCCATATTGTGGCTCCATACCAGCCTGTAATCGCCTCCCCACAGCCCATACAAGCCGAAAGGCTCGGCCTCTTCCGCAGACGAGGTACCGCTCAAGAACAAATAGCGGCCGTATGCCCACATCTTACGTACAAGCGCTGGCGGTGCCTCCCCATCATATGCATCCAAAAGCAGCCGTTCATTAGAGCGCAAATCATCGTCTGCGTCATCCAACTCCAGTGAGGCTGAACGGTACAGCGGTTGATGAAGGGCGAGATGGCGCTCAAGCAGTATTTCGTAGGAGGAATCGACCACAAGCCCGGCCAATTCCTTCTTCAGCCGCTCCCAGTCCGTGGAGCGCTMGCCCAGGACAAACAGCTTCACCAGCACCAGCAAACGCCTTGCTCCCTCGAACCGGATCACGCTTCCCTCCGCTTCGATGCTGCCGCCCTCCGGAATGACCCGCATAACTGCCCCGAAATCCGTTCCATCGTCATTCGTTCCGGCAAACCAGGCATAAGCATCGCCTGCTCCGGTTTCGATCGTTTGCTCGAGCTCCTTGAATTCCGGCGTATCTGCCCAGCGGTCGCTTGGGTGAAGAACAAGACCGATCTCGCCCGATACACGGGCATCCCCGTCCCCTCCAAGCTCATAGACAACCGCATCATCGGCCCGCGAAACGAATAGCTGCCGATAATACCGGCTCTGTCCGTCCGTCCAGCCTACCGTTACTTCCCCGCTGTCCATCGCCAGCGTCCTGCTGTACCCGCGAAAGGCACTGCCGCAGGGCATGACAAGCCGGACCGCGGCCAGCGGGAATCTCGAAGCGAGCTTCGTTCCGTAACCGCGCTCCTTTAAAGCATTCGCCAGCTGCCAGCTGGCCTCGGCATATCGCTCGGCATCCATCAGCCTGCGGGTCTTTGCAAGCGTGCCGCTCACATCCGGCAGCTCATCCTTGCTCCCCCAATGCCATAGGCGAGCATGGTTAAGCAGCACCGTCTCCTCCTGAACGCCGCCGAATACGGATGCTCCAATGACGCCGTTGCCCGAGGGAAGCGCTTCGCGCCACATATTCCGCCACCATGACGCGGGATAATTCATCA
The DNA here is from genome assembly GCF_056398325.1 of Paenibacillus sp. 01T443. Taxonomy (NCBI): domain Bacteria; kingdom Bacillati; phylum Bacillota; class Bacilli; order Caryophanales; family Paenibacillaceae; genus Paenibacillus; species Paenibacillus sp. 01T443. The sequence goes on from NZ_JBFTPE010000007.1 coordinate 91,570, forward strand.
ACAGCTTATCGGCGCTTCGGTTATCCTTATGCTGCCGCATCCGTATACTTCCTCCTTTGGTTGATCACCGGCTTACCATCCTTTATATAGCGTCCGAATCCGTCTGCCCGCGAAGGCGCTCCAGCTCGACGCTCGCCAGCAGCAGCGGGGCGACGCCCATCAGCACATCGCTTACGACCTTCTCGCTCATATAATATTCATAGGAACCGTCGCGATACTTACGTCCGCCCAAGCCGGCTCCGTTACAAATACTGTGGAGATGAACCCCTTGTTCATCCTCGGTTACGAAGCGCTCAAGAATACCGTCATATGCGCGCTCCACTGCCTGCCTGTCAATCTCAGCCAAATAGCCGAGCCGAATGCCCTTAGCCAAGGCATACGTCAACATGCACGAGCCCGACGACTCCAAATAGTTTCCTTGGCGGCCGTTGCAGTCCAGCAGCTGGTACCATACGCCGCTCACCTGATCCTGTACGCGCAGCAAGGCATTCGCCATCCGCTCGAAAATCCCCATCAGCTGTCCGCGTTTTGGATGATGAACGGGAAAATGCTCAAGTGAGTCTACGAGCGCCATGGCATACCACCCCATCGCTCTCCCCCATACATACCGGGAGCGGCCCGTGCTGCCATCGCACCAGCGCTGCTCCCTGCTCTCGTCCCAAGCGTGATACAGCAATCCCGTTTGCGGGTTGCGCGTACGCCGTTCGATTAACAGCAGTTGATGCGCCGCTTCATCGAACCAACCGCTCTCGCCAAAGGTTTTGGCAAATTCGGCCATAAACGGAGAAGACATGTACAGTCCATCTAGCCACATTTGGAAGGGATATATTTTTTTATGCCAATATCCGCCTTCTTCCGTACGGGGCTGGCCGATCAATTGGGTAATAAGAAGCCGAGCCGCCTGCTCATACTTAGAATCTCCGCTCTCTCTCCATAGTCTCAGCAGGTTTTTTCCTTCGTTAATATGGTCGAGATTGTATTCCTCCAGCTTATAGCCGCGAATGGAGCCGTCCTCTTGGATGAAGACGTCCATATGACGCTTCACCGTTGCTTGGTATTCGGATTCTTCCGTCCAGTCGCCGAGCCGGCCGATCGCCGTCAGCGCCATGCCAGCCACATAGCCCCACTTATTAGCGATATTCGGGTGATAGCCGTCTTGGCTTTGAGACAGGATCGTTCTGGCGACCCGAACGGAAATGCGTTCGGCATTAACAATTTCAGTTGCGGTGTTCATTAGCCTTCCCCTCCTTCGGTTACGTTGCCATCAACGGCAAAGAACTAAAATCTTCTGGAATCTCAACTAAATACAAATTGCCATATCCATTCTTATCGCTTGTGAAGATCAGCCTTTTTCCATCCGCATTAAAACGCGGATGGGCATGCACCTTCTGCGAATGAAAGCTGCACCGCAGCTCGCACAGGATGCGCGGGCCCTCGTATACGCCATCAATCATGCGCCATAGGCTCAGCGTCTTGACCGCTCCCTTGCCATCCACGATCGTCTGCCCCAATCCGTCCGCGTATCCATGCCAAGTGTCGAAGCCGAACTCCGTCTCTTCCATGCCCGTATTGTCATAACGAATATTGCCGAAAAAGTTGGTTCCGTCCGCACGGAATCCATGATAGCCGACCGTTACGCCATCGGGATAAAAAAATTCATGCCCAACCTTCTCGCTGTCCTCCAGCCGCTCCCTGATCTTCCAAGCCTGGCCTATGCGCAGGTCCAGCCCCCAAATCCGATGGTCAACTAGATGCCATGGGCCTTCGTGGCAGAAGGTCATCAGCCAAGGCTCCTTCGGGGATGTATTGATATGGGTAATGAACCGGTTCGCTTCATATACCTTCTCTCCGCCGCCGGCCTGTGCATCAATACGTACGATCATGCTGTGGGGCGCAGCCTCCATCAGCTCCCGATGGCCGACATAGCCGTTGCCTAGATCGAGCCGGATGCGATGCGACAGATCCTCTTGCACGCAGGTCATAACGAACCGGCCGTCGGCTGTCGCGTTCGCATTGCCTAGATGATAGCCCTCCGGCGCTTCGTAGATCAGCTTCTCTTCAAGCGATTCCAGATCCAGGCGAATAAGGCTTCGTTCGATCTTGACGAACGCCGCACTTCCGTCCGGCAGCAGGCAAGCATCCAATCGATCGACATCCTTGTAATCCGTCAGCTGGGTTATCAAACCGCTGTTCACATGCAGGCTGTACAGATTCGCGCAATTTCCCCTGTCCGAGATAAACAACAGCCGTTGTTCTCCGTCATACCAACCGTTCTCCGTAAAATATAAATGATAGTTATGTGCCTTATAATTGGTTAATTGCGTTACTTCAAGGCCTGTGAGCCGATCAGTCTCCGTCTTCCGTTCCGAGGGCCACACCGTTCCTTTTGCAGACATGCTCTCGCCTCCTGAATTTTGAGAACTTTACAAACCTCTATAGCCAGGGCTTCAGCCCTTCCCATTTCACGGACCAGCTTCCATCCTGCGGGAAGCCCGGATTATGATCAAGCGAATTAGCCGCTGATTCTCCCGCTTCGTTATCCTTCCAGCCAGCAGCCATCATGGCAACCGCGGCCAGCAGCCCGCCGTTGCCCGGCAGATAAGCGGATAAGCCAGGGCGCTGATAATTATGTCCGTTGGTTAGGTACGTATTTTTGGCAGCATCCATCAAAAGGAAATCCACCGCGAGATCCGGTTCTCCGAGTCTAGCGGCCGTCATGGCACACATCGGAAAATCCCAGCCCCATGCTGATTCCCAAATCCATACTTCCTTCACCTTCAGCAATGTGTTCAGCATGACCTTGCGGTCGATTAGCGTGCCCGGCAAAATGCCGAGTGCCCCCAGCATGGACGGATGATCGCGATTTTTCGTCAGAAATGTTTCCGGGCAAAGCTCATGGGCCAGATACACGCCCTCCGCCTGCGGAGGCTCGGCTAACGAACCGGCAACCTCTGCCCAAAGCGGGTTCACGGGCTGCTGCATGCGTTCCGCCCAGCGAATCGCAATTTCCAAGCCGTATTTCCAGTATTCCAGCTCGTAAGGCGGATTTTTGCTGTCCTGCATCGAATGGCATTCCTGCGCCGGAATTAGTGGTGGACCCAGATCATAAACTCGCTTTTCTTCATTCCAGTGGGCAAATGAAACCATGAAATCAGCCGCTTCGAACACGATGCTGCTGAACCGCTCCAGTGTAGCGCTCGACGGGTCCGCCTGATAGCAAAGCTCGGCGAGCGTCATCGGATGCGGCTGCTGCCAGATTAGCCCGTTTGCAACCGGGGATGGGCAAGGCTTGCCGTCGAAGCCAACCATTTTGGGCCAACGCGCCCCTTCATAACCTTGAGACTGCGCTAATTCACGCGCCACCGGTAAGATTCGCTCGTACCAATCCATGCTGTTCAGCAAATAATTCTCTCTGCCCCACAATGGAAAATGAGCCGCATGCCACCAATGCATCTCCAGATGCGACTTGCCGAACCAGCTGTTGTACATCAGGCCGGTTTCTTGCGGCGGCAGCGAGCCGCCGCTGTGCAGCGCAAGCAAAAATTGCGACAATACGACGCGTCTTTCCAGCTCATAGGCTCTTGGATCGGCGCTTCCGGAGAAATCAACCGCCGCTCCGCTCATCCAGAACGACTCCCAGTGACGCGCGCTTGCAGCATTGATAGCGTTGACCTCTGCCGTCTGTGGCGATTCTTGCGCGAAACCGATTGCGAATGCCAGCGAATCGGCGCCGGCATCCGGCAGCAGCGTAAACTCGTGCACGCCGGTTCGCTCCAGTCTCCCTGAACTCCAGGACCAGCTGACCTCATAGCGGTCCTCGTCCATGCTTCTTACGATATTCGCCTTATTCACGCCTGACTCGCCCAGCTCCGTAAGATGCCTGTCGTCATTGCCCAGATCCGGGAATACAGCTTTTGCCCATGTGGTAGAAGTCATATCCGGCGCAGGAAAACGAAGGAATACCTGCAGCCTTCCCTGCTGAATTAATGGCGAAACGACATTAACCCCGATCGCGTCAATCGTCGGATGGCAGGCCGTCGTGACATGAACCGGCACACCGCACACGGCGAAATCACTTGTCAAAATGCCTGACCATAGATTCATTTTCTGGCTGATTTCCGTTATATCCGCGGATTGTGCTTCTTCACCCGATTCGCTTAAGAATCGAAAAGAAATGCGGCCAAGCTGAAGGCGATGCGGGTTTTGACGAAGCCAGTGGTAAGCCTCTACCTTGTCTCCCGGCTTCATCGCATACCCGACCGTTCTTCCATACGTATCGTAACTCTGGTACGCGGCATCACGCTCGGTGAACCGCCCCGGGCTGCCTGAATAATGCCATCCCCAATTGGACTGCGTGCCCAGCGGCACCTCATATTGATTCGGAAAAGTCTGCAGGCCGGTAATGTCGGCGCTAAAGGCAAACTCGCCATTGCCTACGGAAAACGGGGACACGGGGTCCCATTTATTCAACTCCGGTTGATGACGTTCCACGATCTGTCGTCTGTCCATTGGCTCCTCCTATTTGCTAGAACCCAGAGGCCGCCCAACCCATCATTATTCGAACGGAAAATCCATCCGGGTTCTCATCATATCCCGGAACTTGCCCGGGGTAATATCTTTGTATTTACGGAAGCTGCGAATAAAGCTGTTCTCATGTTGATAGCCGACCATCAGACCGATATCCGAAATGCGGTCATCCGTCTTCAGCAGCAGCTCACTCGCCCGCTCGATACGAAGACGGGTCAAATAGTTATAGATCGTCTCTCCCGTTTCTTGTTTGAACAGCTGGCTGGCAAGACTGCTGCTAATGCCAATCGCCTCCGCGATTTCTGGTATGCCGATCGGCTCGTTAAGATTCTGCTTCAAGTAGTCGATCATCCGTTGGCACATAATGAAATCCTTACTCTCGGCCAACCGTCGGAATCGCTGCGCCAGCACGGTAACCCGGCTCTCCAATTCACCTTTGATATCCTCCAGTCGAAGGGTATCGAACCGGACATTGGTTTGACAATAGGAGCCGTCCGCGGCTGGCCGGATTTGCTCGATCCTCTCGATAGCCGACTGCAGGAATGATACGGCCTCCGATGGGTACCCATATTGCATGCGGATATTATCGGTCATTCGAGCGACTGCTTCCAGGGATCCCGGCTCATCGCCCATTTCTATAGTGCCGATTAATTCATCCAGCGCACTTTCATGCTGCAGCGGCTCGTTCACTTCATGCCCGGATACCTCTTGGAACGTAATTACCTGTCCATAACCTTGGTACAACCGGTATGTAAGCGCATTCTCCGCTTCCAGCATCACTTGCTTCAATCTTGTAATATCCGTCTGCGTGTTGCTGACCCCCGCCGACACGCTGAATTTCAATAAACGCGACACTACCTCTAGCGATTCCGCCAGTTTGCTCTCGCAGCGCAGCCCTTCTACACGCGGCTGCAGCAAGATGGCTGTCTTATCCGTTCCAAAATCAGCGCATACGATTCGCCACTGCGGCTCGAACAGTTCGGCCACAATATTGGCCAAAGCGAACTTTAACAGTGAATGATCACCGCCGGTGAAGGTACGGGACCATTCCTCGTAACGGTCGATCGACAGAACGGCCACTGTCACCGGCGCCGCCGTCCATTCTCCGAAATAACGGTTCCACTTCTCTTCGATATCCCGCTTCCCGCTGAGATTGCCGGAATAAATATCAGTAAGCAGTTTCGATGCTGCCTCCGACATCGACTCCCGGACAAGCTGTGCCAGATGCGCGTGATTAGTAAGCAATTCACCGGCAAGCTTCTCCAGATCCATGCCCTCCGGACCGCTCGTCTTGCGGTCATACCTGCTGAACAGCTGCTTCAGCCTGCGCACGGGTCGGAAAGCCGCCGCATTAATATAGAAAATCGTTGCCCCCCCGAGCCCTAGAGCCGCAATAGATACCAGAAGAACCACCTTCGCCACCCGCTTGGACTTGGCCAGCAGGCTGTCCTGCTCAACGATCGACACATAGCTCCATCCCGTTACAGGCGATTTGAGCTGATTAATGAGCAATTGGCGATTCTGGATTGTGATATCCCCGCCATCGTCCTCTCTGAGCGTCTCAATCGCGCGGTCTACCGACTCTTGATCGAACGCATAGTTCGAAACGGAGTAGAGCAGTTCGTCATGCTCGTCGATAATATAGCGCATCCGGTTCAAATTGTTCATGATTGGCGGATTCAGCTTAGCGAATAATTCCTCGTTTTTAAGATTGACGGCGACGATTCCTTTGAACTCTCCTTGAATCATGATCTTACGGAACAGCGTAACGCTAGAGCCTTTGGCTCCTGCCCCTTCAGGCACCATCCGTTTCTTAATGAGCGTCGTCCTCTCCCCGAATTCAGAAGCTACGCCGGTCCAGTCTGAATCGCCGAATGTCAGCCTATTGGAGCTGAAGCCCTGCGGAATCGCCAGGAAGCTCTCCCGGGTAAGATCATAGACATAAATGCTTTTGATATACTTGGAATTGTTGATTAATGTCGATAGAAACTGGTAGGCCTCCGTAATATTCATATAAGAGCCCTGTACTTTGCTGGTCAAAAACTTGTAGACATTATCGCTCAAAGCGACTTGAATCGCGACCTTGTCGCTCTCGCTGACCAACTCGTCGATCACGTTCATATCGAGCTTCAGCATCTGACGCTGCAATTCGCTGAGCTCTTCTTGCATCACCGACTTCGACGTGTTGTACGAGGTCAGACTTACAGCCAGAATAATGAGAAAGACGGAAACGGTCAAAATCAGCACGAGCCTAACTTGGGTATGTGCCAGATTATATTTCAACCATTTCTTGATAGACTGTGTCACGATAAATCCCACCTTATGCCGAGGATCCTTCTATTATAACGTGATCCTGCCCTCGCAACATACTCAGTCCGATCTTCTTACCCAAACTCCAGACCCGCTCAAGCCTTCTCTATCAACCATTCTTTCATTCGCTGCGTTTCAATGCCGGCAAGCAGTACGATGCCGATGCCATGCGTATCATTCAAATTCCAGCCTAAATCATGCTTATAGTAAGCATGGGAGTATGACCAGCTGGAGCCTTTGCATACCCCGTAAAGATTTCCTTTTTTATCGACGGCCCGCTCACATAATCCCTGCCACCCGGCCAGCGCCGCCTTAATGTACGGCTCTGGATTCTCGAGCCAGCTATGGCGAATCCCAAGCGCAAAACCGTAGATGAACATCGAGGTGCATGAGGATTCCTCATACGACTCCGCATCGACCAATACTTGATGCCACAGGCCATGCTTGCCCTGCAGCCTGCGGTATCCTTCGGCCAGTTCCCGGTAGAAAGCAAGTATGGACGGATAGCTCTCATGTGTCCTTGGCAATACTTCGAGCAATACAGCCAGCGAGAAAAACACCCAGCCGTTGCCCCTGCCCCAGACCGTTCCGGAAGGCTTGCTATTGCGAACATCGTACACATGAGACATAACTTGCCGATCCGCCATGTACAAATACTTCTTATAAAGCAGAAGCTGCCTGGCGGCTTCATCCCTATAGCCCGGATCTCCGGTAAGCTCGGCATACCTGCACAGGAAAGGAACGCTCATGTACATATCGTCGCACCACATCGTGTTATGCATGCTCGGCGAGACGCCGACCTTGCGGTAAAGCGCGCCGTCCTCCATGCGGTCCTGAACGTTCATAATATAATGGGCAATGTCATCCGCCACCGCACGCGAGCCTTTTAGCGGACGGATCCGTTCGGCCAAAATCGCCAACGCTCCGAAGGAGCCGCAATCATCCAGGCTGTCGATATGCGACAGCTGATTATTCAAGCCTGCTGCTCCAAAGCGCTCGCGGTCCCACAGCGAGTATGCATAAGTCGATGTCGCGAACTCGACATGGCCCGCAACGTAATGCGCCAGCTCGTCGCGCTGCAGCAGCCTGCTTGTACCGAGCAGCCCGGACAGCGTGACGCCAAGCGGATAATTCCAACGGCCGTACAGCTCGTTTTCGAGAAATGGACGCACATTTGCTCCCGGCTGATCCGTCGTCCAGAAGACGTTCATGCGGGGGTCGTCTGCCACCTTGTCGAGTGCCAGATAATCAGCCGGATTAATATTCGCTTCCGGCGAGAGCGGACCCAGCAGCAGCCATTGACCTTTATAGCCATGCACGCGACGTCCGGGAACCAGTTCAACGCCATGCGCTGCAATGTCCCGAAGCTGGAAGCCCCATCCTTGCCCATCGCAGCGGCACTGGGCGATGAGATCGCTGCTCCCCGGGTTTGCGTCAAGCTCGAAGGAGAAGTCACCGGATTCTTGAGCCGCGTACACTTCTTTTCCCTGCCATAATAACCGTAATGGACCAAAGGCGGTTCCGGCGATCGTGACTTGCTGCTTCGAGGCGGTACGGTTTGCGATCGTCGTCCATGCATAAGCCGAATAGCCAGGCTGCATGCCATATAGAAGATCCAAACGCCCTTTCCCCTCTTCACGTACAGGCAGCCATTCCGCTCCGGTGGCTGCCTCCGCCTGATTCGCGCCCGGGATGCGATTCAGCGGCTCGGCCAACGGCGCCGTATAGATCCAGCCCTCCTCCCCTTCCCGCTCATCGGAAGGCGCCAGAAAGTGAAAAGGCTTATTTTTGCGGCTGCCGGTTCCGAAGGCTGCACCGCAGTTCCCTTCCAGGCCCCTTCCCAGCTCCAGAACAAAGTGATTCCAACCCCGTATCAGATTCACCTTCAGCTTGATCGGCAGCGCGGGTGCTCCTTGCGCCGCCTCGGAAATTTCCTCTTCCGGGGAGGATCCGAAGCGCTGATCCCCATTATGGTACAGCCTCACTGGCCCGAAGCAGCGAAGTTGGAAGATGAACTCCTGCGGCTGCTCGATCCAAAGCTTTGCCCAGGCGTAAACCCGCTGGCCCACTTCCATATCCTTGAACATGCTCTGCAGCGGAAATTCATATAAATGATCCTCTCCTTTGCGAATCGCGCTGGTCCGCGTCACCCGATACACCGGCTCATGCGGCGGATTGTCGCCAACATACCGCTGCGCGATGACCTTTAGCACAGGGGGAATGCTGCCGCCCTCCGTCTGCGACGCTATGCTCTCCATCGAATCGAAATAACGGTTTACATTCACTGCCATTACCCTCCGCCTCCCTGGCCACTTAGGCTCTCTTGACGTTCCTGCGATCCACTGCCAGAGTTGCCGGTACCGCTTTCCAATACCTCCTCGATCGTAACCAGGCGATGCTCCTTCACCGAACGCCAGACCGCTTCGCCCGTTGCCACCGAATAAGCGCCGTCAACTGCGCCCGACAAGATACGGAACGGTCGTCTGCGGTCCTCTCCCATGAATAAGTCCTCCAGCAGCAGCGGATCCCCCCCGCCATGTCCGCCTTCCCGGTGCACGACATGTATCGTTTCCTTCGAGCCGAACAATGGAAAATAGTCGATCGTTTGGACAGGCGTAGGGAAAGGCGTTCTGCCAGGCATATGATATTCCACGGTCTCGAGCCTCCCTTTCGTCCCGTTAATGGCCAGCCTATAGCCTTCATAAGGCAGCGAGAAGTTGACGGAATAACTGAGCAGCGCACCGCCGCTGTATTTCACGGTGGCGGTATACGTATCTTCAATTTCAATTTCCGAATCGAAGATGCAGCGGTCCGGACGGTAATCCGAATAGGGAAACGCCGAAGGCTTTACTGCTTCGAGAGACCCAAGATGATCATCCGGCACTTTAAGATTCCGGCTGCGGGCATTCCACCGCGAGTAATATGAGCAGTCCTCGGTATGTGCACAGGTGCTGCAGAATCGGCCGTCCTCCTTCTTTGGATTCGCCTCGCCCTCGGCGCCATAATAATTCAAAGCGCCGAATGCGAACACTTCTGCCGGCCTCTGATCAATCCACCAATTGACCAAATCGAAATGATGCGTGCTCTTGTGCACGGATAAACCGCCCGACAACTCGCGGTCTCGGTTCCACCTTTTGAAGTAGCTCGAGCCGTGATACGTATCCAAATACCAGTTCAAGTCAATCGACGTTATCCTGCCAAGCTTCCCCTCCTGCACAATCTCCTTGATCTTCGTATGAATCGGGGCATAACGGTAGTTGAATGTCACAATAACAGAGCCCTTGCTCGCTTTCTCCGCTTCGATAACCCGCTTGCTGTCCGCCCCGGTCGTCACCATCGGTTTCTCCGTAATGGCATCTAGATCACGCTCAAGTGCGGCAATCAAGTACTGCGCATGCGTGTCGTCGCGGCCTGCGACGATAATTACGTCTGGCTTCGTCTCATCAACCATACGATCAAACTCGTTCTCGCCGTAGGTTCTTATGCCGGCATGCTCCGGGTATCTCGAACGGTACAGCTCAAAGCGCATCGGATCGCGGTCGAGCAGGCCGACTAGCTCGCAGCTACCGGCGAAAGTAGTCAGGATAGGCTTGGCGAACATGCCTAGCGCACGTCCGCTCACTCCGCAAATGGCGTATCGTTTTCTCATCTGATCCAATCCTTTCTTGCATTTACGCGATCATGAAGACTGCCGCAGATGCTTATTTCTTCACTTTCGCATACCATTCTTGAACACGCTTGGTGACGGCCTCGCCTCCGGCTTTATTCCAACGGTCCACGAACTCGTCAAATTTCTCTAACGGCCATTCGCCAATGACGATCTTCGTCAGATATTCTTGGAAAAGCTTATGCGATTGAATATCCGGGAAGCCTTCATACACCGTATTCGGCAATCCGTCGCCGGCGATTCGACGCGCATCGGATGTGCTGACCGCGAAAACATCCTGAACCATCTTCTGCATGTCTTCCGGAATCGTCTCCTTAATCCGTACATCCATGTCTTCCTTGGTTGTCAGATTGCGCATCCCAAGCGCGATCGGGCGGCTGTCCTCCGGAGGCAATATGACCTTCTTGCCGTTCACGACTTCATGCTGCTGCCCCTCGATGCCAAAACGAATGAATTCATCGTTGCCTTGGTCATAGAAGAAATCGAGCAGCTTAAGCGAATATTCAGCTTTATCCTTTGCGACAGTCGGGATCATCCACTCTGGCTCGCCCATGCTTTTCTGCGTAACAAAACCTTCAAAACCTTCGGCCTTAGGTACCGGCATGCCGACTACGTAAGCATCCGGCGCTCCTTTGAGCATCGCGGTATAGCGGTCACGGAGGTTAGCCGGAAGGTGATACCAGCTGCCGACCAAGTTATTGTTGATTTTGGCCTGCCAAACATCGCCTTTGTTCAGGAACGTCTCATTGTCTAACAGCTTCTCTTCGTACAGCTCGCGAATATAGGCGATAGCGGCCTTCATATTTTTCGAAACGCCTGCGTATTGAATCTCTCCTTCATAGATATCCCATTCCGGTACGCCTTCCCACATCGCGACACCATACATGCCGAACAGGTGGTCCATCCACTTTCCAAACTCGCGTCCCGAGGTAGGCAGCTCATCCGCTTTGCCATTGCCGTTCGGATCCTTGTCCCGGAATGCCCGCAGCACCTCTTTATATTCCTCTGTTGTTTTCGGAATAGACAGTCCTACCTTGTCGAGCCAGTCCTGACGGATCATCGGCGCCCGCTCGGGTACGAGAAACACCTTAGGCACGTAATAGATATGGCCGTCCGGGGAAGCTGATCTTACGATATCCCATGCTTCTTCCGGAATGTTCTTCCAAACATTAGGCGCGTACTTTGGCAGCAATTCATCGAGCGCCAAAGCGCCGCCTTGCTTGATTAACGTCTGCTCGATGCCCCCAATCGGACGGAGAATGTCCGGCAGGTCATCGGAAGCTATCATCAAATTCAGAAATTCCGTCGGCTCCGAGCCTGGTGCCGTCGTCACCAGTTCGTATACGACACCCGTCTTCTCCTCCACATATTTCACATGCTCATTATTTTTGTCTGGAATGGTTCCTACGCCCATATGGCTTTTGAATACTTTCACCGTAACGGGCTTGTTCTTCTCCGCGTCATTCACCGAAGCCGCCGGCTTCTCTCCATTGTTGGAGCAGCCGGTGAGGATCGAAACGACCAGCAGCGATACCAAAGCGGATACTTTGACCGATTTTCCAAATACATGTTTCATCATGTGTTCAGTCCCCCTTTTAAGTGTATTAATGCTATATATCAAGCCGGCGATCCGGCCTCATACCGCTTTTTCTTCCGCCATAAGACCCGTTATTCTTTCAAGGAGCCCAGCATCGAGCCTTTCACGAAATATTTTTGCAAATAAGGATATACAAGAACGATCGGGATCGTAGCGAATAAAATTGTAGCCGCTTTCAACGTTGTCGTATTGAAATCGTAGTCGCCTAGCACCAGATTGACTGCGGCAAGCTCCTCCGGCGAGGTTAAATAAGCACGAAGCTTTGTTTGCAGCGGCCATTTCTCCGGATCGCGGATGAACAGCACCGCCCGCTGAAAGGTATTCCAATAACCTACCGCATAAAACAGGCTTACGGTGGCCATAACCGGCTTTGAGAGCGGCAAATAAATTCGGAATAAGATGCCTGCCTCATTGCAGCCGTCGATCCTGGCAGAATCATCAAGCTCTTTCGGAATACCCATAAAGAAGGTACGGATAATGATCATGTTGAACGTACCGATCACCCCCGGCAAAATGAGTGACCATAGCGAGTTCATCAGGCCAAGCTCACGCACCGTCAGAAAGAACGGGATCATCGGCGCATTGAAGATCATGGTGATGATAATACCGAGCATGATCGGCTTGCGGATGAGAAATTGCTTATGTGATAACGGATAAGCCGTCAGCACCGAGAACAGCATGCTCAGAAATGTTCCGGCCACCGTTATATAAACAGTGATACCGAACGATCTCCACAGTCCCGTATTCTGCAAAATGTGCGACCAGGATGCCGTCGTGAATTCAACCGGGAACAGGAATACCTGCTTGGAATCCGCAGCGATCGGCGAGCTGAAGGAGACGGCCAGCAGTTGAAGGAGCGGAAGCAGCATTGTGGCCGCCGCTGCGATTAGAAACGCGTAATTGAAAAACTGGAATAGTTGATCTCCTGTAGTCCTTCTCATCACCACAACCCCTGTTCTGTTTTTCGAGCCATGCGGTTAAATACCCACAATAACACGAATCCGATGACCGACTGGAATAATCCGATCGCTGTTGTGACGCTATACTGTCCTTGAAGCACACCCGCCCGGTAAACATACGTCTCGATGATGTCACCGACGGAATACGTCATCGGCGTCAATAAATTATAAATCTGATCAAAACCAAGTTCCAGGAAATTCCCAATATTCAATAGGAACAGTACGAGTATGGTCGGGAACATGGTAGGCAGCGTAATATGGATCGTCTGCTTCCACCGGTTTGCCCCGTCCATGACGGCCGCTTCATATAAGCTCGGATTAATGCCTGCGATCGCGGCCAAGTAGATGATCGTTCCCCAGCCTACATCCTTCCATATGCCTGAGATGACGACGATGGCGCGAAAATATCGTTGTTCCTGCATGAACAGAATCGTTTCCTGCCCGAACCATCCGCGCATCATATTAATGACGCCCTGACTCGACAGCAATTCGAATACGATGCCCCCTACGACGACCCAGGAAAGAAAATGCGGGAGGTAAAATAAACTTTGCATGACCCGTTTGGCTAGCATCAACCTGACTTCATTAAAGAGTAGTGCGAGGATAATCGGTGCCGGGAACCCAAATACAAGTTGATAAAGGGCGATAGTCGCCGTATTCCTTAATACTAAATAGAAGTCTTCATACGTGAAAATAAATTTGAAGTTGTCGAGACCGACCCATGAGCTAGACAGCATGCCTTTAAAAATCTGATAGTCTTGAAACGCGATCACGCTGCCGGCCAGCGGTAAATATTTAAATACGAGATAATAAATAATGCCAGGCAGTATCATGACGTAGAGCATCCAATACTTACGCATATTAACGAGATAACGATTCTCCATCAAGTTGAATCTCCCGATCGATACGCGAGTGGAGCCAGGCTCCAAATGATCTTGCGTATTTGCCATCGTGAACCTCCTTCGCTTCTTGTACCGCCATCTTACCTGTTCAAGCGCTCTATAAACAATTGATCAATTCAACATGGCACACACAAATCCGGGATCCCGCCCAAATTGGACGAATAGCGCACTCAACCCGCGATAAGTTGATGCATAAATACGGCTTCCCCACCGTTCGGATGCTCTTCCTCCAGCATAAAAAAAGCCGCAGCAGCAAGGCTTCAGCGGATTTGTAGATGCTGTGGCGGATTGGTTTGTTGACGCCGGACGACATTTCCGGCTTCGTCCTTTTCTCCTGCTGCTGCGTGGTAACTGCCGCATACAAAAGAAGACTGCCGAGATTCCTTCGGCAGTCTTCTGGGGCGTATAGTAATCACCTATCCTATTTTCCGGCTTGTTCGATGGTTATCCGCTTACTTATTGTATACCCTGTAAAGCAGGACTGCGGCTTCTGCTCTGGTCGTATTCGCAAGAGGATGAAGCTTGCCCCCGCTTCCAGTAATAATGCCTTCTTTAACCATTTGGGCTAATTCTTCTGCTGCATAGCCTGCGATATCCTCCCGGTCGGCAAAGTTATCTAGGCTGTTATCCATTCCGGTTACGTTTAGCTTCTTCGCGATTGCCATAGCTCTTGCGGTCAATACCATCATATCCTGCCTTGCTATCGGCTCTTCCGGATTAAAGCGATTATCGCCTTTTCCTTTTGCAAGGCCAAGCGCTTTAGCGATACCTACGGCTTCATAGTAATAGTCTTCTGTATTCAGATCAACAAAATTCGAATCGGCTTTTGCCGTTAGCCCAAGCGTCTTGATCAGTAATAAGGTAAAATCTGCTCGGGTAACCGCGGCAGCGGGTTCGAACGTATTCTCTCCGGTTCCATTAATAATGCCTTTGGACGCCAAGATGTTTACCGAATCTTTTGCCCATGCGTACCGTTCTAGATCGGCAAAGGTTTTAAAAACAGACACTACGGCGAATGACCCCGTCCCGGCGGTTGCAAATGTGACCCTTCCTGCTGCCGTATTATACCTTCCACTAGGTACAGGCTGGGGATTTCCCTGTCCGTCTATAAACCATACCGTAATATGTTCCGGACTCTTCAATTCCTCGGCTGTCGGTTTGTAAGGTACAGATAAGATTACGGGCTTTTCTGGATTGTTATATTCTAATTTTTTCCCGTCTGCGATTACATTCAAATAGATGAACGGGTTTTGGCCAACTTTCTCCTTTACTTGTGAAGGAAGAGCCGTTATATCCCCGATACCGATGCTTAAGCCGATTTCTTTGGCAGAGACAGTAGCGCCCAAGAGCATCCCCGCCGGCACGACTATTGTTCCTAGCGCTGTTTTTATTTCTATTTTTCGGACTGCATCGGTTTTGGTGAAAAACTCGGCAGGAAGCACCGCGGTATAGGCTTTTGCTCCTTCTACCTTAGGGATATCGACAGTGATGATTTTATAGCCATCTTTATCCGTTTTTGCCTGATCAAAAGCATCCGTCATGTCCTTTATTGCCAGGATCATCTTTGCTTCTCCTGTTTTGGGGTCTAAGACCGGTTTCGAAGTGCCCGTTTCAGGCTGGCCCGTATTATCCGGTACTGCGGGCGTCCCCAATGTCCTAACCTTTACGGTATTGGACTTTTCTGATTCCCCGCTGGCGTTTTGGGCTACGATGTAATAGCTGTATTCAACACCCGGCTTGACCGTACGGTCATAATAAGCACCTACCTTGGCAGAACCTGGATTGTATACACTCTCGCCAACGGATTCCCTATAAATGTTATATTGGGTTGCATCGCCATGGGCTGCCCAGATGAGCCCGACGAACGATTCGCCCACCAATCCAGTAATCAGATCGGAAGAAGCGGAGGGTACGGGCACTGCGATAGTAAGAGCATCGCTTTGTGCCGACTCTCCCATTTCGTTCACTGCCGTTATTTTGTAGCTGTAGCCTGTTTCCGTCACACTAATGCCGTCGTCGATAAAGTCGGCCGACTCGCTGCTGCCGACCTGGGCAAAACCATTTTCGCTATTTCCTTTTCTATAAAGGTTGTAACGTTCTGCCCCTTCTACCGGATTCCATTGCATTTCGAAAGCGGAGGTCGTAACTGCACCTGCTAAAATACCTGAAGGTACTTGCGGAAGAAGCACGGGCTGATTAGTCTCGGCACTCACGCTGTCTGACTTGCCTGACTCGCCGCCAATTCCTACCGTCGATACCTTATAGAAATAGGCAGAGGAAGGACTCACCGTTTTATCGGTATATTCTGCCGTTAACGAACTGCCAACCTTATGGTAAGGGCCTTCCGGCGCTGCCGCTCTGTAGATGTTGTAGCTTGTGGCTCCGTCCGCTGCTGCCCAGCTAAGCCCCACGCTCATGCTCCTTGCTATCGATACCATTAACCCCGCAGGCACAGGCGGTACGGGCTGCTCAGGATCAAAAGTAACTACTTCCGCAATATCGGAGTATGGAGATTCGCCTCCGGCATTCACAGCTGACACTTTATATTGATAGGTAATCCCTTGAACGATCGCCGTATCCTCGTACTCTGCCGCTGCGGAGCTGGCAACGGCTTTAAATACATTGTTAACAGAAGAGGAACGATAGATAAGATAAGAAGCCGCGTCACTCGCCGGTGACCATTTTAGCGAAACAGAGGTACCTGCTGCAAAAGCTGCCGTAAACCCGGATGGACCGCCGGCTGGAGGTTCTGTTTGCGGATTTGTCGGCTTAAGGATAACATAATAGCTGCCTTTCGAAGTGCTGCCATTCGCCCCCATCGTTACCAATGACCCTGCAGAATAATGCTTTTTGTATAGCCGGTACTGTACCGGTTGATCATCCTCTATCGTCTCGCCAGTATCCTCATAGGCGGATAACCATGCAGGAATCTCAGGAATCCTCGTATCGTAAACCACATATACATCCGCATCGGCAGCCAGATAAAAGGAAAGCAGGTCGCTGCTTGCAGAGCTTCTAGACTCCATCGCTGCCCGAATCCATTCCATGCCTTTCAGCGCATCCGGAATGGTTACGAGCTTGTAAATTTTGGAGCCGGTCGTTCGATCTCCGTACTCCACGTCTCCCGGCTGAAAATTTTGCTGAACCGACCATTTGGAGGCATTTACGCCTCCGTTTTTACTATTATCGTTTATGACGACATTTCTGACCGATTTCCCGTCCATACTGGCTGTTGGCGTTGGAACGGGCGTTGGTGCCGGTTCTGTCGGCGGTATGAACGGCGGACCGGACCATGCTGCCGGGGTTAAGGGATAATTGGCAGGGAAGCCGGAAATCGCCAGCTCGTTCAAATAATCTTCCAGATGGGTATAGCCGTCTCCATTTCTGTCACCGTTTCCGTCGCTCGAATCATTCGGATTCAATCCATTGGCTTGTTCCCAGGCATCGGGCATGCCGTCCCGGTCCGTATCGGCTGGGGCAGTTTCTTTTTTCAATACAGGATACCCGCCTACATCATTCTCATGTCCAATAATCGCTCCGGTCTGGTTTCTTACATTATCAACAATCCGCTG
This sequence comes from Paenibacillus sp. 01T443, assembly GCF_056398325.1. Lineage (NCBI taxonomy): Bacteria > Bacillati > Bacillota > Bacilli > Caryophanales > Paenibacillaceae > Paenibacillus > Paenibacillus sp. 01T443. Next base: position 109,104 of record NZ_JBFTPE010000007.1, read on the forward strand.
ATCAACCGCATCCCTTGCCAGAGACGACCCGGAGTGGTTCAAAACATGGTTGTATGCAGCTTCCGGCAATTCCGTATGGACGAGGGGATATTCAAACCGCTCTGGCACCATGATGCTAGGCCTGTCAGCCTCCATCATGTCTCCCCCCGTATCTGTACCGTCCAGAATACCGTTTTTATTGCTGTCGATCAGATTGTTATGGAGATAAAGCTTGTAGTTCTCATTTCCGCGTACAATTGCGTATTGGGGATCTACCGAGTTAATACCTGCAATAAAATAGTTCCCGACGACATTACCGTACCCTTTGGTACCGGATTCCCCGCCAGCTACATACGGAAACTGACCCCAGTTGTATACGACATTGTTAACAAAGTCCATCTGTCCTTTCGTTTTCGGATTTCTGTCGTTATTATGCGCATAGAGATTATGATGCATGGTGATGGTATTCATTTCAATCAGCCCGCCCATAGAGTGGGTAAGAAGAGCCTCCGATATAATCGACCACTGAACCGTTATGTTTTTCGATCTGGGATTTTCGTAATCCTTGCTTTTTATGGACAAGACTTCGTCCGTCGCCCATGAAAACGAAGAGTGATCGATGATCACATTCTGGCAGTCTTCAAAATACATGGCATCATCTTTAACGCTTAGCTCACCCATCCGAAAGGTTAAATACCTAATGACGATATCGCTGCAGTCATAGAAACGAATATTGTTAGAACGGATGGTTACGCCGTCCCCCGGCGCAGTCTGCCCCGCTATAGTGATATTKGACTTATTTCTTAATATAATCTGGGGCGTAGTAATTTCTCCCGAAATATCAAATACGATTGTGCGAGGCGTGTCCCCCACTGTCGTAAGCGCATCATAGAATGTTCCTGGTCCTGTAAGCTCATAGCTCGTGACATGATAAACCTCGCCGCCGCGCCCCCCTAAGGCAGCATATCCGAAACCTTCTGCACCTGGAAATGCCGGCAGTACGGGACTTGCCGCTTTTACCGTGGAATTCTGGAGTGGAATTATAGAAAAACACAGAACGATACAAATAATTTGTGCTAAAAACCTCTTCATCTTGCACCTCCGCTAAATGATTGATGTAATCGCTTTCAAAAATTTGTTTTGAAATTCATCCCCTAACAAGCACATGTCATTCACTTAAGATGGTTCAGCGGCTATATCATCTCTCCCGCCCCCTTCTGCTTATAGTCACGGTCATCATAACCCTAGTGAAGGGGCTGCTCAATTGATACATCCTCCACGGAATGCACAATTCCGATAATTCATTGGAATTGAAGAAATTGTATATTCCGGCGGCGATTGGTTGGTCTCTACTAGTTCTCAAAAAATATCTTCATAGACTCATAGGTATATGCCTTTCCAAGAACATTCTCATCATCATAAAATGTACAATTATTTAATTTTCAAAGAATAGTAATCCGCATTCAAGGAGGAACGAGGATTTGTCTGAGAAAAAAAAGTGTAAGCTTGTTAAGAAGCCAGACAATTGCAGAAAGCATAGAAGTTTGCAAATGAAAGTAATAGGTAATCTAGTTTCTTTCAATCGGGGAGGAGCTAGAGGCATTCCAGGCCGAGCTGGCTCGCAAGGCCGGAGAGGACCTCAGGGCATACCAGGTCCGGCCGGTCCGCAAGGTATGGCTGGTCCTCCAGGTCCTTCTCAGTTACTAGTGAATCAGACGGCATTTGTAGACCCTGTATATGGAAATAACGCAACGGCTATGCTTGACGATGAAACAAAGCCTTGGCGAACAGCCGCTGCGGCTGTGGCTGCCGCCCCTTCAAACACTACGATTGTTGTACGACCTGGATTTTATACAGAGACAAACTTGGCCAAAAACGGAATCAGCTGGGTATTTGAAAAAGGAGCCGTGGTAACTGCAGTTGGCGATCTTTTTGATGATATGGGGGCTGCAATAGCCTTTGATGTTCTTGGTGAGGGACAGTTTCTAACGAGTGGAGCAACAACTGCAGGCAGCTCTATTCTTCGGAGTTCTGGAGCCAGCACCATCCATTTTGTATGTGAGTCCATGAGCGATACGGTAGGCCATACGATCAATCTCCTTGGCGGCGGGAATTATACGGTAAACGTTAGGGAGAGCATCACGAACAGCTTTGTCAGTGGTTCTGCCGTAGTGATGTCGAGCGGAACACTGTTTATGAATGCTTTTGAGATTACGAATGACACCAATGGTACAGAAGACCTCATTCTTTTTACAGGGACACAACCGCTTAGTATAAATCTAGAAGCCACAATGATCAGCAGCGGAGGCAGGGCAGTATTTGTAACCAATAGCGCCCCGCCCCAGACGACGGTCATCACCTTGCGAGCGCGCACCATTCAAACCGCTTCTGGTTTTGTTTTTGATATCTCGCCACTTTTTAATGGATCATTTATTAGTTTCACTGTAGGTTTAGTAGGCAATTTACAAGGGGTTTCCGTCCAAGGCGGCGGTATGGTTAGTTTGAATTCGTATATATTGGTTGTCATTAATTCAACAGCACCGGCACTCAGCATTAACGGGAATACCATTTTCTCTGGTGAGTTCGATCGGATCTTTAGTCAAGGCCAATGTATCCTCATGCAAAATGGAGAGGCGATTATCCATGCCAACGTAATGAACTCCTTCCAGACGGCGAGCACTGTCATTGATCTTCAAGGCGGGCAAATGAGATTACTGGTAGATCTGATTACTAGCTCAGCAGGCTGTATTGATGTGACTGGAGGCAGCCATAAATTGACTGTGATGCAGATGTCGACAAACGGAACGACGGTTCCTGCAGTCCGCTTAGCCAATAACGGTCAGTTATTTCTTAATTTCCAGGAAATTTTCGGATCTGTGAACGGGCTCATTACGGTGGAAAGCGGCGGAAGTTTGAACATGATCGGAGAGCGTATCACGACAAATGATAATGGGAGCGGTTTAAAGACAGCCTTGCTTATTACGGATGGTTTAGTCGATGCGAACGTTAACGTTATCTCAGCTTTCGGCGTTTGTATTCATCTAGCGTCCGGGGTTGGCAATCCTAACCTCCGCTGCTATGTTAATGCGATAACCAGCTTGGTAAATCCAGACCCTGTTTTTGCTGGAACCAGCTTAATTCTTCAAGAAACAGGGAATGCCAGCATTCGGTTCAATCGAATGGATTCTTCCTTCGCCTCGCAGATGATCCGGTTGGTAAACGGTAATCTCAACATCGAAGGAGAAATGATATTAAACACCTTTTCGCCCTCTTCTATAGGAATTGTGGTGACAGGTGGTAATTTTGTTGGCAGCATTAATCAGATCCAGCTGGGCACGCGCGTGTTAGAAGCTAGTTCAGGTAATGTGACCCTTTCCTTTGTCCAGATGACAGCCTTTCAACCTGATACAGAGCGTATTATGATCTTGCTCAGCGGCAATGTTAACGCCAGAATTGTTGGTGATTTTATTCAAGGGGGCATCGATTATACAGGGATAGCCGTCCAAGACACAGCTTTGCTTGAAGCGCACATTAACGAAATGAGATTAGACGGTATCTGTGTTCAGTATGACTCATCGTCTATTTCTGACTTTTTCTTTGATAAGCTTACCATTACGGGCGGCGTAACCCTGATGGATGCAGCAGCCATTGTGATGACCGAAGGTACATTAAGGGTCAAGGGCAGCAGAGTCGATAACAGAACGGGACTTGTTACTGGAACCGGCATTCTTCTAATGAATGACGCAAGCTTCATCGCGGATATCGATTATATTCAGACATCAAGCAACGGGCTTAGAACCTCTAGCACTGGCAGGGTTCAATTATATGCGGATGAGGTCGAGTCAGAAACGGATGTCATTAACATTAATAACCTCCCTAATGGCAATAGCGCGGACTATACGTTCAAAGGATTATTTCGAACCTTTGATGCCACCGCTTCGGTTATTACAATTAATGGCCTTGAACCGCCTAATGTGCTGCGTTTAATCAATGCAACCCTTATAAGCACAGCAGGGTCTTCGATCGCTTCACCAGTTCTAGTCTTAGTAAAGAACTATGGTATTGTTACAGCAACGATTGCGCCGAATGGTACGGTAACCTTTTTATTTCCGCTTTCTGTAAATATTAATGCAGCAGTTAATTAAATACAGTCTAAATAGGGGAACAGTCAACCTTTGTGCACTCTATGCAGCAATAAAAAACGGCGGTAGTTTGAGACATGAAAAAAAGTCCCGGACTGCCGCCGATTTATTGAAGCATCATTATCTTTCTCCCACAAATCCTACCCCAAGCTTCAAGTTTGTTTGCTGCATCATTGGATCAATGGTCCATTCTCTTGCCATTAACAAGACATGTTCTTCATCGGGAAGTAGAGGATCGTCATCTTCTATCTCCGTAAACACTAACCCATGCTCCAACTCTTCAGTTGTTAATGCGCCTTGGTTAATTATCGTTTCTCCGCTCTCTCCTACATAGCTATACGCTCTGCTTAACTCACCGTTCATCGCTTTTGCCCAGGCATGATATTCTACTACTCTGTGAGTGCCAAAATAATAGGCCTCTCCAAAAATCCTGCTCAATTCGACTATGACCTTTAAGGGACTTTGCTCTGTTGGATCTGTTATATCCGGCATGAATGAATTAATAACAAGGGTCCATCCATTAACTGGCGGGCTAACGAAAAACTTCCCCTCATAGGCTCCTTCGATACCTGTCAACCAGTTTGCTGCCTGTATTTTCACAAGATTAAGATGCTTAGCTACCCCTTCTGTGTTTTCGGTCTTCACGGCAATCCACTGACACTTATAGCCAAACGGCTGCGGATAATCCGGAACGTCACTGAACAGCAAACCAGAACCAGGTGATGCCGAGTTCCTTTTTGCCCTATATACCATAATTACGGCCGCTGCCAATGCTAAAGCAATAATGAGATAAAGCATAATTTTTTCCCCTTTTCAGTCTAAGAAATTTCTAGTACACCTATTATACATAGATGATAATTATATAGTAGTATTACCCTTATTTTCCCACTAGAATAAGCTATTTTATTTTGATATTCTCATAGAGGAAATTTCTTCAACCAAGAGAGGAACATCAAAATGAAAAATGTATATTTTCGCAGTTCAGTCTTCTTCCTTCTATCCCTGTTTCTGGTTTCCCCCCTTTATTCCACACAAGTAAAGGCGGCCGAAATATCCCCATTGGAAATGTACTTTCCGACAGACATAGAAGAACACTGGGCCTATTATGAGCTGGACAATTTTGTGAATGCAGATTTGCTGCGGGGCTATGAGGACCAAGAAGGAACAGTAACGGTAAAGCCAAATAATCCTATAAGCCGTGCGGAGTTTGTTTCGATTTTGGTTCGCGCATTAGATTTGACAAGTGACTCGTCTGGAACAACGTTTACGGATGTCGAGCAAGGAAAATGGTATGCCGATTCGGTTCGGATTGCCAGCTCCTTAGGTATCGTTAACGGGATTAGCGAAACGAAATTCGGGCCTAATCAACTGATTAAACGCGGAGAGATTGCTGCTCTAGTGGTTAGAGCTTTTTCTTCCTCTGTACAATTCAAAGAAGAGACGGAAACATATCCCGATGTACCGGATTATTACGCTAAACCATTCATTTCCCAGGCAAGCCAAGCCGGCATTGTGCGTGGAGTGAGCAATACGGAATTCAAGCCTTTCGCTAATGCAAAACGGTCTGAAGCTGTAGTCATGCTGCAGCGTGCCTTGGATTTGCAAAACAGTGAAATACCCGAAGACAGCCTGCTCACTGCTGCTATTTTAGGTTCAGAGGAGAAGGAAAATCAAATATTCAGAGAAAAAACATACGATCAATTTGATGCTGCATATGCGCAGTTTTATACGGGTTATTATTTAGCGTTAAGTAAAACCTCTTCTGAAGAACTGCTTGCGCTTATCGAGCAAGGGTATGAAATTGAAATGGAAAAACTCAGCGATCAACAGCTTAAGGTCATAGAAAAATCGGATCGGTTCGCCGTAATTGAGTCTTCAGGCGGCAGCTATAAGGCAACAACCACGATAGACAATGAATCAAACACGGAAACAGTGGTAACCGACGGCATTTATTATTTGAAAAAAATGAACGACGACAGCTGGAAAATCTACATGTACTATCAAGATGAACAGCAGTAATAGACAGCATAAAAAGGAGTGTGAACAGTAAGTGTTCACGCTCCTTTTTTTTTTGCATTCACACGATGAATACTTTACGAGGCTTACAATATTACAACATATTGAATGATTTAAGATAACAAACTGTAGTTATCATAGAAACCGAACATAAAAACAAGAGGAGTTGAGAGATTTTGAAATTGAAACGTAAGGCTTTGCCGATGTTGGCGGTAACCGTGCTAGCCACAGCAGCGTTATCTGCACAAGGTTTTAACAACGGCTTCAAAACACCTACGGTGGAAGCAAAATCTACCAAGAACATTTCTTGGCTCGCAGGCGATCACCATGTTCATAGTGAATGGAGTGTAGGATGGGATAATTCTACGAATCCTCCAACCGCTATCAAAGGCGGAGATGCCATTTACCCGATTACTAAAAATGCTCAAATGGCAGAGTCATACGGACTGGATTGGATGGTCTCTACTGACCACGGCGGCCCGAACCATTCGAAAGTAAATTTAGAGCAGGCATATCCCGAGGTGCTTAAAGCACGTGAAGCTGTACCCGGCCTAACTTTATTCTATGGCATGGAATTTGATACTCCGCAGGCCGATCACAGTTCATTAATCATTCCAAAAAACGATCAAGAATCACAAATCCTTTATGATATCGAAAGTAAATTTAATAAGCGCGATCCGTTTCCTACTGATCCGAGCCGGGATACAGAATCTAATATGATCGCTGCCTTAAACTACATGAAAAATTTAGCTGAGCCTCCCGTTCTTTTTGCAAACCACCCTGCCCGCTCAGCCAGCGGTGCTAGCGTTTGGGGCCAAGATACTCCGCAAGAGTTCCGCAATTGGAACGATGCAGCACCAAATGTATCCGTTGGTATGGAAGGGGCACCCGGTCATCAAGCTGGTGCGATCAATTCAGACGGTTCCATTGATCCGAATGGCAGCCGAGGCGGATATGGCAACTTCGCAACCATGGGCGGTTTTGATCAAATGAGCGCTAAAGTGGGCGGTCTTTGGGATTCCATGCTCGGAGAGGGAAGACACTGGTGGATTACGTCTACATCGGATTCCCATGTAAACTGGCGTGATGGCGGCAGTGATTTCTGGCCAGGGGAGTATTCCAAAACCTATGTGAAGGCAGAGAATACTCACGCGGATATCCTGGATGGATTAAGAAACGGCCGCGTGTTCGTAATGACGGGCGGATTAATCACTGAATTGGATGTAGATGTGAAATCTAATGATAACCGCGCGAGCATCGGTGAAACATTAGAGATCAAGAAGAGCGGTAAAAGCGATGTGACGGTTACCATTACCTTCAAAGACCCGAACGCAAATAACAGCCATGGCGATAATCCGAAAGTGAACCGCGTGGATCTTATCATGGGCGACGTAACCGGAATAGCGGAAGACCGTTCAACGGCCGTAAACCCAACTACAAAAGTTGTAGCTAGGTTCGACAAGAGCGATTGGAAGCAAAAAGGCGAGTATGTGACAATCACCTATAAATTGAAAGACGTGGACAAGGATAGCTACCTTCGAGTTCGAGGAACGAATACCAGTGAGCTTGAACCAAGCCTTGATCCTAAAGGTGAAGACCCGTGGACTGATCTTTGGTTCTATTCCAATCCGATCTTCATGAATGTGAAATAATATTAAACGCACTCTATTGGTCAAAGACGGGGAGTTCTGTTCATTCGCTCCTCGTCCTTTCATTATGATCGTACAAAAAGGATGTGTCTCAGCATTGAAGTTTACATGGTTATTCTTATTATTAGGCCTTGTTCTCGTAAACGCGTCGCCTGATGTGAGCGCACACAGCAATAACAGTGAGGGCTATTCTACGATAAATGTTCATGATCAAAGGATTAGTTATCGGCTTCAACTCGATTTTATTGAACTAAGCCATGCCATTGGTTTCGAGGTGGATGAACAGAAAATTGACAACCTTGAGGAATTAAATAAAATCATCTCTCAAAACAAGGTTCCACTCGAACAATATTTGGATACTCATTTACTCGTATACGCAGATAACCATCCCGTTGAAGGAACACTCAACCAAGCGGATGTTACATTGGTCAATGAACGGCCATTTATTGATATCATGCAATCCTACTCTGTTAGCAAAGAACCCGAAATTTTAATTGTTGATTACAACGTTTTTTTTGAAGATAGTGATCCGAGCCATGCGAACATGGCAAAGGTTCAAATGGGAGGAAAACAACAGGAGTTTATTTTCACCTACGAAGTTAGAGAGTTGAACGTTGGAGAGATGAGTTTTATAACCCAAGCGAAACAATTTCTTTCGTTAGGATTAAAACATATCTTCACGGGTTATGACCATATCTTATTCGTTATCAGTTTACTTATTGGTGCCAAAACGATTCGACATATCTTTTACCTCGTTACATCCTTTACGATTGCTCACAGCATCACGCTAGCCCTAGCAACCTTAAATATCGTTCAATTGCCTGGGGGACTGGTTGAATCTGCAATCGCGTTAAGTATTGTTTATGTCGCACTCAAAAATATCTTCCAACCCGAATCCAAACACGCTCCTTGGATTGCCTTCGCCTTTGGATTAATTCATGGCTTTGGGTTTGCTGGAATCTTGTCAGAACTAAATTTAGGCGGAAGCCATTTAGCGGTCTCACTACTGTTTTTTAACCTTGGGATTGAAGTTGGGCAGATTCTCATTGTATCTTTGGTTTTCCCGCTTTTTCTTTTCTTAAGTAAACGCTTGGTTAACATAAATAAGTGGTTTATGCCGAGTGTATCCATTGTAGTGCTACTCTTTGGATTCATATGGTTTGTTCAAAGAGCGTTCTAATCAGGCGATATCACCTTGCAGCCCACAACATTCCCCTTTGCATAAGCGTCAACACTTCCGGCAGCTTGACGATATCTGCCGTATGGCCGATTGCATTGTAAAAAACGCGTCCCTTGCCATAGTTTTTAACCCATACGACCGGCATCATGACAGGCCGCCATACTTCCGGGGAAATACATTTGTAATAAGAAGTCGCAAGCACGCAAATAGAAGGATCGATCAGCATAAAATAATGCTCGGTCGTCAGAGTGAAATCGGGCAGCTTTTTGGTTATAAAATGATTTCGATCCATGATCCTGACCGTAAAATGATAATTGGGATGTGCAGCAAAAACGCCCCCAACCATTAATTGATAGCGCTGCTCGCATGGAAAGGCATAGCCCATTCCTCCATGCAGACCAGCGACGCCCGTGCCATTAGAGACCGCATGCAAGAAGTTATCAAGCTGATTTTTTGTAATCGTCCCTTCCGTATAGTTCGGGATGATAAGGTCAAGCCGATCAATCTTTTCTTTATCGTCCATTACATCCCAGCTTGAATGCTGTTCCACCTCGAAGCCTTCGGATAGCAATAATCCCGTCAGCAGCGCCCCTACCTCCTGAGGCTGATGCGGCTCAAAGCCGCCCGAGACAATGAGCGCTTTTTTCTTTGTCATGGATAGCCCCCCTTACCTTAGCGGCAGACTTGAGCTTTGTATAATATAATCCGCCGTACGTATAGCCAGCGCTACAGTGGTTAGCGTAGGATTTGCGGTTCCGCTCGTCGGAATAACACTATTATCGGCAACAAACAAACCGGAGACTCCATGCACCTCACCATAGGGATTTGTCACAGAAACAGCGGGATCAACCCCCATCCTGCAGGTTCCCCCGTCATGAATCGCCTCGATAAGAGGCCCTTCTGTTTGATCGACCTTATTTGCATGCATAGCTGTGAACAGCTGCCTGACCCCTAGCCTCATTTGCCGGATAATGTCTCTATCCCTCTCGCTGTATGAAAAGTCCACCCGAATGTCAGGTACGCCGTACTCGTCCGTTTTCGCCCTATCCAGCGTGACCTGATTATCATAACGTGATTCCACTTCGCCAAAAGCGCCTGCAACTACTCTTAATTCCTCCTGCAGCGGTTTTACGAGATACTGTTGATAGGCGTTGAATTCCTCCGGCGGACCGCCAATCATCACTTGATAAGGACGACCCGGTTGACCTGGCAGCAAAATACCGAGTGCGCCGAGCACCTCGGGAAATTGTCTCCGGTCGAAATAACCCGTCAATCCAAGCAGGGAATGCGTAGTCAGGTAATGGCCAATGGCTTGCCCTGGTATGCCGGAGGCTAACAAAAGGCGCGGACTTTGAAATGTACTCGCCGATAAGATGACCTTTTTCGCTTTTAACGTATATGATTTCTTATCGGGTGACATTACTCTTACGCCTGCGACCTGTTTTCCTTCGGTTAAAATTTCCACAGCATTCGCATGAACCGCCAGATCATACGGCCTGCTGTTTAACGCCTCGGCAAGATGGATAATGGTGCTGAAAGCGGCATTGGAGTATAGCTGCCCGTACTTGGTTGATTCTCGGTCAACCGCAATGGGCATAGAAACGGCTTCCGGAAACCCGTATGCATGAAGACGGTCCAATAAAATAGAAGTATAGTAAGAGCCTGATTGGTAGGATGAGGAGACCCTCATTGCCCTCTCGGCGACGGAATAATAGTAAGCCAGCTCCTTAGCTGGCACAGGCCAGTCAACCGTTTCTGATGCAGGCATTCGCGGTGACACCAGCTGCCATGCGAGCGTTCTGCCTCCTAAGGCGAACAGCTCTCTAAAGAGAGTTTGATTTACGGGAGACGAGACCTGATCAAAGTATCGTTTAAAGCGCGGGAGAGAATAAGTAGAGATATTGTAAAAATGAGTGGGAAGCAGCAATCCACCCTTTTCGACCATGCCGATTTTTTTTCCGTTTAACCCCCAGCTCCGGCATAAACGGGAGAGAACTGCCCCGCCTCCCGCTCCCGAACCGACAATAAGGACATCATATTCGGTTTGTTCCATTTGCTCCAAAGGAATGAGCGGAATCCATTCATTGTTTAGTTCCGTGTCGTTCCGCTGTGAATTGTTCGTTACCATGCTCCATCCCCCTTTCAGCCTAAAACCCGCCTTCAACAAGATAATGGGCTAATAACCTAAACAAACCATATGCTTAGCGAAAAGAATATATGCTTTACTTTTCGTTTCTAAGCTCTTCCTGAATGTGAAAATCGACCGTCGCTGTTCCTCCACCCCCTCACCTCTCACGCGTATTCTAGCTAATAGATATTACTTCTTTTACACAGACTAAAATTCACAAATCCTTCCGAAGGATATAGGTAGATGTAAATGCGCAGCCAGCCAGAGGTGATCAATCTTAGGAGGGGAATGCATGAATATCATGGTAAACATTCGATATCTATGGCATGATTGCTGGTTTAATTATTACCTAAATCTATTCAACTCTTGTTTGTGTGAAAGACATAAGTCCTATCTGCTGAGAAAATCAGAATATCATCACTCTAGAAAAAGCCATCCTGTTTAAGGATGGCTTTTTCAAATTACTCGGGCTGATTTTCCCCGTCAGGATAAATTTATCTCTTGGGGCTCGATATACTCAACAAGAATCCTTATGATAAGTAATTTATTAACGATGGGATGATCGTCACGTATGCATATCAGTCTTTGTTTTCCCAATCTCCTATCTAATATGGATAATGCTCTTATGATTGGATTCGTTGATGCTAAGGCTTCATTTATGGAAAGGTTAAGATACTCTTCCACAGCATAATAAAATTCAAATTGACTATGGATACCTTGCCTTACCATTTCTTTATCTGCAATACGAGAAGCACGATAGTAGTTTTCTCTTTGTGCAGGTTCCGAATCATTCGTTGAATGGCTTTGCTTACTTAATTCTGAAGCAAGAGTATTACGTTTATATTCTCTATTTATAGTACAAAAATCATGAATCATTTCATTATCAAAAGTAATCCACGCTTTTCCTACCTGATCATGTGTCCCTCTATATCTGGTACTGTGAAATACAATCCGCCTTCTCAAGGCGCTGCATACTCTAGAATCAAGTTGTTTTTTTAATTTACTCCACTGCAAGTATTTTCACCCCACTCCAAGCCTATAGACCTTGCCATTTAATTAGAGCTAATTCATACAGCCAAATTAGTGATACTTCGTTCTTAGTTGTTCATCATCATGTCATCAAATATTTTTCTATAGTGTTGCAGCTCAAATTGATCCTCTAGCAAAGCCATTCTACTCCAAAAACTCCCCTCATCGAATTCTTCGAAATCATTAATGGAGTACTCCGCTAGATTATGAAATGCATGCGCTATTCGGAAATTCATATTAAAGTTGTCTTCACTGAAATTACCGCTGATTTTTATATCTAGGAAAGCTTGATAAATTAGCGTTCTGTAAGCTTTCTTCTTTAATTCATTCATTTGATCAACTCCTTAATCCTACTAATAGGCGCGAATGTTTATAAGTCACCAAGCATTACAGGAAGCTGCTCATCATTTTCAGCTAGCCAAGTCATTTCCTCAGCAAACCTGGCCTGAACCCTATTATGGTGTTCCATACTTGCGTTAATCCACCAAACAGACTCCAAATACCATAACATCCTTAAGGAGCTAACTATCTTTCCGGCGGGAAATTCATTTACGGTACGATAACCCTGGAGAAAAGCCGAAGCGAGTTCGGTTCGGAAGTTCCCATTATGTAATGACCAAGACAAGATAGCTCTGGCAACATCTAATTCCGGATAGTCATAATTTAACCGATCAAAGTCGAGCACGGCGGAAACCTGATCCTTGTCAAACAATAAGTTATCCACCCATAGGTCACGATGACTCCATCCCGGTATGGATTTTCCAAAAGATTCAATGTCTATCGTCTTGGATAAATTCATTTGCAGCTCGATATGGCTAATTAAATTCATGTTATTCTTACTTTTTAATTCCTCGATCACGTTGCTCCAGTGGCTGATTCTCTCTTGGCGATTTTGTGGTATAAATTGCGTGTTTCCTTCTTCGCGGAGAGAACCATCATTCAATATCCGATGCATCCTGCCTGTGACCCGGCCGAGATCATACATTTTGTCTATGTTCATGTCTTTTGGTTTCACGATTTCCCCGGTACAAAATTGCATAATAACAAACTTTTCATCCGAAAAGGTATGTAGAATAGTCCCATTTATAGCTAGCAATTGTGGACAAGGCATACCCGACTCAAACAATCTTTGCTGCTGTTCCAGCGCCCGAATCAAAACATTCTCATTCTTATATCTTTTGGAATGGTATTGCTTAAGCAATACATCACCTTGATCTGTTTCCAGCTTCCATTTTAAGTTCAGCCAGCCGAGCGAAATCGGCGCCCATGAGACGATTTTAAAACCAAATAATTGCTCTGATTTCTCTTGCAATGTTAATAATAACGGATGAATGACGGCTTGCTGGTCCATGTTTGTTCACCTAGCTTCAGATTATTTTTTAAGACAAACATTTCTGCAGGAAGCTCTCCACTATTTCAAGAGTTTCATCCGACCAGAAGGCAGGTCCGCCATGATCAGCCCCTTGTATCTGGTAAAATTCCGCATCTTTCGCGTTCTCCTTTAGGCAGTTGTATAGCAAAATGCTTTGCTCAAAAGGAACCAATCGATCCTTGTTGCCATGAATGATTAAGATGGGAGGAATGGAAACCTGTTCCGACACATAATTCATGCAAATCGTGGGCGCTGCTTTGTCCAGGTTTTCCAGTACATTTAATCCGCCGATCAACATGCCTTCCGGGCTTCCCGGCCCAATATGATCCATGGTGGAATGAGCCCTATTCATTTGACTAATGTCTGTAGGTGCATAATAATCAATAACGCCATTCACCCGGCAAGAATATTCTCCGAGCAATTCCGTATCCAGTTCCTGCTCCTGCCAAGTAAGCCCCGTCATCACGGCCGTGTGTCCTCCGGAGGAATCCCCCCATACAGCAACTTGGTCGGGATTGATTTTGTATTGGGCTGCATTTTTACGCAAAAAGCGAATCGCGGTTTTGGCGTCCTGTATCTGTGCAGGAAAAGGTGCCACCTCCGATGGCCGATATTCGGCAATGGCCACTGCGTAGCCTTTTCTAGCTATCCACGATAGCGACGCCAAATTGGCTTCCAGTGTTTGCTTTCTCCATGCTGATCCCTGAATAAAGACGATCAACGGCCATGTTTTCTCCGGTCGTTCGTGCTGAGACGGCAGTAAGAGATGCATATGCAAAGGGTATCCTTCCCGTACGCAATATTCCTGGTTGTACACCACGCTGCAATAAATAGCCTCTTCATCGAAAGATAAAATTTTCATCCCGTCCGCAGTTGCACGAGAAGCTGGGAAATCCTTATAGCCTAATTTTCGCGGTTCGATCATCATCCTGTATTTCCCCCTTGTCATGATTCATTCCCATCATAGTACCATCTATTTCTTCCATTTACTTCAATAAAAAAGATAGAAAAATAATACTTCCTCAGCCTTGTATTTCGTAGCTCACACTAATTATATGCTTAACAAAACAAACAAAAAGAGTAAGATGTTTGTACATAATTTCATATTTTCCACTCAACAGCCATGAGAAATGGCAGCCGATCCCAGTTGGGCCGGCTGCCTTTCTTTTCATATTAATAGATCATAGTTCATCAATAGTAAAACCATGTCCATCGTAATCGACATCAAAGCTCCATAGACGTACATCCCGTTAACAAAATGAAAATAATCATCACAATAATCCTCATGAAAAACTCCTTAATGTTCTCCCGGCTAGTATATAACCATTTCCTCTTACATCATTGATCCTATAGGCTTCCAGCTATTTAGTCATGTTAAACCTATAAATCCTCAAATCCAGCCACTATAAAAATAAAAGCGCTGATAGCCAAAATATGAATGATAGAGAAAACAATATGTATAGAAATGACCTTCCAATCTTTCCTCGTAAAATTTGAGCTTCCCCGCATTTTATAAATGCAAAAACTGAATAGATAAGTAACGAACAGCGATTGAATTAACCATTTTGAAACGGTGATCATTGCTGGCGTGTTATTGACATTCGGTATCAAAAACCAATGGAATGGCTCAAATACCAAGGAACTTAATAGAATAACCCATGCCATAAAATGAATCGGCAAAGCGATTACGATATTTTTCAAAATTGGAACCATCCCTCTTTCTTAAACGGTATATCATCCTAAACGTCAGAAATTAGAAAAATGTTACTTATTTTACAGCGAGCATCAAGCTGCTATCACTCTTCGTGCACCTTCGGGTAAATTAACGGGAAAAACCCCTGTTATATTTGCTGAGACGGTTTGATCGCCACAGTTAACAGGATTTTCTCCTGCTAATTCAGTTGATTATCCCTGCAAGGGGATGAAAAAGCGAAATTAAAGGGATTATTTCCAGTTAATATGGTAACTATGCCTGCTGCTGACGAATTAACAGGAGGTTTTCCCGTTAATGTGAATTTTCAGCAGCCAAGCTTCTCGGAAGAAAGCTTTTTTTTCCAGCATCCAGCAGTCCGCACGCACCTCGTCACTCTATCACTTGTTGATCAACTTTTATCTCCATAGCAGCTTTACAGACTTGTTCAGATCTTATAACAGACAATATTTCCCTCTCCTCCTACAGACGGAGTCCAAAAGCATGCTCAGGACCGTACTCTCATAAAATGGATACGGTTAAAATAACGGTAACCGAACAATTAACCGGATTCCCCTGTCTTTCGAAGCAAGGTTTGCTTCACAAAACTTAAGCTTATGCTTTCGATGCGAGTTTTGCTTCACAAAACTTAAGCTTATGCTTTCGATGCGAGTTTTGCTTCACAAAGCTTAAGCCTATGCTTTCGAAGTGAGTTTTACTTCACAAAACTTAAGCCTATGCTTTCGAAGTGAGTTTTGCTTCACAAAACTTAAGCCTATGCTTTCGATGCGAGTTTTGCTTCACAAAACTTAAGCTTATGCTTTCGAAGTGAGTTTTGCTTCACAAAACTTTGAGGAGGTTACATAATGCCCGTGTTAGAGGTGCGGAATTTAAAAAAAAGCTTCGGAGCCGTCAGCGCCGTTGCCGACATTAGCTTCACGGTAGAGGCCGGCGAGGTGTTTACGATTATCGGTCCGAACGGTGCAGGCAAGACGACTACGCTCGAGATGATCGAAGGGCTTCAGGTCCCTGACGCAGGCCAGATCGAGTTCGGCGCATTAAATTGGGCCAAAAACAGCGAGCAAATTAAAACATCCATCGGCGTCCAGCCACAATCCAGCGCTTTATTCGACCTACTCACGGTAGAAGAAAATTTAGATTTGTTCGCTACCTTTTATCCGAAATGCAAGCCAGCAGCGGAAGTCCTTGAGATGATTAATCTCACCGATCAACGAAACAAGCAGGTCAAGAAGCTCTCCGGCGGCCAAAAGCAGCGGCTCGCCATCGGACTCGCGATCATTAATGACCCAATTATTATATTCCTCGATGAACCGACCACAGGGCTGGATCCGCAGGCCAGACGAAATATTTGGGACATTGTGCTCAAGCTTAAAGCACTCGGCAAAACGACTATTTTGACGACGCATTACATGGAAGAAGCCGAGAAGCTGAGCGACCGCGTCTGTATCGTTGACCAAGGCAAGATCGTTACGCTGGACACACCGGCTGCCCTAATTGACCGTCTTACGAAGGAACGCGAGGTCAGACTCACCTTTCTCGACGGAGCGGAGGCCGCCATGGAGACTGAAAAGATTGCACAGCTCCAGCCCGCAGTCGTCAGAACGAGCCGCGAGGGCGACGCGCTCCAGCTGTGGACGACACAGCCAGAGGAAACCCTTTATGAGCTGTTCGGCTTTACAAAGGACCGCGGTTACCGCGTCGAGCAAATTTCCATTCGTGAAATGAGCCTGGAGGACGTATTTATCGCCTTCACCGGAAAGGAGTGGAGGGATTAGATGAGCAGCGCAAAGCAATTTTCCAAAATGTTCGCTGCACAAATGAAAATGATGTTTCGCGAGAAACAGGTATGGTTCTGGAATATCTTTTTCCCGATTATTTTAATGGTCTTATTCATGATTATTTTCGGGGGCGGCTCGAGTGACAGCTTTAAAGCCAAAATCGCTATTGTCGATTCGCAGCCAAATGCAGCCTCGGCGATGCTGCTGGAGCAGCTGCAGCAAATCCCGGTGCTTGAATTCACGGAAGAGCAGCCCGTTACCAAGGAAGCCGGCAATGAGCTTGTTGAAAACCAAGATATCGCCGCTCTCATCATTCTTCCCGAATCGGACAGCTCCACGACGATACAGCTAATCGTAAACAAAGCCGATGAGCAGGGCGCAACGACGCAAGTCGTCGCCGGCATATTGGATCAACTCATTCAACAGACGAATTGGAAGGTTGCCAATGCAACACCTATGTACAGCTTAACGAGAACTGCGATTTCCTCCGGCGCTGATGATTTAAGTTACGCGGACTTCCTGCTTACAGGAATGATTGGTCTGTCCGTGGCACAGGGCGGCCTGTTCGGCATGGTTGGCCTTGTTGAGATGCGCAGGAATGGCTTGATGAAGAGGCTGCGAATGACGCCGGCCAAAATGGGGCTTTACGGACTATCGGGCATGCTCGTTAAGCTCATTCTCGGAATTTTTCAAATCATTATCCTAACGTTGATCGGCGTTTTCGGCTTTGGCGCCAATCTCCATATCAACGTTCTCACTTTAGTCATTGCCTTCATTGCTGGCGGATTGGTGTTTAACGCCATGGGTTATCTCTTTTCCTCGTTCAGTAAAACCATTGAGGCCTATATGGGGTATGCCAACATTGCCAGCATGCTGATGATGTTTCTAAGCGGCGTTTTTTTCCCGCTCGAAACTTTGCCGACCTGGCTGCAGCCGGTCACGCAAATGCTTCCGCTCACCTATTTCGTCGAAGGTATGCGTGACGGCCTTATCTATAATTCCGGAGCAGCTTCAAGCACATTCTGGATAGGCATTGGCATCATGGTGCTCTGGGGCGTCGTGTCTTTCTTGGTAGGCTCGCAGGTGTATAAAACGAAAGCTGCTTCTGATGTCCAGTAAACGAATGATATCAAGCGTAAACGGCTGTCGCCGTCCTCTGTGGCAAAAGCAGTCGTTTCGCGGAGATATATAAGCCCATTTATAAGTGAAAACTTATAAATTCTTATATATGAAAAAACAGCAGGTCGATGTGCTTATCCCTATAAGCATCAGCGGCCTGCTGTTCTAGTTATAGCTTTAATTAAAATCTCTTCGCCTCTACACTTTTAATTCAGGATGCAGCAGCAGCGACTTCTCGATTTGAATCGTCGTATGCTCGATTTGAAACTCCTCTGCAATTTGCCCAATCGCTTCCTGCAGCACGATTTGGCAATCGACGGTATCCTCTACGACAAGGTGGCAGCTCAAGGAATCGAGCCCGGAGGTAATCGTCCATATATGGAGATCATGCACCGCTTTTACTCCTTGAATTTGAAGCAGCGTCGCCTCAACCTGATCAGCATCCACATTCGCTGGCGTTCCTTCCATCAGAATATGAACGGTCGATTTGATGATTCCCCATGCGCTTTTCAAAATAAGCAGCGCAACGATAACACTGATGATAGGATCCGCAATGTACCATGAAAATAATGACATCAGTATGCCGGCTATAATAGCTCCTACCGATCCGATTGCATCGCCAATGACATGGAGATATGCGCTTCGAACATTTAAATTGTCCTTCACATCCGCTTTCCTCATGAGAAACCATGCGCTTGCAAGATTGGCGAGCAGGCCAACGCCGGCTATAATCATCATAGTCCCGCTTGCTACGGCAGGCGGTTCTCCGAATCGCTTGAATGCTTCTACAATGATAAAGGCAGCAATAACAAACAGCGTAATGCCGTTCAGCAGCGCGGCCAAAATTTCAAAACGATGAAAGCCGTAGGTTCGGCTTGAAGATCTCGGGCGCACGGCAAACCACATGGCCGCCAGGCTTAACGCGAGCGCCGCAGTGTCGCTAAGCATGTGTCCGGAATCAGATAATAGCGCAAGTGAGTTAGTTACTAACCCTCCAACAAACTCTAGAACCATGATGCCCGCAGTTATGACCAATGCGATCAGCAGKCCGGCTTTATTATTAGGCGCATGCGAGTGTCCATGATGGCCATGCGAATGACCATGATGGTGTCCGTGGTGATGACCGCCGTGCGAGTGGCCACCATGGCTGTGCTTGTCATCTTTTGACACTGCTTTCTTTATGGCCTCATGCTTATGGTCATGTCCGTGGTGTTCATGGGATTGTCCTTGCTCATGAGAATGGCTGCATGACTCGCCGCCGTGATTGTGAGTTTGCCCATGCTGTTCTTTTTCCCCATTGCCAGCAGCCCGTAAGCTTGGTTCATGTTTGCCATCATGTGATTTGCTCATACCGTTTTCCCCCGCTCCGTTGCGCCAGACCTTATTAGTCTGCTTCTCAACTGTCCGTTTCATAACCGATTTCGTTTATAAAATAACATATGAACATGTGCTCATATGTATTATATGTAAAATATCCTATTGTTGCAACCCATTTTGATGCACAAAAAAAGAGGCGCATTTCTGCGCCTCACTCAGCTTTTTATCAAATAGTAGTACAACCCCAATTAATCATTCGGTTAGCTGCGCAGCGGCTCAACGGCTTCTACCAGCTTTTCCTCAAGCTCCGCTGTATAAACAGCTCGCTGCTCCCCGCTCCAGCCGAGACGATCCGCCATTGCAGCAATAACCGCTTCCTTCCACTGCTTCACGTATCCGATTCTGAAGAACAAATCGCCAGTACGGCGAATGAAGAAATCTACGGGCTTCACAGTCATTTCCGCTTCTAGAGAATAGCGCAGCTGAACCGCCAGCACTAGCGGTAGTTCAAAAGCAGCAGCCCATTCCGCCGTGCTCTGCGACATCGCGAAGAGTTGGTCGACATTTGAACCGTAGCGTCCAACAAGATAAGCCGACTCTTCCTTCGTAAATCCATATTGGGCGCCTTCGGCTGTTTTCTTCTGCACAAAAGGCTCAAAACCGTTTGATCCGCCTAAGTCTCCGCCTGACATCGGAATCGCTTTGGTTTTGCTTTTGGCAAAATGAACAGTGCTGCCTTCCTGAGCTAGCAGCTCGACGACCTTATCGACGACCGTCTCCGCCATTTTGCGATAGCCTGTCAGTTTGCCTCCTGCAATTGAAATCAAGCCGGATTCTGATACGAAGATTTCATCCCGGCGGGATATTTCCGAAGGCGACTTTCCTTCCTGCTGGATAAGGGGACGAAGACCTGCCCAGCTTGATTCCACGTCGGCTTCGACCAGCTTCAGCTCGGGAAACATAAAGTTTACTGCCTTAAGCAGATAAGTGCGATCTTCCAGCGTCATGACGGGATTAACCGCATTTCCTTTATAGTTGGTATCCGTTGTACCGAAATAAGTTTTCCCTGCGCGTGGAATTGCGAACACCATGCGGCCATCCGGCGTATCAAAGTAAACCGCTTGCCGCAAAGGAAATCTGCTTTTATCAAATACAAGATGAACGCCCTTGGTTAGGCGAAGTGTTTTCCCTTTCTTGGAGCCGTCCATTTCACGGATATCATCTACCCAAGGGCCGGTTGCATTTATAATCTTAGACGCCGTAAGCTCATATGATTTACCGCTAACGGTGTCTTTAACCAACGCGCCCGTTATTTTATTATCCTTGCCGTAACGCAGCGTCTCCACCTTCGCATAATTGACCGACAAAGCGCCTGTTTCCACTGCCTTTTTCATGACTTCAATCGTCAGCCGCGCATCATCCGTACGATATTCCACATAATAGCCGCCGCCCTTCAAGCCATCGCGCTTCAAAAGAGGCTCCTTCGACAGCGTATCAGCTGCACTCAGCATCATGCGGCGCTCTTTTCTTTTTACTCCTGCCAAAAAGTCATATACCCGCAAGCCGATCGATGTCGAGAATTTACCAAAGGTACCGCCTTTATAAAGCGGCAGCAGCATCCATTCCGGCGTCGTCACATGCGGTCCGTTCTCGTATACGATAGCCCGCTCCTTGCCGACCTCTGCCACTACGCCAATTTCCAGCTGCTTCAAATAACGCAAACCGCCGTGAACAAGCTTCGTCGAACGGCTCGAAGTCCCCGCTGCAAAATCCTGCATTTCCACCAGCGCAACCTTCATTCCACGTGCCGCGGCGTCAAGCGCGATGCCCGCTCCCGTAATACCGCCGCCTATCACTAATACATCTATCTGAGAATGCTGCATTTCCGCCAGCACTTGCTCCCGGCTTTGCGCAGCAAAGCTTGTTTTTTTCTGATTGTTCTTCATTCTTGTTTCCTCCCGGTCCTAATATTGATAGTGTTCTGCCAGATGCCGCCGGCTACTCGCGAATAACCCAAAATATAAACAAAAAAACCACTCAAACCGCTTCCGAGGCCCCCTAAAGGGGTTTGGAAGCGGTCATCGTGGTTTCTCCTGGTCTCCAACCGTTATTAACTTGGATACATTATAGCATAATTATTGCGCAAAAGCCATGGCCGCTTTGACCGCACGATGCCAGCCAGCGTATAGAGCATCACGTTTCTCTTCCTCCATCGCCGGGACAAATACTTTATCGACCTGCCTTAGCTCCGCAAGCTCCTGACGGTTTTTCCAGAATCCAACCGCAAGCCCCGCCAAATACGCAGCGCCAAGCGCAGTGGATTCATTGATAACCGGACGCTCTACCGGCACGCCGAGAAGATCACTTTGGAATTGCATGAGCAAATTATTATTCACCGCTCCGCCGTCCACTGACAGCGATTGCAGCGGCAAGCCTGATTCCTGCTCCATAACGGATAATACATCCTTGGTCTGATAAGCCAAGGATTCCAAAACCGCGCGAACAAAATGTGCCTTCGATGTTCCCCGCGTCAAACCGAAAACGGCTCCTCGGACATCGCTGTTCCAATAAGGCGTTCCTAACCCAACGAAAGCAGGAACGACGTAAACACCGTCCGCAGATTCGACCTGCTCTGCAAGCCCTTCCGTCTCAGAGGCCGATTCGATGAGCTCTAAACCGTCACGAAGCCACTGAATGGCAGCTCCGGCGACAAACACACTGCCTTCAAGCGCATACTCGAGCTTGCCGTCTACCTCCCAAGCAATCGTCGTTAGCAGTCCTTTCTCGGATACAATCGCTTTTGTGCCTGTATTCATAAGCATAAAACAGCCGGTGCCGTATGTGTTTTTCGTGCTTCCTTCTTCATATGCATTTTGGCCGAACAATGCTGCCTGCTGATCGCCAGCCGCTCCGGCTACAGGAATGCAGCAGCCAAACAGCTTCTCATCCAACTGGCCATAAATTTCTGAAGATGAACGAACTTCCGGCAGCATCGCTTTTGGAACCTGCAAAATTCGAAGCAGCTCGTCATCCCAGCAGCGCTCATGAATGTTAAACATTAGCGTTCGAGCCGCATTGGATACATCCGTTACATGCACCGCCCGGCCCGTTAGATTCCATATGAGCCAAGTATCGATCGTACCGAATAACAGCTCACCATTCTCGGCGCGCTCCCGCGATCCCTCGACCTGCTCCAGCAGCCAGTTCACCTTCGTACCTGAAAAATAAGCATCAATAAGCAGACCGGTCTTCTCATGGAAGACTTGCTCATAGCCATCTTGCTTAAGCCTGTCGCTGATGCCTGCCGTTTGACGGGATTGCCATACGATGGCATTATACACCGGCTGACCCGTTGCTTTATCCCACACAACCGTCGTTTCCCGTTGATTCGTTATTCCGATTCCTGCTATTTGGTCAGCGGTAATGCCTGTTTTAGCCATAACCTCGGCGATTACCTTCTTCGTCGATTCCCATATAAACAACGCGTCCGCCTCGACCCACCCCGGATGCGGGTAGTGGAGCGGAAGCTCCTCGCGAGCCATATTAACGATAGCACCGCTTCGATCGACGAGCAGCGCCCTCGTGCTTGTTGTCCCTTGATCAAGCGAAAGCATATAAGTTTCCATTCCTATTCCTCCTTCATCCATTCATTCTTGCTTTACTCCGCAGGCTTCCACAGCTCCTTCCGCGATGTCGTTATCGCTGAGGCACCCGCTTCAATCGCCTGCTTGACATGCTCTTGCGTTCGGATAAGGCCGCCCGCAATAATTGGGATACCGCTCCGCTGCTTAACCTCGCTTATAATATCCGGTATAACGCCCGGAAGCACCTCTATGAAATCGGGGCGATTCTTGTCCAGCACCGTGTAGCTTCGCTCTAACGCATCCGAATCGATTAGAAAGAGCCTTTGTATCGCAATAAGTCCATTCTGCTTCGTACGTCCGATCACGCTTGAGCGTGTAGAGATAATGCCTGCTGGTCGTATGGATTGGCAAAGAAATTCAGCCGCATATTCATCGTTTTTCAAGCCGTCGATCAGGTCGGCGTGCAGCAGTACCTTTTTCCCATGCTGATTTGCTAAGTCAACGATATTTTTCAGTTGTCCCAAATGCCCGCCCAGCAGCACCATATATGAAAAAGGGGAGGCAAGAACAGCCTCCACATCTTTCAGCTTATGAACCGCAGGCAGTACATTTTGTCCGTTCAGCAACAATGACAAAGCCTGCCACCTCCGCTCAAATTCGACTGCCATTCATCCTATATGACACCGCTTATTACCGATTACAGCTGCGTCGGTTTGCCGCTGCTCTCGCGCTCTTGAAGCCTCGTCGGCAATACAATCTTCTTCGCTATTTCCCGCTTCGCAGCCAATCGATCCGCCAGAAGCTCGACCGCCGTCTCGCCCATATGCTCCATATGGACCTTTACTGTCGTAAGAGGCGGCTGCAAAAATGCCGAAATCGCAATATCGTTGTAGCCCACCATTGAAATATCTTGCGGCACCCGCAGTTTCGCTTCATGGAGCGCCCTAAGCGCACCGACTGCCATCGAATCATTTTCGATAAAAAAAGCCGTTGGCAGCTTTTCTTCGGCTATCGCCTGCTTCATCAGCTTATAGCCTTCCTCGGAATATAAATGTTCGCCCGTAAAAATCAGCTCGGCATCGAACAGCCCTTCAGCGGAAAGCCGCTCCATGAATACAAGCTCGCGCTCATCGCGCACGCGTTTATTGTTCACGAAGTTATGCCCGCCTATATAGCCGATCGACGTATGTCCAAGCCCAATTAAATAATCGATGACTTCTGAAACCGACTTCCGCAAATCGATCACGACCGAGTCGAACCGGTTATCATCAGGAGACGAATCCACAAATATAATATTTTCCAGACCCTCTGGAAAACGATCCAAGTCTTCCTTCTCGAAACGGCCGATCGCGATCATGCCGTCAAACGATTCCCCAGGCCACTCTTTCCCTGCAGGTTCTCCCCGCAAAAACAATTTAACCAGATCCATTTGCCGCTGAAAGCATTCCCGCTCGATCCCAAGCCGAATAGCCAAATAATACGGATCAAGCATTTCTTCCTGGTCGGAGTACCAGTTCACAAGTCCAACCCGGTAACGATCTTTGACCGCCAAGCCATTGCGCTGGCGCAGTGTCTTGTAATTTAAATGCTGCGCAGCTTCAAATATCCGTTTGCGCGTCTCGTCCGCTACCGAAATGCCGGGATCATAATTAAGCACCCGCGATACGGTTGCGATTGAAACCTTTGCTTTTTGTGCGATATCCTTAATCGTAGCCATACTCCGTTCCTTCCTGCAGGCCGCAGCCGCGCTATGCAAGAGCCAAAGCGCAGCCTCAATGCCCTCGTTACTTTCAATATGCCAGATTTCTTGATCCATGACAATAGAACGGATGAGATAAGTAAAATTATACTGTTTTTTTACTAAAAATAAATAACATTTTGTCCCTACACTAAATGGACGACTGTTTTCCTCAAAAAAAGGCTGCCCAACAGGTAATTAACCTGAAGAGCAGCCTTTCCAAAATCTATTATTCATGCTTTAAATGCTGAAGCGTCAGTAAAAAGATTTGTTCCACATGATCGTCATCAAGCGAGTAGAAAACCGTTTTGCCGACCTTTCTCCGCTTTACGATACGCATATTCCTCAGCAGCCTCAGCTGATGGGAAACCGCTGATTGACCCATCGAGAGCACTTCGGTCAGGTCATGAACGCAGAGCTCTGATTGGACGAGTGCATGGATCATCTTCACCCGCGTTGGATCGCCCAGCGCCTTGAACAGATCTGCCAGCTGGGCAGCGGTTGTCTCCGGAATCAATTTGCTTTTTACATTCTCTATGTTTACCTCAGAGCCTGCGCATGTATCATCGCATGCCGCGGCAACTTGATTATCCATTTTTCATCCCACCAACCCTATTTGTCCTGAAGCACATTATACCATGTTTTAGAGTAAGGGGGTGAGCCTGATCCGCTGCCTGCTGCCTATGCCGTGCATGAATTCCCTACCACGCAAACTGGTAGCTGCCTGATCCAGCCGTGATTGTAAGGCCATCCGCTGCCGCATGTACCGCATTTATTCCCGCAGCTTCGCTGAGTGAGGCCCCGCTCTCGGTAACCTTGGATTCCGCCGATGTGTCCGGCAGCCGAATATTTGCCGTCGTATTCGGCGGTATGGTCACGTCCAGCGTATAGGCTCCATTCTCTGATTTGTTCCATTTAGAGCTGACGGTTCCGTAAAGAGTTTCCAAGCTTCCTTCCGCCCAGGTCAGCCCCTCGCCAGGCTGCGGTGCAATGATTATCTGTTTGTAGCCGGGAGCCTCCTCTACCGTTTGAATGCCTGCTGCCGTCCGGTACATCCAATCGCCAATGGCGCCGTACGCATAGTGGTTGAAAGAGTTCATATCCTTGCTCCAGAAGCTTCCGTCCTCCTTGATTCCGTCCCAATGCTCCCAAATGGTCGTTGCGCCCTTCGTCACCGGGTAAAGCCAGGATGGATAGGTCTGTTGAAGCAGCAGCTTATAGGCAATCTCGTTCTGGCCGTAAGCGCTGAGCACATGGTTTAAATATGGCGTGCCCACGAAGCCGGTCGTCAGATGGAAATCACTTTGCTTCAGCAGCTCGGACAGCTTCTCGACGGCCCGTTTCTCGGCAGTCTCGTCAAGCAAGCCAAACATCAGGGCAAGCACTTGAGCCGTTTGCGTCGGAACGGCGAGCCTCCCCGATGCCGTTACGAATTCCTCCCGGAATGCGGATACGATTCGGTCATATAGCTCCTGATATTCCGCCTCTGCCTCAGATTTATTCAGGATCGCGGCCGTCTTCCGAACCAGCGATACCGAGTACGCATAAAAGGCCGTCGCGATGAAATCACGATCCGTTGCGCCTATGTAATCGCCGGATTTGGCATCGAGCCCGAGCCAGTCGCCAAAGTGAAAGCCCGTATTCCACAAAAACTCGTTTTCGCCCTGTCTCCGAATATACGAAACCCATGCCGCCATACTGTCAAATTGCTGTTCCAAAATTCGTTTGTCGCCGTAACAAACATAAAGGATCCATGGACAAATAACAGCCGCGTCACCCCAAGCCGCCGAGGATTGATCCTGCTCTTTCAGCACATGTGGAATAACGAATGGAACGCCGCCATCCTCGCCTTGTTCGGACTTCAAATCGCGCAGCCACTTGGTGAAGAAAGGAGCAACGTTCGTTAAATAGGAAGCCGTCTGAATGAACATTTGTGCGTCACCAGTCCAGCCTAGCCGTTCATCGCGCTGCGGACAATCGGTCGGCACGTCAAGAAAGTTACCCTTTAAGCCCCATTTGATGTTGTGCTGAAGCTGATTGACGAGCGGCTCCGAGCATGCGAAATGCCCCGTTTCCTCCATATMCGAATGCAGAACAACGCCTGTAAAATCATCCAGATCCAACTCCTCCGGAAATCCGAGCAGCTGCACGTAACGGAAACCTTGGAAGGTAAACCGCGGTTCGAAGGATTCACGCTCTCCGCCTTTTAGTACGTAGCGAATGCTCTGCTTGGCCGCCCGCAAATTTTCGGTGTAGAAATTGCCCTCATTATCCAGAACCTCGGCGTGCAGCAGCGTTACCTCCGTTCCTGCCGTTCCCTCTACCTCAAATTGAACCCAGCCGACCATGTTTTGGCCAAAATCAAGCACCCGCTCTCCCTTCGGAGTCGTAAATAGGGCAATCGGCTTTAATCTCTCCTGCTTGCGCACGGGCTCATTTATTTGCGGCTTCAGCATATCCAGCCCATGCTCGATCACAACGGCGGGTTGCCAGCCTTCTCCGTTTTCTTCATAGGCAGCTGTGCTCCAGCCCTTCCGTTCAAGGTGCGCATCGTAGGTTTCACCGTGATAAATCTCCGACAGCTGGATCGGACCGACAGCAGCCTTCCAGCTGTCATCCGAAACGATCAGCTCCTCCGTTCCGTCGGTATACACGACCCGCAGCTGCAGCAGCAGCGCCAATTGATCGCCATACAGGCAGCGCTGATTGCCCCATGCCAAATTCCCTTTATACCATCCATTGCCAAGCCATGCGCCTATCGCATTTTCTCCTGACTCTAGCAGCGCTGTCACATCATACGTCTGCGTTTGCAAAGTATGGTTGTAGCTCGTCCAGCCGGGTGTAAAATAGCTGTCGCCCACCCGCCGTCCATTAAGCTCCAGCTCATAAAGCCCCAGTGCCGTCGCATACAGCCGCGCTTCTTTCACCGTGCCTGCAAGCTTGAAGCTCTTTCTTAGCAGCGGTGAGGGCTCGGCTTCGACAGGCAGCAGCGCAAGCGGCGCGGCAATCCATTCCGCTGACCATTCTTCCGGGCTGAGCAACCCCATCTCCCAGAAGGCCGTCTCTGACCACGGTGACTGCTCCCCCAATTGATTCCATGCCCGAACGCGGTAGTAATAGCGCTTGCATGATTCCGCTTGAAAGGCTTGCAGCTCCACAAGCACCGATTGATCAGAATCCATTCGCCCCGACTTCCAAATGACAGAAGCAAATTCCGCATCGCCGGCTATCTCGATTTCATAGGCAATCTGTCTCACCCCGCGCTCATCCGATTGCAGCTTCCAGCTCAGCCGAGGCCTTGCCACACCAATTCCAATCGGGTTTTCCTGATACTCACAGCGCAGTCCTCTCGTCTCGAACATGCTTTATTCCTCCTAAAGTTCGTTTATACTGTTGCACTTTGCTAGTTTCCCGTCCGTGCCCGCGTCATTTTTCGAGTGTTCGCCTTCCTTGCCACGTTGCTTTCCTCTATAATTATATGAAAGCAGTTTTAAATATTTACAGGTGAAAAGGACAAAAGCATGGGGTAATCCGGACATTTCCGCAAGAGGCTGAAAAATTTTCCTAGGGGAGAGCGCTGCATGAACCATCCCGTAGAAACGTACCGTGGCGAGCACTTTTTTCAGAAGAACCTGCTGCTCTACGTCAATCGCGCCGTCGAAAGCATTATGAGCCCTTATCATGATCATGATTTTCTTGAATGCGTATATATTGCTGAAGGAACGGGCTACCATCACATCGGGGATCAAGTACATAAGGTGAGCAAAGGGCAGGTTTTTTTCATTCCCATCGGTATTTCGCATGTGTTTCGACCGCTTTCCACAAACAAAAAGAGCAGCCCTTTGGGCGTATTCAACTGCGTCTTTTCTCCGCTGCTGCTGCATAAGCTTAGTCCATTCGCTTCGGATTACCGCATCGCGCAGCTTTTGAATGATATGGAGAACGGGCATTGTCCCTATTATTCCTGCATGGATAATAATGACGAATTCGAGAAGCTGTTTCGATCGATGCACCGTGAATATGAGCTTCCTCGGACCGGCTCATCGGATTACTTGCATTCCCTTCTGCTGCAGCTGCTCGTTACGCTGCAGCGCTCGATGGAGCATGACAACCCGGCACAGGTGGCGCAGCAAACGTCTTTTCATATGCTGTTGAATGAGCTGGATCAGCATTATAATCAGGAGCTGACGCTTGCTAAGCTTGCGGAGGCAAGCGGCTGGAGCGAGCGGCATCTGCAGCGGCTTTTTCTGCAGCATACGAAGCAGAGCTTCTACCGCTACCTGCAAAATTTACGCATCCAAAAAAGCCAAGAGCTGCTTCGCGGCTCTACGTTCAAAATCAGCGCCATCGCCGAGATGGTCGGCTACAGGGACATTCATTCCTTTAATGCGTTATTCAAAAGATGCACGGGCATGACGCCAAGCGTTTACCGCAAGGAAACAACGATTACCGGCAAGCTGACTAGATAGGAGGTTCTAGGCCAACATGTTTACGCTGAAAGAAAAGATTTATCTGCTTCAATTGCTCAAGCAGCAAAAACGGAAGCGGATATTCGGATTCGGCAAAAAAGACCCGTCACATGACCGGCTCGTAGAAAAGCTGGAGCAAATGGCACGCAACGAACAGGTTAACCGCGAACAACTAAAATAGACTGCAATTTCGCAACTACACATCGTCAGTCACAGGAGGATTTATGACAGGAAAGACCCATTTGGCCATTGGAGCCGCTGTTGGCGCCGCCGCTTCCGTTTATTTTCCCTTTACCTTGGAGAATGCCGCTATTTACATTGCAGTAGCGGGCTTCTCTGCTTTAAGCGCCGATCTTGACGGCCCCAGCATGCTAAGCGCCAAGCTCAGCAAAATATCCAAGCTTATTCGCGAGTTTACACTGTGGTCAGGCTTCCTGCTTGCAGGCATCATCTGCTATTATTTCTTCACTGACCGCACGCCGTCCCCCTTGTACATCGGGGTTGCCGGCGCTGTCTTCCTGCTTGGCCTGGTCGCTAAACAAGGCGTCATTCGAAATGTGCTTGCCAGCGCCGTCGGCATTATCGTCATGTATGCCGGTTATTACTATCAGATGAACTGGCTTATCGGCTTTGGGCTGTTTGCCGCTTGGGTGCCATGGCTGAAGCATCGCGGCATGACGCATACGGTATGGGCTGTCCCGATTTGGGGAGCTATCGGCTGGGGACTGGAAAACCAGCTTCAGCTCGAAGGGATCGCAATCGTTGCGATGCTCGGTTATTTATCCCATCTCGTAGCGGATACCCTTACGCCGAGCGGCGTGAAATGGCTTTATCCGTTAACGAAAAAATCGTTTAAAATCCGGCTGTAGGCGCTGCTAACAGACCAAACAGCAAATAGGCGCAAGCATGAGACCTCAGAGTCTCTGCTTGCGCCTATTTTATTGGCCTATGGCCGTTAGTTAAATGCTGAAGGCGGATACCGGTGCTTCGTCGCCTGCTCGTATCCGTACGCAAGCTTAATGAGCGTCGGCTCGCTGAAGGCGGTGCCGATAAAGGAAATGCCCTGCGGCCCCTTGGTCACATAGCCGCCCGGCGCTATGATTCCTTGCTCGGCATCGCCACCGGGTACTGTTATGACAGGATAACCCGCCCTTGCGGCAAGGTCGTCGCCGCCCTCGTTGCCGAGGAACAGAAGCGCATCCAACCGATATTTCTCCAAAGCAGCGTCAATGCCTTGCTTCCCGGCCAGCTCTTTATTTCTGCGCAGGCTTTCCATATACTCCGGCTCCGTCAGCGTTCCGCTCGTCTCCTCTGACCAGATCAAAGTGCCTTGACCGTATTTCAATGCGATTTCGGCAAACCTTTCATTGTAGGCAATCAGCTCCTGCAGCGAATGGACGGGTACCGATTCATCCAGCTTTGCCAAATAATCATTCAGGTATTTTTTGAACTCGTACCGCAGTACATGCCAGTCCCAATCAACCTGCTCGCATGGCAGCTCCACGGGATCAATGATGGCGGCGCCTGATTCCTTTAAAGCCTCGATGGCTCGCTCTATGACCGCTAACCTGTCTTCGTCTAAATCTTTATAATAAAAGCGCGGAACGCCGATCCGGGCTTGCTTCAAATAGCTGGCATCCAAGAAGGATGTGTAGTCTTGCTGCGCGTGCCTCGCTCCCGCCGCGGTTGCCTGGTCCCGCTCATCCGCCCCTGCTATCGCTCCGAGGAGAATAGCCGCGTCGGTTACCGTTCTCGCCATGGGTCCGGCTGTATCTTGGCTGTTCGTAATCGGAATGATGCCTGCTCGGCTGACTAATCCAATCGTAGGCTTAATGCCGACCAATGCTGTCTGGCATGCCGGGCTGATAATCGAGCCGGAGGTTTCCGTTCCGATTGCAGCCGCTCCCAGATTGGCGGCAACCGCGGCAGCTGACCCGGAGCTCGAACCGCCGATAAACAGCTCCCCCGGGCCATAAGGATTAAGCGTCTGCCCGCCTCTGGAGCTGTAGCCTGCCCACATCGACCCTGACATAAAGTTAGCCCACTCGGTCATATTTGTTTTTCCCAGTATTACAGCACCCTCGGCACGCAGTCTCGCAGCTACGGCAGAATCCTCGGCGGCGTTAGAGTTTGCCAGCGCCACTGAGCCTGCGCTCGTGTGCAGCCGATCCCGCGTATCGATATTATCCTTCAGCAAAATCGGAATGCCATGCAAGCTCCCCCGGCTTCCGGTCTCGCCCCGTTCCTTATCCAAAGCCTTTGCGATGTCAATCGCATCCGGGTTGATTTCCAGTAGGGACCGAAGCAGCGGATCATGTGTCCCGATCCGCTCCAGGTACAGCGTGACCAGCTCTTCCGAGCTCAGCCAGCCCTCTTCCATTGCGGCTTGCATCCTAAAAATGTCCGCTTCAATGATCCATTTTTGCTTATTTATTTTCACTTGCTTATCCCCCCCGTCCAGCCACGTTCTCTTCCCATTCTTCTATCATCCTAACCAACATGGGGAGTCCTGTCACCGTAATGAATAAGTATAGCCAAACTTTCCAAGCTGACTCTTTCGGCGCTTTGCTTGTTTATCCGTTAGTTCAATTAACGGGAAAAATTCCACAGCATCATCCAATCAAAAACAGCTTTCAAATTCGAGGCATTTTAGGCAAGAAAATAGCAGGTTTAGCACATCTCCTCCGCCTCGCATGCTACACTATTCGAAATGCACTAAAACGGAACCGATAGAGAGGAGCTTGCACGTGTACATCTACTTAAAGCTCATGAGCCAGCTGGAGGAGCTGCTCTCAAAGCAGCCTTATCGGGACGGACAAAAGCTGCCTTCAATTCGCACGCTCTCCAAGCATTTTGGCTGCAGCATAAGCACGATTGTCAAAGCATTAGAGGAGCTTGAGAAAAGGCATCTGGTCTATGCAATGCCGAAGAGCGGCTATTATGTGGTGAAAGGAAGCCAGATTGCGCCAAGCGAAGCGAATGGCGTTTTGAATTTTGCCGCTGCAGCTCCCGATCCCGCACTGTTTCCTTACTTGGACTTTCAGCACTGCATCAATAAAGCCATCGATACCTATCAAAAGGATTTATTCATGTACGGCACGGCCAAAGGAATGGATTCCCTTGTGGACATCGTGTGCAAGCAATTAGCAAGCTATCAGGTTTTCACGCCGGAGAGGAACGTGTTTATCGTATCCGGAATCCAGCAGGCGCTGTCGCTGCTTGCGGTTATGCCTTTTCCAAATGGAAAAAACAAAGTGCTGATTGAGCAGCCTGGCTACCATCTCTTTATTGAATATTTGGAAACGCGCCGCGTGCCGGTTATCGGCATTGAGCGTCATGCGGACGGGATTGATTTTGACAGGCTGGAGGAGCTATTTCGTACGGAGGATATTAAGTTTTTTTATACGATGCCGCGCTTTCACAATCCGCTTGGCTGCTCTTATTCGCGAGAGGACAAGAAGCTGCTCGCCAAGCTGGCCTCCAAATACGATGTGTATATTATTGAAGATGACTACTTGGCTGACTTTGAGCAGGACAGCAAGGCCGATCCGGTATTTGCCTACGACGGCTCGTCCCATGTCATTTACCTGAAAAGCTACTCGAAAATTATATTTCCAGGCCTGCGCATCGGTGTCGCGGTTATCCCTGACAGCCTTGCCGAACTCTTTCGATTGTTCAAAAAACAAAATGACATCGACAGCTCCATGCTCTCGCAAGCCGCGCTTGAAATCTATTTGCGCAGCGGCATGTTCGATCGTCACCGCAGCAATATTCGCGATCGCTACGCGGTAAGAGCCAAGCTTCTCGATTCGTCTCTCGTGCAGGCAGCTTCTCAAAGCAGCGGCGCTTTCTCATATGAACGCTCCAAACAGCCGATTACCCATACTCATATTGTGCTGGATCGAACGATTTCAGTCCCGCAGCTTATCAGACATTTACGCAAGGAATCGATTCTCGTTGACACCGTGGATCGTGACTACTTGTCTGATTTTCAGCGAACTAATCTATTGAAGCTAAACGTGACGAACGTGAACGAAGAGAACATAACGAGAGGAATCGAGCGGATTGGCGATTTGATGGCCCTATCCGCTCGAAAGTAACCGTTAGAACCTCTCTGACACAACCTTCGCCTGCGTGAAGAGCAGCAAGTAATCGCGTCCGCCTGCTTTCGAATCCGTACCCGACATATTAAAGCCGCCAAAGGGATGGACGCCGACTAAAGCGCCCGTGCACTTCCGATTCAAATAAAGATTACCTACATGGAACTGCTCGCGTGCCTGCTCCAAGCGGCTGCGGTTCCGCGAGATAACCGCGCCCGTTAAGCCATATTCGGTATTGTTCGCAATATCAAGCGCCGCATCGAAGTTATCGGCTTTGATAAAGGCTAAGACGGGCCCGAATATTTCCTCCTGGGAAATACGTGCGTAAGGGGCCACATCCCTGACAATCGTCGGCTCAATGAAATAACCGCTGCTGTCTCCAATTGTCCCTCCTTGCACGATAACGCCTTCGCTGCGACCAACCTCGATATATTTTAATATACTCATATAAGCTCGTTCATCAATGACAGGTCCCACATCGGTGCTCTGCTCGTTGGCCTTCCCAAGCTTAAGCTGCTTCGTTCTTTCCACAACCTTCTCAATAACCTCTTCATAGACCAGCTCATGCACGACCGCCCGCGAGCAGGCGGAGCATTTCTGGCCGGCATAACCAAAGGCGGAGGCGGTAATCGCATCCGCGGCTAGATCAAGATCCGCATCCTCATCCACGATAATCGTATCCTTGCCGCCCATCTCCGCCACGATCCGTTTGATCCATCTTTGATCCTGCTGGTTAATAGACGCCTTTTCGTTGATACGCAAACCGATCTCCCTGGAGCCCGTAAAGCAGATAAAGCGGGTTAATGGATGCTCCACCAGAAAATCACCCACCTCGCTGCCCGCTCCCGGCAGGAAGTTCACCACGCCGTCCGGCAGTCCCGCAGCCTCCAGCAGCTCGATAAACTTGGCGGCAATGACGGCGGTAGCGCTGGCTGGCTTCAGAACCACGGTATTGCCGGCAACGACTGCCGCCATCGTCATGCCCGCAAGTATGGCAAGCGGAAAGTTCCAGGGCGGGATAATGATGCCCACGCCAAGCGGAATGTAGACAAGCTCGTTATCCTCGCCTGTTAAAGGCACCAGCGGCTGGCGCTCGGCCAGTCTCTCCATTTCTCGACCGTAAAATTCCAGAAAATCAATCGCTTCAGCCGTATCTCCATCGGCCTCAGCCCAGCTTTTGCCCGCTTCGTACACAAGCCATGCAGAAAATTCATGCTTGCGCCGTCTCAGCAAGGCTGCCGCCTTGTAAAGCACTCTTGCTCTGGCGGGAGGCGTCACTTTCTTCCAATCCTCAAACGCAGCAGCAGCCGCGAGAACGGCCTTATGCGCAAAATTCGTGTCTGCTTGAGATACAATGCCCACAATCTGCTTCACATTCGAAGGGTTAATCGATTTCCGCTTTTGTATCGTTTCGATACGGTCAGGCCCAATCTTCAGCATATATTCCCGGCCGAGCTCCAGCTCTACCTTGCGCAGCGCCTCCTGGAAATCGTTGATATGGTCGGTTACATTAAAATCGGTAAAAGGTTCGTTCTGAAATGGCTCCCGCATAGGCGTATCCCTCCTATCCATTCGAATCGATTCATCCTTTACAAAATCTGCTCGCCAAGCAGCGAGCCGATCAGCTCCACCGCTAGCTTAGCCGTCTGATCATTATGGTCGAGGCTTGGGTTGACTTCTACGAACTCCGCCGAAGTTACGATATCCGACTGGAACAGGAGCTCCAGCGCAAGATGCGCCTCCCGATAGCTGAGGCCTCCCCGGACAGGCGTCCCTGTACCGGGTGCCTCAATGGGATCAAGGCTGTCGATATCGAAGCTGACATGCACGCCGTCCGTCGTTTGCTTCATCTGTCCAATGACTTTCTCCATCACCCGCGCAATGCCCAGCCGGTCGATGTCATGCATCGTATAACAAGCGATGCCTAACGAGCGAATATATGCCTTTTCTCCAGCGTCGAGCGACCTGGCGCCAACAATCGCGACATGCTCCGGCTTTATTTTGGGCAAAATCCCCCTCAAGCTCGTCAACAGCGGGATCCCTCGCCCAAGGCTGATGCCAAGCGACATGCCATGGATATTGCCGGAGGGGCTTGTGTCCTCCGTGTTCAAATCCGAATGGGCATCAAACCAAATGACGCCAAGGTTCGCATAATGCTCCGCCAGTCCCGCGACCGTCCCGATCGAGATGCTGTGATCACCGCCAAGAACGAGCGGGAATGCGCCCTCGTCTACGATGTCCGATACGCGGTCTGACAGCCTGCTGCTTATGTCATGCACTTCAGATAAATGCTTGGCATTCGCCGACTTCAGCGGCGGCAAAGGCGAGACCAGGCTGATTTCCCCGGCTAATCGGAAAGCAATATTCAGCTCCGTCAGCTTATCGGCAAGCGCTGCTGCATGCAAAATATGTGCCGGACCAAGCTCCGCTCCGGGGGTACCGGCCCCTTTTCCAAAAGGAACCGCAACGATTGCAACCTCTTGAATGGTCATAGCCGTCACTCCCCTGCCAAAGCGTTGTTATGGAAGACCTCCTGAATCCGCTCAAATGCCCAATCAATCTCATCCGTCGTTATGGTGAGCGGAGGCGCCAGCCGGATGACGAATTCATGCGTTTCCTTGCAGAGCAGACCTGCCAGCATCAGCTTCTCGCAATAGGACCTAGCAGGTACGGACAGCTCGATGGCAATGAATAGGCCGCGGCCTCTAATTTCAATGATGTCCGGATGCTGCAGCGTTGCAAGCTTAATTATGAAATAGCTCCCAAGCGTAAGCGAACGGTCCGCCAGCTCTTCCTCCTCGATAACTTGGAGTGAAGCAATGGCAACGGCGCAGCTCAGCGGATTGCCTCCAAACGTCGAGCCGTGCGAGCCTGGATCAAACACGTCCATGATGCCCGCATTCGCCGCAATCGCCGATACGGGCATGACTCCTCCGCCAAGCGCTTTGCCCATAATGTAAATATCGGGAATGATTCCCTCCCAATCGCAAGCGAATTTGCGTCCTGTGCGCCCAAAGCCCGTTTGAATCTCATCTGCCACAAGCAGCAGCTGCTGCTCCTCGCACAGCTTAGCTGCCGCTGCAAGGAATCCATTCGGCGGAATCCGTATGCCTGCCTCGCCTTGAATCGGCTCAATCAGCACCGCAGCCGTATTCGGCTGAATTGCCGTTTTTAGCGCCTCGATATCTCCATAGGGCACGATCCGAAATCCTGGCGTGAAGGGTCCGAACCCCTGCCGGTAAGCCTCGCTTGAGGAGAATGAGGTAATCGTCAGCGTCCTTCCGTGAAAATTGCCTTCAAAAACAATGATCTCCGCTTGATTTTCGGGTATATGCTTGACGCTGTAAGCCCAGCGCCTTACCGCTTTTATCGCCGTCTCGACCGCCTCAGCCCCTGTATTCATAGGAAGAATGCGTTCCTTTCCGGTATAAGCGGCAAGCTTCTCGCAGAAAACGCCCAAAGCTTCATTATGAAAGGCGCGTGACGTAAGGGTAACCTTATCCGCTTGCTCCTTTAACGCTTCAATAATGCGGGGATGACGATGTCCTTGATTCAAAGCCGAGTAAGCGCTCAGCATATCCATATAGCGCGCGCCTTCCGGATCCTGCACCCAAACACCCTCTGCACTGCTAATGACAATCGGCAGGGGATGATAATTATGGGCGCCGTATTGCTCTGCCAGTTCAATATCCTTCTGTGCCCTGTTCATCACCTGCTCCTTTCTGCAAGCCTTGCAAAAAATAGCCTTTTTTGAATTTTATGCGGTTAAGGGGTGACAAATAACAAAGGGGAGAAAGGGAGTGCCAGAAAGTAACATTTCTCTTGTGCAAAAACAAATGCTTGCTTTAATATAAAGCGGGGGGATTTTATAATATGAAAAATAAAAAAGTTTTTTTAACGATGCTAATTAGCCAGATTTTTTTCGGGCTCTTTACGTTGGTTTGGTTATTTGTTGCGTTAATGTCCGTGATGATGTTCGATAACCCCGGCACCGAAAATGTGTTTTGGCCTGTTTTACTCTTTATTGTCAATTGGCTTTATCCTGTGGCGCTCATTTTGTCCATTATCATAAGCTGGGTGCTGTACCGCTACAATAAAATGAAAACAGCGGTAACCATCGCAATGATTCCGCTGATTTGGGTGCTGGCTCTAGGCGTTCTCCTCCTCGTTGCCAACTTTAGTTAAGCCATGGTTTTTTCCAAGCTGTAACGGCTGTCTAAAAACCTATAAGCTTTTGGATTCCAAAAAACGCTTCCAGCCCTGCTCCATATTATCCTGCACCCACCGTAAGTGATTCTGATCCTCATACTGCCTGAACGGACACTCTATGCATAGAATAAGATCCAAATAAAGATCGTAGAGTGCTCTGCGGCTTTGCTGCTCCGGTGAAAGTTTCCCTATGCCGTAGCCCTCGAGAAAGGATGCAGACTGATTGAAATGGCTAAAATAGTTCTCCATCAGCGGATCGCCCCAAAGCGCCCGCTCAAAATCAATAATGCCAGAAATGGTCCCGTCCTTTATAAATACATTGCCGTCCCATAAATCCCAGTGCAGCAGCCTCGGTTCTGTGACCTCATCCAGCACGCCTATTCTAAGCGCAGTCTCGTTACGAATCGTATCGTAGTCCGCCGGCAAGCGAACCCCTTCGCTTTCACCGTCAGCGAGAACGCCGAGCAGTAATTTATGGAACGTTTCTCTCCAGGAGGAGTTCCCCTCCAGGGCTGCCGCATATAAACCGAACCGTTCCCCGCGTATCTCGTTTAATTGGCGGTTATACACGCCAAGCTGATAATCAATTTTATTTCGCTGATCTTCAGTAAGACCATCCTTCACCTTATTGTAAGGCTCGCCCTCCAGCATCTCCATAATGAAATACTCGCAATCAACAAGCGATTCGGTAGCATCATGTGCATAAACAGCAGGAACGGGCAACACGCCGGCTTCCTTCACAAGACGCAGAACGCCCACCTCCGCTTGCATAAGCCCTTGCTCGTAGCTCATCATCTTCGTATTCGAAGACGGAGCCGCTTTCACGATGACCGATTTCCCATCCTCCAGCGTTACTAGATATGCCGCGTTAGCCCAGCCATCCGTCAGCTCCTTCACAGCTGCTGCAGCTTTACCTAAATTTTTAATTGTAATCGCTGTCATTTCCTGATCCGTGAGCTTCCTCTTAATCGCGCTTTCCATGGTTATTCATCTCCCGTTATCGATCTTATTGCTGCAACGGCAAGCTATGCGAATAGAGCCGACCAGGGGCTCTATTCGCGAAGCTTTGTTCATCGTTATGTATGTCCATGCATCATGCGAGTTCCTTTATTCTTGGGGCTTCTCAAAATGCTCCTTGCAGAACGAAAGCACCATTTTCTCTTCTTCCTCTTCCAGTTCAAAATCAATGTATTTATTCGTGGAAGTCGTCAAAAACTCATATTTGGCAATCTTGGTCGTATCCCCGTCTATGACATAAATGACGCGTAGCGTGACGCCCTCTTCCTGATAAAGCTCATCATCCTCTTCCACAGCCAGATCGAGTATGAATTCATACCTCGTTCCGCTCAAAATGCCAAAAGGATCCTTCATTAATTCAGCGCTGTACTCGGTTATATTAAACATTTGATCCGCTCCTTCTTGATCTAGTATAACAAAACAAAAGCAGCCTGAAACTTGAAAACCAAGCTTCAGACTGCTGTTTTTTTATGTGATGAACGGCATCAGCCGCTCCGCTTCTTACAGGCTGCTTAACGTTTCTGTAAGAACAGGTACGATTTGCGATTTACGGGATACAACGCCCTTCAATAACGCTTTGTTATCGGACAAAGTTACGTTGTAAGCTTTCTCTACAGCCGATGCTTGCGCGCCGAGTGCAAGCGCTA
Organism: Paenibacillus sp. 01T443; assembly: GCF_056398325.1. NCBI lineage: Bacteria > Bacillati > Bacillota > Bacilli > Caryophanales > Paenibacillaceae > Paenibacillus > Paenibacillus sp. 01T443. Next base: position 148,288 of record NZ_JBFTPE010000007.1, read on the forward strand.
CGGAATCATTGTTAAGAATATCCGTAACGACAAGCAGGAACAGGTCAAGTCCTTTTGTTGCGATAATATCGTTAAGAGCCGCTTCCAGTTCTGCTTGACGGGAAATAACATCGTTTGTATCTACCGCGTTTACTTGTGCGATTTCAACTTTGTAGCTGCCCATCGAGAATTCTTTCGCATCAAGGGAGATCAGCTGTGCAATCGTTTTGTCGCTTAGGTCTGCGCCTGCTTTAAGCATGTCCAGTCCGTAGGTTTCTGCGTTAACGCCAGCAATTTCAGCAAGCTCGCGAGCAGCTGCAACGTCTTGATCCGTGCAAGTCGGCGATTTGAAGAGCAAGGAATCGGAAATGATTGCAGACAGCATAAGGCCGGCAATTTCTTTACGGATTTCTACGCCGTTTTCTTTGTACAATTTATTCAAAATTGTCGCTGTGCAGCCTACAGGCTCAGCGCGGAAGTAAAGCGGCGCGCTTGTCTCGAAATTAGCAATGCGGTGGTGGTCGATAACCTCTAGCACTTGTACTCTATCGATATCGTTCGCGCTTTGTTGGCGCTCATTATGATCAACCAAAATAACAGTATCCGTCTCGTCAGCAACGTTCTCGATCAAACGAGGTGCCGCGATTCCGAAGTAATCAAGTGCGTACTGGGTTTCACCGTTTACGTCTCCAAGACGAATCGCCTCAACGTCAGCACCTAGCTTTGTTTTCAGCTCAGCGTAAGCAATAGCTGATGTAATTGTGTCGGTATCCGGGTTTTTGTGCCCGAAAATAAGCGTTTTAGTCATTTCGAGTACTCCTTAAAGGTTATTTGTCGGATGAGCCTAACAGTCGTTAGCAGCCCGTATCCTTTTATTGATTATATACTAAAAACCATTATAACTTTAAGTGTTCCTTATTCCTATACCTTTACACCGGATTAAATTATAAAATTTGTGAATTATGATCCGCTAGACTATAAAACGCTTATTCAGCGATGTCAGCTCATCAGTCATTAAACGGATCAGCTCAGCCGAAGAGCTAACCTCATCCATAGAAACGATCTGCGCACCGGAGTTAATCGCGATTCCTTCGAAATGCTGAGCTGCCTGCCGTGAAATCCGCTCCATCTCCTCGACCGATGCCGCCACTTCCTCTGATTCGGCGGATACCTCTTCCGAGGCCGCAGACACCTCCTGCAGTTGAACGTTCACTTGCTCCAGCCCCGTCACGATCGACTGGAAAGCCGCTCCCGCATCCTTCACAAGATGAAGCCCTGACTCCACCTTCTGCGTATTCGTCTCCATATCGGAAGACAGCTGCGTGGTTTGCTCCAAAATCGCCGAGATCAGCTCGCCAATCTGAGTTGCCGAAACTTGGGATTGGGCAGCCAGCTTGCGCACCTCCTCCGCTACGACAGCAAATCCTCTGCCGTTCTCTCCCGCATGCGAAGCTTCGATAGCCGCGTTTAAGGCAAGCAAGTTCGTTTGCTTCGCAATGCCCGCCATCACATTCGTAATTTCCCCGATCTCGCCTGAACGACTCTCCAAGCGCTTCGTTGCTGCCAGCATTTGTGCAGCCGTGTAGTGGATAGACTCCATTTCCGCCATCGCATGAACGATTAACTCATTGCCGCGCTCGGTTTGCTCCATCGTCTCCTGCGCGACATCCGACACAATCGCAGCCGATTCCGTAATCCGCAGCATGCTGTGCGTCATACCTTCTACCGCTTTGGTCATATCAGCCGCTCTAATGACTTGTATGTTCGCACCGCCCGAAGCATCCTGAATGCTCGAGGCTATCAATCGGCTCGCTTCTGTTGTGCTTCGCGCATGGCTTGAGACACCCTCCGAGGTTTGGAGCAGACGCTCCGAATTGTCCCTCATGCTTCTAATGACAGTTCGTGTATTCGATACGAGCTGCTCGAAGGTTTTGGCCAGGTGTCCGATTTCATCCTTTCGGCTTGTCTTTATGGCAACGGTCATGTCGCCCTCTCTAACCCTGGCAACCTGCGAGGTTAGCTGAAGCAGCGGTCTCGTCAAATAGCTTGCCAGCAAAAAGACGAGTACGATGCCTGCTGCAATAATGGCGCTTGTCACATATAGGGCCGCCTTGCGGTTCTCATCCATTAGCGCATAGACCTTGGTTGCGTCAAAATCAGCGCCCACCACGCCAAGCAGCTCGCCAGCCTCGTTCTTTAAGGGCACATACGCGGTAATCGTTGCCCCGTATTCGGCATCGTTCGTTAATTCTCCAATTTGCGGCTTGCCTTCAGCAAAGGCTTTGACCATGCCTGGATATTCATTTTCCTCGGGATCGCCAAGCGCCGAGAAATCCTCCGGATCTACGTCCTCTGAAGCACCGTCAACGACATAATAATAAACGGGCTTGCCTTCCTTCTCGGCCTTAGCCAGCGTATATAAATATTTCAATCCGTTCATTTCTCGCAGTTCATTAAGCTGTCCTCGCAGCTTCGTGTAATATTCGGTCTCCACAGCAGCTGCGCTGAGCTCGGAATAAGCCTTCAAATCCACCAGCTTCGCCGCATTCTCGGCGACAAGCTGCGCTTGTGCACCCAATGACGTTTCAACCAACCCCGTCGACGATCGATAAATAGTCATACCGAGTATGACTCCTGCAAGCAAAATTAAAGTGGAGAAAAATAATACCATTCTCGTTAACAAGCGATTCAACTAAAATTCCCCTTCCCGATTGAAAAACAGACTTTGACACTATTTTACAAGATTCGACTGTATATGTTCTACTGCTAGTTTGTAAAAATAGTAAATTATGCTCTGTCAAAACGATAAACGGGATAAAAACTTTTATATTATGGCTCGTTCATTTCTATGAAATCAATATTGGACAACCTTAGCCTTGGCGCACCGTACATTTCCCTCTCGCTTAGCTTCTCACCCAAACTTCGCGTCTCCGTCTCAGCTTTGAACGCTGCATGCTGCTTCCCCTCAAGGTACTACAGTGCAGTTTATACAGCGTATTTTCTTTCGCAAGTCCACATTTCGAACTGCATTGTAGTTTCTGCAATAGAAACCCCATATCGGAATCCTTTTACCGTTAATACGGCTATTTCTGCTGCATTTCTGCAACGTAGAATCTCAAGCTGGTTGTCCTGAAGGATTCTAATGTACTTTCTGCAATGTTAGTCATTTGAGGCTTGTGGAATTTTCTAAGGATGATCAGGATTGGTACGAACCAGAATACGTATATTGAACAGTACGCTTCCAAGCTCTGCTGGTGCAGGTATTGGTTCTGAAGGTTAAGCCTCGGCAAACAAAAAAAGCTGTCTTGACTAGGCACAACGCCTCCCAAGACAACTTCCCTTGCAATATGTTTCTAATAGATCTGCTCAAGCTCCCATTCGCCGGCAAGCAAGCTGGCACTCGGCAGTGGCAGCTTCAAAGCCTGAATGGCTTCTTCCAAATAATCCGAATTGTATTTTATTTCATCGTTGTGAACAAACAGTCCGCCTTCCAGCCGGGCATTCTCTTGCTTTAACAACTTTAGCGTGCTGATATCCTTCTCGTACAAGGCGGAGTCCCATCTCACCTTCTTCACGACGCGAGTGATCAGGTCAGCTGGAATGCCTTTCATTTGCGCGATAATTCTAGCCGCACGGGAAGGCTCCTTGCGCAGAAGCTCATGAACGCGAAGATGTGCTTTTAGGTAGGCAATTACAACCTCCCGGTTCTCGCCTACCCAGCTCTCATCCGCTACAATACCGGTCAAATAGTCATCTTCAAGCTCTTCTTGAAACAATACCTGCCCCGTACCGTGATACTGCACCAAGCTGAGGTAAGGCTCCACCAAAACGCTGCACTCCACTTGACTATGGACGATGCCCGCCATCGTCGAACCCATATCCTGATGCATGATTTGATTAGGACTGCCTCCGACTGCGTTCAGGAGCTTCGATAAGCGATAGCCTGAGCTGGACTGGGCAACGGTGCGCATCTTGAGCTTGGATATATCGGATACCTCCCGAATGTGGATGCCTTTGCGCACGACTAACGAAATGCCATGCCCGCGGGATGACTTTCCGTCAAAGGCGAGCAATATGGATTGGAATGCGGGCAGCAGATGTGCAAGCGAGCTACTGAGCGCAATCGGATAATCTCCAAGCGAAGCGATTTGGACATGTCCTCCGATCATTCCCTTAACGAGCTCTGGTCCATTAGCGGCATCAACCCATCTCACGTCTCCGACTCGATCAGGCAAAATAAGGCCCAGCTCCTCTTCAAACCATCCGAGCTCCTTCATAATAGCAGCGGTCCATACATGCGCATAGCCGCTCTGGTACCCTACGGTTATCGTCCGGGACGGATGAAAATTCAAATGGGCGGCTGCCTCGGATACGGATACCGCCGGCTGCGGAATTCCAGAGGAATGCTGCTTGATCCATCGTTCTAATTCCGCTTTATCGATTAATATTTCTTTTCCTAATTTAGTGAAAGGCAGACATTTCTGCTTGCGCCATCTATCGAATGTAGATCGGCTTACGCCGAGCATGTCAATTGCCTCATGTATAGAGAGTAGATTTAATCGTTTCTCGATCATTGAAATCTCTCCTTCTTTGCCATTCCAAAGCCTTGATCGTCATTCATTGCCATTCATGGTCATTCGTCGTCATTTTATTGACAACTTGCTTGGATGGATCATATAGTCAATTATAGGAATTAAAACACAGTAAGTCTATAGGAATTTGAGGTTTTTATTAAAGGGAGGTTTATCCAATGAAAGTATCATTTAAAAAAACCATTCATCTCGTGTTCATCCTGCTCTTAGCTTCCGCTGTATTGCTTACCGCATGCGGCAAAGAAGAAGCTGCCCCGGCAAGCGCTGCCGGAGAAGGACAGCCAGAGGTATCCGAGCTGCGCTATCAAGGATGGACCGGCTCCGTTTCCTTTCCTGAGCTGGCTGAGGATCTAGGTTATTTAGCGCCCCTAAAGCTGAAATATATCGGAAATACCATTAGCGGTCCCCAGGATATTCAATCGGTCGTAACGGGAGATACCGACTTCGGCGGCGCTTTTAACGGGGCTATCGTTAAGCTGATCGCCGCTAAGGCCGAGATTACCTCTGTACTCGCTTATTACGGCTCAGACGAGAGCACCTGGACCGGCTATTACGCGCTGGACGACAGCCCTATCAAGACGGCTAGAGATTTAATCGGCAAAAAAGTAGGCATGAACACGCTGGGCGGACATCATGAGGCAGTCATTAAAGAATACCTGTATCGCGCTGGACTCACGCTGGACGAAATCAAACAAGTGACCCTCGTCGTCGTACCGCCGGTCTCAACCGAGCAGGCGCTGCGCGATAAGCAGATAGACATTGCTTCGCTCGGAGGAATACTGCGTGATAAAGCATTGGAGCGCGGAGGCATTCATCCCTTATTCAAGGACACCGATCTATTTGGCGTCTTCAGCGCAGGCAGCTATGTGCTTTCCAATAAATTCATTAAGAAAAATCCGAATGCAACGCGATTATTTGTTGAAGCGACAGCCAAAGCCATTGAATGGGCGCGCGTTACACCGACCGAAGAGGTCGTGGCACGATATGAGTCCATCATTAATAAGCGCGGCAGGAAAGAAGACGCTTCTTCCGTCAAATATTGGCGCAGCACAGGCGTTGCCGGCAAAGGCGGCCTAATATCCGATAAGGAATTCGATACATGGATTAATTGGTTCGAGGCGGAAGGCTCGCTTAAGAAGGGGCAAGTCAAAGCAGCGGATTTGTATACGAATGAATTCAGTCCTTACCTGAATGAAAACAAATAATCCATTCAAAGGGAGAGATTGCGCATGACAGCCAAAATTAGCATTCAGCATGTTCAGAAATCTTTTCGCATCAAAAGGAACCTAGGTCATCTTGCCGAAAATACGCAGCCGATCTCCGCTCTGCAGGACATTAATCTCGATGTGAAGCAGGGAGAATTCATGGTTATCGTCGGGCCAAGCGGCTGCGGCAAATCCACCCTGCTAGATCTGCTCGCCGGCTTAACGAAGCCAAACAGCGGACAGATCCTGCTCGATAACAAAGCCATTACCGGACCCAACTTAGACAGGGGGATCGTGTTCCAGCAGTATGCTTTATTCCCTTGGAAAACGACGCTCGAGAATGTCGAATTCGGCTTGGAAGCCAAAGGCGTTGCCCGCAAGGAACGCCGCGAAATCGCTCAGCAGCATATCTCATTGGTCGGCCTTGCCGGCTTTGAAAACCGGTATCCGAATGAGCTTTCAGGCGGTATGAAGCAGCGGGTCGCCATTGCTCGAAGCCTGGCCTACGATCCTGAGGTGCTGCTCATGGATGAACCATTCGCTGCGCTTGATGCCCAAACGCGGGAAACGCTCCAGAGTGAGCTGCTCCGCATCTGGGAAGCCACGAAAAAGACTATTATTTTCATAACGCATGGTATAGAAGAAGCCGTTTATTTGGGACAGCGGGTGGCAGTGATGACCTCGCGCCCCGGCCGAATCAAAAAAATAATAACGGTCCCCTTCGAGGCTCGCACTAGCGAAGAGGATTTACGAGCAAAGCCTGAATTCGTAAAGCTTCGCCATGAAATTTGGGATCTGCTTAAGGATGAGGTAAGCAGGGCTCAGGAGCAGGAAAAGACAAAAACCTTAAACAGCTTCTCTAACGGTAAATCTACTTTGAAAGAGGTGGCCGGCGATGGCTAACGGCAGCTTAGGAGAAACAGTTATTTTGCGTGAGAACAAAAATATGGAAGCCGTAGCGTGGTCCTTGGCTAAACTGCGGAAAGTGTTCAAATTCTCAATTGTGATCGTATCGCTGCTTGTCTTTTGGGAAATTGCCCCTCGAATCGGCCTTGTTAATGTCACGTTCTTTCCCCCGCTTACAGAAGTGCTTCAAGCGTGGTGGCAGCTGTTCATTTCCGGTGATCTCGCGGAGCATTTGACAGCCAGCTTGCTGAGATCCGGCGGCGGCTTCCTGCTTGCGATCGCCATTAGCATTCCGCTTGGCCTGGCGATTGGCTGGTGGAAGCCGGTTGCTGAATATTTGAACCCTTTGCTCGAGCTTATGCGGAATACAGCCGTCTTGGCGCTCCTTCCCGTCTTCATCCTGCTGCTGGGCCTTGGTGAAACCTCAAAAATTGCCATCGTCCTGTATGCGTGCTCCTTTCCGCTTCTGCTCAACACCGTCAGCGGCGTCAAAAACGTTGACCCGCTATTGATCRAATCTGCTCGTTCGATGGGCCTGACTTCGATTCGTTTATTTTATAAGGTCATCATCCCCGCTGCGCTGCCAACGATCTTTGTTGGTATACGCCAAGCAGGTGCCAGCTCCATCCTCGTACTCGTAGCGGCCGAGATGGTCGGCGCACAGTCCGGACTCGGCTATTTCATTCAATACGCGCAATTTAATTTTCAAATCCCGAGCATGTATGCAGGCATAATAACGATTTCCTTCATCGGAGTGGTCGTGAATTATTTGTTGGTTGCATTGGAGAAACGTTTAACAAGATGGAAACAAACCTATAGCGAATAGAAGGGTGCGATCAATATGAGTCAATCTAAGAGGCAGCTGCATTTGAATTTATTTATTATGAACGCGGGGCATCACGAGGCAGCATGGAGGCATCAAGGAACGGAGCCGCAAAACATTACAGATATTGAGTACTTCGCACGGCTGGCCAAAACGGCCGAGGACGCGAAATTCGATTCGCTGTTTCTGGCCGATGGTCTCGCTATTAACAATAATATCAAGCATGGCGCTTTTGTCGGGCTTGAGCCATTTACGCTATTGTCCGCGCTAGCCTCGGTGACCAAGCGTATCGGACTTATCGGTACCGTGTCGACCACCTATAACGAACCGTTTCATGTCGCGCGCAAATTCGCATCGCTCGATCATATCAGCAAAGGCAGGGCGGGCTGGAATATCGTGACCTCCGGCAGCTCGGTCGAAGCGAACAATTTCAACAAGGATTCCCATTTGGAGCACGGCAAGCGTTACGAACGAGCGAATGAGTTTCTGCAAGTAACGACCGGCTTATGGGACAGCTGGGAGGATGATGCGCTCATTATTGACCGTGAATCGGGAACCTTTGCCGACCATCATAAGGTTCGCAGCATCAACCATGTAGGCGAATCCTTCAAGGTTCGCGGACCGCTCAATATTCCGAGATCGCCGCAGGGCTATCCCGTACTCGTGCAGGCCGGCTCCTCCGAGGACGGCAAGGAGTTTGCCGCGCAATATGCGGAAGCGATCTTCACTGCGCAGCAAACGCTGGAGGAGGCGCAGCTTTTCTATTCCGATGTCAAAGCACGCTTGGCCAAATACGGACGCTCGCCGGAGCAGCTGCTGATCCTGCCCGGCATATGCCCGATCATCGGCAGCACCGAGTCGGAGGCTAAGGAAAAAGAACAGGAACTAAACGAGCTGACGGTCATTGATTATGGCTTAACCCAGCTGTCGAATATGCTGAACGTCGATTTATACACCTATCCGCTCGACGGCAAGCTCCCTGAGCTGCCGCGCCTCGAAGAAATAAACGGAAACAAAAGCCGTTTTCAGTTAGTCGTTGATTTGGCGACGCGCGAGGATTTGACGATTCGCCAGCTGCTTCACCGCCTTGCCGGCGGGCGCGGGCATCGCACCTTCGCGGGCACGGCTGTCCAAGTCGCTGACCAGCTCGAAGAATGGTTCGTAAACGGCGGCAGCGACGGCTTTAACGTTATGCCACCTTACCTTCCAGCGGGCCTTGAGGAGTTTGCGGAGCAGGTTATACCCGAGCTGCAGCGCCGCGGTTTGTTCCGGAAGGAATACGAAGGCCATACGCTTCGCGAGCATTTTGGGCTCGAGCGCCCTGTCAATTCTTTCTCGGCCGCGCCGACACCTGGATCGGCGGTTGCTGTAACCTCGTAAAGCTCGCAGCCATGCAGCGAGCCATGAGGACGACGCAGGATCGATCTGCCTGAGCGGGCTCACCTCACAGCAGGTCAGCCCGCTCAGTGCGATCTCGACAAATGTATGCCGAGAACGCAGCACATCTATGCCGCGAATATTATGCAGCGGTGTGAGCATGCCGCGAAGATTACGCATCAGCATCCGTATTCTACGCTACAGTGTAGTTTGTACAACAGAAATCCTGCCTCAGCGTCACTATCCAGCCTACAGTGTAGTTAGTACAACAGAATCCTCGGTTCCGCGTAGTTTGCTGGGTTATTGGCTACTTCTGATGTACTTTCTGCAACGTAGCTGCTCTAGTAAGGTTCCATGTAAGATTCCTGTTGCACTTTCTGCAGTGTAATCTATTGGCGTAGCTGCAAAATCAAATGTGTTTCATGTTCCGCAGCAAGTCGGGTGGGAGCATGAATAATACAAGTGAAGGCGGCAACATATCAAAGAAGGTGACTCATTAGGCACACGGCCTTGTTGGGACACCTTCTTTCTTATCGTTTGCACTTTAAATCCCCATCATCGCTTGATATGCAGCAATTAGATAAAAGACCAGAACTCCGAGAAAAACAACTATATACATAAAATTTAATAGAAATATGTAAAGAAATTTAGTTTTAACGATTAACTTCCGCTTATATTGCTTTATAGCCATTCCGGCTCCAAAACAGGATAATACAAAGCATACAAACAAGCCGATAATTAAACATACGATTAGCAGCTTCATGCCTGGCGTTATTTGATCCGTGACAATACGGTTAGATTGAAAAGCAAAAGTAAGGACAGTAAGCGATAAAACTCCCCAACTTGCTGTTCCAAACCAAGCTATCATTCGGTTTCTTCGCATTTATTCATTCCTTCGCAATTAGATATTCTGTATTTGCCTAGCTAATCAGCGTTAATCTGTTTGCTATTATTTAACGCTCAGTTCAAGACTACAACTTCCAGTATCATATCAGCTTGATCACCTAATCTTCTTTTGATTACAAAGTGCATAAGCGTTCCCTTCAATATCTATAAGCATACAAAAAACCTCCGCATTCTTCCATTAGAAGATGTGGAGGTCTTTTTGATTTACGATTTTAGCTATCGTCAAGCTTCTTATCCAATAAAGCTACCCCTTACGCCCTAAAACCCTTCAAAAACTGAACGGCCTTGCTAATATCGCCCTCCGGATTCGTGCCGACCTCGCGTTCAATCGTCAAATAACCGGTGTATCCGATTTCTTGCAGCGCCCTTAGGTAGGCTGGCCAGTCTACGCCGCCCTCGCCAAGCGGGACTTCGCGGAATGCGGAGCCTGATTCGGCCATTACGGCAATTTGCTCATGGTCCAGCGTAACCTCATACCCATAGTCTCCGTAAACGTCGCGCGGATCGACAGGTCCAAGCTTCACGCCATCCTTCGCATGCGTATGAACGATATAATCCTTCAATGTATAAACGCCTTGTACGGGATCATCGCCTGTCACCATGACCATATTAGCCGGGTCGAAGTTAACGGCGACCCCTTTGGTGCCAAGTCCGTCAAGGAATGATTTTAAATGCGCCGAGGTCTCCGGACCTGTCTCAATGGCAAAATAACCATTCATGTCATTCGCGAACCGGGCCAGCTCCTCGCATGCTGTATGCATCGTCTCGTACACACGGCCATTTTTGTCGCTTGGCACAATTCCGATATGCGTCGTAATAATGTTTGTTCCAAGCTCCATACCGAGCTCCATGATCCGCTTGGATTTGTCGATTTTTTCACGGTTTTGAGCAGGATCCTGAAAGCCGTGTCCACCCAAATCACCTACTAAGGCAGAAATATCGAGGCCGAGTCCGTTGATATATGATTTCCATTCTTTTCTTGCCGCTGCCGAAAGATTCGCAGGATCAAGCTCGCCATGAACCGCATACATTTGTACGCCATCCGCGCCGACCTGCTTTGCTTTTAGCAAGCCTTCCTTCACGCCAAGCTGAAAGCTATCCACAATGACGCCAATTTTATTCGTAATGATAGGCATAGTCATATCCGCATCGCTCCTCTGATTATAGTTCGTTCCATACTCGCTTTACGAAATCAAAGCCAAGTCTCGTTCCAAGACGGCAATCCTCTAAGCCTTCAAACTCAATGGAAATAAAATCATCGTAGCCGCTGTCCTTCACGAGGCCGAGCACTTGAGGGATCGCAATATCGCCGTGTCCGACGATTGCGCCGCGCAGCCAGTTGCCGCTCTTCGACTTAAACCAGCCTTCGCCGGGATTATCCGTAGCCGGACGGTAATAGAAGTCTTTGATATGGACCATGGAAGCCAGGCCGATATTATTTAAAACCGCAGCATAGGGATTTTCGTCAACGCATAGGAAGTTCCCTATATCAAGCGTCGTTTTAAAATTCGGACGGTCGACGACTTCAAGCAGAGCCTGTACGCGGTCGCTGTCCTGAATATAATATCCGTGATTTTCTACGCTTGTCGTAATGCCGTGCGGAGCTGCGTAGTCCGCAATGATTTGGCATGCTTTTGCCAGCCTAGGAAGCTCCGTGAGGAAGTTGGATATCGATAAGTTTTTCGACGATCCTACGTCATGGCGCATCTTCTTCACTCCAAGCGCCGCCGCGATATCGACTTCACGCTTCAAACGTTCAATTTCTTGCTCAAATTGCTCATCATCCAGGCCGGAAAAGTTTGCGCCTACTGCATAGTTAGACAGCTCGATGCCGCTTTCCTGCGCCTGCTTCTTAATTTCTTCGATCAGCTCCGGGTTTTCCGTTAGGTTAAAGCCTAAAGGCACAATTTCAGCATGTTCCGCACCAATCGAAGCGATAAACACGATAACATCCTGAATCGTCATTTCTCCGCGCGCAAGAGCGCCGTATAAACTATATGTACTAATTCCTAATTTCATAGACGCACTTCCGCCCCTTTCGCTGCCGACTCGTAAATGCCGACCAATATCTTCATGATTTCAACGCCGTCCTCAACTGGACTGATCGGCTGCTTGCCATTCGAAACACAGTCAATGAAATGATTGATTTCATTTTGGAAGGCTCCGATAAAATCAAAACCTTTGTTGTCCGTCTGCGGATATATGTTTAAAATCGTATCATTCTGCTCCGTAACAATGACGGTTTCCGGATCGATTTCAAAGCCGCCTTTTTCTCCGTAAAGCTTCACAGCCGTTTCATTCGATTTCGCATGAAGCGTGAAGCTGACATCTACAAGCAGCGAAGCGCCGTTCTCGAAACGGATTAATGCGTTAGCCATATCTTCAACCGTATTTTTCGCCGCATCGTAATCCGCCGCTTGATAGAAGCTCAAATTTTTCACATTCGAACGGTTGCCTAGCTTGTGGTACGTGTTGGCGCTAACAGATACCGGCTTTGGACGACCCATCATGTACCAGCAAAGATCGATGACATGAACGCCGATATCGATGAGCGGCCCGCCGCCCGAGCGTTCAATATCGGAAAACCAACCGCCGGGATTGCCCAGCCGTCTAAGCGTCGAAGCTTTGGCAAAATAAATCTCGCCGAATTCCCCGCGATCAGCCATCGCACGCAGCAACTGCGCATTCGTGTCATAACGGCGGACGAAGCCGACCTGCAGCAGCTTGCCCGATTTCTCTACCGCTTCTTGCACTTTTAGCGCATCCTCGACAGTTCGGCACAGCGGCTTCTCCACCAGCACATGCTTGCCCGCCTCTAGAGCGGCAATGCTGATCTCAGCATGCGTATTGTTCCATGTACAGATGCTGACCGCATCGATTACGGGATCTGCAAGCAGCTCGCGGTAATCCGTATATACCTTCTCTGCGCCGTATTTTTCAGCAGCGGCTTGAGCCCGCTCCTCATTCAAATCGCATACCGCGTACAGGCTGGCATTCGAATTTTTCTTATAAGAATCTAGATGAAATGATGAGATAGAGCCTGTTCCAATAACCGCGATTTGTATCGGTTTCATTGCTAATCTCTCCTTTAGTATCGTAGGTTTTGCGTGTCTATACTTTCGTATTATAATGGTTTCATCGTGCAACGCCATGCAAAGCTGTGCGGTTTGTTTGTACAATTGTGCTATTAACAAGGAGGAGGTCAACCAAATGGAGAAATTCGAGGAGCTCCGCGAGCCCATGGACATGCCCGATCCGCATTTCCCGATCAAGGTGCATCACAACGCCTTTGATGAGCAGGGCGTGGTCATTTTCCCGCATCACTTCCATGAGCATCTTGAGTTTCTGTATATCGTTACCGGGAAAGCCTCTATAGAGTGCGGTTCTACCACGATTACGGCATCCGCAGGAGATTTAATCGTCGTGAACAGCAATGAGCTTCATTACGGCACTAGCCTATCTCCGGATTTGTATTACTATGCGCTCATCGCTGACATTTCATTGCTCCATAGCCAATCCGTGGACGCCGCAGAGACCAAGTTTATTACACCGATAACGCAGAATCGGCTGCTGCTCCAAAATTATATAGGCGACGACAGCAAGGTATCCTCCTGTATGCTCACGATTGTTAATGAGCTGGAGCAGCGCGAGTTTGGCTATGAACTGGCCATCAAGTCGGAGCTGTACCGTTTGCTTACCCTTTTGCTGCGCGGCCATGTCGCTACCGTTCTCACCCAAGACGAATATGCCGAGCGCATGAAAAACATCGAGCGTTTTGCTCCTGTCTTTCAGCATATCGAACAGCATTACAAAGAGGAGCTGTCCGTCGATCGATTAGCGGGCATGGCTAATTTAAGCCGCTACCATTTCAGCCGATTGTTCAAGGAGCTGAGCGGCCATACCGTCACGGAATACATTACGATGACCCGCCTTGGAAAAGCTGATTATTTGCTGCGTCACAGTCCTTTAACCGTATCAGAGGTAGCGGCAGCGACCGGCTTCAACGATATTTATTACTTCAGCCGCACGTTCAAAAAACATAAAAAAGTTTCCCCGTCATCGATCCGGGGAAACTAATTTTTTACCAGCAGTTTCATTGAGGGTCTATGTAGAAAATATGGCTATTTTCGCCCGAAATCCGCCTTGATTTCGCCCCACTCCTCCGTGTTCCATTTCACGACCTTATTCGCATAGGTATTCATCTGAATCCATTTTACCGCCTCATCCGTCAACTCCCAGATCTTCGCGGTGGATGCGTCACGCTTTAAGGTAGATGCTACCTTCTTATTGCGCAGCCAGCTAAGCGCCGTTCTGGAATCCGTATAAACCGTCTGCTTGCTGCCTTTCTCCTTCAAATACCTGAGCGCATGCACGATGGCAATGAATTCGCCTAAATTATTTGTCCCGTTCTGAATCGGCCCGACATAAAATAAAATATCGCCCGTCTGCGTGTCCACTCCCTTGTACTCGACGGGACCCGGGTTTCCTCTCGTGCCTACGTCCACCGATATGCTGTCGTAGTCTATAGATGCCGCCTCTGCCTCAAGCATAACCGTCTGCTTGACGCTGCTACCTGCCTGCCCGCGCGGCTGTGCCGGCGCAGCATTCTTACCGCTCCCCCAGTGCCTTTGCCAACCATCCTTAAATGCCGATTCTGCCTGCTGCTTCGTTTCAAAGGATTTAAACTTTGAATCCTTCACCCCGCTGACCTGCGCTTGGCATTCTGCCCAAGTTGTGAATACTCCCGTTTTTTTGCCTACCCATACGACATAATATTTCACTTTAGCCATTCCGAAAAATACCACCTTTATTTACATAATAGACCGAGCGGATTAACGATCTGCCTTAAACATTAGATTCCAATTTATCGAGCCTCAACACTTGAGCCAAGTATAAGCAAGCGCTCCAGTTGAGTGTATAAATGCAGCTGCCATCGCGGTAGCGATACCCTTGCCCCGATGGATTTCATCATATGTATGAATGCCGATTTCATAATGCTCGCCGCTTGTGAATACGGAGAGGCAGGCGCCGACTGCTTCATTCTGCTTGAATATACAATAACCTATTCCCTTCGCTAGAAAAACCTCCAGCGTCCCCCAAAATTTCAATATTTCCCGCTCAATCATCTGGCTTGTATCCAGCTTAAGCGTGCTGCAGTCGATCGGCAGCTCAAACTGTATCTCTTATTTTAGCAGAAATAGCAGGAGTAATTCCTGTTATTGCGAATGGGTTCCTATGCTTTTCTATTCAAAAACAACAAAAGACAACCGCTGTTACGGCTGCCTAATTCTCATCGTTGATTTAATGGACTGATGCTAAACAAGTACCTTGCTGAAAATACCATTGAAGTAAGCTTGCAAATCCACCTTAATTGGCATGAAATAGATGCTGCTATTCGTTGCCTTCGTATAAGCCATAGCTTGCTTAGAGAATTCAATGTTCCATTCCAGAGTTGGCTTGAAATCCTTTGGAAATACTACCTGATTCCGCGTCTCCCAATACCGCTTAGAGGTTTCTGAGACAACGGGAGACACTCCCCAGAAGATATCCGCACACGCGAGCATCTCCGAATAAAGCTCCATGAGGCGCAGATCAAAGAAGGGCTGTGTAAAGAAACCGTCTACCCCCGCATCCAGCTTCCGCTGCACATATTCGTATTCCGAGCGAATGCTGCTCCGGTAAGGATCAATTGCCGAATAAATCTTCAAATGAGGATGCTCACGCTTCAGCTTGGCGACCAATTCGATACAAGTCGTCGGATACACCTGCTTGCTGCCGTTTTTGGGCTCATCACCCGTAACGATAAGCACTTCGGATATTTGATGCTCGTCCAAAAATTCAATTAACGAAAAAGGCTCCTCCGCGTCGAAATCCATAGACCTGATATGAGGGATACAGTCCTTATAATAGGGTTTGGACAAACTTGATGCTTCCCAGCTTCTAAGCTCAAACCTTGTCAAATCCGGTATATTGATCGTATTAATGGCAGGAAACTCTGATTTGACTAATTGAAGCTCGGCTTTTAATCCTTCTGAATCTCTAGGTACCAGCTCTAACGAAATTCTCACTGCATGTTCTCCTTGCTACATTTATAATAAGAACTCAAAATAAGCTCCAGCGCGCATTGAATGTATAATAATTCATGATATCGAATTTAAATTCAAATAGCCAATAAGGATATTAATAGCATGCTATCACTTTTACTTATATATGCTAGAGTCCACTCCCACGAAAACGGATAGATAAAAAGCCGCAGCTCCTTAGAGCGACCCGCGGCCTTTAGGTTTCATTATGATGTTTCTCTACATTACCATCATTAACCCGTAAAGTTGGTATGACCGATTCTAGCATTCACCTTGACCGAAAAGGAAGCTTTGGCATAGCTTTCTGCCCAATCTCCCTTCAGCTTGCGCCAAACATCAGGATGCCTGCGGTGAACCATCTCCCCGATGCCAAGCAGATCCACCTTATACTTTTGTGAAAATTGAATGTATCGCTCTACATCCTTAGCAATATGACTGTTTAATGCTTTCTCCCAATCGGCAATGGTATCAGGATTAATCTTAATGTCATCACATTGTATGCTTGTAAGATTTAAATCCGCGGATATTTCAATCTGAATCGCAGCATGAAGCTGCTGGTCGACATTCGGCTTTATTTTCGTCTTGTTGCTAATATTCTCGAAGGTGACCATTCGCTGCTTTCCGCAGGCAATCGCTTCAATCGAACCGCTCATATGGTTGGAGGCGCGAAAATATCCCTTCGTTTCCTGACCGCGCATGAATCCAACGAGGCGAGTTCCTTTGAACGCAAAGAGTCCCTTTGTCTGTAGCAATTGAAGCTTTTGGTCTACCTGATCCTTGACGATCTCTATGGACGGAATGCTAATATCCTTATAGTGGTTATTAATGTCTTCATATACATCTATCAAAGAGGTTTGCTGGGTGAGTGCTGTACTTTCTCCGCCCTCGGATAACCCTCTTAGTGCCTGGGAGGAAATCGATACGTTCGGCATCGATACCTTTAATGCTTCATACGCTTTTCCTTCCATGGCATAGAGCAAAGTTGTATTTCGGAATTGCCTTAAACGCCGGATATCCTCGATTTGCTTGTCAATGCCGTCCCTCGCTAAGTCCGTGCTAAAAATAATAGCCGCAGTATGCCCCCACAGCAGCGTTCGGTCTGACTTTGCCCTCATAAGCCGTGCAGCTTCAAACATACTGCTTCCCTCCGAGGTCAAATAAAACGTGTTCTCCTGCATGCCTTTTGGCTGCTGCCCACCAGTCGTTAGCTTCGCGATTTCTGCAGTGACTCTCACACCGCCGTTTTTCCCTTTGTCAATGGCAATAGAATGGACAATATGGATCTCATTTAGCTCCATGCTCCCCTTGCAGCCAGACGCAGCAAAGCAAAGCACAATTAACGAAGCAGTCAACCATCCTCTACCGCGCGTCATGACTTGCTCCGGAACCGTCTACGTTGAATGGACCGAAACATGCTGGGCCTTAGACTGTTCTTCACATGTGGGCGTCTCACGACAACATCCGTCAACTCATCAAGATGAAAAGGTGCGAGGGGCCCTAAATACGGGATGCCAAAGGAACGAAGCGAAGTAAGATACGTCAGCAGCATAATAATTCCGACCATTATTCCGACATAACCGAGCAGGGATCCCAGCAGCGTCATAACGAACTGTAAAATTCGAATCACATAATTAATGGCTGTAGGCGGCAGCGTAAAGGTGCAAATGCCGGTTAATGCCGCCACGATTACCATGATCGGAGATACGATTCCAGCCTCTACAGCCGCTTGTCCAAGTATAAGTGCACCAACTATGCTGACAGCTTGTCCGACCTGCTTAGGCATGCGTATGCCTGCTTCACGCATAATTTCAAAGGCGATCATCATCATAAAGCTCTCTACCACAGCTGGGAAAGGAACTGGCTCTCGCGCGGATGCTATACTCTGCAGCAGCGTTGTAGGGACCAATTCATGATGAAACGTAACCGTTGCCACATAAAAAGCAGGAAGCAGCATGCCGATCATCCCGCAGAATAACCGGATTAATCGCATGACAGACCCGATGTAAAAGTTCCATGCGTAATCCTCGCTGACTTGGAAGGCCTGCAGAAACACGAAGGGCAGGAGCAGCACGAAAGGCGTGCCTTGCACGAGAATGGCGATTCTTCCGTCCAGCAGCGCGCCAATTGCCCGATCAGGCCTCTCCGTAGATTCGATTAGCGGAAACAATGTCCCGCGGTTATCTGTTATCCATTCCTCTATATAATTGCTCTCCAGTATGGCTTCTGCCGGTATTTCATCGAGTCGTCGGTGAACCTCCCGCAGAATTTCCGGGTTTGTTATTCCACCGACAGAGAGAACGATTAAGTTAGTTTTGGTTAGATGTCCGACCTTTCGGAATTCGACCTTTAAGCTGGACGATGGAAAATGATAGCGAACCAACGCGAGATTATTTTGCAGAGACTCCGTAAATCCGCTTCTCGGACCTTTTACTACAGCCTCGCTCGACGGCTCTTCTACATTCCGCAGTTGGACATCCATCGTATCAATGACCAATCCGTAACCCGCATCGTCAAAAAGCAGCACCGACATGCCTGCGGCAAGCGCATCCGCAGCTTCCTCGATCGTATAGACGTTAGCATCTAATTGAAAATCAAGCAGCAGCTGCTTGTCCTGCTTGTAAAGACGCAAGAGCTTGTCCAGCTTTCGCGTATCGGTCATTCCCGCTATGTAGCATACCGTTACCGATTGGTTCTCATCGATGGATGAATGCACCATCACTAAGTCATCCGTTGATTGCATTCTTTCAAGAAGCAAGCGCTTGTTCTCGGATGCGCTTCTTGCGAGCAAGGTTTTATGATCATCCAAGGCATTCACCCGCTTTTTGTCATTTTCTCTTTAATCAGCGCCATGCACAGCAGCATTAAAGGGATCAGCAGCTGGAACAGGACGAAATACCAAGCATGGCTGTCATAGAACGCTGATAATTCAACAATTCCCCATACTTTGAACCGGGTGCATATAACAAAACCGGCAGCAAGCGGGATAATGAACATACGTGGCCGCTTCAGCCGCAGCAAATCTGTTAATCCGCGAAGCGAGGACCAGAAATATACCGTTATTTTGATAAATGAGCTCATGACCCAGACCACCACGAGCGCAGCGTCAAAACGTTCGATATTGCTAAAAATCCGGATGTTCTGAATGAGGCTTATACTCGGATAGGTAAACGTTGCCGTCGTTTGCCCGCCAAACAGCATCGTGCAGGAAAGCACCGACATCAACAATAGCAAGAGGGTAATGCCCACTGCTCCGTATGCGTAAGATGCGGTGCTCTTAGTCCGTCTAACATGCTGTATAATCATGGACACAAACATTAAATCACCGAACCAAGACGCGGAGAGCAACATGCCTTTAAGCGGTTTTAGTAAGCCATCCTCAAGCACAGGAAGCAAATATTCCGGATGGTATTGATTAACGAGAAGAACATAGATAGCAAAAAACGTAATGACCGTAATGATAAATACGAGCTCCGATACGCGTGAAAAAACCTCTAACCCGTGATAGACGGCATATGCACACATTACAACCCCGGCAATCAAGTACCATATCTGCGGAATGATAGGATTCAAGGAAATGATGAAAAATTGCGAAAACTCGCTCAGCACCCATGTTGTTGCGTCCAGGAAATAGAAAACAAACAGCATGGCTATCGCTCCTCCGAGCCAAGGCCCTAGCACATGCGTGGAAATGGTTATCATATTTTTGTCGGGGTACAGCTGACTCAGCTTTAAAAATACGAATACATTAAAAAGTCCTACCAAGCCCCCCGCCAGTACCAAATACCATGCGTTCCTTTCCGCATAAAGAGCCAATTTAGAAGGCACATATAAGCTAGAGGTTCCAATCGTGGAAATGACGATGAGACACATCATTTGAAAATTGCTGATTATGATCCGCCGTTCCATATCGAACCTCCCTTATCGATCCTTTCAGTATGCGCCGCAATTGGTAAACTATGCATGGCATAAAGCGATCGCAAAGGTGGCAGGATAAACGCGGAGGTACGAAAATGAAAACATATGTGATTTCGTTTCTTTTCTCAGCGATTTGGTTTTTCGTTGTATTTGTTTTTTTCTCTGACTATGGTTGGTATCGTAAAATAGTGATTGGAGACTGGGGATTTATGATTGTTAACGCAATTACCTTGTTTCCTATGTTAATTGCATTCGTCATTGCCGATAAGACAAGCAAACCTAAGCAAAGCTCTAAACATTGAAAACTGAACCCCGTTGCATCTTAGTGACGCTTGCATGGGTTTAATAATCAAACTAGCAATCGGTGGCTTAACTTCGTCTCCAAAACGATTTGTGCCAATTGGCTGCCGATTGATCCGAGCGGTGGCGCTGCTATATTGGATAATACAATGACGGTAAGATCCTCATGCTTGTAATGCTTCATCTCGGAGACAGATCCTCTCAAGTACTCGCTATGTCCGAATACCATCCTGTTACTACCACAAACCTCGTCTTCATATACACATAAGCCGTAGCCGTAATTCTCACTAAACGGCGTGGTCATTCGATCATAAGCTTGCTCATGAATGAGTCGCTGTGAATGCAAGGCAAGCCCCCATAGGTAAAGATCCTCAATGGTCGAGTACATGCCGCGTGCGCAAGAAGGCACAGCAATACCTTTATGTTCCGCATGGGTAAAGTTGCTGTTTGTTTCGCCTAATGTCTGATGTATCTCGGTTTGCTTTTCAGTGCCATAGCCGGAATTAATCATACCGAGCGGCTTCAGCAGAGTATGATGGATGTAGTCCTCGCAGGAGCGGCCTGATAGATGCTCGATTAGATAACCGAGCAGCAAATACCCGGAATCGCTGTAAGTGAACTTTGTTCCAGGCTCAAACAGCAGGGGCAAGCTTGCTAAGCCTGAAATCATATTCTGAGGTGTGGCATGCTGGCCAGCCAAAGACGCAGGTTCATCCATGCTGCACTCATTCGGAATCCCGGAGGTATGCGTAAGCAAATGATGTATCGTGATTTGATCACCATTAAGGCAGCCGGTAACATACTTTGAGATTGAATCATCCACGTTAAGCAGCTTCAGCTCATGCAGCTTGACGATCGCCATAGCCGTGAATTGTTTGGTAAGCGAGCCGATCCGAAACTTCGTTTGAGGCGTGTTCGGAATTCCCTTCTCGAAGCTAGCCATGCCGTATCCCTTGCTAAGCAGGATGCGCCCCTCGGATGAAACGAGTACGCAGCCGTTCAAATCACCGGATTGCGCAAGTGAAAGGCAATGCTCATCTAACCGCTGATGCAATAGTGGATTGAAAATCAAGCCTGCTGCATACATCTCATCAACTCCATCCTTATAAGTTTGTTTCGCCATTAATCTGTGTGAGCAGTCTTTCGTTTCCATTTTACCAAACATATGTTCTCATTGTAAACATTTCCTTTTCCATGTCCATTTCATCAAGCGTAAACGGCTGTCGCCGACCTTGGCGGCATAAGCTCGTTTCGCGGTGAAATATAAGCTTATTTATAAATGTGAAACTTATAAATTCTTATATTTAAAAAAAAGAACAGCCTCCGCTGTTCCTCCCCGCCTCGAAACGATTACTCCGTTGAATATGGATCGGGGTTCCTGTCACGAAGCCGACGCTTATGAAGCTCCATGACCAGCTTGCGCGCGCTTTGCGGGCTGTCCTCTCCCGTTTTGTTTTTTACCGGCGCAAACTCCTCCTGCCGCCTTGCCTTAAGCACGGTTAGCTGGCTAGCTAATGGGAAAAAGTCAAAAATAAAACGCTCAAGCTTGTATGCATTAGGCTCAGCAGGCTTGATTAACCTTCCTCTCTCATCCCAGACATTCATTTTTTTCGTGGCAACATGATACGGCAGCGCGGCGTCGGCATGCTCTTCTATGAAATCCAGCTTAAATAAATGAATCGAAATATGTCCCAGGTTATAAAATAATCGTCCGTCCTTCGTTCTTTTCGCCTTGATGTCATCCGGAATTTCGGTGTACTCCAATACTGCCGGACGACCGTTCTTCAAACAAAAAATACCGATTTTCTCTTCCGCATCCGTTTTCTCGATGACCTTCGTGGCAATCGGATTATTATGTAGAGCGGCCACGCCGATAAAAGCAGGATCGGCGACCTTGATAAGCGCATTATCCACATTGTAATAAAACAGCCATTCTAGCCCTCTTTCCTTCATGTCGGCGATTGCGCCAGAACGCTTCAGGGCTGCGAAACACTCCCCGTTGCCGCTTGGGGCGAGCTGGACCATTCCTTCTGCCGAAAGCAGCAGTTTACCATTAAGATCAAGCGCAGGCATCGTATTTTGCTGAAAGAAGAAACAATCCTTTGCCGAATAACCAAAATAGGCTGCCGAGCGAAAAAAGGCTTCCGTTGCCTCGTGGTTATCAGGGCTCGTCATGATATACCACGGAATAGCTTTACCGGCTTTCTCCGATAAATAAAGCAGCCGTTCCGCTTGAAGCTGGAATAACGACTTTCGAGATGGAAGACCGATATCGAGCGTACCTTTGGGACCATCATGGCCTAATCTGCTGCCTTGGCCTCCCGCAACGACAATAGCCCCGATTCGCCCGGCACGCAGAAGCTCCCAGCCTCGTTCGGTATACGCTGCCTGTTCCCGCTCCTCATAATCCTCCCAGTCCTCAAAGGAAATCGGTTTAATCGGTTCTTTTATGGATACCGGAAGCCGAGTGTATTTATCAATGGATTTAAATAAAGTCTCGAAATCGATTTGCGCAATTTGTGCAGCCAACTTTTCCTTTGCGGCTTGAGGCAATTGCCTCAAAACCGTGAGAACATGCTCCTGCTTATAGGCAAGCAGCGTTGCTTCCATTTTGTTTATTTTAGGCTCCAACACCCTTTCCCCCTTTTACATCACAGTACGAAAGCTTTCAATAAACTGCTGCGCCCTCTTAGGCAGATAGTGGTCCTTTAGCCAAAGGATGCCGACATCGGATTGAAAGTCCGCATCCTCGATATCAAGCATTTTGACGACGGTGCTTGGGAAAGATGACATGACCGATTTCGGAAAAACGGTCGCGCCGATCCCGCCTGCGATAAGCGACATGATAATCGCAACGCTCGAGCATTCGCATATAATATTGGGCTCGAAGCCATGATGTTTGCATTCATTCACGACCTGTTCGTGCATGCGCGTCGTTTTGTCCGTCTTGAGCGTGAGAAACGGAAACTGGGCAAGCTCTTTCATGCACAAAGCTCCTTTGCCTGAATATTTTGACCATGAGCTTGGAATTACGGCTACGAACGGATCAGATGGCAGCGGTAAAACCGAATATTGCTGCGGATGCTTTTGCGCCTCAAACGGCAGCCTCGCGACCACAAGATCAATCGCCCGCTTCTCAAGCTGATCGCCTAAGTAAAAATGATCGCCCTCCGATATTTTGAACGTGACCTGGGGATACTTTTCCCTAAATAGCTCAATGCGCTTCGGAAGCAAGGAAATGCAGGAAACCACCGATCCGATGGATAAGACGCCGTGAATCCCCTCCTCCATTCCCTTTACTTCACGGAGGGATTCGTCGAACTGTAAGAGCAAGGCTTCCGCTTTTTGCTTGAGCAGCTCTCCCGCATCGGTAAGCATAAGTCCTTTCCCGTTTCGCTCAAACAGCTTGACCTCCAGCTCCTCCTCCATCTGTTTAAGCTGACGGCTTAGGGGAGGCTGCTCCATATTTAGCAGCTTGGCAGCGCGCGTAACCTGTCCTTCTTGTGCTATAGTTAAGAAGTATTTCAGCTGACGCATGTCCAAATCGTTCACTCCGTTCACCTATACCCAAAAGGTATGGACATTCAATAAAATAGATATTTTAAATATATCGTATGAAGTGTTAGCATTCAATTATCGATCATTAAAGGGAGATGGGCCAATTGCTTCAATCATTGGAAATCGAGTTAACCAAAAACAAGAAACAACAGCCAGCAGCAGATCAGCTCGGATTCGGTAATCATTTTTCGGATCATATGTTTATTATGGATTATTCGACGGAAAAAGGCTGGCATAAGCCTCGTATCCAACCTTACCAACCGATCGTATTAGACCCCGCAGCAAAGGTTTTCCACTACGGGCAAACGATATTCGAAGGATTGAAAGCGTATAAAGCCGATGATGGCCGCATATTGCTGTTCAGACCTCAAAAAAACATACAGAGAATGAACCGCTCTAACGAACGCCTTAGTGTTCCTGAGCTTGATATCGATACCGTTATTGAAGCCTTGAAGCAGCTAATTGCCGTCGATAAGGATTGGATCCCAACAGCACCCAGCACGTCGCTGTACATCCGTCCCTTCATTATCGCCACTCAGCCGCAGCTTGGTGTAGCGCCATCTACCCATTACCAATTTATCATCATCATGTCGCCGGTAGGCGCTTATTATTCGGAAGGCGTCAACCCGGTTAAAATCTTCGTCGAATCGGAATACGTTCGTTCCGTAAAGGGCGGCGTCGGCGAAGCGAAAACTGCCGGCAATTATGCGGCAGGCCTAAAAGCCCAGGAGCTTGCTAAAGAGAAAGGGTATTCCCAGGTCCTTTGGCTTGATGGAGTACATCGCAAATATATCGAGGAAGTCGGCAGCATGAACGTCTTTTTCAAAATTAACGGCGTCGTTCATACGCCTGCGTTAAATGGCAGTATTTTGGATGGCGTTACCCGAAATTCTATCATTCAGCTGCTTCAGTATTGGAACGTTAACGTCGTAGAACGTCCGATTACAATTGAAGAGCTGTACGAGGCTAGCCGCAATGGCGAGCTCGAGGAGGCTTTTGGCACGGGGACCGCAGCCGTTATTTCACCGATTGGCGAGCTGAACTGGCAGGATGACGTGCTCGTCATTAACCAAGGCCAGACAGGCGAGCTGTCCAAGAAGCTTTATGATACGCTGACCGGCATTCAAATGGGCAAGCTGGAAGACCCGCTTGGCTGGATGGTCGAAGCCACTCCTGTTAACGTATAACTAAATTCTTATATATTCATAAAAGGGAATGCCCAAGCAGTGAGCTGCCTGGGCATTCCCTTTTTTCGCATAGACTTCCTCTACGCTTCGCCTTACTTGCCGTCCGTTCCGCCGAACGCGAAATGATAGCCGTCCGGATCCTCGATCACAAACTCCTTCCACGGTCCTCCGTCTGCATAAATAACCGGCTCCACAGAAATGACCGCTCCTTTGCTTGTAAACTCTTCATACAGAGCATCCAGCTGTGCCCAAGTATTCGTATAAACCTGCACATCAACCGCATATCCTCCGCCAACGGGAGGTTTATTAGGCTTTACATCTGCCGGATCGGCCGCTTGGAACAGCTTAAGCGCTACACCATGCAGTCCGCCTCGCTCTGCCCACCAATCCGTAACGTTAAATCCTAACACCTCGCGGTAAAAGGTTTGAGAGCTTGCTAAATCAGATACCATTAAGACGGTAAGTGAACTGAATTTTTCAGTCATGTTCTTCTGCTCCTTTGTTCGAATAGGGTGGATAATGGTATTCGCCCATTTATTGTAAATCCCTTTTTTCCAAGCGTCCGTCATGCGGCATTTCAGGTAAAAAACGGCTATAGCCAATATTTCCTTCTCTTTCCATTGTCGATTCGGATAGGATAAGGCTATACAAATAAACGTTCAAAAGGATGATGCAGGTATGCTGAACATTACTGCGGTGCATACGGTGTTCCATAAGGATGAGCTTTTTGAAGCTATGGCCGAGCTGTATGATATCGGGACACCGCAAAGGAGTCGATTCATCTCGAACGGCTTAAATGATACGTACGAGGTCAAGACAGATCGCGGAAAATTTATCTTGCGTATCTATAAGCATAAGTGGAGAACGGAATCCGATATCCGGTTCGAGCTTGAGCTGCTCGCTTATTTATCCAGCCGGGATCTGCCCGTCTCGCATCCTATTCCTAGGCGGGACGGTGAGCTGTTGACCGAGTTGAACGCACCGGAAGGCATTCGTTATGCAGCGTTGTTCACGTTCGCCGAGGGTTTGGGTAAAGTCGACGCGGAAACAAGCAAATCCTATGGTCATGCCGTTGCGCATCTTCATCATGCCATGGATCAATATCTACCTAAGCATAGCCGCTTTGAACTGGACACCCATCATCTTATTGATGAACCGCTGGAGCAGCTGCTCCCTTTTCTAAAGCATCGTCCCGGGGACAGCAAGCAAGTCATTGAAATCGCAGAAAGACTGAAAGAGCAGCTCATTACAGCCTCAAGCGGTACTTATGACTGGGGGATATGCCATGGCGATCTGCATGGATGGAATGTCTATCATTCTGATGACGGATCCCTAACCCACTTCGACTTCGACTGCTGCGGCATGGGCTGGCGCTCGTATGACCTGTCTGTCTTTCTATGGGATCGTGTGCATGGCAAGCAAGACAGCAGCAGCTTTGAGGACGAGTGCTGGGATATATTCCTCCATGCTTACATGAAGGAGCGTCCCTTGAGTGAGCAGGATCTTGCTATGATTCCATTATTTGTAGCTGTCAGGCAGCTATGGCTGATTGGTCTGCATACCGGAAGAAGCGATGTTTGGGGAGCTTGGCAGGATGACGGTTATTTTGACGGCAAGTTGAAGTTTTTAACCAATTGGGTTGATGCACATAAGCTATAGCATCGCTTGAGCAAGAGCAGCCTAAGCATCTCTGAGCCTCTTGCTCCTGCAGGCCCTTTTTTTACGATCCCCCTGTTTACATTCCAAAAAAGGTATGCTATCTTATTTCTACGCATATAGAAATAACAACTGTAGAAAAGGTGAAGCCACAATGACTGAAGATCATGCGGACGTACGAGAAGCTGTCAAAGTATATAAAGCGCTAGGCGAACCTACACGGCTCAAAATAGCTCTGCTGCTCACCGAGGAGAAAAATTTGTGCTGCTCTGATATTGGTACAAAGCTTGAATCCGTTGCAGGTTCCACGCTGTCTCATCACTTGAAGCAATTAACAGAAAGCGGATTGCTGGATCTACGCAAGGACGGTACGTATATCTACTACAGTGTGAACCGCAAAATGGCGCAAAAATACGCGCCGTACTTGTTGGAGTAATTTTTTTTGTTTACTATTTCTATATATTTAGAAATATAAAATTATTAGAGTGGAGAGAGGAGCACTATTTTATGTCTAACGCATGGAAGATTTATCTGCTTGCCATAATCAGCTTTCTAGTTGGTACTTCTGAATTTATTATTGCAGGCATATTGGATAAGGTTGCGGCGGACATTGGCGTTTCCGTGTCTGCAGCCGGCCAATTAATTACCGTTTTCTCGCTCGCTTATGCGTTTGGCACTCCTATTCTCATGGCTGTCAGCGCACGCATGGAGCGCCGCCGTCTGCTTCTCTACTCATTAGGCGTATTCGCGGTCGGCAACTTGGTTGCCGTTATCTTGCCCGGATTTGAATTTTTAATCGTATCCAGAGTCATTCTTGCGCTCAGTACCGGGGTATTCGTCGTTACCGCATTAACCGTCGCAGCGAAGCTGGCTCCTCCAGATAAACAAGGCAGCGCAATCGCTACGCTCGTTATGGGCTTTAGCACAGCGTTAATCATTGGGGTTCCTCTTGGAAGATTAGCGGCTTCGGTCTACGATTGGAAGCTAATCTTTGGGGTTATCGGTTTATTGGGACTCTTGGCGATGCTTATCATCGTGACCGCCATTCCTCAAACAGATGGCGAGGCGCCCGTCCCTCTTCGCAATCAGCTCGCATTATTGAAACAACCAAAAATCGCAATCGCATTAACGGTAACGTTCTTATGGATCGGCGGTTACTCGATCGTTTATACGTATATTTCTCCGTTTCTGCTTACGGTCACTAAGCTCAGCGAGCAAGGTGTCAGCATCGGACTATTCGCTTTCGGTATAGCAAGTCTCTTTGGCTCCAAATTCGGAGGCTTCAGCACCGACAAATGGGGTGCTCCGCGTACGTTAGTCAGCGGCATGCTGTTTCATACGATTGCCCTCGTATTACTTTCAGTTGCCGGGCAATCTCCGATTATCGTCTTCCCGCTGCTCATGCTTTGGGCTTTCACGGCATGGTCATCCGGTCCGACTCAGCAGTATCATCTCATGTCGCTTGCCCCGGAGGCATCCGGTATTATGCTTAGCTTGAACAGCTCAATCCTCCAGCTCGGCATGGCAGCCGGCGCAGGCCTTGGCGGCGTTATCGTAGAGCAAACCTCCCTCAATTCCATAAGCTGGATCGGAGCTACCGGAGTTATCCTTGCCGCCGCTACAGCCGCCACGTTTTTTGGAGTCTCGCACACCCGCTCCCGCCGCAAGGCCGTGGAGAACAGCCTCGCCAAGACGAGTGCTTAAGCTGCGCAATAATATAAATACTGCAATCCAAGCGCAAACGGCTGACGCCGGCCTTAGCGGAAATAGCTCGTTTCGCGGTGAAATATAAGCAAAAAAAGCAGGCTCCCAATGTGAAGTGACCCCTTAAAGTTAGACAAATATTTTTATGCAACCTGTTGGGCATGAGCTCGGTACTGTACCGGGCTCATGCCTTTTAATTTTGACTTGATACGTTTGTGATTGTAGTAATCAATGTATCGTTCTAGTTCTTGCTTAAAGTGATCTACACTTTCAAACTCATTAAGATAAAGAAACTCCGACTTCATAATGCCAAAAAAGTTTTCCATTACCGAGTTATCGTAACAATTTCCTTTGCGCGACATGCTTTGGGTAATTCCTTGTTTCTTCAAAGCATGTTGATACTGCTTCATCTGATAGTGCCAGCCTTGATCCGAATGCAGGAGGAGTTCATCCTCGTCAGATAAGCGTTTAAAGGCCTTATTTAGCATCTCGGAGACTAAGGAATAGGTAGGGCGAGTCCCTATTGTGTAGGTGATAATCTCGCCGTTAAAYAAGTCCAGAACAGGTGATACATACAGCTTTTCACCAAACAACTTAAATTCCGTAATATCGGTAACCCACTTCTCATTTGGCCTATCTGCTTGAAAATTACGATCCAGCACGTTAGGCGCAATTTTACCTACTGTTCCTCTGTAGGAACGATATTTCTTCATACGTACCACAGATTTCAAATCTAATTCTTTCATGATACGTTGCACTTTTTTATGATTAACTCGGTGGTCCCGATTAACTAGTTCATCACGAATACGACGATATCCATAACATCCCTGATGTTCCTCATATATGGATTGAATAAGGAGTTTCAGTTCTTCGTCTGGGTCTGGCTTCCCAAACTGTTTCATCCAGTAATAAAAGGTGCTACGTGGGACTTCAGCGAGCTTTAGCAATTCAATCACCGGGAATTTGAGCCTTAATTCATAGACTACTTGCGCTTTGTCTTGTTTGGTGATTTTTCCTTGTTTTGAACTAAGGCATTCAACTTTTTTAAATAGGCGTTTTCCATACGCAAACGTTCTAATTCAGCTTGTAGAGCTTCAACTGAGCCCTCGGCAGGTTCTTGTCTTTTGGTTCTCTTTTTATCCGTCATGGATGGTGGACGCCCCTTTGGCTTTGGTTTTAGGGCGTCGATTCCATCTGCATTAAATTGGCTGCGCCATCTGCGAATAACCCCTGGAGAAGAGATATTGAAGATGACAGCTGCTTCATTTGGAGACGTCCCATTCTCTTTCATAAAGTTGAGTACGTCTAGTTTATATGGGATGCTGTAAGCTGTATAGGATTTTTCGAAAGCTTTCTCGCCGTGGTGTTCGTATTGCTTTATCCACATTCGTAAGACCTCATGATTGATGCCTAGTGCTTTCGCAATGCTTTTCACTCCTTCATTCCCTGACAAATAACGATGAATAGCCTCTATTTTCAAATTCATATTAAACTTAGACAAAAAAACTGCACCTCCAGATTGTTAGATGGTGTCTAACAATTGGGGTGCAGTTCAAATGATGGGAGCCTGCTTTCCATTCTCGGCCAGCTTCTATTCGAAGCGAATCAAGAAGTAGTTTTTCTTCCCGCGGCGCAGCACGACAAATTTGCTGTGCAGCCTTTGCTCCGCGCTCACAATTGCCTCAACATCCGTTTGCTTTGTTCCGTTAATCGAGATCGAGCCGCTCGTAATATCTTGTTTGGCTTGGCGGCGGGACGGAGCTGCTCCGGATTCGATAAGGAGATCCATAAGCGCAATCTCGTTCCTATTCGAGATAACCGTTGTAGGCATGTCCTGCAGGGCTTCGATAAGCTCGGCTTCACTCAGCTGGTTTACATCGCCCGAGAAGAAAGCCTGCGTAATTTTTTCCGCGCTGTCCAACGCTTCTTGCCCATGAACAAGACGGGTGATCTCACGCGCAAGCTCACGCTGCGCCACGCGTTTCTCCGGATGCGCTTGAAGCTCGCCCTCCAAAGCCTCGATTTCCGAACGGGAGAGGAAGGTGAAGTATTTCAAAAATTTAATGGTATCATTATCTTCCGTATTGATCCAGAATTGATAAAATTGATACGCCGACGTTTTCGAGCGATCAAGCCAGATAGCGCCTGATTCGGATTTACCGAATTTTTTTCCGTCGCTTTTCGTAACTAGCGGCATCGTCATGCCGTACGCGTCACCGCCGCCCATTTTGCCGATCAGGTCTAGACCGGCCGTAATGTTGCCCCATTGGTCGCTGCCGCCGATTTGCAGGGAACAGCCATGCTCCTGATGAAGCTTATGGAAGTCGTATGCTTGCAAAATCATATAGCTGAACTCCGTGAAGGAAATGCCGGACGACAGTCTGGAATCCACGGAATCCTTCGCGAGCATATAGTTAACCGTAAAGTTTTTGCCGACATCGCGTAAGAAGGTGATCACATCAAGCGGTTCAATCCAATCATAGTTGCTCACAAGCTTTGCCGGATTTTCCGCAATTTCAAAATCAAGAAAGCGCGACAGCTGGCGCTTCAAGCTTTCTGTCCACTGCGCTACCGTATCTGCCGTATTCAGCGATCTCTCCGATGAGCGGCCGCTCGGATCCCCGATTAAGCCTGTTCCTCCTCCAACGAGGGCAAGCGGTATATGTCCAGCTTGTTGGAACCGGCGCAAGCATAGAATGGGAAGCAAGCTTCCGATATGAAGACTGTCCGCAGTCGGGTCAAAACCGCAGTACAGCACGACACGCTCGTTCGTAAGCTTCTTATGTAATTCCTCGCGGTTGGTAAATTGCTGCACGAGTCCCCGGTATTCCAAATCCGCCAATAAATCATCATGATTGATCAATAATGCTTCGTTTGTCATATAGCTCTCTCCTCTATGGTTTCCTACAGTTTACGTCGAATCGCTCTATTTTAAAAGAGATCTGCCGGCGGCTAAACGGTTTTATTCATGTCTCTGCGTTTACGAATCCTTTTTCGAATAAGCGTGTCGCATAAAAGCAGTGCCGCGCCTACCGCAATATCGGTAAACGTCACAAAGATTGCATTAAATGGATAACCACCCATCCTCGAAATATAATACACCGTAAACCCCAAAATCCCAAGCATGCTCATCGTAAATACCATGCTTTTTTTTAATATAAGCGCAAAACCTGCTGCAATGACGGCTAGCGCAGCGGCTGTTCCCAATATCAGGAGGTTATGATCCTTCTCGATGTTCGTCGGAAAGAGCAGCCTTTTCGGGTAAAGATATGAAAAATACCAGTCTTCGCTCGGCAACTCGTTAAAAGCGGCTTTAAACACTTTCGGGCTGGCCTGCTCCATCGGAAGATTTGAATATAGCTTGCCGCCCTCCGCGTTAAGCCGTATTTCCAGCTCTACCTGGGGCTCCCCCTCCCAAAACTCGGCGGGTGTAAGATAATAGAGGTGAGAATAAATGGTGTTGATTACGCGTTTTTCATACATCCCGCCGTCCTCTTCGTACCGCACGGCCACATTTTTCTTCTCGCCCGGTCCGAAGCTCAGCGGGATTCGCGTCCCGATGGCTTGGTCTGCCCCGTAACTTGCGATGCGAAGCTCTTTGCCGCTTAATGGTTCCGTCACTGTGCTCTTTACCGGAGCATGCCAATTCACAGGCCTGCCTTCGGGAGCAATACTTGTTTCGATCTGCTTGTCCCCATCCAATACGGTTAATACCTCTTTTGAAGGGGTTAAAAACAAAACAGTAACTTCCTTATCCGTATCGGAGTTATTGTAAAGCTGATACTGAACGTTTATTTCCGCATGGCTTTGCTTGCGGCCAGTGCTATTATTGATGCTAAAAACAACCTTCTCGCGAACTAAGCTGATATCGGAATCTTCATCCAGCTGCAGCAGGCCATGGCCGGTTGCCGGCTCAAACAAAGGACCTCCGTTAGCATTAGCTGCTGCCGGCATGAGCATAAGGATCAGAACCGCTGCTGCAATGACTCGCCGAATCCTTGAACGTAACATTCAAACCTCCTATTTTGCTTGTTTTATTTGTTCCACCGCAGCCTTGATCGTATCAATGACGACTCTCGGCTCCGACAATTGAGGAAAATGTCCGCTTTTTTCAGCGATAATATGTTTGCTGCCTCTTGATAATGAAAGCAAGTCCAATTGATTCTCCAATCGTTTCTTACGAACTTCCTCTGGCATCATACGATTTTCTTTCCCGCCTGTCACCACATATAAGGGGATATTCGGAAAACGGTCTATTTGATGAATTTGGTCCACGGTTTTTTTTACAAAATTAACTTCATTAAATTGTTTATGGGGCGACAAGGAATCAAACATGGATAACATCTTGTTCATTGTTTTTACAATCTTGCCTTGATATTGATCAAGGTTTATATCTTTCGGATGGCTTGATTCCAAAAAGACAATGCCTGCTGCTTCGTTTGGATAAAGCCTCGCATATAAATTTGCATATAATCCCCCTAATGAATGTCCAACTAGCAAGAATGGAGGCTCAAACCCTGCTATGTTTAAAGCTTCCCGCAAAGTTTCTACAATCGTTATTCCATCTTGAGCTTCTTTCGGATGTTCACTGCCCGTAACACCAAAACGGTTATACGAAAATACAGATGACGATTCCGAAATTTCCGGCAGTATTTTCATCCAGCCTTCGATCGGTCCCGAACCGCCGTTAATCAATACTATATTCGGTTTGCCGTTTCCGCTAATGTTATATTGCAGCATCCCTTTTGAAGTTACCATTTTAACTTTCTCTATTGGCAATGTACTGCACCTCACTTTTTTGATTACATCCACATTATTGATACGCCCTTAATAATCCTAGGTTACATTTACCATTTTTAATAAAATTTCTATATTAAATATTATTCATTTTGAATAACTTTAATCGATAAACTCCTTAATTTTCTGATATAATATGCGAAAAGCGTACTATTAGGAATCGGAGGCTATTATATGGCGTTTAGCACTGTACTGTACAAACTGAAAGGACTCTACAAATTCGGGAAGCCAGCTCCAAGGCTGCGCGGAAAAGTGTTCGTAAATAAAATAGGAGCCATCCAGGTTGGAAAGAATCTTTCCATCGTAGGACATCCATGGGCTGTCCAAATTACAAGCACCAAGGGGGCGAACCTGACATTCGGAGACAACGTATACGTTAATGCAGGTGTGGGGATTGCGGCTAATAAAGAAATCCTCATTGGAGATAACGTCAAGATTGGTCCAAGAACGAGTATTTTCGACAGTAATTACCATCATATTGATTCTAGCGATAAAGGTGAACTCAGCAGAAGCATAACCATCGGGAATAACGTATGGATTGGAGCGGATTGCACTATTCTACCGGGCGTCACAATCGGTGATAATTCCGTTATCGCGGCCAAGAGTACCGTGAATAAAAATGTTCCTAACAATGTATTGGCTGGCGGAAGCCCTGCAAAAGTAATCCGCGAATTGGAAATTGAAGACGGCTGGGTCAGGAAATAACTACAAAAGGAAGCCTTCCGTAACCGGCAAGCTTCCTTGACTTTGGGCCATTCCATTCCAAACCGGGAATGGGCTTAGATCTGTAAGCAAATAAAAAGAACGGCCCTGCCAGATCGTTTATCGACGCGGGTCCGTTCTTTTTAAGTTAGCTTGTTTGCTGATCAGGCGCGAGCCTGGAGCAATCGAGTATGCAAACCGTTAATTTTTTCGCCATGTATCCTTCAGCGGCACAATGCGGTTAAACACTAACTTCTTCTCCGTTGTGTGCTTTTTATCTACGCAAAAATAACCATGGCGCAAGAATTGGCATTTATCCTCGGGCTTTTGATTTTTCATATTCGGTTCAATCATACAATTCTTTAACGCGATGAATGATGCAGGATTAATGGTGCTTTCCCAGGCAAAGCCTTCATCCGTTGGCGAGACATGATCAAGCAGCAAACGATCGTACAAGTGAACATCCGCCAGTATCGCGTGATCCGCTGACACCCAATGAAGGGTCCCCTTGACCTTACGGCCGGTAAATCCCGTTCCGCTTTTGGTTTGCGGGTCGTATGTGCAGCGCAGCTCAACGATGTTCCCCGTTTCCTTATCCTTAATGACTTCCTCGCATTTGATGAAATAAGCGCCGATCAGCCGAACCTCAGCATCCGGCGATAATCGGTGGAACCCTTTGGAGGGCTGCTCCATAAAATCATCCCGTTCGATGTAAAGCGTTCGCGTAAAAGGAACTTCCCGTTTGCCGAGCGCTTCATTCTCGCTGTTGTTATCCATCGTCAGCAGCTCCGTTTTGCCTTCCGGATAATTGGTAATGACCACCTTTAGCGGATGCAGTACCGCCATGGCACCCTTGACCTTCGCTTTCAGATCCTGTCTCGCCGCATGCTCCAGCATGGCAATATCAACCGAATTCTGAGCTCTAATCATCCCGATTTCGCTAATAAAGCTCCGAATGCTCTCCGGCGTAAATCCTCTTCTTCTAAGTCCGCGGATCGTCGGCAGTCTCGGATCGTCCCAGCCATCTACGAACCCTTCCTCTACCAGCTGCCTTAAATAACGTTTACTCGTTACCACGCCTGTTATATTCAGCCTTCCAAACTCTCTTTGCTTAGGTGGCTCCGTAAACTCGAGCTCCTGCAGCACCCACTCGTACAAAGGTCGATGGTCCTTAAACTCAATGGAACATAATGAATACGTAATGCCCTCGATGGCGTCCTGAATCGGGTGGGCAAAATCATACATCGGATAAATACACCATTTATTTCCTGTGCGATAATGCTCCGAATGGATAATGCGGTAGATGACAGGATCCCTTAGGTTCATATTCGGAGCGCTCATATTAATTTTCGCCCTAAGCACCCTTGTGCCGGTTCCATATTCACCGTTCTTCATATTTTCAAACCACCGCAGATTTTCTTCAATGGATCGGCTTCGAAATGGACTGTCCTTGCCAGGCTCAGTAAGCGTCCCCCTGTACTCAGTCACTTCAGCTGGCGATAGGTCGCAGACATAAGCTTTTCCTTTCTTAATTAACGTAACAGCGGCGTTATAAATGGCATCCGAATAGTCCGAGCCATAATAAATATGGCGCCCTGGGCTGTAGCCTAGCCACTCGATATCGTCAATAATCGCGTTCACGTATTCAATATCCTCTTTTAAAGGATTCGTATCGTCAAAACGCAAATGGAAGCTCCCTTTATACTTTTGCGCGACGGTATAGTTCGTGTGAATCGCATAGGCGCTGCCGATGTGAAGGTATCCGTTCGGCTCAGGCGGAAAACGCGTGCACATTTCCCGAGTAAAGACGCCTGCTTGAATATCCTCGTTAATGATTTTGTCTAAAAAATGTTCAACGATTGGTTCTCTATCATTACTCATAGTCAAACCTCCATAGTTAGGCTAATATTCGTCCTTTAAGCTGATCACCTGCGAAAATAAAAAAAAATCCCACCCCCAAGACTTCGCGTCTTGGGGACGAAATTTTTCGCGGTACCACCCCAGATTCATTAATATGTCGCCATATTAACCTCTTCAAGTACGGCACCTATGGATGCTTATACTCTAGCTCTATAACAGGAGCTCCTGTCACAGCATCCCCTTATCCAGGTTCCGATGTGATGCTCAGAGACTTGTTTCAATAAGCTTTTCCTTGCCCCTTTTCAGCTGCCGGGGCTCTCTGTGAAGGAATCCGATTATCTACTCTTCTCGTCATCGCCTTTTTTTATATTGCATATAGGTTAACAAATACTTTCACTCACTGCAAATCATTATTTTTATAAAATACAGCGATTGATTTTGCTTGTATTTTATTCTGCATTTTCGCAAAGGTGATGAAAAAAGCTGCCTAAAGGCAGCTTCTTTTATTAACGGGGTTAATCCTTCGTAATATTATCGAATGCTTGTACATACTGTTCGTATTTGACCTGCCATATGTCTTTACGGGATTCGATAACCCTGCCATCCAGAAGCGCCTCAATGACATCCAAGCATACATCCCAACCGGCAATATCCCTTGGCGTGTGGGCCGTAACTTTCGTGAGCTTCTCCGTTAATACCAAGCGGCAGCCGCTCGGCTCAGGATATAATTCAAATCGAACACGATCCTCGCCCCATGTATATTCAAGCACCTCATACAGCTTAAGCTCCAAAATCTCCATTTCTTCAAAGGTTCCGTCCTGCATATCAAACTTAATGACTCCGCCTTCACGCAGTTCATCGACGCTAAGCTCAGAAAACCATTTCGCGAGCTTATCGTTATCCGTAAGCCATGACCATACCTTCTCGACGGAATGTTTCAAATGACGCTCGAAACGAACCTCATATCCATTTTCAACCGTTTGTATAACTGCCAGCATATTATTCCTCCCCATCAAGAAGTCTCTCCAAATCATCCAGCTTGTTCGACCAAAACTGTTGATACGGCGTCAGCCAATCCTGTATTTCCTCTAACGGTTTCGCATTAAGTCGGTACAAATGCTTCTGCGCGTCTTTTCGCACGGTTACGAGTCCTGCCTCGCGCAATATGCGCAGATGCTTCGATACGCCGGGCTGACTCAGCGCCGATATCGTTACAAGCTCCCCTACAGAGCGCTCCTGCTCACGCAAGTGATCAAGAATCGTTCTCCGATGAGGTTCGGCCAGCGCTTCAAATAGTTTATCATTTTTCATATCGTTATATTACCATCCGGTTATATTTCTGTAAAGTTATATACATTACTCTCATTCAGCCTAAATCAAATGTACTCCATCCATTTTCTCGGATCTGGTCACATGTTTCCCTAAAATAGGCATAGCCTTGCATTGAACGCTGCTTCATTATCCACTCATAGATACTTCGTTTGTGCGGATAAACAAACCGAATCCTTGGTTCTGTAAAAAATTCAATGTATGGTGGCTTAGAGAAAGCATCTCTCCAAGCAACGCATACACTCTCATGCTCCTCCAAATAAACTTCCGAATCCTTGCTGCTATTCATGTAAAGAATCCAGTTTTTACTGCATTCAAAAAAATCTATAAAATGTTCATTCTCCTCAAAATTTAAATAGGACAGTCCTTGTGGCGTAATCGAAGTAATCGTTGAATGATGCAGCTGCAAGTCTAATCATTCCTTTCTAATTCGAATAAGATCTATCCTTCTATCCTTAAAATCACATCGAAATTGTAACATATTTACCCATTTTCAGCTTTGCAAACAAAAAAGCCGCAGCCGTTAGGATTGCTCCTTTGGCTGCAGCTTTACTGCTGTCTCTTATTTATTTAGCGTTATAAAACGCTTCTAGTTCACTGACTACCGCAGCAAGCGAACCGTCTACGCGAGTCTGACGCTGTTCTTTGTTAAATAATGAAGCAATTTGTTCAGGGAATTGCTGTTCGATGCCGCAAAGCTCGATTGCTTCATTGAACTTAGCCGGATGAGCTGTTGCAAGCGATACCGTGATTTCCTTGCCATTGCTGTATTTGTCAGCTGCAGCTACGCCGCAAGCTGAATGCGGATCGAGCAGATAGCCGTTTTCCGCTTCGTATTTTTTAATAGTGCTTAAGCACTCTTGGCCTTGCACGCCATGCGCGCCGAATTCCGCTTGCACCTTGCTCAGCGCATCCCCGGAAATGACGATTTGTCCCTCCGCCTTGAACTGATCCATCAGCGTGCGAATTTGCGCTGCATCCTCGCCAAGCACATAATACAAGTAGCGTTCAAAGTTGCTTGCTACCTGAATATCCATCGACGGGCTGTACGTGCTGCGGAAATCCCCAGGCTTGTACACCCCCTCCAAGATAAAGCGCTCCAAAATATTGTTTTCGTTGGTAGCCAGAATCAGCTTGCCGACAGGAAGGCCCATACGCTTCGCCAAGTAGCCTGCGAAAATATCACCGAAGTTGCCGGTTGGCACGCTAAAGTTTACTTGCTTCGCATCCGTTTGCTTCGCGACTTGGAAGTAAGCGTAGAAATAATATACCGTCTGTGCCAAAATCCGCACGAAATTAATTGAATTAATCGCAGCCAAATGGTTGCTTGCTTTGAAGTCGAGATCCGCGAATAGATCCTTAATCATGCGCTGGCAATCGTCAAAGTTGCCGTCTACCGATAGATTCAGCACGTTATCTTCCTGAACCGTCGTCATTTGAAGCTCCTGCACTTTACTTACTTTGCCATGCGGATGCAGGATGCAAATTTTAATGCCGTCCTTGCCTTTAACGCCTTCGATTGCCGAAGCGCCCGTATCGCCGGAGGTTGCTCCGAGAATGTGGATTTTTTTGTTTTGCTTAGCCGCCACGTACGTATACAATTGACCCATAAACTGCAGGGCGATATCTTTAAACGCAAAGGTAGGACCGTGGAACAGCTCCAGCAAATAGAGATCGTCCTTCAATTTGCGCACCGGCGTTACTTCCGGATCACGGAAGTTAGAATAGCTCGCGTACACCATATCTTTAAGATCTTGCTCTGGAATTTCACCGTTTGTATAATACGAGAAAATGGCAAGCACAAGCTCTTGATAGCTAAGCTCCTGCCACTCCTTTAAGGTTTCTGCTGAAATAACCGGAATTTCATTCGGAACAAGCAGACCTCCATCATTGCCAAGGCCCATCATAAACGCATCGATAAATCCTATTTTGCCAACATTTCCTCTTGTACTGATGTACTCCATTTGTAAATAGCCTCCTACATACGTGCAATTATCGTCTTATTTCGTTATTTAAATCATATCATCGTTTTCCATAATAATCGATTCTTTTCACAACAGTATATCATTTTTATTCCTCAAAAATAAACGAAAGGCATCCTAAACCTAAGGATGCCTTTCATAATCAACCTTATTTCATAAAGCTAGCCACAATCGCCGCAATCTCGGCGCGCGTAATCTTTTCTTTTGGCCGCAGAGTGCCGTCCTCGTAGCCTTTAATGATACCAGACTCCGCCAAAGCTGAAATAGCTTCCTTCGCCCAGCTTGATACGCCCGCTTCATCCGTAAAGGCCGCCTTGTTGGCATCAGCCGGCGTTACCAGTTGTTCCTTAAGCGCTCTGTACAAAATAACGAAAGCTTCCTCTCTCGTCATCTCTTGACTCGGCTTAAAGCTTCCGTCTTGGAAGCCCGTTACGATTCCCGCTTCGGATAATCCCTTCACGTATTTGCTGTACCAGGCCGCAGATGAGATATCCTCAAAGCCGGCGTCGCCGTCTTCGGTATTCAAATCGAGCAATCTGTACATGACCGCCATGAATTCCGCTCTGCTCATCTGTTTGTCGGGCTTGAAGCTGCCATCCGGGAAGCCTCCCAAGATGCTTTGCTCCGCAAGCTTGTTGATGGAGTCGGCTGCCCAGTGCCCGGCAGTATCCGAGAAGCTCGGCTGCGGCTCCGTGCCTGGGCTTGGTGTCGGACTTGGACTTGGTGTTGGCGTTGGTGTCGGAGTCGTCTCTCCACCCGTGCCTACCTTTTTCTCCACGGTCACAGTCACAACCGCCATGAATCCGCCGTCCGCCGTCGTTGCGGTGATGACAGCACTACCTTCGCGATACCCGTTATGACGCCAGCATCGTTAACCGCAGCAACTCCCTCCTGCGAGTCGCTGCTTCCGTTCATTTTCAAATCCGTTGCGATTAAATAGAACTTATCTCCCTCGGGGGAGCGAATGATGAATGGATCGCGGACGCCTTTGTCGCCTAAGCCTGAGCTCAGGACCGGCCTGCCTTCGTTCATTTCCTGCCAGTGGAGCGGATCATTGCCCTCGCTTAATGCGAAATAGACCTGCTCGCCATTCGCGGTGCCTTCACCCGTAAAGTAACTGAACATATACCCTGCATAAGCCTCATCCTTCGGAAGCTCCTTTACGTTTGCCGCAAAAACCTTCGTTAGCGAAACGCCGTTTTTCACAACGGAAGCCGTCAGCTTCACCGTTGTGTCTCCGCTGCCATGAGCCTGCCGTTTCACCTCGCCCGTTGATGTAACGACGGAAGGCTTCTCCGAGGACCATGAAATGGTCGTACCATTCTCGCCTGCTGCAGGCAGCGTTAGATTGCCACGTACATCATTAATGTTATAAATCATTAATGCAGCTGCATCCTTCGCAACAGCTTCGCTATCATTCAGCTGCTTCAGCACCGTGAAGGCAAAGGTTCTTGTCGCTGTTGACTTCCCGTCCGTCAGGACGGCTGTCAGCACAACGGATTCATTTTGCGAGTCCGATGCAGGTCTTGTAACCTTTCCTTCAGAGTTGATCACCGTCTCGTTCGCTGATTGCCACGAAATAGTCGTACCGCTCTCACCCTTCAACGGCAATATCAGGTCAGTCTGAACGGTGTCTTTGCTTGCATTCCCGCCAAGGAAATTTGCCGCATCCAATTGGTCGGCCGCATGCTGCACGAGCAGTCCTTCCAGGCTTGCAGCTTTTAGATCCGCCTCTGCCTTCAGCTCRCTCACTTCGGAAGCAAGCAATGCGCCGTCATAGATTTGGAAATCCGCAAGCATTCCGCCAAAGTAAGGATCGCCCGCATAAAAGGATTTTCCGATAAATCCGCTTGCGCCGGATGCTTGTTTAATTTGATCGAGCGTAAACCCGCCTGCCGTGCTGGACGATACCACGGTACCGTCGATATAAAGCGTCAGCTTGCCGTCCGTTCCGGACATGACCGCAGTTATGAGCTTCCAATTGCCGGATTGCAGCGTCGGCGCTTTGGTTGATACTTCATTGCGCCAGCCATTGGTTGCGATCCCGAAGCGCGCTGTGCTGTCGGCATTATATTTAGGCGTCATGTACAAATAATGGGTATCATTTTGTCCAAGCGCAAACAGCCATTCCGCTCCGTTCTTGCCGTTCCAATTAACGAGCGCTGATACGGTTATATCCGTCAAGCCATCCAAAATGCCCTGCGGCATTTCGATGTAGGAGCTTGTGCCGCCTCCGGCGAAGCTGATCGCACCCGCCGTATCGGTCTTAAGCCACTCCGCGTTATCCGGATTCATCCACTTGCCGTCATGCTGACCTGCCTTGTCCTTTACCGTCGTGCCGTCCAAATCGCTCATATCATAATGCACGATTAACTCCGACTCGGAGGATGGCGGCGGTTCTATAACGCCTCCTGTGCTTTCTGTAATCATAATCCAGCTAATTTGCGGATCGGAGCTGGATGCGCCCGCGTTTGCCGAACGATGTACCGTCAGCTCCAGCTTCCCATTATCAACGGCTACATTGCCATAGCTCATCACATCGGTTGCTGCCGTGAAGACATAACCATTTGTCTTAACCGTACCGTTCACAATAATATCGGCGATTCGCTGCCCGTTGGAATACTGGGACCATGGATCATATAAACCGACATACACATCGTAATTTCCGTTTCCAATATCAAAGCGATACGATAAATCATCGCCGGAATTGCTCTTCAAATAACGCAGGGATGTGAAAATATCACCGCTGCTTGTTCCCGATGTCAGCGTATTATCCCCGACATAACCCCAGCTTTGGTTGTTCGCAGGATCGTATTTCTGATCGATTTTTTCTCCGTTAAGTACGTTTTCCTCACCCATCAAGGCAATGATGTCCTTATAATCGGCTGTCTCCGCACCGCCGGCATGGACGAAATAGGCGCTGCCTTCCGGAATAACGTACATCTGATGCTCCACTTTTTTGTTCGAAAGCTCTGTCAGCGTGCCGCTGACACGCACCGAGCCTGGCTTCTGGAAGGCGGCTTCGCTTACGCTCCATACAATCGGCGTATCCTTGCTCGTTCCGTCCGACAACGTCACATTCAAGGTGCTTGGGAACGCAGGCGCCGTACCGATGGTCGTGCTGGCAGGCAGTGTTGTATTCACCGTTACCTTCCCCATGCCGTCTAATACATCAAGTGACCATTCATCCTGCCAGCGGAGCGCAATCTCGTCATTTTGGCCAAACTCGATCGGCAGCCAAATGTAACGGGAATTCGCCAAATCATTCTGGTTCCAGCGATCGCCCATATAAATGAACTTCCCTGCAGCCGCATCGACCGGAATAACCTGCGTGCTCTGCGAGCCAAAGGTCGTGGAGCTGCCCGGCGCAACATCGCGCATCGCCTTCCACGGTCCCATAATATTGTCGGCAACCGTATATTTGCCCAC
This sequence comes from Paenibacillus sp. 01T443, assembly GCF_056398325.1. Classification (NCBI taxonomy): domain Bacteria; kingdom Bacillati; phylum Bacillota; class Bacilli; order Caryophanales; family Paenibacillaceae; genus Paenibacillus; species Paenibacillus sp. 01T443. The sequence goes on from NZ_JBFTPE010000007.1 coordinate 190,578, forward strand.
GTTCGGAGCCCAGCCGGTCGCGCCGGATGTAATCATGTAGTATTTGCCTTGATATTTGAATAAAGCAGGCGCTTCGCGCTGGGCAAGCGGAAATACGCGAACATAATCCACGCCGTGAACCGCCTTGTATTCCGTATCGCGCTCTTCGTTGCCATCTTTGTGCCAGCCCACGACATCGGTGTAGGAATCATTGAGCTTGGAAATATAGATCGTCAGGTTTTCCTCGCTCGAATATACCAAGTATGCCGTTCCGTCATCATCCTTGAACAAGGTCATATCGCGTGCCATGCCCGGCTGATTCGGCTGACCGTCATCGGTAGCGCCTGCAGGAGCGCGGTCCATGCGATGGCTCTCCTGATAGACGAATGGCCCGAGCGGCGAATCGCTGAGCGCATAACCCGCTTCAGCCTTCGCATAATTGGCTGTAGACGTCGCGCTTGGTCCGTCCGTATGCATCCACATCACGTATTTTTTTGTCTTATCGTTATAAATAACCTTCGGACGCTCAATAATCCGGTCCGTGCCGATATCGTTCAAAATATCCGCTTGATCCGTTCTGCCTTCATACAGCTCGGAAATGAGCGGATCGTTCTCGAAATCGTCCGCGGATTCAATCGCGGTCAACGCAAGTCCCTTGTCCTCCCAATTGTACAAATCCTTCGAGACATATACCCGCACACCTCTGGCCGGTAAATAACCGTTAGTCTTATCCTCGCCGTACCAGTAATAGGTCTGCGTTTCCTCATCGTACATCATGCCTGCGCCATGCGCCTGAATGACTGCGCCGTTCGTATCCCGCCATACCGCGCCGGGCGTAAACGAACTGTACGGCTCGTTAATCGCAAGCTCCGTTATCGCCTTCTTTAAAGCAGCGATAGCCGCGATAATTTGCTCCTGCACCGCAGGCTCCGTTATCTCAGCGCTGCCGCTCGCAAGCGTCTGTTTAAGCGCTTTGCTCTCCTGAATAACACGATTCAGCTCAGCAAGGCTGTAAGGCGTATAATCCGTGTTAGCCGCTTCTGCTTCTGCAGAGGCGATTTGATTGTCTAAATCAGAGAGCGGAACGGTAATGTTCTGCCTAATGATCAAATAGCTCACCAGCGGATCATTATGGTTTGTGAGCGCGGCGGCTGCCGGCCCTTGAATGCGCACATTCAGCTGTCCGTCCGTTACGCTGATCTTCCTGTAGGTGACGACCTTCTCTGCCCCGTCACCGCCGATCGCGAAATCGCCGCCCGATACGTTGTTCCCTTCCAGCAGCAGATTGACGCCTCTTCCGCTCCAAGGATTGTTGAAGCCGAACGTTACGTCATATTCGCCTGTCGGAAGCTCAAAGTTGTAAGCAAGAGCCTTATCTCTCACTTGGGTTCCGTTGTAATATCTTAACGAGCCTGATTTTGTCGAGGCATCGCGTACACTTGTCGCACTTGTGGTCGTGACCAAGCCCCATGCTTTTGACGTTACCGGATCAACGCCATACACCTGCTCCGTTACAGAGCTATAGAGACCAAGCTTATCCGAGCCCTCCGCGGTAGCCGGCGTTGCGTCTCCTGCATTTACGAAATAAAGAATGTAGTCGTTATCCTTCAGCTCCTGCTCCGTAAATTCGTCTGATACGGCTCCCGCTGTCCCCTGTCCTTCGCCCGCTGCATATGCTGGCGCCAATGAGGTTAGAAAGGACGCCAGCATCGTGCAGCACAGTGCCAAAGACAACCATTTCTTCTTTTTAAACAATCGTATTCCTCCTTCAAGCTTGTTGATCGCTCACTCTGAATGCGCTTACAACTAGGATGGCAGAACGTCAACACGAATGATATCGAAGATAACCCCCCTGTTCAACTGAACAATATAAACAGCAATGAACTCCAGTCAGGCTGTCTTATTTCACTAATCTAACCACTGATAAGTTCACTAAGGTTCACTTTTTTCACCCACCTAAATTATCCCAATTCATAATATCCAGGCCATTTTACTTCAAAAAAAAGATGACACCTGCTCGCACGCTGGTGTCATTCTCACTCATTTTCTAGAATGGCTATTGCTTTAGCAATTACAAGCCGTCATCCACGACCAGCCCAAAAATCGTGGCAAACGTAATCGCCTGCGCGGGCGATATGATGCAGCGCCGCAAATCCTCAATCGTTGCACCCAGGCTGTTGAACTCGCAGCTGCTAATATCGATGCCGCCGAGCTTAGTCTGCGAAAACTGTGCTTGATCGATATTGGATTCCCTTAAGTAAAAGTTGGATAATGTCATATTGGACATATCCGCTTTGGCAAGCGAGGTTTTCTCGAATTTGACTCCCTTGGCGTTGGTGAATCGAAGTACGGCATAATCCGCGTAACATTGCTCGAACCAAACGTTGCGCAGCGTTGAGCCCGTAATATCCATGCCGAGCAGCTTACAATTATGAAAGGATACGCGGTGCAAAATCACTTCGCTCAAATCGATATTCGATAAGTCGCAATTGACGAATTGAACATCCGTAAATTCTGCTTTCCGTAAGCTCACGGCCCGGAACACGACATTTTGGAACACCGCTCTATCAATGCAAATCTTATAAGCTGATTGATTATGAATGCCGCAATCCTCAATGATCCTGTCGCTAATCTCATACTCATCCGCCCACTCGTAGTCAGGCACCGTCAATGGCGTGAGCGCATCCGGAATTTTGGGCGCATCAAGCTTTTTTTCCTTGCTGGTCATCAGCAACAACCTCCCCCTGCGGCAGCTCCTTTGCAAGCCGCTGAACCTAACCTTCATTATATACGATTACGACAGCTCATTCGACGGCATTTATTCGCTTCCTATTTTGCTTCAAAACAGGTCTCTAATGACTTATTGTCCAGCCCCATCTATAATGAAGAAATTAATGCCGCAAAAGAAAAGCTAACCTCTGCGATGCTGCAAGGCTCGTATAAGAGGATTAAGTTATACCGATGGAGGTGCGCTATGAAATATGAGATGACGCTGGAGCAGCGCGATCACATCATGGGGCAGCTGTCCGAAGAGCAACGTCATTTCATGCATCATGAGCTTGTCAGAGGCAGAAGAACGTTGTTTGCAAGGCAGCTTGCGCGAAAAAAATGCCAGTTCATCCCCGAGGATGCGCAGTTTGAGGATATTGAATCATTTATCGAGGAATGGGACTATATCGGATTTACCGACAGCGGCGAGGTCTCACCGCATACGAAATGCGAGTGCGGGCGTTCGCTGCGCTATCAGCATCAGGTGCTTCATTTACCGACGAACACAATTCGCTATTTTGGCATCGAGCACCTGCAGCTGCATACGGGTATCGATGCGAAAGCCATCGCCGATATCATGAAGGGTTTCGATGTGCTGGACGGTGAAATGCACGAAGTGCTTATCAAGTTCCGGGATGGCTGGCAGCTGGGCCAGCATCTTTTTCTGCCGCTGCCGGCTGAGCTTGACGTACCGCCTGATATCCAGGCTCAAATCGATGCAAAGCTTCCGCTGCTCGATCGGCAGCTTGCCCGTATCCGCAGAAGGCTGCATGAGCTTGATGTCGCAAGCAGAAAAAAGCGGCTGGCAGCCGCTTTAACTTACTTCGATCCATCCTCATCCGAAGACGAGGAGCCTAACGGTTCGGGGGCGGAGAACACTCCGAGCGGCTACGGCATCGAGGATAGCAGTGAACCTGCCCATGACAGCGATATGCCGAGCGCTGATCAAGGTTCCTTTAATTTTGGAGAATACGATGCTGTCCAAGGGGCATTCAGCTTCGAGGAAACGGATAACGGCCAAGCGGCCTTCGTGTTCGATCAATCAGACAACAGCCAAGGCGCTTTCGTCTTCGATGAGGAGGCAGAAAGCCAAGGCGCGTTCTTGTTCGACGAGCCATCTGCGAATCCGTCGAATCCAAATCAAGATGCGTCCGCTTTCGAGGAAGCCGGCAGGAAGCTCGGCGCCGCTGCGCGAAGAGACAGCGAGGTAAGCAGCTCGGATGCGAAGCGCTCAAGCCCCTTCTACCTGTCTCCCTCAGCTCAGCGCGTCGTTGATGATGCTATCAAATACGGCCGCATCAGCACCCTTGCCATTTCCAACTTCCTCATCGAGCAAAAGCTCATACAGGATACGCGGATGTCTACAGGCAAGCCCGGCATTTATATCGCCGTTGCCGCTTACATGGACAAGCTTGCCGCAGCGGGCCAATGCGAACTAGTGAGCAGCAACTCCGAAGATCGCGTCTATAAAAAGAACGAATAAAGCTTAACCTTTTACAGCCGAGCCGACGGTAAGCGCGTTCTCAACCTGTTCGCTGAATAGGATGTAGATCAGCACCGTCGGCAGGCTGGCAATCGTCATCGCCGCTCCCATCGCGCCCCAATCCGTCGTAAATTGCCCTTGGAAAAACAGCAAGCCAAGCGGCAGCGTCTTTAGGCTTTCTTTGGTAATAAGGATAACGGCCATCGTAAACTCATTCCATGAATTCAGAAAAATAAATATGACCATCGTAGCGAGCGCAGGCTTAATGATCGGCAGCATAATACTGAAGAACGTCCGGTAAATGCTCGCACCATCAATGCACGCCGACTCTTCCATCTCAATAGGAATGCTGCGGAAGAAGCCATAGAACACCATGGAAGCAAATGAAATATTAAAAGCAATATAAGGAATGATCAATGCCCCGTAAGTATTAGCCAAATTTAGATCCCTCACAAGAATCGCAAGCGGAATCATAATGACTTGGATCGGTATGAACATGCCCACAAGGATATACGTATGAGCGATTTTGCTAAAACGCCAGCGCAGCCTTGCCGCCGCATACGAGAACATGACCGCGAGCAGAATAGCCCCCGCTACCGTAACCGCCGCAACCAGCAAGCTGTTCATAAAATAAACCGGAACGTTATATTTCGACCATGCCTCTACATAGTTCTCAAACCGCAAATGTACAGGCGGACCGAATGGGTTCGTTACGAAAATTTCATCGTTGCTTTTCAAAGAATAAAAGATCATCCATACGAGCGGATATACCGATAAGAGCGCATACAGCCACAAAAAGATCGGCATGCTCGGGTTGTTTTTTCTAAGCTTCATCATCCAGGCCATCTTCGCCCGCCTCCTCTAGTATGATATGCGTTCTCTAGCAATCAGTCGGTTGATAATCAGCGTTGCAATGAGACATTCAATGACGAGAATGGCCGCTGCCGCGCTGCCGTAACCAAACTCTCCTACTCGGAATGCAGAACGGTACATGAGATAGGTAAGCGTATAAGTCGAGGTTCCCGGGCCGCCGCTAGTCATAATGTACATATTGGCGAAGGCGTTCAGCCCGCCCGTAATGGCGAATACCAAGCAAAATTTATACGTTTCCGCCATCATCGGAATATTGATTTTCAGAATCGCTTGCAGCTTCGTTGCGCCGTCGATGCGGGCGGCCTCCATATATTGTTCAGGAACGGACTTTACTCCCGCGAGCAGCAGGGCGAAGTGATAGCCCATGTACTGCCAGGCATTCACGAATGCAATCGCGATAATCGCCGACTTGCTGCTCGTAAGCCAATCCTGCTTGTATTCAAGCCCAAGTAATTCAAATACTTTATTAATGAGTCCATATTCGCCATTATAGATCGATAGCCATAACTGGCAAACGACTGTAATCGATAGAACCACCGGTATAAAAAAGCTGATGCGCAAAATTTTGCGGCCCTTGAACTTGGCGTCGGCAACCGCAAAAGCTAGAATGGAGCCGATTCCGATCTGGGTTATCGTAATGATAACCGCGAAGATAAGACCATTTTTAAGGGAGGTAAAGAACAAGCTGTCTTGAAACAATCTTGTATAGTTATCGAACCAAATAAAAGTGCCATCCGATAGGCCGTCCCACTCATACATACTGCGAAAAAACGTTTGGACGATCGGGTAAAATACCATCACGGTATATAAAAGGAGAGCTGGCAATATAAACAAAAGTATCGCTGTCTTGTTCCCCAGAAATTTGTTCATTTCATCACTTCCTCTGCGAGTCTGACTATCCATCCGTTTCCGCGTTTCGGCTAAAGAGAGCTAGAACCCACCCCGTTCATGCCTATGGGAGTGAGTTCCGCCTCGTTTACCCTTTATCTATTGCTTGCCTCCGCAGCTGCTACTTCGCGGCTGGAACGGCTTTGTTCACGTCCTCGATAAATTGCTCCGCGCTGTATGCGCCGGTCATCAAGCTTTGTGACGCATCCTCTAACGCTGCTTTAAACTTAGCATCCGACAGACCCCATGCGAATGAAGTCGTGCTTGTAATTTTGGCGATGTCATCGGAGAGCTGCTTCATCATCGGAGGATATTCGGTAATGATCGCTTTATCTACCTTTGTAGCTACGATCGGATTGCCGCGCTCCGTATATTTGTACTCCGCAAATTTAAGAGATAGGAAAGCGGCTACCTTAGCTGCCAAATCTTTATCCTTCGTATCCGGATTTACAGCGTAGCCGCCTGGACCGCCGCCGCCGCTGAACGCGTATTTACTTGCTTCGTAGTTTGCTGCGTCTTTGCCTGGGAAGTACGTCCAGCCTGCTTTGTCTCCCAGCTGCTTCGTCGATTCTGCAATTTCCCAATTTCCATTCAGGAACATGGCTGCTTTGCCCTGATGGAACAAGGCTGCTGCTTGATCGTAATTCAGGTTCGTTGCCCCTTTAGGCAGCATGCCTGCTTTCACAAGCTCGATAATTTTTTCAGCCGCTTCCTTGTAAGCAGGATCACTTGCGCTCGCTTGGCCTTTATCCAGCTTCAGAATACCTTGCGGCTCATTGCGGGTAACGAACATATCGAACAAAGCAACCGTCGGCCATTTCTCTTTGGCAAACAGCGACAGCGGAGTAATGCCAGCCGCATTAAATGCTTTAACCGCCGTCATCAGCTCATCGTAGGTGGTCGGCACCTTCACGCCATTTTTCTCGAACAGCTCTTTGTTGTAATAGAGGAGTACAAATTCATTGCCTGCATACGGGAACGCGTAAGTATGTCCATCGTCGGCTACCAGCGTGTTCATCGTGCTCGGGAACATTTTGTCTTTAAAGCCGAGCTCGCTAACGTAGGAATCCAGCTCGAGGATGTTGCCGGATTTTTTGAACGTTGTAATGATATCCAGCCCCGCTTGGAAAATATCCGGCAGGTTCCCCGTTGCCGCATAGGTCTTCAGCTTTTGGCCGTCATCTTGCGCCTGTACTTCCAGCTCCAGCTCGACGTTCGGCATTTCCTTCTTCAATTCCGCAACCGCATAATCATAAGGAAGCTTGGTATCGTCATCGGCATACTGCGCGTAGATCCGAAGCTTAACCGGCTTCGCTTCCTCCGTCTTCGTCTCCTCCTGCACGGCATTAGTCGCCGTCGCTTTGTTTCCTTCATTGGCCGCTTTGTTGTTCGCAGCCTCATTATTGCCTGCGGAGCCGCAGGCTGCCACGAATATCAAGCAAAGACTCATCACTGCAATTGCCAGCTTTCTCATTGTTTAGCCCCCTAAAGTTTGTTCATTGAATCGCTCTCTTCGTGCTCTTTACATTTCTGAGTATAAGCAATCCGTTCCGTCTTGATAATGAAGAAACTGCGTGCTTTTGGTAAAATCCGCAGATTTATAAGTAAAAAACTAATAAATTCTGATATCGCAATAAAGAGCCGCTATTGGCGGCTCTTTTCATACTCGCTTGGGGAGTACCCGTAAAATTTTTTGAAGCTTTTGCTAAAATACCCCGGATCATTATAGCCGACCTTCTCCGCAATGTCGGTTAGCCGCGCATGATTGCGGCCAAGCATTTCCTTCGCTTGCTGCATCCGATACTGCGTCAAATAATCGCTGACCGTAATGCCGATCTCCTTCTTGAATACCGCGCGCAGATAGCTCGCGTTAATATATACATGCGAAGCAATCTGCTCCAGCTGCAGCCCGGGATCCGCATAATTTTGCTCCATATACGTCTTCGCTGCCTTTGCGATTTTGGAGGAACGGGTATTGCGGTGCTTGCTGTTGTAGCTCACCGCTTTGCGGAAAAGCTCCTTGAGCCAGTCGAAGGTCAGTTCTGCCGATTCCAGCTTCCGAATTTCGTTATAAGGAAAAAAATGATCCCCGAAGCAATCCTCCACGGGATGGCCGGATTCCTCAAAATAGGAGAGGTTAACCGAAACGAGTCCCATACAGATGACATAAATATAATCGATCGGCAGCAGCCGCTCGCGAATCGTTTGGAAGACTTCATCCAGCTTTCGCTCAATGGGCTCCCAACTGTTTAGCCTCAGCAGCACGAGAAGCTCCTCATTCACCTCCAGCGGGTAGAAGGGCTGGTTGCCGCTGCTTGGCAGCTGCTCCCCGTAGGCAATGACCCGGTCATGCCCCAGCACATACTTGTTTTGCAGCGCCTCCAGCGCTTCGCCATAGGAGGCGGCAATCCCTTTGAAGCCGTCTTTGCTTCGCCCGACGCCGACCGTCACGGTGAATTTCAAATATTTTTTGATGAGGAAGCATAGCTTCTTATACCCCTCCAGTGAGGGCAGCTCATCCCTTTCCCCGTAATGCCGGGCAAGGCCTACAATCCGTCCCTCCGGCCCGTTAAAGATCAAATAGTCGCCGCTCTCCTCCAGCGCCTCGTTCAGCACATTCGTTACCGCGTATTTCATCAGCAGCCGGTCGCTTGCCTTGCTCCATTTCCGATCCATATGATCGATCTCGATACAAGCAGCGACATAATGGCCACTTTCCGCCTGTATGCCGAACTGCTGCAGCCGTTTGACCGTTTCTTCATCTGAAAGCGCGTATTCACGGGTAATCAGCTGACCGAGAAAGCTTTCCTTCATCAGCTCCGTATTTTCGCGCAGGGTAACCTTCTCCTCCTGCGCCTTCTGATGCTGCTGGCGCAGCTTCACCAGCGTAAGGAGCAGCTCGTCCTTGGAGAAGGGCTTCAGAATATAATCCTCAACGCCGAGCTTGAGCGCCTTTCGCGCATATTCGAATTCATTATGTCCCGTAATCAGAACAATGCTTACCTCTGGATAATGCTCTTTCAGCTTCTCTGCAAGCTGCAGCCCATCCATAAACGGCATCGTAATATCAACAAGCGCGATATCCGGCCGATCAATTGCAGCCAGTTCAAGCGCTTCTAATCCATTTTTCGCTTCCTGGTTTATGGTGAAGCCGAGTGTCTCCCAGTCCAGCACCGTTTTCAAATATTCGCGAAAAATAACTTCATCATCCACGATCATTATTTTTTGCATCGCTTCTTCTGCTCCTATTCCGCTTGATAGGGAAGCTGGGCAATCACCGTTGTGCCCAGTCCGTTCACGCTCTCGATTTGCACGCCGTATGCCTCGCCGAAGTATAGCTTGATTCGCTCGTGCACGCTGTTCAGGCCGTAGCCCACCCGCTGTTGTGAATCGCTCATTCCCCCGTTTATTGCTTGAAGCCGTTCCTCCGTAATGCCCGCGCCGTCATCCTTGACGATCAAGTAGATCCTTTGCTCCTCGCGCCTCGCCGTAATCGTCAGCCGGCCAAACGACGATTTATTTTTTAGCCCGTGATAAATCGCATTTTCCACCAGCGGCTGCACGGTCAGCTTCGGTATCATGCAATGCAAAATGCCAGGATCAATATCCATTTCGAAGTCAAACACATCGGAGTAACGTATTCGCTGAATGGACAAGTAATCCATCACGCTCCTCATTTCCTCCTCCAGCCTGATCTGATCCTTGCCTTGGCTGAGCGCCACCCGGTAGAAATCGGCTAAAGCCTTAGTGGTTCGCTGCACATCTCTAGCACGTCCCATCTCGGACAGCGTATAAATGACGTCGAGCGTATTATACAGAAAATGCGGCTTAATCTGCGCCTGCATAAGCGCCAGCTCATATTCCCGCTTCTTGCGCTGCTCCGCGCTAATGTTCACCAGGAGCTCCTTGACCCGCCCCATCATCGTGTTGAAGCCGGAGGCCAGCAAGCCGATTTCATCACCCGAGGTTACCTCGATTTGCTGATCAAGGTTCCCTTCCTTTACCCTCTTCATGTGACGGGATAAATGGACAATCGGCTTGGAGATGACATTCGACAACAGCCGTGCGACGAACAAGGCCATTACAAAGCAAACGAGACCAATCAGCAGGATAAGCTTTGTGATTTTTCTCGTGTCTTCCGTCAGCAGATCATAAGGCACCTGGGAGATCAGCTTCCAGCCGAGGCTCGGAAGCTCGCTGCTGACGAGCAGCATCTCGCCGTTCTCGGACGTTCGGACCCTTGCACTCGCCTTACTGCCTTGCATCCATTCCAGCAAAGCCGGTTCTTTGATCGGCTGCAGCACCTCGGCCGCGGTTTGCGACGAAACAATGCGTCCTGCGGCATCTGCTATAAAATAAGAGCCTTCCTTGATAGATCCAATATTTTCATACACGGCCGATAAGGCGCTCTCCCTAATATTGAGAATGAGATAGCCGAGCGGCACACCCGTATTAATGTTCACGATACGCTTGCCAAGCGTAAGGATAGGCTCTTCTTCGTTATTCACGAGAAAATTCCGTTTCTGCATCGAAAACCAAATATTCGCTCCGTTTGATTGCCGCAGACGGCTAAGCAGCTCGCTCCCAGCCGCAAGCTCCTGTTGGTTTTCCATGCTCGTGTTGTAGCCGTAAATACGATTACCTTGATCAATGAATGCAGCGGATTCCACATCAGGGAAAACGACCAACGCAAAGCTGAGCTGATTCGTAACTTTAGTGTAGAGCTGGAGCTCCGACATCCTTCCCCTTGCTCCGGCTTGATCCTCAACCAGCACCTTATTCAAATTAAGCGTAAGCATATTGGCCGCGCTTGTCGCATTCGTCAATATACCGTTGATTTGCGTGATGATGAGGGAAGAGTTATCCGATACGTTTTTTACCGTTTTCTCCACGATAGCATTGGTATAAATGTGGTTAGAGGTAAAGCCGAGCACGAATAACGGAATGATAATAAGCGGAACGTAGACAAGCGTAATCTTGTTGCGGATTAATCGGTTGCGAAACCATTCGAATCGTTTTAGCCGATTGTACACGTTCACTCGTTGTCCCCCTGAGCAGAATTTGCTTCTTTTTTACTAGTTTTACTAAATAATATACGGCGAAAGTAAGCGCTTAATCAATGGAAATAAATAAATTGCTCACGTTATTTATTACCATAATATTTTCAACTGCAACATTAACGGATTCATTTCCGTTTTTACCTTTTGAAAAATAAAAAATATGACACCGAGGAGATTAATGTGATGAAAAAAAATTATTTTGCTTTTATGCTCGTTATCGCGCTGGGATTGGTGCTGACTGCTTGCTCCGGTGCAAACTCGAATAACGATTCTAACAACAATACATCCGCTAATAAAAAGGAACAGGCCGTTACGACAAAAACGACAAAAGAAATGGTTGACGGCATGCTGGCCAAAATCGAGCAGCCGGCATTAATCGAAATGACCGGCGATATGGTTAAGCAAAAGTACTACATCGACGCTGCTCTGCTTGAACAATATACGATTATGTCACCGATGATGAACATCAAAACGAATGAAATTGCAGTTTTCAAAGTAAAGGATGCCAAGGATATCGCAGCAGTTGAAGACGGCATTAAGAAGCGTGCCGGCGACGTTCAAAAAACGTTCGAAACCTATCTGCAGGACCAATACGAAATTGCMAAAAACTATAAGCTAGTGACGAAAGGCAACTATATCTTTTTTGTCATTTCCGAAGATGCCGATAAATTTGTAAGTGAATTCGATACTTTCTTCGAGCAAAAATAACGAGTATGGTATTCAGCAGTCTACTCTTCCTATTTCTATTTCTGCCTGCTGTGCTGCTGCTTTACTTTGTATCCCCGTGGCGAATTAAAAACCTCGTTTTATTCGTAACAAGCCTCATTTTCTATGCATGGGGCGAGCCCGTGTACATTGCGATCATGCTGCTCTCCACGGTTACGGACTACAGCTTCGGACTGCTTCTAAGCAATCCGAAGCGAAGCAGCTCGCAGCGGAAATGGATTGTCGTCGCTTCCGTCATCGTAAATTTAACCCTGCTAGGTTATTTTAAATACGCTGATTTTCTCATTCAGAACGTGAACGCATTGCTGGGTACGCAAATCCCGTTAACCGAGCTGGCACTGCCAATCGGCATATCGTTTTATACATTTCAATCGATGTCTTATATCATTGACGTTTATAGAGGAACGGCAAAAGCACAACGCAATTGGCTCGATTTCGGCACCTTCGTCGCTTTGTTTCCCCAGCTGGTTGCAGGTCCTATTGTTCAATACTCGACCATTGCCGAGCAGCTGCGTCATCGTACCGTCGACATACAGCTGTTCGCAGAAGGCGTAAGACGGTTCATTATCGGCTTGGCCAAAAAAGTGCTGCTTGCCAACAATATCGGGCTGCTTTGGAATACCGTTTCAAGTACGGGCACGGACACGATGCCCGTCTTGACCGCATGGCTCGGCATTATTGCCTTTGCCTTTCAAATTTATTTTGATTTCAGCGGGTATTCGGATATGGCGATTGGCCTCGGTATGATGTTTGGCTTCCGGTTCAACGAAAACTTTAATCGGCCCTATACGGCGCAAAGCATTACCGACTTCTGGCGGCGCTGGCATATCTCGCTCAGCACTTGGTTTAGGGATTATGTATACATCCCGCTAGGAGGCAACCGGAAGGGCCCGTGGAAGCAGATTCGCAACATTATGATCGTGTGGCTGCTTACCGGCATATGGCATGGAGCAAGCTGGAATTTCCTGCTTTGGGGTTTATATTTCGGCGTCGTGCTCGTCTTGGAGAAATGGTTCGGCTTGAAGCTCTTGCAGCGAATGCCCGCATGGGTTAGGCATGTGTATGCGCTGCTTCTTATTTTAATCGGCTGGGTGTTCTTTGCCTTTGAGGATTTATCGGATATGGGCGCTTATTTTGCTGCTATGTTCGGCGCGAACCATCAGCCGTTATGGAACAACGAATCGTTATATTTGTTATACACGAATGCTATTCTCCTTGTACTACTAGTACTCGCTTCCATGCCAAGACGCAAAGAAATACGCGGCATTGGACCGGGTATTCGGCTCGGCTGGCATGCCGCCCTATTTCTCATGTCGGTCGCTTATTTAGTCGATGCAACATTTAACCCGTTCCTATATTTCCGTTTTTAACGAAAAGGGAGGCTCGCAGCTTTGAACAAGAAGACGGATCGCGCTTATGTCTGGGGCTTCGTCAGCCTATTGTTCGCTATGTCCTTATTATTTTTCATTCTGCCTGTTCAAGCATTCTCGGACATGGAGAACCGCACGCTTCAGAAAGCTCCCAAGCTTACTTGGGAAAACCTTTGGTCCAAGACCTTTTCCGATGAATCGGAAAGCTATGTGACCGATCATTTCCCCTTCCGGACAAATTGGGTTTGGACAAAATCCGTGCTTGAGCAGCTTCGGCTGCAGCAAGAAAATAACGGCATCTATAAAGGCTCAGACGGCTATTTATTCGAGAAGCTGAGCAAACCAAACTATACGGAAATCAAGGAATATGCGGCCGCAGTGAAGAAATATGCGCAAAACCATCCGGATGCGAGTATCACCTTCATGCTGGCTCCGACCTCTAGCGGCTTATATCCCGAGCGTTTGCCATGGCTGGCTGAAGCTTATCCGCAAAGGGAGGTCAACGACTTTATTGGCCAGCAGGTACAAGGCAGCATGTCCTTCATGGACGGCTTTGATTTCCTAAGTGACGCAGCCGGCGGCGACAAGCCCATCTATTACAACACGGATCACCACTGGACCACCTACGGCGCTTACCTTGCTTATGCGGCGTATGCGGGGCAAATGGGCTGGACTCCCGTTGCCGAAAAGGACTTCAATATTGAGACGGTCACCGACTCGTTTCTAGGCAGCTATCATACACGCAGCCAGTTCAGCGGTTTAAAGCCCGATTCCATTCAAGCCTACAAGGACAAAAGCGGGATTAAAACAGACATGTATATTGCTGATACGGACAAAACGGTGCCGAGCATGTATGATACGAGCTACCTGGCCAAAAAAGATAAATATTCGTATTTTCTCGGCGGCGTACACGCGCTTATGACCCTTCATAGCGAGCTTCCTTTGGACAAAATAGATCTGGATAAGCTGCTCGTCATTAAAGACTCCTACGCGCATAGCTTTCTTCCTTTCCTGACACAGCATGTGCAGGATATCCATGTCATCGACATCCGCTACTATAATGGCAGCATCAGCGATTATATGGAAGAGAACGGAATTCAAGAGGTTTTGATGCTTTTCAACACGACGACATTTATTACGGAACGTAATTTACTGAAGCTGAAGTATTAAACAGCAAAAAAGGAGCAGCCGTGCTGGCTGGCTCCTTTTTTTATCGGCGGTAATGTAAGTGCTGACTGTCCTTATTGCTGCAGCTTCAGAAAAGCGGCGAGCTCAGATCGAATCTCAGCCGGCGTATCCATATCGAGGAGCCGCTCGGTCAGTTGCTCACAGGCGCTGCGATCCAGTCTCCTAACCGTCTGCTTAATCCGGTGAATAGCCGTAGGAGACATGCTCCACTCATGCAGACCAAGTCCGGTAAGCAGCGGAGCAGCGAGCGGATCGCCGGCCATGCTGCCGCACATACCTGTCCATTTGCCATGTTTATTCGAAGCATCAATGACCGTCTTAATAAGCTGGAGGACGGCCGGATGAAAGTAATCGTACAAATACGAGACCTTCTCATTCATCCGGTCCACCGCAACCGTATACTGCACTAGATCGTTCGTGCCGATGCTAAAGAAATCGACCTCTTTGGCCAAGCGGTCCGCCATAAGCGCAGCAGAAGGAATTTCGATCATAATGCCAATTTCGATCGCTTCGCCTATGCTCGCTCCCTCGCTAATTAACTGCTCCCGAGCCTCATCGTACAAGGCCTTGGCTTGGCGCCACTCTTCCATGCCCGAAATCATCGGAAACATGATCTTTACGTTGCCATACGCTCCGGCCCGAATAATGGCCCGCAGCTGCGTGAGAAACAGCCGCTTCTGATCCAGGCAAAGCCGGATCGCGCGATAGCCGAGAAAGGGATTCATCTCTTCGGGCAGCTGAAGGTACGGCAGCTCCTTATCTCCTCCGATATCCAACGTACGGATAACGACCGGGCGTCCTTGCATGGCTTCCGCCGCTTGCCTGTAAGCCTCGAATTGAATCTGCTCAGAAGGCATCTGGGAGGTGCTCATGAACAAAAATTCCGTCCGGTACAAGCCGATAGCCTCTGCGCCCTTCTCCAGCAACCCCGCTGCTTCCTGAGGGGTTCCGATATTCGCGGCAATCTCGAAGGTGAAGCCGTCCTTCGTTACGGCAGCAAGCTCACCGTAAGCCTTTAAACATTCCTGCTCCAGCCGTTCAGCAGCACGCGCAGCCGCGAATGCTTCCTTCGTGGACTCTGCCGGATACAGAACACATTCGCCGGTCGAGCCATCGATGATCATTTCCTCGCCATGCCGGATTTTCTCGATCGCCTCGCCTAATCCGAGTACGGCAGCAATCCCCAGCGAGTTCGCGAGAATCGCGGTATGAGACGTCTTGCCTCCGATGCGGGTTACGAAACCAAGCACATATTGTTTATCCAATTGAACCGTATCCGAAGGTGTCAGGTCGTCGGCCACAATGATGACCTCGCTCGTTATATCGGACAGCCGTGCGCCTTGATGCCCTACAAGCTGCGTCATCAGCCGGGTACCGACATCTCGGATGTCAGCCGCCCTCTCACGCATGTATTCGTTAGCCATGGCTTCGAATAACCCGGCGACCTGGTTCACAATGCGTTTGACCGCAGCCTCAGCCGACCATTGTTCGGTTTGGATGAGCTTCTGCATGGGCGGGTAGAACGCCGGATCGCTCAAGAAGCTAATCTGCCCTTTCAATATCGCGGCCTTTTCTTCGCCAAGTGTCTGCTTAGCGCGTTCAATGAGTGGGGTGAGCTCCAAAACACATTGCGCTTTGGCCTGCTCCAAGCGAGCCAGCTCTAGGTCTGGCTGCTCGGACTTGCTCTCCTTAATGTCTTCTAGCTTTAACGGGTTATAGATAAAAACTCTGCCTATCCGAATGCCCTCAGATACGCCTAGTCCTGTCAGTCGCTGCTCAATTGTTTTTGTATTCATTATGCGCTCCTCCTTGCTGCGGCTTCGTGCAAGCCAATCATTATTCTTCGCCGAATCCGCTTTCCACCAGCTCAGAAAGCTCTGCGACCGCTTCCGTTTCATCCGGTCCTTCGGCTTGAATCGTAATAACAGCGCCTTTTTCCAAACCTAGCGTCATGAGGTTAAGAATACTTTTGGCATCGGCTACCGTAGTGGTGCCTTCCGGCATAATCAGAACCGTCGATTGAAATTGTGTTGCCTTCTCAGTAAATAGCTGTGCGGGACGGATATGAAAGCCGGCTGTGTTTTGAATGACTACTTTTTGTGCGTACATGCGGTTATGCCTCCCTTCTGTTATATCGTTGCAAGCAAGCTTTTTAGCTGATCCGAATGTTCGACGGCCATCAACTTCTCGCGGAATTCGGAATCAATGAGCTTACGGGACAATGCAATCAATATTTTCAAATGCTCATTGCCTTCGGCAGCTTCCGGTACGGCAATCATAAATACAACTTTAACCGGTTCTCCGTCAAGCGATTGCCATTCCGTAGGCGTCGATAGCTTAGCGAATGCAATGCCTGCCGTCGCGACACCGCTTGATTTGCCATGCGGAATCGCTACGCTAAATCCGATGCCTGTCGAGCCCGTGCTCTCGCGTGCGAGCACGGCGTTCATGTACGCTTCTTTATCCGATACGGAACCGGATGCGGCAAGACCGTCAATCATAGCAGCTATGATGCTGTTTTTATCCGTCGATGTAAGTGGGATAAATATAGCTTTTTCGTCCAAAAGTGAGTTAATGTTCATGGTGTATTCCTCCTGAATAGTTATAGATAATAGGGGGAGAAATCCCCCCCTATACAATGATTTGTTTTACCCTATGCTTGCGCGCGCTGCTCAACCGGCTTTTTAAGAATGCTCAGCATGACCGCTGTGACTACCGTTCCAATGATGATCGCGAGCGCATATAGTCCCAGATGGCTAACCGCATTCGGAATCGGGAGAACGAAGATACCGCCATGCGGTGCGCGCAGCGTTGCGCTGAAAGCCATCGACAACGCGCCGGTAACTGCCGAACCTACCACAATAGAAGGAATGACGCGGAAAGGATCGCCGGCAGCGAACGGAATTGCGCCCTCCGTAATGAACGAAATACCGAGTACGGAGGCAGCCTTGCCCGCATCCTTCTCTTCTTTTGTGAATTTATTTTTGGCTAGCAGCGTTGCGAGCCAGAGACCAAGCGGAGGCGTCATGCCTGCTGCCATAACCGCTGCCATCGGACCGAAGACATCACTTGCAAGCAAACCTACCGCAAACGTATATGCGGCTTTGTTCACCGGTCCGCCCATATCGAACGCCATCATCGCGCCAAGCAGTAGGCCAAGCAATACGGCATTGGTCGTTCCAAGCCCAGTAAGCCAAGCCGTAAGACCATCCATAATCGCTTTAACCGGTTCGCCGATTACATAAATCATCATAAGGCCCGTGAATCCCGACGCAAGAAGCGGAATGAGCAGGATCGGCTTCAAACCTTCCAGGTTGCGCGGAAGCTTTATGTTTTTCTTCAGGAAAAGCGAAGTGTAGCCTGCCAAGAAACCCGCAAGAATACCGCCGAGAAAACCAGCCCCGATGGTCGATGCCAGCATGCCTCCGATGAGACCCGGTGCGAGACCTGGCTTCTCCGCAATAGAGAAGGAGATAAAGCCTGCAAGAACGGGAACCATTAGGGCAAACGCCGACCCGCCCCCGATGTTCATTAGCGCAGCTGCGAATGTGCCTTCTACCTTGAATGCTTCGATTCCGAATATAAACGATAAGGCAATAAGCAGGCCGCCGGCTACAACAAGGGGAAGCATGTGCGATACGCCTGTCATTAGATGCTTATAAGGTCCGCTGCGTGCTGAGCTGCGCTCAGACTTCGACTGTTCTACCTGGTTCGCATAGCCGCCCGGAGCGGACGCTTGTTTGGCTAATGCTTCTTCCAGCAGCCCTGCCGGGTTTTTGATCGCTTGGGCGACTGCCACTTTTACGACCGGCTTGCCTGCAAACCTAGATTCCAGCACATCCGTATCGGCAGCGACGATAATCGCATGCGCTTCCGCAATTTCCTGCTCGGTAAATTCGTTCTCGACGCCGACTGCGCCTCTGGTTTCCACTTTGAGCGGAATATTTTTTTCCTTAGCCGCTTTGATCAAAGATTCGGCAGCCATATACGTGTGAGCGACGCCGGTTGGGCAAGCCGTGACAGCAAGTATTTTTTTCATAGCTCGATAATCCTCCTTGGAATGGGCATATGATTCTTTAATAATAGGTGAGCGTAACCCTTTGAACCGACTGCATGACCTCTTGCAGAGTACACACCTGCGTGCCTGGCTTGGAGGCCGTAATCGTACCCGCCGCGGATGTCCATCTCGCTGTTTCTTCGATTGATTTGCCTTCTAGGAAGCTGTATACCATTGCAGCAACCATGGAATCCCCTGCACCTACCGTGCTTACAGGCACGATTGGAAACGGGCTTGCTCTAACCGCTTCCGTATGGCTGACGAGAAGAGAACCCTCTGCCCCCATGGAGACTAGAACATATTCAATGCCGCGGTCAATCAATGCTCTTGCCCCACTGATGACTTCCTCCATGCTGCCCAGCCTCTCGCCAAGCAGCGCTTCGAGCTCATGAATATTCGGCTTTATAGCGAAAGGGGATGCTTCAACACCGAGCGCAAGTGCCTCGCCGTCTGCATCAAGTATCGTTTTTATTCCTAGCGCCCGCGCACTCTCAATTAGAGATCGATAATAATCGGAAGGCGTACCGGGAGGTAGACTGCCGCCCAGAACGATAATGGACGCTTCAGCAGCCTTGGTTTTAAATAATTCCCGGAACTGCTCAAGCAGCGGAGCGTCAACCGCGAAGCCCTGCTCATTGAGCTCGGTCGTCAGCTTCGTCGATTCATCGACCATTTTCAGATTAACCCGCGTTTCTCCTGCAGCTTCGATCATTGCAGAATGGACGCCCAGCTTCTCTAACTGATCGCGGATGACCTGCCCTTGATAGCCTGCCGTGAAGCCTAGAGCATTGACATCGATACCGAATAACTTCAATACCTTTGCCACGTTAATCCCTTTTCCCCCAGCATCGGTCCGCATCTCTTTGATACGGTTTAGCCCTCCGTATTCAAACTGATCTACGGTGACAGTTTTATCCAATGCCGGATTCAAAGTAACGGTAATGACCGGGGATGCCGGCTTCATTGTACAGCACCTCCGTTACCAGCCAAGACAATTACGATTCCTTTTTCTTCGAATGTCTGCAAAACGGCCGGCGAAGCTAACGAATCCGTAATTAATGTCGTAACATCCTCGATATCCCCAAAACGGGAAAAGGAAACCTTTCCGAATTTACTGTGGTCCGCGAGCAAAATAACCTCATCTGCCGATTTAATCATTCGATTCTTTGTTGCGGCTTCAATAAGATTCGGTGTAGACAATCCGTTCTCGGCATCAAACCCGTTCGTTGCAAGAAACAGCTTATCGACATGCACGGATGCAATAGCCCGCTCCGCGAATGGCCCAACCATGGCCTGCGTCTCCGGACGAAGCATGCCTCCTGTCAGCAGAAGCTCGATGCTCTTCTCATTCGCAAGCTCCTGTGCAACCATGACCGAGTTGGTCACGACGGTCAATCGTTGGAAGTTCTTCAGCAGCTTCGCTAAATGATACGTCGTGGTACCCGAGTCCAGCATGATGGTATCGCCTTCGCGAATTCGCGACAGTGCCGCCCTTGCAATATCGAGCTTCTGCTGTTGAAAACGATCCTCCTTCTCCACGAAAGATGGCTCGCTATTGTTATTTTGCATGGCCGCTACCGCGCCGCCATGCGTACGGCGCAGCAGTTCCTGCTCCTCCAAATCACTCAGATCCCGCCTAACCGTCGATTCCGAAACTTGAAAATGATTCGAAAGCTCCTGAACGGAAGCACGGCCTTGCTGTCGGACATAATCGGCTATTTGACGCTTGCGTTCTTCTTCAAATAACATGCAGTTCTTCCTCCTTACGTAAAATATCTATTTGCAATGAGTATTAAAATTATTTACGCTTGCTTGCTTGCTCACTTGCTCACTTGCTCACTTGCTCACTTGCTCACTTGCTCACTCGCTCGTTTACTCTCATTTGTAATTGTATATGACTATTTATAAATTGTAAAGCGCTTTCTTTGTGATTGTTTATGATTGATATGCGTGGTAATGACCTCATCGTGATCGATTTCGGTACTGATTCATGCAATAACCGCTTACTAAATTTGAGAAACGAACAAAAATTGAGTAAACTATAATTAATGAAGGGGGAATATTAAAATGGCCGAATTGGCAGCAAACATGGAAATAGGAATCAGTACATTTTTGGAAACGACACCGGATCCCGTAACAGGAGCGATCATGAGTCATGCCGAGCGCCTGCGCAATGCGGTAGAAGAAATCGTATTGGCCGATCAGGTCGGTCTCGACGTTTATGGGATTGGGGAGCATCATCGCGCTGATTATGCAGGTACCTCGCCGGCAGTTGTATTAGCGGCAGCAGCGGCCATGACTAAACGTATACGGCTCACAAGCGCGGTAACGGTACTGTCCTCGGACGACCCTGTTCGTGTCTATCAAGCCTTCTCAACACTAGACGGTATTTCGAATGGACGTGCTGAAATTATGGCAGGACGAGGTTCGTTTATCGAATCCTTTCCGCTGTTTGGATACAGCCTGGATGATTATGAAGAATTGTTCGAAGAAAAGTTGGAACTGCTCCTTGCCATCCGCGAGTCGGAGAAGGTAACTTGGCGCGGCGGTCACCGTCCTGCGATCGATAATCTCGCTGTTTATCCCCGGTCCGTTCAGAGCCCGCTCCCTGTGTGGATTGCAAGCGGCGGGAATCCAGAATCGGCTGTCCGTGCGGGCACGCTGGGCCTTCCTATCGCCTTTGCCATTATTGGCGGAATGCCCGAGAGCTTTGCACCGCTTGTTGCACTCTATAAAGAAGCTGCAGCAAGAGCTGGACATGATCCGAGCAAATTATCTATTGCGATGCATTCGCATGGATTTGTCGGTGACACGACTGAGCAGGCTGCCGATTCGTTCTTCCTTCCGACGCAGGCCCAAATGAATGTCATCGGGCGCGAGCGCGGCTGGAGACAAAATTACAACCGCGACGCATACGATGCCGCACGCAGTCTTCGCGGTGCCCTTTATGTCGGCGATCCGGAATACGTCGCCGAGAAGATTCTCCTGCTGCGCAAAAATTTAGGAGTTACCCGTTTCTTCCTTCATGTCAATGTAGGAACCATGCCGCATCGCGAGGTTTTGCATGCGATCGAGCTTCTCGGTACAAAGGTTGCGCCTATCGTACGCAAAGAGCTTGCGCGAAACGAATCCAAATCATAAACAAGGTAGCTCCGAACAACAACCTATGGCTACAAAAAAGAAGTGTGCAGGCCTTTAAACGGCCTGTACACTTCTTTTTTGTAGCACTTCTTTTGAATAAGGTAAATCCCCCTATGCGCGCAACATCCTATATAAAAAGCACTTCGGAGTATAACCTAACAAGCAACCGAGCAATGGCTTGCTGAGAAGGCTTATTCAATCGATTCAAACAGATGGTGGATAACATCTCTCTTCAACGATTTCCAAACGCCTTCTTTCAGGTTTAATTTAGGGCTGCAGTGAAGGAAAACAAGCTCACTTTGGAGGAGTCGAATAAACTAACGGTAAAATACGGCGCTATATCCGTGGGAAATTGAATTTGAATCAATTTAGCGGTAAAAACCGGCGTTATTTCAGGTTAAGAGCTTGCTCCTGCACGTAAACGGGAGAAATAACGCCTAAAATTACCGTTATTTGTTTAAATTCTCCGTAACGGGAGTGATTAACGCCATATTTTGCCGTTAAGTTTATTTAATTGTCTTTTAGAAGCTATGGGGGTAGGAACGAGTATGGGGTTTGGAACTGAAGGAGCGACAGCGTTCGCCTTGGTCTCCCTATTTCTACCGCAAGCAGCGGTATATTCGAAAAAATAGGGGACTATAGTGACCGGAAGTCCACACCCTCTCTGCAGTTGCGGTAAGCGTTCAGCTAATAAAGCAGTTGAAATCAAATCGCAATCTCCATCTTAAGAGTTGGATGATGCTGATAATTAATGAGCTTAAAATCATCTATGGTAAAGTCATCGATGTTCGTTATTTCCGGGTTTATCCATAGCTGCGGAGCGGAATAGGACTCCCGTGCAATCTGTTCTTTCAACGAATCGATATGCCGTTCGTAAATATGCGCGTCATTGATGTTAAATGTTAACGTGCCTAACTGATAACCCGTTATTTGCGAAATCATACGCTGCAGCACGTAATATTGAAAAACATTAAAAGGATTGCCTAATCCGATATCGTTCGATCTGGCGCTGACGATCAAATGAAGCCTTCCTTGCTTCACCAGCCACTGATTATTCCATACGCATGGATATAATTCCATTTGGTCAAGCTCGTCAACATCCCATAGCGAAATAACATGCCTTCTGGACGCAGCATTATTTTTAAGCTGATCGATTAAGTTGTGGACTTGATTTGTAATCTTCCCCTCAATCATGATAGGTTTCCCCAGCTGGTACCCATATGCCTTACCGATATGATTATGCTTATTAGTCCATTCTTTCCATATGGCCACTTTGTTTTGATCCAAGTAGGAGCAATCACTCGTTCTCTTCACATAAAACCATAGCAGCTCATGTATCGCAGATTTCCATGGGACCCTTTTGGTCGTTAAGATCGGAACCTCCGTATTGTCGTAAGTTACTTGCTTGCAAATGACGCTTTTCGTGTATGCGGGTGCGCCGTCAGCCCAGACCGTTCTAACGTCTTGATCCTTATCCCATACCCCGTGTTCAAGAATATC
This sequence comes from Paenibacillus sp. 01T443, assembly GCF_056398325.1. Lineage (NCBI taxonomy): Bacteria > Bacillati > Bacillota > Bacilli > Caryophanales > Paenibacillaceae > Paenibacillus > Paenibacillus sp. 01T443. The sequence goes on from NZ_JBFTPE010000007.1 coordinate 213,612, forward strand.
TATAACTAAATTTTTATAAATCTCATCCGCTGATGACATCATTTTCTCTCCTAACCTTTTCTAGTATAAGCTTCATCCACTGCAATTTAATTATTTCTGTCTCAGATAAGAAAATACATTTATCCATAAGATGCATCCCAGCAGAATCTGAATTCCGCTTTCTTCAATATTTCTCCCCGACCCGCTCAGTAACAGTCCTGAAAAAAAGCCAAGCACGATACTAATCAAAACCTCCAGCAACCTGGATTTCATCATCGAATCCCCACTCCTTTTAAAACCAACATACTTAAAAGACGGCATTCCATGCGTTTAGTTGCGTTCTTTCGAATGCAATTCAATACCTTATATTACTTTCAAGTAACTATATCACTCTAAAGTGCGTACTTTTTATTCCTCGCCGCAGGATGCACAATGTTGTTGAGACCACAACCGATGAGGAGAGAATAACTTATGAAAATACAAGAAGCGCTGCCGCGCAAAACGGCTCTTGTCGTTGGTGCCAACGGAGTGATTGGAAGGAATTTAATCGAGTATCTGGAACAGCTTCCCGATTGGGATATTATCGGCGTGTCGCGTCGAGGCGGGGATTCAAGCAGCAGCGGCCGAACTAGATATGTTTCTGTCGACCTGCTAAATGAAAGAGATACACGCGAGAAACTGGGCACTCTGACAGAAGTCACCCATATCTTCTACGCTGCCTATCAAGATCGCCCTACTTGGGCCGAACTGGTTCCCCCAAACCTCGCTATGCTAGTCAACGTCGTCAATGCAATCGAGCCAATCTCTTCAGACCTTCAGCATATCAGCCTAATGCAGGGCTATAAAGTCTATGGCGCGCACCTTGGTCCGTTCAAAACTCCCGCCCGTGAAACGGATGCTTATCATATGCCGCCTGAGTTTAATGTCGACCAACAGCAGTTCCTCGAACAGCGGCAGCCCGGAAGCAGCTGGACCTGGTCCGCGCTCCGCCCTTCCGTCGTATGCGGGTTCGCATTGGGCAATCCCATGAACCTAGCCATGGTTATCGCCATTTATGCTTCCATTTCGAAGGAGCTTGGACTGCCGCTTCGTTTTCCCGGAAAGCCAGGTGCCTATAACAGCCTGCTTGAGATGACTGACGCCGGATTGCTGGCTAAAGCTACCGTCTGGGCAGCCACGGATGAACGCTGCGCCAACCAAGCGTTCAACATTACGAATGGAGACCTGTTCCGATGGAATGAACTTTGGCCTAAGATCGCCGCTAGCTTTGGTCTTGAGACGGCACCCCCGCTGCAGATGTCTCTAGATGTAGTCATGGCAGATAAAGATGAGCTGTGGAAAACCATGGTGAAGAAGCATGGCTTAGTGAACAACGCCTATAAAGACGTTTCCTCATGGGGGTTTGGGGACTTTGTATTTTCCTGGGATTACGATTTTTTTGCAGACGGCACGAAGGCTCGCCGTTTCGGCTTTCATGAATTTATGGATACAGAAGCGATGTTTCTGAATATCTTTGAGGATTTGCGACAGCGCAAGGTCATCCCATGACAAGTGGCTGCGTAAAAGAAAACCGGTCTCTGGCATCCAGTGACCGGTTTCTATTTCGTTGCTAATTAATTATCGTCCAAACGAGAAGCCCCGGCCAAGATCTTTACCTTATCGCCGTAAGCAAGCTCGACATGCCTATCTCCCCATCTGCACATAAGATGGAGAATCTCTTTTAGGCTCCAGCCGTACTCTGTCAACTCATACTCGACCTTGGGCGGCACCTGATTGTATGAAATCCGGGTTACTATGCCATCCTCTTCTAGCTCCCGCAGCTGCTGGGTAAGCACTTTTTGGGTTACCGAAGGTAACAGGCTCATCAACTCGCCGTTGCGTTTCTTGCCGAACGTCAGATGGAATAGGATCACCTGCTTCCACTTGCCTCCGATGACCTCAAGCGTTACTTCCACAGCCGTATTGTACGTCTTCCCCGGCTCCAGCATAGGTTCACATCGCCTCCCTGCCTTAACGATATCGCCTAATGCTTACAGGCGCAAGACTCGGGTATAAAAGATTTCCCAAATAAATGGAATAGCCTTTCACTCTGGACTAAATCGAACGGTAGCGGAAAGGATTGTGCCCGATGCCCTTTCCAGACGGCATCGCTCCCGGAACGCCGTCGGCCTCGAGCAGCGGACGGATGATCAGCTTCGAAGGCCACACATCGCTTTCGAACAACGAATGAAGCAGAGCGCTGCGATCAGTCTCCGGAATATCAATGCGCTGAACGGCTTCCCTGAGCTCTTTCTCCGTTATGTCCCAAAGCCGCTTCTCCGGTATAGCGTAAGCTTCCGACAAGGATTCCATAATCGATGCCAAATTGACTTGCGTACCGAGAGACTGGACATAGAAAATCAACTTCTCAATCGTTTCGTTGTACAGACTGTTTGAATAACCCGGCCTTATATGATAGCGGGGATCCTCGATCCCGTGTTTATCCAGATAGGGTTGATGCAAGCGCACAGAATCGTGATCCCTGAACAGCATGCCTGCGGCTTCGCCGTCCTTCAGCACGAGGCAGCAATTTTGACCGTGGATTTCCGGTACGACGCCGACCTTGAACAGTCTCATCGTAATGTCGTAGAACATAGCCGCCACGTCAGCGTAAAAGCGAATGGCCTCCTCTTGCGATGGCCGTCCCCCCCTGATCTCACTTAGAAAATGACCGCTGTTCAGCGTAACGCCCAAGGAAGACATCGGAATGATTTTATACCCCTCATCCAAGATCTCTGACGGATAAATTCTCACTTGAGCCGCCAGATGGCGTGGATGATCATCGAATAGCCCCATCGTTCGCGGCATGTATCCCCACCAACGCTTCTCTTCGCACAGGAAGACGCGATTGGCAAGTGTCTCATCGCAAGCAACCGCTTGGCGCAGCAGTCTCTCGCCAACAAGCCCGTTCAGCAATTTCACGACCGGTAGGTACCGGGCGGCCCCTAATGATTTAACGCTAATGGGCAGCTTCAGCATCTTAGTTGATTCACGGGTCGAAGCAAATGAACGCAGCGACGAAGTCGCCAAGAACTCGCCTGCCTGCGTCTCCAAAAGAATAACGGTTCCTTCCTCGATCTCCTTCCGGAAATCCGGCAAGATCCGATTGTTCAACTGCCACGGATGAACGGGGATCAGCGTGTATGCCTCCTTCGAGAGGCCTTTTTGCGCCAGCTCTTCCTCAATGCTCGCTTTTGAACGATCGTCCAGCACCTCGAGACAGTCGAATCCGTCTCCCTCGCATCCTCTTGACACCGAATCGTTCGCGATGGCCACCCAATAAAGCTTGGTCTTGTTCCCGAACTCTGCCATATACTCCCGATAGTCCTGCTCCTCAAACCCGGTCTTTGCCTTAGACAACGGATGGAACGGCCGATCTCGCAAAGAGGAGAGCCTCTCTCCCTTCACGAACCATTCATAAGCAGAGTGAGGCGCGAATGCTAATTGATCGGACGCTTGCTCCAGGCTCAGGCCGAGCTGCCGGATCGCGACGTCCAGCCCTTCTAAGAAATCCGCCACTCCCGGATGCGAATAAGCCTCCTCGGATAACGAATAGCGCAGGACGAGATTACAGATTTCCACAGGTGAGTCGACTACTGCCCAAAATTCTCCTTCCTTCTTGAGGATAGGAGAATCGGCTGCCCACTGAACTCCCTGCCTATAGCTAGGTTCAACGAGAAAGCAGATTTCGCCCACGTAGACGGAAGCTTCACGAATGCCCGGGTAATGTTTTTGCACGTCGTCCGGCGCTTCCAAAAGCTTCCCTGTCGTTATTTCATTAACTAAGAAAAAACGTTCCGCCAAAAAAGCATCCATAAGCTCTTTCCGAATTCGGCTTTCTGCGGCAGCCTTGCTTCGGGTTTGCGACAATACGTAATCCATCCTCATGCTTCCCCCTGTTCCGTAAGATAATAAAATTTCGGATGCGGATGACCTAAGAAGTCATGGTGGGAGATCGTCCAGCAATAAGCGCCCGACTTCTCAAAAATTAGAATGTCTCCCGCACGCAGCCTTCTAAGATCGGCATCGGTATGCAGCCGATCCTTCGGGGTGCATAATTCTCCTACAATCGTGACTTTGCTGCCTTCGACCTCCGGCCGTGGAAATGGATATGCCCATTCGTCAATCGGGACAACGCGGAACGGATGATTATGCCCCCATGAAGCCGGCAACCGGTTATGGTGAGTACCGCCACGGATGACGGCGAAAGATTGCTCTTGCGACCGCTTGATATCAATGACTTCGGCTATGTAATAGCCATGATCGGCCACGATGAATCTTCCCGGCTCGAAAAATAATTCCGTATTCTCCAGGGAACGGAATTCCTCGCTCTGCGCGAGCAAAGAAGTGAAACGAGACCAATCGAAACCCGGCTCTCCGTCATAGGTCACGCCGAACCCTCCGCCCGCGTTAATAACCGAGACGTCCAATTCATATCGAAGCTTCCATTCTTTGACCTTCTGAAGGTAGAGACGAACCATATCCGCATGCAGGTCCGCTTGCAGATTGTTCGAGAGGGAATGGAAGTGGAAGCCGCAGATACGCACATGCGTATTATTACTCTCCTTCAAAATCGAAATCGCCTCTTCGATCAATATCTCATCCAGCCCGAACGGGCTCGGACGGCCGCCCATTGCGATCTTCGTTTGCGGCAATGTGTTCGTTCTCAAGTTGATCCGAAGCAAGATTTGTGTAGGATGGTTCCATTCCTTTGCTAGCCAGATGATTTTTCGCAGCTCCAGCAGACTTTCCACGTGGAAATAAGTCACGTGATTTCGAATCGCTTTTTCCAGCTCGTCGTCTTTCTTCCCCGGTCCACCGAATAGAATCGGTACGCTTTCGGATACTTCCCTTATTTTCAACATCTCGCCGATCGATGCCACTTCGAATCCCTTCACCAGCGGAAGCAGCGCCTCGATGATCCGCTTATCCGGATTGGCTTTAATTGCATAGAATAAGCCGGTGCGCGCAGGCATCAACCGCAGCATCTCCCGGACATGCCTTTGAATGCTTCCCAAATCGTAGACATACGCGCAGATCGGCTCTCGGCTTCTTTCCTGCCACTCAGGGATCAATTCCTTGACTCGTTCGTTCATTTCCTCCCCTCCATTGCGCTTCGATAGTCGTTCCGTTTATTCAAATATGCCCGGAAAGCCGTATTTCGGTCATCACCCAGCACGAATATATTTACTCCTCTTTCAGCCCACTGGAGATGGCCCTCCACGTTTCTAGACACGGTCGCATAAGGTACGCTGCATAGCTGAGCTGCCTCCCGCACTCTCTGGAGATACCGCTGCACCTCCGGATGCTCAGTATCCCAAGGAACGGACAGCGACTGCGACAAATCCGCCGCCCCTTCCAAGACGAAGCCGACACGGGACGCCGACAAGATCTCCCCGCTGCGGTTCACACCCTCGACGCTTTCGATCATCGGGATGATAAGAATTTCTTCGTTCGCTTCCGCTATATAGTCGGTTAACGAATATTTCGCAAAAGCGCCCGGCCTGCCGCTGTTTAAGCTCCTTGTTCCTATCGGATGATAATAGGCATAACTAATGGCCTCTTCGATTTCTTCCCTGCTCTCCACGTGGGGAATGACGATGCCTTGCGCGCCGCAGTCCAGCACTTTCAAAATTTCGTTCCGGTCTACACGTGATATTCTCACAAGCGGGGTAATTTCCAATAGTTCCGCAGCACGAACCAACTCTTCGACCGTCTCCATATTCGTCGACGCATGCTCGAAATCGATGATGACAAAATCGTATTCCGCATGGCCGATCATCTCGACGATGATCGGATGCGGAATGGAGACGAACAGTCCAAAGACCGGCTCATTCCTGCGGATTTTCTCTTTTAGCCTGTTTTTTCTCATCCCAAGACACCCATTGCCCGCCGTAAAGGATTTTGCGCTTTACGGAAATACAATTCGCCATCTCCGTATATCCGCCGTTTCGTCATCTCTTCGATGAGGCCGTCTTCGGAGAACAGGTCGAACATCTCGAACCGTTCCTTGTACTCCGGATAACCTTTCTGGTAATCGTCGATCGTTTCCACGCACTTTCGCCAGAAATCCGATTCGCTCAAACCGAATTTTTCAAGCGTCAAACAAATCTCCGTCATGCAGATGAAAAAGAAGGCGTCGTACGTATAATCTCTTACTTCCGAGACCGACTCCGTCTGGAGGAACGAATATCGGTTAAATTTCCGATGCGTTTCTGGCTCGGGATGCAGCTCCGGCGCCCATTCGGGATGCAAGAGCTTGCCTCGAACGTACCGCACGCTGTCGTGCAGGTCTTTCACAATAATTCTTGTCGGCAGCTCATCTTCAAGAACGAGAATAATGTTCTGCGCATGTGATTCCAGCGCGATGCCATGAACGTACAGCAGATGAATAATCGGAAGCGTCACCGTCCGGATCAACGCGTCGCTCCACTTCTCGATACCATGCCGCTCGATCGCAGCCTGGATGAACGACTCTCCGTTTTTTTGCACGAGAGACACCGCGTTCAAGGGCCAAGCTGTTTCCTGCGGTTCCAGGTAGGTCGATACGTTCTCCCGATAGATCGCGCCTAGCGTACCGTAAGCCGAGCCGTATGCAATCGGCGACAGCTCCGCGTAACGGAACGAAACGCCCATCACTTCCCTCAAAACTTGGAACCTCAACCTAGTTAGCAGCGCATCGTTCCGAATGATTTTTTGCAGCCAGTCGCTGATCTTCGGTGCGTTTTGGGTCGTATGATGTGCAAGAATGCGGCTCGTCGACGTATTAGTGATGCTGAGCGCCAGCTTTATATATGTGGCATCCTCATTGTCGCGACGAGAGAGCGTGCGGATCGATTGCTGTGCCCGATACGGAACTTGAGTCCCGCCCAGCATCACGATGTCCTTATCCGCCAACTGTTGAACAAAGAGAGAGGGAATTCGATGCTCCGCCTGCCAGGGATGAACGGGAATGAATACGTAGTTCTTGGCATCGCGGCCGTTCTTTATCAGTATTTCATTGAAAGTACGCCTGTCTTCGTCCGTAAGATGATTCAAATAGATCTCATCGTCCGACGCCTCATCCGAGACGCTGACGTCCGCGAGCCGTTCATGAACCGCGACCCATTGCAAGGAAACCTCTTGATTGAATTCGGGCCCGTAAGCATAGTTATCCGCGAGCGAAAACCCGATTCTCGATTTGTAGCTCGGATGGTACGGATGTCCGTCCGCCATATGGCTTTCCAACGCTTCATAGTGCCGGTCTTCCTCTGGAACTCCCTCCTGCTGGATCGTCTTGAATTGATGATCCTTCGCCATCGTCTCCAACAACTCGCTGATAAACTGCGCGACATGCGTCCCGTCCAAGCTGTTCCCTACGACTTCCTCGAGAAATTGATAAAGGTCGAGGCAAGGCTCGCCTTCTCTGCGGATCGAATATTTGACGAGCTTCACTCTGCCGAACGACTCTTTGTCATCGGCCTCGCACGAATACCGAACCGTCGCTCCCTCGGCCGTTTTCCCCGTAAAAAACCGCTCTCTTCCTTTTCCCGATACATCGACGATTCCCTCGAAGAGGAAGGCCTCCATCGTTTGGCGCATGATTCTCTCCATGACTTCGTTCAAGGAGGTTAGCTTCTCTTCGTTAGACAAGCAGCTTGTTCGTTCCATTCGCTTCACTCCCTATTTTTCTCATCGCATTGTCGACGGGCGCGTAAGACGGCGTCTCGCTGTTTCCCGCTAAACAGCTGACCAAGTTTTTCTTCGCGTAGAACGCACTTACTGTCAGTAAATGAAGCACATACTCGTTCTCCGCGACCTCGTATTCCTTCGCGAGCATGTCCCGTACGATTGCCCAGAAATGCTCTTCCTCTGCCTCGATGTCTCTGGCTATCGCATGAATCAAAGAACCGAGATGGTTCACGACGAAGTAGTAGTCCGTGCGCGCCCAGCATTGTTCTTTCTCATAGAAAAGAGGGCCCGCCCCATCCTCAGCAGCCGCGCCCTTCTCCCGATTCACGCTAACCCCTTCCAAATCCCTGATTATAAACATGTGAGGCATACCGTTCTTGATCGTAAGCAAGGTGTTCTGCAGATGCGCTTCGAAATGAATGCCGTGCTCCTCCGCAGCGCGAACGATCGGCAGCAGGGAGATTTCCAGGTAGCGGCGGAACCAATGTACGATGGGTATCCTCCGGTCGATCAACGAGAACAATCGGCACGGTTCCCCCTGAACGGGAGCTTCAATAAGGCTCGACAATACGAATGTCGACGCGACATCGAATTCGATTGGACGATAAGCGATCGTCAATAATTTCGTGACATCCTCATCCTCGAAACGGCATCCGCACACGCCTTCCTCATAAGCGATTCGGGCAGCCTCCTCATTTCCGAAGCAATTCCTTCGCAGCAAATAGTTAGCAGCATCCAGCGTTCTCCGCATCTGCTCCCGGCTATTGTTTCTTTTCAGATTGGTAATTTGAATGTTTAAGGGCAGCTTGATATTACAGGCCATATCGGGCATAAATACGGTTCTTACCGAAGAAGTCGGATATGCCATTGGACCGCAGTTCCCGAGCAGGATCATTTTCTCTTGCTGAATATAGTCCTTAACGGCCTGGATATTCTGCACATATTCATACTGCCAAGGGTGAACCGGCAGCACGTGATATTCGTCTCTCTTCTCCCTAAGAATCCCCCTCGCTTGCCTTTCGACGCTCTCGTGCAGCTCCGCCCGCTTGCTTCCCGATACCCATTCCTCCCAATAAACATCTTTCCTCACTGCCATATAGCACAGCTGATAAGAAGCGCGAAGCTCCGGGCTGAACCTAATCGCTTCCTCTTCTGTGAACCCGAGCGTATTTTTCGGAAACGGATGGAACGGATGCCCATAGAGCAAGGATTGCTCAGAGGACAAATAGTCGCTTACCGGATGACCTGCCGAACGCTCCAAGAATAAAGCAACTTTCCGGTAGCTGTTGTCGACCTTCTCCGCAAAATCAACCTCCCGCTCGCCCGTAATGAGAGGATAACGATGTTGAAGCTCTCTGACGATCCAGCGGGCTAACGAATGGTAATGGAGCTCCGTTCCGTCATTCGTCCGAAACTCGCCGTATTCATGCTCGCCGCTCGCCGAATAGTAGTGGAGCTTACCCGATATCGCTGCGCCGCTCTTCGGAAAAGAAACCGCGTAGGTTTTTTCTCCGGGGTTCATTTTAATACCGCTCAGCTGTTCTTTTCCGAGCTCCCGGATATAACAATTCAACAATGTCTTGCATGTATGAGCATTGGCTTGTTCCCGGCTCCTCGTCCTTTCGTTAGTCACCATATCCGACAACCGCACCTGCCTTCTTCCTATTTATTAATACAACGAGCGGCAACGTCAGGACCATCAAGATCCCTAAAACGATGCACTCTTCTTTTAAAGTCATCCATTTCGCATGTTCGACCGTCTCTCCCGATTTTGCGAGCATTTGCCACCGGACATCGTAATAGACGGCCAGCAGCATCACCGCGAACGAGGACGCCAGACGCTGGATCGTATTGGACAAAGCCGATCCTTCGTGCAGATCTTCTTCCGGCAAGGCTTGAAGACCGATTGCTGTCATCGTCATATCGGATAATCCGTTGCCGACCCCCCTTAAAGCCATGAGGCAAATAACGATGATTAACGAAACGCCAGTCGGTACGAAAGCGAAAGATAATACCGATACCGCGACAAAACCAATGCCATAAGCGATGAATTTCAGAGATTTACCTTTATCAAGCCAATTGCCGCCCACCCAGACGAACAGGCTCGTGAATACGGCGGTCGGAATGAAAAGGGCTCCCGCCACGGAAGGCGACAGATGAAACACCTCTTGAAAGATTAACGGCATGACGAAGATTACGCCGAACATGACCGCGTCCTGTACCGTTGAAATCAGAAGCGCTGTCAAAAACAATGGGTTGCTGCGCAGCAGCCCGTAACGGATCAATGGTTCTGCTTTGGCGTTCTCTTGCCGAATGAAACGAATAAACGCCAGGATTCCGATGAAGAACAGCAAGCATGTTATCCAGCTTGGAACGGCGGGGTTCGATACGAATTGAATGCCCAGACTGAGCGCGGCAAGGCTGGCGACGATTAGCACTATGCCTTGAAGATGGACGGTTTTCCTAATGGCCGGTTGATAAGAGGGAATCTGGGCGCAGCACAGAACGAACGAGATCAGCGCGAACGGAACGTTCATCCAGAAGAGCTGCTCCAGCTTGCCGAACTCCATGACGAAGCCGCCTAACGTCGGTCCGATAGCGGGAGCGATCGTCAGCAGCATGCCCCATGCGCCGACCACCCTTCCCCGCGTTTCTTTCCCGTAATAATCGAACAGCAAGACCAGAGACAACGGGATCATTAACCCCGCCGCCACGCCGTGCATGACCCGAACCAGCAAGATGACTTGCACGTACTGGTGGAACAACCCTCCCAAAATGGAAAATACCCCGTATAGCCCTATCCCCAAAATATAAGTTCTCTTGCGGCCGAGCCGATCGACAACGAGCGAGGTGAGCGGCATCGTGATCGTCATCGCCAAAATATAAAGAATGATAATCCATCCGCCTAGCGCAGTCGAGATCCCATATGTCCGGACAAAGCTTGGCAGCAGCGTATTAAACGCGCTGTTCGTCAGCACCAATGAGAACGCCCCGATCAGGATCGCCAATAAAACGGAATGTTTTTTCAACTGTGAGACAATTAACATTTGCTTTTCGTCATCTCAATTGCTTCCAACACTGATTTCTCGAAAATGGACAACACTTCCGCCGTTTCGCGCGCCGTGATCGTGAGCGGCGGCAAAAACCGCATGACAGCCGAGCGGCGTCCTCCCACTTCGATTATCAAGCCGTTCCGAAAGCATCTTTCTTGAATCTTGGAAGCCAGCTCTCCACTCGGCGGATAGTGTCCCAGCCGATCTTTGCATTCGCCCGGATCGACGATTTCTACCCCAATCATTAAGCCTCTGCCGCGAACGTCGCCAATTTCTTCGACTTTCTCTTGCAAGCGGCGAAGGGAATCTAAGAATTGCACGCTGCGTTCACGCACATTCGCGAGCACGCCGTTTTCTTGAATATACTTTAGTGTCGCAAGCCCCGTGGCCATTCCCAGTTGATTCCCGCGGAACGTTCCCGTATGCGCGCCGGGTTTCCATTGATCCAATTCTTCTTTGTAGATCACGACCGACATCGGCAAGCTGCCTCCGATCGCTTTCGAACAGACAATGACGTCCGGAATGATGCCGGCATGCTCGAACGAGAACATGGCACCGGTTCTTCCGATCCCCGTTTGAACCTCATCCACGATTAATGGAATGCCTCTTTCCGCCGTAATGCGGCGAACTTCCCTCAGCCATTCGATAGACGCCGGAATCGCACCGCCTTCTCCCTGGACCGTTTCGATAATCATGCAGCAAGGAGCCGCTATGCCGCTTTCGCAATCATCCAACAAATTCTCGATATACTGTGCGCTGATCTGGGCCGTCATTCCTTCCCCCACCCCAAACGGGCAACGGTACTCATAAGGGAAGGGCAGAAAGTGCACATCCGGCAGCAAGCTCTGCAAATGCTGTTTCTTGCTCAAGTTGCCGCTCATGGCCATCGTCGCCTGCGTCGAACCGTGATAGCCCCCTTGAAAAGCTAGGATCGATTTGCCTCTCGTCGCGTTCTTGACCAGCTTAATGGCCGCTTCCACGCCGTCGGCGCCGGTTGGCCCGCAGAACTGTATTTTTGAAGTATTTCTTAACGGCTCAGGCAGGATGGAGAAAATTTCTTGCATGAACGCCAGCTTCAGCGGAGTAGCCAGGTCCAGCGTATGTAAAGGAATTTGTTTGTCCAGCACGTCTTTTATAGCCGCGACGACGACGTCGTGATTATGCCCTAGCGCGAGCGTACCCGCTCCCGATAAACAATCGTAATACTGCTTACCTTCCGTATCGGTCACCATTAAGCCTTTGGCTCTGTCGATGACAAGCGGAAAATGCCGCGGATACGATTGAGCATTGGACTCTTTATCGTTTTGAAGCTTTAAATACGCCTCTCCAGCATTGGTCGTAATCATCATTTAACGCTCCTTTATTCTTCGAATAGATATTGCAAATAGATTTTGACCGCGTCTGAAGATTCCCCTTGAAAAAATAGATGAGGATCGATCATATCCGGTAAGGCATTGACCTCAAGAATCCCCCCGTTCTCCGCGTCCAGCGGAAGGCTGATATTCTTGCAGCGGATATCTACGCCAGCGACGTCGACCTGCAATGCACTTGCGGCCTGGATGGCGATATCGGCGTTGATCCGGCAAATCTCTTCGGTTCGGTCCGTCACAACTTCACTGATATCATTCGCCGCAATATTTCCTTTCGCAAAAAGTTCTACCCGTTTCCCTGCCTCTAAGATGTCATGGACCGTCCAGCCCAGCTGTTGCAGATGATGGAGTACGGTTTCCGACTCGATGTCGACAGGCTGGTACGAACCGATCGTCCCGGCATCATTGCGTCTCAGTTGATCATCGTTCAGCTCTTGAATAAGCTGCCTGATCGTCGAACGGCCATCGCCTTCGATGAACGCAGGGCGATACTCCAAGACGCCGACCGCTTTGCCAGCGATGACCAATACCCGATAGTCGAAGCCTTCCACGTATCGCTGTATCATGGCGCTCTCGCTATGGAGCCGTGCCGTCCGAATGGCTTGATCCAAATCCTCTTCGTTACGGATGCCCAGCGTCACACCGATACTCCGGTTTAAGTCGAGCGGCTTGACGGTGACCAATTCATAAGTCTTCAAGAATCGTACGGCCTCTTCTCCCATTCGGGAAACGACAATATCATCAGGCACCGGCAGCCCGCTTCTTCTCAACAGCAGATTTGACACCTCTTTGTTCTTAGCCAACAAACCCGACATTAAAGTCATCTTATGCGATCTCGTCTTGTTGATAATAATGTTCTTGCCCTTGTAGGACAGCTCCAGAAAATCTTCGCATCCCGGAATCAACGGCTTGCAGGCGATCCCCAGTTCCCTCGCTTTGCTCATAATGAGTTTGTTCTGCGCGTTCTGAACCAGATATGAGTTCAAAGCCACCACTCCCCGACGACAAGCAGTCCTTGCTAATCAGCTTTTGTCGTATTTATTGATAATGATAATCAATATCATTACTTACATTATCTTAGGGTGAGTGTCTTCAATTGTCAATATCATGTATGAAAGATTAATTTTGGCATTGTAAAGGTGCATGCGGAGATAGATTACAGGAGATGTAAATACAAGTGAGGTTAGCAGCGTCTTTGAAGGGGCCATAGGTGTTAGCCTATGGCGACCCTTTCATGCTTTATCTTGGGGCACGTAGGGCAATAATCGTTCGGCTCATCCGAAGCCTGATAGTAAAAACAGCAGGTTTTCCGGATGCGAATGGGCTGATTCGAAGCCTTGGTGGCAACTTTAGGGCTATCGAATTTGGCTAGAGGATTCCTGGTTTCTCCAAAAAGGTGGGCTGGGGCTGCCGTACGCAAATAATCATAGTCGGCTTGGATTCGAGCTTTAAGCTCGGCATCGGCTCCTTCAGCGAATTTGTTCTCGTACAGCCAGTACACATAAATCGCCGTATTTTCCCATAGGACGGATTTCGAGACAGATGCCGATTTCGACACTGCGCGCCAGGCTTTGGACAAATTGTCGGCGAATACGTTGCGGATCACTTGGTCCCGCCATTCGTTCCGTCCGCCTTCCCCTGGCCTAGTAGCTTGCCATTCCGTTAGGCGTACCTTCGGCAGCCAGGCTTGCCCTTGATGAATGGATTCGATATGACAATTCTCTATGGAATAATCCAGGCTTTTGTCATACCTGCTCATCGCATATAGGCTGGATGCAATGATTAAGAAGCTGTACCTCTTGGCGAAAAGTGAGGCATTCGCGACGGTGGTCGTGGCTTCGAATATGCTCGCTACTTTGTCCAAATAATCCAGGCTTTTGTCTTTGTCGAGCAGATCGGTCGCCGGGATGGAATACCACCTGTCCGCTGACGGCTCAAGCGCCAATCGGTGATTTATTACCAGCTCATCAATTTCTTCCGGTGTATATTCGAACGGCATCGTTTTTACCTCCTTTGCTTAAATTGTCCTTCCCTTGCCATGCGGTACACACAACGGCGTTCCGTACAAAGGGTCTTGGATCACGCTTGCTTTCATGCGGAAGACGTCCTCGATCATTCCCGCGGTCACGACTTCTTCCGGCGAGCCTTCAACGTAAACCTGATGATCTTGAATAGCCACAATATGATGCGCGTAACGACAGGCTAGATTGATATCGTGAAGCACCATGACAATCGTACGCCCCTCGCTTGCGTTAAGTGAATAAAGCAAATCGAGTACTTCAATCTGGTGCGTCAGGTCTAAATACGTCGTCGGTTCGTCGAGCAGCACAATATCCGTGTCTTGCGCCAATACCATCGCAATCCACGCGCGCTGCCGCTGCCCGCCGGATAGCGAATCAACCGTTCGCTCCGCCAGCTCCATTAACCCTGTCGTCTCCAGTGCCCCGTTTACAAGCTGTTCATCTTCCTTCGACCACTGCTGCAACCAGCTCTGATACGGATATCTTCCTTGCTTGACGAGTTGAATGACGGTCAGTCCTTCCGGTGCCGTAGGACCTTGGGGCAGCAAAGCCATCCGTTTGGCGACTTCCTTGGTCGATAATGTGGCAATGCTCTCGCCCTCTAGCAGCACATTGCCCTTCTGCGGTTTGAGCAATCGGGCCATCGTACGCAGAAGTGTCGATTTACCTCAGCCATTGCTGCCGATCATCGCTGTGACTTTACCTTTGGCGATCGACAGCTGCAAATCTTGAAATATAAATTGATCACCGTAGCTTATCGACAAATCCCGAGTTTCCAAAGCGTACAAGCGGTTCATCTCCTTTATTTACCGCAAATCTTAATGCAGCCAGGAACGAATTGTCAATGATATTGATAATTATTATCAAAAAATGATTGTAAATGACTGCATTTTACACTAAAGTATTCTAGGACGTCTGAAATCCAACGAATATAGAAGCATGGGAGGAACACACTTGAAACAAGCTTTTGCTATCGCTATTGCGGCAGCGCTGTGCCTGACCACGGCCTGCAGCTCATCTCCGTCATCGAATAGATACATAGAGACAGAACAAGCGATCGAGACTAGCCTACCGGCAAGCGAACAACCGCAAAATGAACAAACGCAAAGTGAACAACCAGCCGAGGCTGAACTGCAGCAACCTGACGCGTCCGCTAGCCCCACTCCACTGGAGCCGACGCCGACAACCAAGGCTAAAGAAGTAGTAGTAGAACAACCCTCGGCGAAACCGAGTGCGCCTCCCCAAAAACAAACAAAACCCGAAAAAGCTCAAACAGCCCAGAAGAACAACGCGTCCGTATCCAAAGCAGTCACGGATTCCATCATGGATAACGGTGATGATAAAGCCGCGGCGAAGGACCCAAAATCCGAGCAATTAAAAACTTCTATCGAACAAATCCGCGGGCTTGTCAAAGACTTGAAGCAGCATGCCGAGAATAACGATACGGCGAAAATCGTGGACGTCTCTTCCCGGATCGTGCAGGATTGGGACGAAATGAAAGCGGATGTAACAGCATCTTACCCGGATATGGTCGAATTCCTTCAAGAAAAAATCAACAAGTTGAGCGCACTGCAAGCCGTCGAGACGATCGACACCAAGGCGGTAATTCAACTCGACTACGAGTTGTATCAAGCATTTCGTCAATTAGCGGACAAAGCGGGCGTTTAACTTTCCTAGGTTGTTATGGAAAATTATTCTTGACAAGCGAATGAAGCCTGCTCTATTGTTTTACGAGAATGATAATCATTATTAAAACAAATTTTGAAAGGTGGTTTCCTTTTTCTCATGATTAAGCTAAAGTTCCGCGTATTCTCCTTATTCCTCTCTCTCTTGATTGCCATCGTTTCCGTACCGCTCGTTGCTACGGCGGCCGCTACGCCGATAAAAGTCGTGCTCGACGGCAAACAAATCAGCTTTGACGTCCAGCCGCAAGTCATTAATGGCACCACGATGGTTCCTTACAGCGCGATTACTTCCAAATTCGGCGCCGTGTTAAGCTTCGATGCAAAAACGAAAAAACTGAAAGTTACTAGAAACAAAACCACCGTAGAACTAACGATCAACAGCAACAAAGCAACCGTTAACGGCCAAGCCGTGAAGCTTCCCGTAAACGTCGTTGAGAAGAACGGCCGCACTCTCGTGCCGCTCCGCTTCCTCGGCGAATCGTTCGGCTTGTGGGTAAACTGGAATGCCGGCGCACGTACGGTCAAAATCGATACGAAACGCACAATCAAACACGCTATGGGCGAAACCACCCTCACTTCGGTTCCGAAACGCGTTGTCGTCCTGTTCAACGGCATGGTAGATATCTCGTTAACGCTAGGTGTCAAACCTATTGGCGCTGTCGAATCGTGGGTTCAAGCTCCTTGGTACCACTATCTCCGGGCGGACATGGCCGGCGTCAAAAACCTCGGCAGCGAGCTTCAGCCAAACATCGAGGCGATCGTCGCTTTGAAACCTGACCTGATTATCGGAGCGAAACCTCGCCACGAGAAAATTTACGGCCAGTTATCCAAGATCGCTCCTACCTTGTACGTTGATCAACTTTTCGAGTGGAAAACAAATATGGACATCGCCTCCAAGGCGCTCAATAAAGAAGACAATGCCACTGCTTTCATGAGTGATTGGAACAAGCGGGTTGCGAACTTCAAAGCTAAAGTTGGCAGCCAGAACGCAGAGGTATCGATCGTCCGCTTCTACGACGATAACTCCGCCCGTATCTATATTTCCGGATTTGCCGGTACCATTCTGCAGGAGCTTGGCTTGAAACGTCCAAAAGCGCAGCAATCGCCGGACAAAGTGTTCGTCGACCTGGCTTCTCAGGAACAGATTCCGCTCATCGACGGTGACATTATCTTCGACATTACATCCAGCAACGGCGGCGGGGATGAATTCAAGACTCAGGCCGAATGGCAGAAGAACCCGCTCTGGAACAATCTCAAAGCAGTCAAGAACGGCAAGTACTATAAGGTAAACGACATTACCTGGAACATGTCCGGCGGCGCGACCGCGGCGAAGATGATGCTCGATGACCTATACTTCTATTTCGATATTTAACAATGGGATAACGATCGCGACACGAGGAAGAATGAGCTGTTTCGGCTCATTCTTTCTCGCTGTCACGGGAATGGAGCGACGATCATGGAAAGGTTCTTCTCTGGGAACATAACTAAATTCTCTGGCCTTGCGTTCGGCTTCCTCATCTTGATCGTGTGCGTATACGCCAGCATGGCATACGGAGCAACGACTATCAGTTTGAGCGACGTATACCATTCTTTCACGCAATACGACGAAACTTCGAACGCGCAAATCATCGTGCAAACTGCGCGTATGCCGAGAGCATTCACCGCGGCCGCCATCGGTGCCAGCCTAGCCGTTGCTGGCTCGCTAATCCAGGGATTAACGAGAAATCCTCTTGCCGATCCGAATGTGATCGGAATCAACTATGGCGCGTCATTCATGATTGTTTTCGCCGTGACTCAGTTATCCATCTCCTCGCTGCCGGTGCTGACGGGCATATCCTTTGCGGGTGCCGCATTGGCATCCATCGCGGTTTACCTGCTGGGATCGCTCGGACGCGACGGCTTGACGCCGCTTAAGATTATTTTGGCGGGTGCCGCGCTAAGCGCCCTGTTCTCTTCGTTCACGCAGGGGATGCTCGTTCTCGACGAACAAGGCTTGAACGAGGTTATGTTCTGGCTAGCAGGATCGGTCGCGGGCAGATCTGTCGAGATGCTGCAAGCCGTGCTGCCGTTCATGGCGGCTGGATGGATCGGCGCTCTCTGGTTAGCCAGACATATGAACGTGCTGACGATGGGCGAGGATACGGCGCAGGGGCTCGGACAGCGGACCTTGTTCGTGAAGCTTGCCGCCGGTCTGATCATCGTGGCGCTCGCTGGCAGCTCCGTCGCAGTGGCGGGTCCGGTCGGCTTCATCGCATTGATCGTGCCTACGATAGCCCGCCAGTTCGCCGGCAACGACTATCGCTGGATTATTCCTTACAGTGCAGTTCTCGGCGCTATTCTCGTTCTCGCGGCCGACATCGCAGCACGTTTCGTCATCCAGCCGGAAGAGCTGCCCGTCGGCATTATGACCGCGATCATCGGCATACCGGCCTTCATCGTGATCGCTAGAAAGGGGATCGTTACGAAGTGAAAACCCATACACATGTCCGATTCGAGAAAATCCCCGTTTCTTTTATCGTTCATAAGAAAACGTTGATACTGACCATCGCGCTTGCGGTCTCCTCCGTTGTCATCTTCTTGCTGAGCGCCTCGCTCGGGGATGTACGTATTCATCCTCTGGACGTCGTCCGAGCGATTTTCGGATACGGCACCGAAGAGCAAAGGCTTATCGTACATACGCTTCGCCTTCCCCGGATCGCAGCCGCGTTCCTCGTCGGGGCCGCGCTTGCGGTCGCAGGTTCGATCTTGCAAGGAATCATCCGCAATCCTCTGGCTTCCCCCGACATTATCGGCATTACGAGCGGCGCTTCCCTTGCCGCGGTTGCATTTATCAGCTATTTGTCGGGGACGGTCAGCATCGTCTGGCTGCCGGTAGCCGCGATGACGGGTGCCGGCATCACGTCTATTCTCATCTACCTGCTCGCCTGGAAAAAGGGAGTGACGGCGATCCGCCTCGTGCTGGTCGGGATAGGTATCAACTTCCTGCTCGGCTCTATTACCAAGGTGATGCTTGTCAAGAACCCGATCTTCACATCTTCACAGGCCTATGTGTGGCTGACCGGTACGGTATACGGCACCGATTGGAGCATCGTAGGCATGATCCTGCCATGGGTAGCCATCTTTATCCCGCTCGCGATCGTATTCGCCAGGAACGTGAACGTCCTTCAGCTCGGGGACGATATCGCGGTAAGTGCGGGAAGCGCTGTTCAGCGTCAACGCTTCACACTTCTTATGATCAGCGTTGCCTTGGCCGGAGCCGCGGTATCGGTAGGCGGGGCCATCTCGTTTATCGGACTGGTCACGCCTCATATGACCCGCAAGCTGGTCGGCCCTTCGTTCGGCGGCATGCTTCCGGTATCGGCCCTGATCGGCGGATTGATTGTCGCCGCAGCGGATACGATAGCTCGGACGGCATTTTTGCCCTACGACATTCCGGTAGGTGTGTTTACCGCCGGCGTCGGCGCTCCTTTCTTCATCTATTTGCTTTATCGCAATCGTAATTCATGAATCGAACGGCAGATTCTGGCGAAAATTAATCCATGCCAAAAAAAAAGAGCTGTATGTAACGCAGCCCTTTTTTTTGGCATTTCATTTCCGAACCTCAACCCGCTCATCGAAATCGGGACCAGGTCCTCTATCATTAATTCCCTAGGCTCCCGGCCTCGCCTTTGTTTACGAGATTCTTAATTTCATTAAGTATTGTTAAATATCTAGCAGAGCCTAACAGCAGTTCATTATACAAAAACACACATTGCATGCTGTACGGATGTTTAAAAGTTTCTTTCCCGGCATTCTGAAGGATACCTGCATACTCTATAAAAAAAGATAATTCTTTGATCATCCTTTTTGTTATGGCTGTACGCTTTAAATACTCGGACAGTTCTGCGATTCTTCCGGATATATATTCGATGACTTCCTTAATTTCCGCTTGCTCTACTTCCCCTTCTTTCATTACAAATATTTCCCATTGTTCCTGATACCATTTGAATTGATCATTGTACAATATAAAATAAATAGGCTTTACTACAATCATCTGTGCTTTTAGCTTTCGGACTGAAACCATACGAAGAATTGCTCTTATGATTAGAATCACCCTTTCCCGCTAAATGAACAGTCTGCAATCCGATGACCTCGATTTCCAACAATAATATCTATGCTATAATACTTGCATTAAGCTTGAGATCTGCGAAAGGCAGGGAGAGAATATGAAAATAATTGTTGATCAGCTCGCTGAATCGAAGGTGGCTATTATTGAGAGCGAAGAAATTGTCATCGAGAAGGCACAGGACGCGCTAGACTTGATGGCTTCCGTTAGATACCATGAGGATTGCGACAAAATTGCAATAAACAAGTCGAACATTACCAAGGATTTCTTCGAGTTAAAAACGCGGCTTGCCGGTGAGATTTTGCAAAAGTATACGAACTATCACGTTAAGCTCGCCATTTTTGGAGACTTTGACGTCTACGACAGCAAGAGTTTAAAGGATTTTATTTATGAATGCAATAATGGCAAGCAGGTTTTCTTCGTAAAAGACTTACCGTCCGCGCTGCAAGCCCTCCACAAGACTCCGTGACCACATCTGCGATGTGGTCTATATTTTTTCCCCACCATCCTTAACTCAAAATAAATCCAGCTGCTCCACTACTGGAGCAGGCGGTTCATTCGGGCTCCCGCCATCCGGACGCGTCAGCCCGAGCAGCTCCATGAGCCGCTTTGCGTTACCTGCCGCATCACCGCCGGAGTTGTTGTTGAAAATAACATAAACATGCTTGCTTTGCTGCTCCAGCAGCCTTAGCTTGTCAGTCCAATCCATCAGCTCGGCATCGCTGTAATGGTACAAATAGCGGACCTCCCGCCAATTCGGTGCGCTGGCCTGATTCCAGCCGGAAACGTTTCGGCCGTGGAACCTAACGACAGTGGCCTCGGCATCCGTAGCCTTTAGCACCGTCGGAATCGAGCCAACTCCCGCCTGCGGCTCGTCGCACACGCTGTGCATCCACTGCTCCCGCGCCATGAATGCCAGTGTTTTCTCCCTGTACTCTTCGGTAAACCAGCTTTGATGGCGAAATTCGAGCGCACAGGGTATTCCGTTCATCCGCGCCTTCGTTTCTCGAAGCATGCGTACATTTGCCTGCGTACAATCGAACCAAGGCGGATACTGGAACAGCGCTGCCGTCAATCGCCCCGCCGCTATCACCGGCTCCAGCATTTCCCGAAACGCTGCGAACATCTCGTTCGTTTCAGTCGCCGGTATGGTTGGACCCCTTTGATGCCCTGTCATGCCCTGATAAGCCTTCACGAGAAAATGCAATGTTTCGGGCGTATCCTCCAGCCATTTTGCAAACCGCTCCTTGGACTGGATCGCATAAAAAGTGCTGTCTACCTCCACGAGAGGAAAATGCTTCGCATATTGCCGCAGCTTGCTGCCGGCTTTGGCAACGGAGACATACAGCTGATCATGATCTCCCCAGCCTGCTAATCCAATATGTATCGTCATGTCCTTCCCCCCCCGTTTCCGCTTTTTAACTATTATACCTAACTTTTATGCAGGAAAAAAACAGCCCCCTTGTAGATGGATCTACTAGAGAACTGTTTTCCGCTTCGTTCATATGCATAGATTTATAAATACTGATACTCCGAAAAGGCAGCCGCTTGTCCCTTGTAGGCACCGTCCTCATCGACCAAATTCCAAACCGTCGCTTTCAGGATATAGAACCTTCGTCCCGTACTTGAAATACGAATGCCTGTGTAATTGTCGACATAGCCGTTCGCCGTTACCGCTTCAAAGAAACGGTCCCGCTCCTGCCGTTCCATTGGCTCTGCCGTAAGTCTCGAAGGTGTACGTGTAAACGTCTCCCCATCCATTTCCCAAAGCTCAAGCCCTCGCCGATTGCCGTAATTCAGCACAGGATCGAGCTCCGTCCCGTGCGACAAAATGACGATTGAGGCTTGAAATAGCTGCTCTCTCAGACTCTCTCCCGGCACATACCCCAGAAGCTCTTTGCCTGTCCATTTCTTAAAGCTGTCCACCAACAGCTTGGCATGCTCCTCCGTTGCGCCTACGCCGGTCAGCGGTATTTGCATCCTGCTTTTCCTCCCCGTTTTGTTCGCTTCCATTTATATATCACGGGGAGCAGCGCATGTCCACCTCTTGTTAACCCTGTGCTCACCGCTCAAGTTATGCCCGGTTAAGCTTCCGCAAACGAAGCAGCGCCGTCAGGATAATCAAATAAGCAGCCAACGCCAGCATCGGAATCGTTATAAAACCAAACCAATTTAAGTAATCGCCCTGACAGGAGACCGGGCCGCAGGCCGCAAGCGGTGAGTCATGCGGCAGCTTTTGCAATACCGAATGATAGAGCGAGAAGCCTCCTCCTATTACCACAAGCGGAAGAGCATAGGAAACGATGCCTGTGTCCCCCTTTGAGTACGCTATACCCAGCAAGATCGCCAGCGGATACATGAAAATACGCTGAAACCAACAAAGGCTGCATGGCGCAAAATGCATCACCTCGCTCAAATACAAGCTTCCCGCTGTCGCCAGAACTGCCGCTCCCCAAGCAAGAAATAACCAAAACGATTTTTTCTTATCCGATTGATCTTCCAGATTGTTCTCCTCACCTTCCTCGGGCTGTTCATGCTTATGTTTATTTTGGCTCAAAGGAAGGAGGAAGGCATGACTCGAAAGGGCTATTGCATTTACTTTTTCATGCTGCGCTTTCAGTCCTTTTAGCAGCTTGAACATACAATAAAGGTTTCTTCACCAAATTTCGGCGGATAATATTACGACCGGTCCATTTTTCAGAAAACCGGATTCCTGATGCTTCGTTTTCTTTCATTTACGCTATAGCCGTCTTTTACCTATACGCCCGCCTCCTGCCTTGTTACTATAAAGCAAGCAGGCATTTTACCAATGAAAGCAGGAATCACACATGAAGATAGAGTTGGCATCGGCCAATCATATTCCCGTTATTTGCAAAATAGACAGCCTCGTTATCGGCTCCAGCAGCCGAGAAAATCTACTCGAAGCAGCCGTAACAAAGAAGCAATGCATCATCGCCCTAGAAAATAACGAAACGGTCGGCTTCGCTCTCTTTGATACTTCATTTTTCGGTTACAGCTATATTCCGCTTGTTATCGTCAGCCCTTTGGCTAGAAGAAAAGGCGCGGCCTCTGCGCTCATCCATTACATTGAGCAAAACTGCAAGACCCAGAAGCTGTTTACCTCTACTAACGAGTCCAATACGGCTATGCAGCGCGTATGCGAATCTCTAGGCTTCGTAAGAAGCGGCATGATTGAGAACCTGGATGAAGGCGACCCGGAGTGGATATATTTTAAGCCGATTCATACGCCTTAAAATTTCGGTAATAAAACTTGCGAATATTACCTTCGAAACACCATAATGTTGAAATTTGTTTAAAATTCAGCTGCTTACAGCCGCCCGCCCGCGTCTGCACTCACGGACACAAAAAAGAAGGGTTGCCCAGCGGCGGATTAATCCGCTCTGGAACAGCCCTTCTATGTTCAAAACCAGCTTAGTTACCGTTGATCATGGCCAGGTTTTCCTGCCATCTTGCCGTACGGAATTCGTTAACCTTGTCGAAGCCAAGATCTGTTGTTGTCTTCTTCGCTTCTTCAATCAGCTTAAGCGCCTCATCATCACTTTTCGCAAACAAGATTTTACCGAAGTATTCGTTTGCAATCTCGCCTACCTGTTGATTAATAATGCCTTCATCCGTCTCAGGAGCCGGATCGATATTGTTGTACTGCGTCATGTTTTGCGATGTTTTCCAAGCAATGTTCAGCTGTGCCAAAGAGCCCCAGTTGCGCTGTTCTTCCGGCAAGGTTTGTTCGATCTTCTGCTTGCTCGTATCGACAAATGTAGCGTTGCCTGCCCATACGTAGGCTTCCAGCTTATCCTTGTCTTTCTCCTCCTGCGGAGTGCTGAACCATTTATCATTCGGGATCGGCGCGCCGTCCGCATCGAAATCATCCCAATACAAGCCTTGCGGTCCAAAGAACATCACCCGCGTGCCTTCTTCGCCCGTCATCCAATCCAGGTAAGCGAAGATCGCTTCCGGATTTTTGGCGCTGGTTGTAATGACGTTAACGTTCCAGCCAAGTGCGTTATAACCGTTCGGATAAACCTTATCTTTATCCAGACCTGACTTCACGACCGGCCAAATAAATTCGTAGCCTGCATTTGGATCCTGTGCCTTCAAAGCATTATGTCCCTCACGGCCCATGTTCGTCGCGTTGCCGCCAACAAATACAGCGACTCTGCCTGTTGCCAGCTTCTCTTTTACTTGATCATCCTTTTGCGTCATTGCATCCTGCGTCATTAGGCCTTCTCTAAACAGCTTGCTTGCATACAGCATTGTTTCTTTCCAAGCTTCATTATTATAGATCGTATCGAATTTGTCGCCGTTCGGATAAGCCTTCATCGCATGGAACGCGCCTGCCGCACCCTCTTGGAAGCTCGGGAACATCACCTCCACGCCCGAAGCATTGCCGCCCACCTCTAAAGGCACAACATCAGGGTATTTCGCTTTAACCTGCTGCAGGTATGCGTACAAATCATCCGTTGTTTCAAGCTTCGGCGAACCGAGCTCTGCGTAGATTTTCTTATTTACGAACCACCCGCCGTTACCTGTCGGTGCTGCCGTATACCAATTCGGGAACTGATAGATTTTACCGTCGCTGGAGCGCAGCATGTTCAGGGTTTCTTCGCCCGCCCATTTCTTCAGGTTCGGATATTTATCGATATATTCATCAAGAGGTACCAGCGCTCCCGCTGCTCTCAAACGTTCTACTTCTGGCCCGCGGTCCATCATAATGGCGTCAGGAAGCTCTTTGGAAGCGATCATCGTGCTCAGCTTTTGCGCCGCTGCGCCGCCGGATTGGACAGGCTCTACGGTTACCTTCAGGTTATCCTGCACCCATTTGCTGTTAGGATTAGCTCCCCAAGGCTCTGTGGTCCACCAGTCATAATGGACATAATAAGAAAATGATACCGGTGTTTCTCCCAAAACAAACCCATCGCTCTTCTCCGTTTTATTAGAGCCGGTATTGCCAGCATTGCCTTCGTTAACAGAGTTTCCGCCGTTATTGCCCGAGCATCCGGCAAGCAGCACAGTGCCGGCAAGACCAACGGTCATAAGCGCGGTAAGCAGCTTCTTTCCTTTCATAATCGTACGCCTCCCAATTTTTAATATATATACTCAAACCCCTCGCCTAAGCAGTAAGGTCGAATACCGAGATTACTCTTTTAAGGAACCGATTAGGACGCCTTTAACGAAAAAGCGCTGAACGAACGGATAGACTAAAACGATCGGAATCGTCGCTACCATCATCGTTGCCATCGTTAACGACTTGCTCGTTACGCTCTGCATCCGGCTTAATGCATCTGAAGCAGCACCACTGCCCTGAGAAGCGATAGAAAGCTGCTCGCTCATCGTGTTGGAATTCATAATTTGCTGAAGGAACGTCTGAATCGGATAAAGCTTCGCATCGTTAATAAAAATCGTGGCGGTAAACCAATCATTCCAGTGGTAAACCGCGGTGAACAAGGATAGCGTAGCGAGTACCGGGCCGGATAAAGGAAGCACGATTTTGAAAAAGATGCCAAACGTGCTCGCTCCGTCAATTTTCGCGGATTCCTCCAGTCCATCGGGCAAGCCCATGAAGAAGGTGCGGAATATAATCATGTTCCATACGCTTACCGCTGTCGGAATAACCATGACCCAGAACGTATCCATCAGGCCCAGCTCGCGGTTCAGCAGGTAGAATGGAATAAGCCCGCCGCTAAAATACATCGTAATAATCGCAAAGATCATATAAAATTTCTTCCCGATAACGCCCTTAATGGACAAGCCGTAGGCGAAAATAGCGGTGAAGAAAATCGATATTACGGTACCTGCAATCGTCCGCAAAACAGAGATAAGAAAAGCGTCAACGATCCGCTCGTTTTGGAACACAATACTATAATTGTCCAGCGTAAAGGCCCTCGGCCATAACGTGATCCCGCCTTTCGCCGTATCCAAGCCTTCGTTAAAGGAAATGACTGCCGAGTTCCAGAACGGATATAACGTTGCCAGCCCCAGCAGCACCAGAAGGATATAAATAACCGTGTGCAATGCTTTATCGCCGCTGCTCAGCTTCACTAGGCTTCGCCCCTTTTCTGCATATTGGTCATCTTGATTTGCTCTACCATAGGCTCGTACCTGCTCTTCTAGCCAAATAGTTGGCCATCGTCAGCAGACCTACGCTAATGATCGCTTTAAACAAGCCGACCGCAGCCGCATAAGAAAAGCGGTTATTAATAATGCCGATCCGGTAAGCGTAAGTATCGATAACCTCTGCTACATCGCGGAGCATCGCGCTCCTGGCGAGCAGCAGCAAATCATCAAAGCCGGCATTTAAGAGACTGCCAATGTTCAGAATGAGGAAAATGACGATAACCGGCGTAATTGAAGGAAGCGTTATCAAAAAAATCTGTTTGAATTTGCTTGCCCCGTCAATGGACGCCGCTTCGTATAAGCTCGGGTTCACGCCCGCAATGGCCGCCAAATAAACGATTGTCGCAAATCCAATTTCCTTCCACAAATTCGTTGTCACGATAATTCCCCAGAAATACTCCGGAAGCGATAAGAAATTAATCGGTTTGTCGATGAGTCCAAGCGCCTGCAGCGAGATGTTCAGGCTGCCGTTATCGACGGACAATATGGAAATCGTAAATCCCGATACGATAACCCATGATAAGAAATGGGGCAGATAGCTGATCGTTTGAATGATTTTTTTGAATGCCATATTTCTTACTTCATTCAGCATGAGGGCAAGCAAAATCGGTGCCGGAAAGTTAATAACCAGCTTTAACAGACTGATGACGATCGTGTTGCGGATGACGCGGATAAAGTCAGGCGAGTTAAAGAACATCTCAAAATGCTTGAACCCCGCCCATGGGCTGCCAAAAAAACCTTTAAACAAACTGTAGTCCTGAAACGCCATCAGCACGCCGTACATCGGGAAGTAGTTAAAGATCAAAATAAAGACTAAAGCCGGAAAAATCATGAGCTGTACTTGCCATTGCGACAAAAACCGCCGCCATAGCGGTTTTTCTCTGCGCGCGATGGTTATCGCTGATTTTGCTGTAACAGGTGTTTGCACGCTGCCTCCGCCTCCCTTTTCTGGCCTAGCCTAACCTTTCACTGCTCCAGCGGTAATCCCGCGTGACATTTGCTCAGTAAAGAGCAAATAAATGATGACTGTCGGCAGCGCGATCATCGTCATTACGGCAAACTGCGCGCCATAATTGGATGAATATTGCCCCGTAAACTTCATGATGGAGAATGGCAGCGTTTTGAACGTTTCAGAGGTTAGAAACGTATTCGCCATAATGAATTCATTCCACCAGCTTATAAAGTTCATAATGCATACCGTCGCAATAGCCGGCTTCGTAATCGGCATGATGATTCGAAAGATGACGCCAAAGACAGAGCAGCCGTCCATGACCGCGGATTCTTCAATGCTCCTCGGAATCGTCTCGAGAAAGCCAGATAAGATCAGCAGGCTGATCGGTAAGGAGAAAGCAATGTACGGCAGAATCAACGACAATGGATTATCGATGAGATTCAGCTTGTCGAACAAAATAAAGTTCGGCAGCAAGGTCGCGTGGATCGGAACGATCATCCCCAGCATAATGAAGGCCATCGCCGGACCGCGCAGCTTCCATTCCATTCGCGTAAAAGCGTAGCTCAGCATCAGAGCCAGAAAGGCGGCTGCCAAAATCGTTACGGTCGTAATAAACACGCTGTTCAAAAGAAAGCGCGGAACGCTCCCGTATGTGAATGCATTCACATAGTTATTCCATTCAAATGATTTAGGCCATTTCAAAATTCCGCTCCCGAAGAAATCTCCGCTCTTCAGAAAGGAATAATTAATGAGCCAAATAAGCGGGAAAATTTGAAGCAGCGCCACTCCCCACAGGATGATGTGAAGAATGACCTTTAAAGCAGGCGATGCGGCATCCTTCTTCTTGCCGTTATTTGCCTCCCGGTTGGTCTTAGCTGCAAGGGCCTCCACTGGCATGCCTCCTAAAGAAATTCATGTCATGAAATGACTCATTCGTGATGCCGTTAAAACTCGCCGACATCTTTTTTGAACGCTTTGTTCATCGCCATCGTTATGACGAGGCAGATGATAACGAACACAACGGAAATCGCGTTCCCATAGCCATAAAGCGATGAAGAAAACGCCGTTTTGTAAAGGTAATTCCCTATAAACTGCGTCGTATTGGCGGGTCCTCCGTTCGTCATGAGAAACACGGTTTCCATCTGCTTCAAGCAAGCGGTAACCGCTATGACGACCGCTACCCGGACCATTGGCGAGAGGAGCGGAATGATGACTCTCGTATAAAGCTTCACTCTGCCTGCTCCATCGAGCTCGGCCGCTTCAAATAAATCCTTCGGTATGCCCTGCAGCCCTGCATAATAGAGAAGAAGCGCATAACCAAAGCCCTGCCACATGACGACGACAATAATGCACCAAATCGCAATATGTGAATCGCCAAGCCAATCCTGCTTCCAAGCGCTTAAGCCGGCGCCCTCGAGCAATTTATTTAACATCCCGAAATTCGGATGAAATACGCTTACCCACATTTTCGATGTTACGACGATTGAAATCACAGCCGGTATAAAAAAGACGGCACGGAACCATTTTTCAAGCTTTCCTGCATGTGTAACGAATATCGCGAAAAGCAGCGCAATCGGATGTTGAATCAGTAGCGTAGCTGCCAGCAGCATCAGGGCATTTAACAGAGACCGCCAAAAAACGCTGTCATGGAACAAGATGTTCATGTAATTCTCGAGCCCAACGAACTCGTAAGCACCGATTCCCGTCCAATTCGTCGTACCGTAATATGCACTCATCAAAATCGGAAAACAAACCATGAAGAGAAACAGCATAAACCCCGGTGCGACTAGCCAAAAAATGGTGATTCGATTGCTCATCAGTTTGTGCATGGTTCTCCCCGCTCTCTCTCTGTAGAAGGGGAGGCAGTCGAAATAGATTCGTCTGCCTCCGCAGCTATCAGGTTAATCTGTTACTTCAACACGGCGACTGCCGCATCCATCTCCGTCAAAAATTGTTCCGGCGTAATTTGCTTGCCGAATAGCTTCTGATGAGCTTCCATCACCTTTGTTTTGAACTCATCCGTTCCATTATCATGGACCGGTGTTCCGCTGGAAGATGTCATGGCGCTAAAAATATCCACCAATTGTTTTTGCAGCGCTGTCTCGTTGCCAGTCAAAAATTGATCAAACTTTTGAGCCGGCGTACCGGAGCCCGTTTCCCAAACCTGCTTCGCCCAGTTCTCAGGTGCGAAGAAATATTTCAAGAAGGCTACCGCTTCCTCTGGATGCTTCGAATTTTTGGATACGGAATATCCGCCGCCATACCATGCCGCTACGTCTGTTGCTTTGCCATTATCGGAGGCTGGATACGAAATCGCGCCTACGTTATTGCGGAATTCCTCCGGGAAATTCTCGTCCGTTGCTAGGCCGGCTTCCCAGTTGCCCATCACATACATTGCCGCTTGGCCTTGACCGAACAGGTTGCGGGATGTGCCGTAGTCCGCTGTCATGAAGCCGTCTGCCAGCCCTTTGCTGTCTGCCAAAGCCGCAATATCCTGCGCCGCTGCGAGGAAGCCTGCATCGCCAGAGAATTTGCCTTCACCCTTCAATACCGCATCCATTTTATTGAAATCGCCTGTATGGCGCTGTGCCGCATATTCGAACCAAATCGGCAGCGACCAGCCTTCCATTGCGTTTGTTGCAATCGGGTTAATGCCCTTTGCTCTTAGCTGCTTCGACACCTCAAGCAGTTCTGCCGTTGTTGTCGGTACCGTCAAGCCATTGTCGTCAAACAGCTTCTTGTTATAGTAGATAACTAAGAAATCGGTACCGCGCGGCAAGCCGTACAACTTACCGTCTTGAGAGAATCCATCTTTTGCGCCCGGCACGAAGTTGCTGCTCTCAAACTCGGCTTCGTTCAGCTCCAGCAGCATGTTGTTATCGATAAGCGGCTTGATGAAGGAGGTTTGGCCCCAAGCTTGAATAATGTCCGGCACCGCATCAGTCGATGCGTAAACCTTGATTTTTGCTTTATAAGGCTCATCTTGAAGCGCTTCGACTTCAATCTTCACATTCGGGTTTTCTGCCATATAGCTATCGATGATGGCTTGCTCGATTTTACCCGCTCCGTTAGAGCGATCGGCCAGTGCCGTAAAAAACTTAAGCGTAACCGGCTCGGCGTCCTTGCCCTCATTCGCGGCATTCGTTTCCTTAGTTTCATTGCTCGGGCTCGGCGCCGTGCCCTTGTTCTCATTCGTACCGCTATTGCCGGAGCTGCATGCTGCCACAGTGAAGACCATGAGCATCGCTACGAGCGTGATCCATATCTTTTTCATCGCTACCCCACCTTTATTTAGTTGACCAGGCGTTCCCTGTTCTGCACCCATTATAACGTGTAACTTAGGTGCCAAAATATGAGCCATAATTTAGAATAGATGCCTCATTTTTTGGATCATCGGCAAAAACCCCCTGCCTGGATTTAATTCTTGGTATACTGAAAGCACAAATTTGAATGGCAAAAGGGGATTGGCATGAGGGCTCTTTTTCCTCCATTTCGACATATTACGCTGCAGCGAAAATTACTTACCTTAGTGATTCCCCTCCTCATTGTTACCGTAGGCATTACCGGTCTATATTCGTATTTCATCGCCTCCGGAGAGGTCGTGGATAAGCTTCGCCAATCCCAATTGAATATGGCGATCAAGACGAAGGACCAGCTGGACTATTTTGCCAAGAGCACATTGAGTTTCTCCAATTATTTGTTTTTGAATCCGACGGTTCAAGGCATGGTTATAAACGGGGATACGCCTCAGCGCCGTGACCAGGTGTTCAAAAATCTGCTGCCGCTCATGGTTACCGGTGAATTCATTCAATCGCTCATCCTTTATCCGACCTCGAAGGAGGATGTATCGGGGCAGCCGTTTGCTATTACGCAAACCGGTATTGCAAGCGCTATCAGTTTTGAAGGATTTACCAAAACCCGCTATTATGAACGATTGGCGAAGACGCCTTCGGGGCAAATATGGGATATGTTTTATCCCTCGGATTATATTTTGCCCGGTGACTACCATCATAAAATCGTCTTAATTAAGCCCTACAAAAACTATTACAACTATGCGCGCAGCGGTCTCCTCGTCATCGGAATGGATGCGGATAAACTGAGCAAAAGCTTATACCATGGCAATGAGGAGGCTGCGCAGTTCATTATGAATGATCAGGGCATCGTCCTCGCCGCAACGGATATGCAGTGGATCGGCAAGCCCATCACGCTGCTGCCCTTTTTCAATCAGGAGGATACGACGACGATTCATCCTGAACGCGGATTGGCCGTATTAAAGAAAAACAAAAAGTATATCGTCTCCGATTCGATTTCGGATATTACCGGCTGGCATACCGTCGTTATTCAGGACCGCAGCAAGCTGGTGCTTGAGCTGAAGCATATCGGCTCTGTTACGTTCTCCATTATGGCTGTCGTAACACTAATTACGATCATCGTCTCTTGGGTCATCGCCCGCATCATTACGAATCCGATGAAGAAGCTGATGTTTTCGATGAGGGCGCTTCAAACGGGAGATTTTACGCAGCGGGTCCACTTCAACGGCAACGATGAGATCGGCAGGCTTGGACATTTGTATAATACGATGGTTGGACGAATTAAAACATTAATCGATGACGTTTATGCCTCGAGGCTGAAGCAGAAGGAAGCGGAGCTTAAGGCGCTGCAATCGCAAATTAATCCTCATTTTCTCTATAACACGTTGAACATGATTAATTGGAGCGCCGTTCAGAAGGGAGATAAGGAAATATCCGAAATGGTCGTTTCGCTCTCGCAAGTATTCCGTTTAAGCCTCAACAGCGGCAATGATCTGGTAGCGCTCGAGCATGAAATGGAGCTGGTGCGGAATTATTTGTTTTTGCAAAAGAAACGCTTCACGTCCCGTTTCAATTTCGAAATTGACTTGGAGACGTCCATCCAGCATTTCCGCATGCCGAAGCTGCTCCTTCAGCCCCTCGTCGAGAATGCGATTATCCATGCGATTGAGCCTTCAGGCGGCAATGGCCATATTCACGTAAAGGCATGTAAAGAAGATTCACTTATTATTCTCGAGGTCTCGGATAACGGTCCCGGCATGCCTGAGTCTCAGGTTCAGCGCCTAAACCAAGCGCCAGTCGATGAGCCGATGCAGACTCTGCAAATGCACGAACCGCATTCAGGGATGGCGCTCTCCAATATTAAAGAGAGACTTGCTTTATTTTATGAGCATGCGGAATTTGAGATTGTAAGCCGTGAGGGTCTCGGCACTAGAGTTCAAATACGAATCAAACAAGGGGGCACATCAAATGGCGCTTAAAATGATTATTGCGGAGGATGAGCAATCGTTTCGGGAGGGTATTCTTACCCTTGTCGATTGGAAGCTTTATGGCATAGAGATTGCCGGTGAAGCCGAGAACGGCCGTCAGGCTTTGGAAATGATCCATAATAACCCGCCGGATTTGCTTCTGACCGATATCCGCATGCCCCACCTGAGCGGTCTTGATTTGATTAGAGAGGCCAAAGCCGCCGGCCATGATTTCCGCTCGGTGCTGCTTACCGGCTATGACGAGTTCGAATATGCAAAGGAAGCGATCAAGCTCGGCGTATCGGATTATCTCTTGAAGCCCTGCATGCCGCATGATATCGTACGCGTTATTTTGGAATTAAAGCAAAAAATCGAGGATTCCGAGAATGAGGATAAAGCGGTTAATGCTCTTAATCAAAGCTGGAACCGAAATATTCATCTGCTGAAAAATCAAATATTGTCCCAGTGGATCCAGCAGCCTTTAATGCCGTTAGAGAACCGCGCAAACGTCATGAACGAGGTCGAGTTGACACTCCTGCCCGGGCAGATACAGGTTGGCATCATTCGGATTGATGCGAATAAAGGGCCTAACGCGGCAGCCTCCAAACGGGATTTGGAGCTCATTCGCTATGCGCTGCTTAATATTACGGGAGAGACGCTTCGGCCTCTATACGAAGGAAAGCTTGAAGTATTCCGTCACGGAGACGAAATGCTTTGGATCGGCAATTATCCGGATCATGCCACGCTCGATGCGATCGGAAGCGCGATGAAGATGCTCCAGTGCAATCTGGAATCCTATTTAAAGCTTTCCATCAGCATATCGATCAGCTCGGCTCAAGCCTCCGTCGATTTTGCCCATATCGGCTATCAGGAAGCGCTTGAAGCGATGGAAGGACGATTCTATCAAGGACGGGGCGGCATTTTCTTTTATGCGGGGGCTGACAAACCGCACACCTCAAAAACCTCTATTCTGGATGATCCGTTTCTGCATCGCATGGAGAAGGATCTGCTCGTTTCGCTGCAAAACGAGCAGTATGAGCAAGCTGTCGATGCCATAGAGGCGAGCATGTCCCATATCCGAAGCAACTCCGGTTATAGTAAGGCCGAGGTGCATCTGCGCTCAACGAGTCTGATTCTCGAGCTGCAAAAGTTCGCCAAGGAACGCAAGGTTGCTTCTATTGAATGGCAGGACAGCTTCGTTAACTGGATGGAGCAAATTCCAAATATGGAGACGCTTGACGACTGCTCCGTCGTGCTCCAAAAAATCGTGCAAAGCATCGTCGAGGCGGTGTCGAAGCAAAAGTCGCTGCATCGCACAGTTCACGCCACCATCGAGCTTATTAAGCAAAGGTACAATACGAACCTCACGCTAGAGCTTGCGGCCAAAGAAACATTCGTCAGCAATTCTTATCTCAGCTCGCTCTTCAAGCAGGAGCTTGGCGTTAACTTCTTGGATTACCTGCATCAATACCGCGTGGAGCAATCCAAGGAGCTGCTAAAGCAAAGCTACAAAATTTACGCCGTATCCAAGCTGGTAGGCTACCAAGAGGAACGCCACTTCAGCTCGACCTTCAAGAAGTGGACGGGATTAACGCCGCGGCAATATCAAAAAAATTACAACCCGGAATGAACAAGCGTAAACGGATGAAGCCGTCCTTGGCGGCAAAAGCTCGTTTCGCGGTGAAATATAAGCATCGTATAAGGTTCAAATTTATACTTTCTTATATTTTGTAAAAAAGGACTGTCCCAAGGTTTTGGACCTTGCGTGACAGTCCTTTTTTTTACAAATTTCCATAATTCGTTAATGAATTAGACTTGTAAACCGATAAATAGATTAGGTCATTAGACCTATCAATATTACGGCTTCGAGGGGGTCATACAATGCCGTTTCGTTTCAAAGCTAAAATAATGGCCATTATGGGCATTTTTAGCATTTTATTGACATTCAGTGTGTCTCTGGTCAACCAGCATCGTTTAAAGGAGAACTTGATAACGGGTTATAAACGTGAATCCGCTTTGGTTGAAGATACGGTCGTTACCGCTGTCTCGGCTGCAGACAAGGCATTTCAAATTTTCAATCAAGACATTGAGAAAAAAATGAAGGCCAGTTCCAATACGCTGCTCCAAAAATACCGCGATAATCCTAATGTAGCTTCGTGGGATTACAAAGCGCTAAAAAAAGAAATGGACGGCATGGATATTTACATCATTGATGATACGCAAACCATCCTGTACAGCAGCTTTGTGATGGATATCGGGCTCCGCTTTGAAGACGAGGGCGAGGGCTCATTCTCCAGACTTCTGCAGGAGCGGCTGCAAGGAGAGCAATTCGTAGCAGATGGGATCGATCAAGAAACGAATACGGGGAAAATCAGAAAATACAGCTACATCCCTACCCCCGATCATAAATATTTAATCGAGCTTGGCCTCTATATGGAAAGTAATCCAATCTTCCAAAGCTTTAATTTTCTCGTTATCAGCAGCAGCCTTATTCAAAAATACAGCTATATCAACGACATTACTATTTTTACGACAACCGGCAAGTCGATAGGAAAAATGGGAGAGGACGGAAGATCCCTCGTCGTTTCCAATGAAAATATGCCCGCCTTCAGCAAAGCATTTCGGGAATCGAACGTACAGGAGGTTTCCGGTGAGCGGGAAGGATATCAGGTTACCTATCGCTATGTGCCCTATTCTATAGAATACGACGACGCGGCGACCCGCTTCACCGATAAACGCATTATTGAGATCGTTTACAATGAACAGGAATTGCAAAACAAATTGAATCAAAATAAGCAGGTGTTCTTGCTTCAGCTGTTAGCGACTATTGCCATAGCGCTCATCATTTCATACATTATAACCAGGCTGGTAGCCAGACCGGTGTACTTAGCCTCCCATGATATGCTGACGGGTCTTTCCAATCGAGCGGCCTTTGAGAGCTCTTTGATGGCGAGTATCGAGAAAAATAAGAAAAA
Organism: Paenibacillus sp. 01T443; assembly: GCF_056398325.1. NCBI lineage: Bacteria > Bacillati > Bacillota > Bacilli > Caryophanales > Paenibacillaceae > Paenibacillus > Paenibacillus sp. 01T443. The sequence continues at coordinate 248,875 of NZ_JBFTPE010000007.1, forward strand.
GAAGAGAAAAACAGCGCTGCTGCATATCGATCTGGATCATTTCAAATTGGTCAATGACACCCTTGGGCATGATGCCGGCGATACCTTTCTTAAAGAGGTTGGCAAACGAATCCGCTCTGCGGTTACGAATCCTAATGCCGTGGCAGCACGCTTAGGCGGTGATGAGTTCGCCGTGATTCTGAGCTATATTGAAAACACCCAGGAAGCGATAGAAACGGCTAGCCATATTATTGATGAGCTGAAACGGCCTTGTGAAATCCATGGAATAGATGTTGTAAAAAGCTTGAGCATTACGGCCTCTATTGGAATTGCAATTGCGCCTGAACATGCCGAGGACTCCGAACGGCTTTACATCTGCGCAGACCAGGCTCTTTACCATGCCAAACGCAGCGGTAAAAATACTTACAGCCTTTATGATCACAATAACAAAAACCAGATCATACTTTAGCGTTACAAGCGTTAATGGCTGTTCTTTCGCGGAGATATAGAAACAAAACAACCTGCACAGGCATAGACCCGTGCAGGTTGTTTTCGTTGCGCTTATTTCTAGGATTAAACCATAACTTTACAAATGTCATTCGTGAACGATACCGGATCTTGAATCGGCAAGCCCTCGATGAGAAGCGCTTGGTTGTAGAGCAAGCTCGTGTAAAGGCTAAGCTTCGCTTGGTCTTTGCCATGGGCATCCTTCAATGCCGCGAAAATTTCATGGTTCACGTTGATTTCCAGCACCTTGTCCGCCTTCACGTCTTGGCTGTTCGGCATTGCCTTCAATATTTTCTCCATTTCGATCGTAACCTCGCCCTCGGTCGACAAGCACACGGGATGCGATTTAAGACGTTTTGAAGCTTTGACAGCCTTCACCTTATCTTGGAGGATTTCTTTCATCTGCTCAAAGAGCTCTTTATGCTGCTCCTGCTCCTCCGCCGTTTCCTTATCCTTCTCGTCGGATTCGATGCCAAGATCCCCGCTGGATACCGACTTAAATTCCTTATCCTTGTACTTAGCGACAACCTTGATCGCGAATTCATCGATATCGTCCGTGAAATAAAGGATTTCGTAGCCTTTGTCGGAAACCATCTCTGTTTGCGGCAATCTCTCGATTCTCTCGATCGACTCGCCGGAAGCGTAATAGATATACTTCTGGTCCTCGCTCATTCTTGACACGTACTCATCAAGCGTAACAAGCTTCTTCTCTTTGGAGGAATGGAACAGCAGCAGATCCTGCAGCACTTCTTTATTCATGCCATAGTCGTTGTATACGCCGAACTTCAGCTGTCTTCCGAAGCTTTTGTAGAAGGTCTCGTATTTCTCGCGGTCATCCTTAAGGATGCCAAGCAGCGCGCTTTTAATTTTGCTGTTGATGTTTTTGGCGATCAGCTTCAGCTGGCGGTCATGCTGCAGCATCTCACGCGAGATATTGAGCGACAGATCCTCGGAATCAACCATCCCTTTAACGAAGCTGAAATAATCCGGGAGCAGGTCCGAGCATTTATCCATAATAAGCACGCCATTCGAATAAAGCTCGAGCCCTTTCTCGTATTCCTTCGTATAGTAGTCGAACGGCGTATTTTCCGGAATATACAAGATCGCATTGTAGACGACGGCCCCGTCAGCGCTAATATGCAGGTGCTTGATCGGTTTATCAAAGCCATAACGCTTCTCGAAATAAAATTGATCGTAATCTTCTTGCGTAAGCTCGTTTTTGTTTTTCCGCCAGATCGGCACCATGCTGTTGACGGTTTGCTCTTCCTGGTATTCCTCGAACTCGTTCTCGCTGTCCTGCTTCGGACGTTGGCCTTTCACGTCCATCTTGATCGGATAACGGATAAAATCGGAATATTTTTTGATAATCGATTTTAGGCGATATTCCTCTAAGTATTCATCGTATTGGTCATCCTCAGTGTTCTCCTTGATGTTCAACACGATTTCGGTACCTGCAGAAGCCTTCTCCGCTGGCTCTATCGTATAGCCGTCCGCTCCCGTTGATTCCCATTTGAAAGCTTCGTCGCTGCCGAAAGCCTTCGTTGTTACGGTAACGACATCCGCCACCATGAATGCGGAGTAGAAGCCTACGCCGAACTGGCCGATAATATTATGGCCGTCCTTCAGCTCGTTTTCATTCTTGAAAGCAAAGGAACCGCTCTTCGCGATAACACCAAGGTTATTCTCAAGCTCTTCCTTGGACATCCCAATACCTGTATCTGTAATCGTCAGCGTCCGGTTCGCTTTGTCAGCCACCACTTTGACGTAATAATCCTCTTTGTTAAACACCAACTGCTCATCGGTTAAAGCTTTGTAATAGAGCTTGTCGATAGCGTCGCTTGCATTAGAGATCAGCTCTCTCAAGAAGATTTCGCGCTGCGTATAAATGGAATTAATCATCATTTCCAGCAATCTTTTCGATTCTGCTTTGAACTGTTGTTTGGACATGGATAGATCCCCTTTCCATTCTTCGATTATAAAATCATTATGGATATTTGACAGGATGGCTTGGCCTAGCTTTGTTAAACCATCATCCTATATATTAGCACTCAAACTCTCTGAGTGCTAATCCCTCTTTGTATATAACATAAACTATTTTTCTATGTCAACCCGCTTCCTTAAAAATCCATAAAAAGGAGCTGCCCGAAGGTTCTTCACCTCTAGGCAGCTCCGTTCCATCCTTAAAGCAGCTCCTCGTAAAACGGTTTTTTCAGCAGCTCACGATAACGGATTTGGTGCGTGTAAAACTTTTCACGGATCGTATACGCTTCGTTTTCAATTTTGCCTACTCGGTCGAGTATGCTTTGCTCCAACTGAGGATCCCCCGTAGAGAGCACATAATCGGACAGACCAACCGATAACCCGAAGTCAATACATTTAAAGCGATAGCCAAGGCTGATAAAAGGAACGCCTGCAGCAGCTGAAAGATAACTCGCGTGCAGCTTGAAGTTAATCGTCAGTGCGTAGGATTTCAGCTTTTCAAGCAGGTCCTCGTGATGGTAAAGCTCAAGATCCAATTCGACGTTACGGGGATCCCCCAGCTTCGCGTATAGACGCTTGCACGCTTCTCTGTCCGGCCCCCAAACCGAGAAGATATTCACGCGGTAGCCCTGCGCGATCAATAGCCGCAGTGCCTCTGCCAATTGCTGTTCCACCTTTTCCTCACTGCCGCCGAATATGCGGTTATACGCCGTTCCCCAGTTGACGCCTATCGTACGGCTGCCTTTGGATCGGTTACTCGGCGATGGTGCCGGAAGAAGAAAAGCCGGATCGCCGCTTATGATGGCATCCGCCATCGAAGCGCCGGAATCTTTCAGAAATTGATAGGATAATGGACCCCGGACACCGCAGTATTCGGATAGCTGCACCAGCTCCGCAAGCTTTTCATTGGTCGCTGAATTTTCGCCCGTGTAAGCCAAATTAGCCTCAGCCTTACCGCATGCGTCCATCAGGGGGAACTCTTGATGATCATGCCCGCTCCCCCAGATGATGACCTTTTTTTTCTTCAGCGCTGCTTGATAAGCCACATCGATATAACCCGGAATTAAGAGCGAGCCCCCGCCGAGCACGACCGTATCGTAGGGACCGGGATTCCGGATATCTACGCACGGGATGGAGGGAATCACGTCATATTTTTTATCCGGCAAATAGGATCTGCACAAGTCGCGGAATAAGAGCCACATCAGCTCGTCACCGACATTGTTAAAACCGATCCAGCCTACATACAAAATCCGTTTCATGGCGTACCGCCCTTCATGATGTTTTGTCGATTGCGATTGCCGCACGATACACGTTCAATACCTGCTGGATGATCGGGTCGATATGGAATTTTCGCTCAACCCAGCGTTTCCCTTCTGCGCCCAAGGTTTTCAGCCTCGGCAGATCGCGGCAGCCCTGCCCGATCTCGCTCGCAAAAAGATAGCGTGAATATGCGGTATAGGACCCGTGGTCGCCAAAATAATGCGACCATGCTTCCTCGTAATTGCCAGGCTCGATCCAGCCGAAATAACCATGGTTGCCGACGGCCAGCACCGGCTTCCCGCAAGCCATCGCCTCCAGCGCAACTCTGCCGGTGCCGACGACGATATCCGCGATATTGTAGTACTCGTTCATTCGCGCCTTTTTGCCAAGAACATGGATGAACCTCTGACCGCTCTCCTCCTCAATAAAGGCGGAGAGCTCCTTTATCGCTTCAAATTTGGGACCGTCTCCGATGACGACAAGCTCCAGGCGATTCCAACCATAACGGCGAAGATCCTTCATTGCCCGCAGCAGCGTATCGCAGGCGGTTCCTTTCCCCCATGCCAGCCTGCTTGCGTAGAGGAGAACGACTGCATCATCAGGCAAGCCAAGCTCAGAGCGGAGTCTCGAGCCGTTAGACGGATAAAACTCCTGCAAATCGATTCCATTCGGCACAACCGCCGAGGGAAAGCCTAGCTGCTGCGTATATTTTTGGACAGGCGCACTCACACTGATTACCTCTTTGGAGAGGCTCATCAGCGTCTTTATGCTGCTCTGCGGATAGTAGGTGCCATGAACGGTGAATACCGTAGGAATACCCAGCTGGCTGGCCGCACTTGCCGTGAGCAGTCCGGACGGCGTCTGGTGCACATGCACGCAATCCACCTCTTGCAATCGCATAATCTCCTGCAAGCGTGCTACCTGCACCGCATGGGCTGCATGAAAATCAAAGAGAAAGACCGTGCATCCCGCCTCCTCGAACTGGGGCCGCAAAAGCCCTTCCGCCGAGAGCAGCGTCACCCTTTGCCCGGTGCGTATCAAAGCTTTGGTCAAGCTTAAAACATGCGTTTCCGTGCCGCCGGCATCCATACTGTCCAGAGCCATTAATACGGATAACCGCGAGCTTATCATTTCGCTTCACTCCTTTTTTGCATAAAAAGCCAATGATCGTTGATCGGTATGCAATCGATAGTAATAGAGAATTTCGGGTATATTTTCAATGCGTTCCTTTTGGTGCAAAAATTTGACGATAAACTCATAATCCTCCGCGCCGACAATTCGGCGGCTTAATCCGCCGATACGATCGAAAGCGTCTCCTCTAAACATGATGGTGCCGTGGCAAACGCAGTGCCCGCCATTTCGGTAAACCTTGTTAATTTCCTCGCCGTACCGGAGCCATTTCGCCTGCTCGTATACCCGTTGCCCCGTATTTCCAAAGGCGGCATAGCTCGTTCCAACTAATGCGATATCCTGATGGCTGCGCAGAAAGGCGATCTGCTTCTCGAGGCGCAGCGGATGTGAGAAATCATCGGCATCCTGCACAGCGATATATTCTCCTCGAGCAAGAAAGAGTCCCGTCGTCATCGCGCCGGAGAAGCCCACATTTCTGGGTAATCGAACGAGGACAAAAGCATCTGTCCCCGCTAAACCGTTCTCCTCGCACCATGCTTGTACGACGTCTACGGATCTATCGGCCGAAGCATCATCCACGAAAATAATTTCCGTGCTCGCATGCGTCTGCTTCTTCAAGCTGTCCAAACATTCAATCAGATACGCTGCCCGATTATAGTTAGTAATGACGATGCTCACTTTACCTGGTTCTCGCTGCACGCTATCACTCCTTCCCTTTCCCTTCTTCCGTGAATGGCATATAGAGCCTCAAAATGATCGCCTATGATTTGCATCGCTGCCTCGGAGTGATTCATTCCCCTGTTGTTATGCTTATGGGGCCGATACCGGTTCAAGCGATCCACTTCTATGCGATGCACCGCTCTAATGGACAAGCCTCCGAGCATCCCTAGCGCATAGGCCTTCGGCGGACATAACAGCGTCGACCAATGCATCACTTCAAGCGCCCGCCTATTCATGGCGAACGGGACATTCACCAGAGACGCATTCGCAAGATCCTCTCGGCCCAGAGCCATATTAAGCGCAATTTTCAAGGCGGTCACCGTGCTCCAAGGCATGCGCATGCCAAGATGGTGATCCAGCCGATTTACGGCTATATCACAGTTCTCCCGTACTGCATCGGAGAAAGGAGCAAGCTCTCTCCACGGGATATCGAAATCGCTGTCCACGAACAATATTGTATCGCCTGAGGCTGCATAAGCCCCGATTGCTCGGCCGACATCCGTTCCGAGCGGCTCTTGAAATACGATGGTTGCGGCACCTAGCTGCCTGGCGATCACTTCCGTCTGATCTGAGCTACCGTTAACGACAACTATGATTTCAATAGGTGAAAGCTGTTTTACCTCTCGGATAACGCGCCCGATTGTCCTTTCCTCGTTTTGAGCCGGAATGACGACGGATAAACGCTGCTGAACACCGCTTCGCTTTCCCTTATCAGAAAAATCGCTTCCCTTATTGAGCGGAGGCAAAGCCCGCTCATCCTTCATGAGCTGTTCTACCAAATCGCGTCTCCGCCCACCATCCGTGCAGCCCTGCCTAAAGAACTCGGACATAATTAATAACTCTCGAACGTATTAGGATATCCTCTGTTCCTCCGTATCCCGGTACGCTTAAGGTTTGAACAACGACGTAGGAGAAGCCCACTGAAATTAAAACACCTGATAGTACTTCGCCATTGGAGAGCACAACCTCCACGTTTCTCCCTTGATACGAAAGCAGCTTAAAGTAAAAGGACACATGATCAACTCCTATCAATTTGATACAGTCATCGTATTCGAGAGATTGATAGAGTGAACGGCTGCTGACTAGTTTGAAAAACTTTTCATAGAATCGATGTGATACGGCAGCCATTAAAATCCGTCTCGGCAGTTGGCGGATTGGGTGCAAGCTGATTGAAACCTCGCTCCAAGCGAGCAGTAGCTTATTTTGTGCAAAACAATCTGCAATCGGTGCTCCGTTCCCGGCTACACTGTAGTTTGTGCAATGTAATCTGATGCTGGAAATGTCGCTCCAAGCGAGCAGTAGCTCATTTTGCGCACAGCAAACTGCGATCGGGTGCTCCGTCCCCTGCTACACTGCAGTTTGTGCAATGTAATCTGATGCTGGAAATGTCTCTCCAAGCGAGCAGTAGCTCATTTTGCGCAAAACAAACTGCGATCGGGTGCTCCGTCCCCAGCTACACTGTAGTTTGTGTAATGTAATCAGCTATTCGAGCCCTAGCCCCATGCTACAGTGCAGTTTGTGCAATAGAATCTCGGGTTTTAATTGAAATAGCTAGTTAGTGGCGGATTACGTTGTATTTTCTGCAGCGTAGCTCCTTCGAGCGGGGTGGATGTAAGGTTTCTGTTGTACTTTCTGCAATGGCGGCGGCTTGCGCTGCTGCCCATATGCGTAGGCGATGGGGCAATGGAGCGATCATTCGTTGACGAAGCAAGCTTAACAAGTGCGACCATGCCTTCTCTACCTGCTACACGGCAGTTTGTGCAATAGAATCAGCTATTGGGACACTTGCCTTCTGCTACAGTGCAGTTTGTGCAATAGAATCTCGGGTTTCAATTGAATGAGCTGGTTAATGGCGGATTACGTTGTATTTTCTGCAGCGTAGCTCCTTCGAGCGGGGAGGATGTAAGGTTTCTGTTGTACTTTCTGCAATAGCGGCGGCTTACGTTCCTGACAGTAGGCAGCGGGATCGGCTTGTGCTGCAGCCATTAGGAAATGGCACATTTGTGTGATGGTGCGATGACCCGATAGGATGATGGAGCGAAGTAAGCTCATGATGTAGGGGTTAGTCTAGCTACGCTTCGTAAAAGAAAATAAGCTGCCCCAGCAGGCATCATGCCTGCGGGACAGCCTCTTTTCCACTTTCCAATTGTGCTACTTGTTGTAAATCGCGTACATAATGACCGCCGCTTCCGCGCGGGTCGTATGACCGAGCGGGTTAAGCTTGGAGCCGTCGCCTTGTACGATACCGTTCGCAACAAGCAGAGCAGCGCTATCTGCTGCATACGGAGCAAGCTGCTTCAAATCCGTGAAGCCTTTCAGCTGGTCCACGCTGCCTGCTTGCAGTTTTTTGCCAGATGCGTTTAATGCTCTTTCTGTCATAGCGATCATTTCTTGCCTTGTAATGGCTGCATTCGGATCAAAAGCCCCGTCCGAGCGGCCTGTCACGATGCCCAGCTTCTTCGCTACTGCCACCTCGTCGTAATAGTAATCGTCCTCCGCCACATCGGTAAAGCTGCTGCCCTCAACGGCTGTGCTTAAGCCGAGCGTAGTAACAAGCAGCTTAATAAAGTCTGCGCGCTTCACCTTCTGCGCCGGTGCGTAAGCTTTTTCGGACACGCCGTTTATGACGCCTTTGGAAGCCATCACTTCAATCGCCTGCTTCGCCCAAGCATGCTTGCCTAGGTCATCAAACGATTTGTTCACGAGCACAACGCCATAGCTGCTAAAATGATTGACCGCAAAGGTTACAGCACCCTGCGCTTTCACATATTTTCCGCTTGGCACTGCAATTACTTGGCCGTCAGCGTCAACGTACCATACCGTAATATGCTCGCTGACCAGCAGCTCCTCCGCGCTTGGAGTATAGCTGAACGATACGTTTACGGCAGCTTCCGGATTGCTCCATTCCGCTTTAACGCCGTTCACATAAAGGTTCAGCTCGACCGCCGGACGGCTGCCGATTGCGCTGCGCGCTTCTTCGCTAAGCTTTGTTTTGTCCGCATTCGATATCACAATGGATACGGTTGCCGCATCCGAGGCAAGCGGCTTCAACATATGGCTAGGAACGATGATGGTGCCTGTTCCCGTTTTAATTTCATAACGAACCGTCAGCGCAGCTTCACTGATAGCTGCCTTAGGCAATTGCACCTCGTACCCATTTGCTCCGCTTACACTCGGAACCTCGATTGTAATGGTTTGAACGGCAGCGCTTGGCCCTTGACCCGGTTTCCATGCGCCGTCAATCATCGTCTGGCTGATTACGGTTTTACCCAAGCCGCTTGCGGCATCCACTACCGGAGTCGGTGCTGCAATCGTTTTGCCGCCCGTTTCATTTCCTAAGCCGGTCGGCGCGGTTGGCGCCGGTGTTGCTTCTGGTCCCGGAGTTGGCGTAGGAGTTGACGTCGGCGGCTCCTCTCCAGGCGTAATCACAAACGTGAACGGTGCAATATAGCTGTCTTTCATGCCTTCTTTAATTGCGATTGTACGAAGCACCGTCAAATCGTTCAGCTTAAGCGGAGCGCTATAAAGCGTACCGTTCGTGCGGCTTGGCAGCGAGCCGTCTGTCGTGTAATAAATGGCAGCCCCTTCCGTTGCCGATGCCAGCGTTACCGTTTTCGGCCCATTGTAGGCTCCTGCTTTAAGCGACGCTGTCGGAACCGCAGCAATGCCAGTAATTGGCGCAACCGCCTCCGTTTCATCCAGCACGATCCAATCCAGATTCGCCCCGTCGTTATTGCTTGTGAATTGCAACGTCTGCGCGCCCTCCACAAGCTGGACAATGCCGGAGGTTTCTACGTAGGCATCCCAACCGCCGCTTGCGCCAAGCGGTGTAGTCGACAGCTTGCTGCCGTTCACCGACAGTGAGCCGCTTACGCCTCCTTGCGGCGTCGCGTAACGGTAAGTCACTTTATAGTAGCCTGTTTTTGCGATATTTACGTCAAAATATAACGAGCCTGCCGCGGCGATAAAGCCTACGTTTTTGAACAGAAGCGTTTCACCGCTCATGTTGCTTTGAACGGCTGCCGCGTCTGCACGGCTGTAGCTTTCCGCTTCGATTTTCATGGCGGCGCTTTGATCCATCACTTGTGCCGTGTGAGGCTCAAACTTAATCCCTCTCAGCTCATAGCCGGATGCGCCGGATGCGATGCGCAGCTTCTGATCACCTTCGTTCAGCTCCAAGACCACGCGCATTTCCACCACTTGATTATACAAATTAGGTACGGTCAGCGTTTTCCGGATTGCACCGTTCTGCGCTTCCAGTACGATTCCGTTTACGACCTGGCTATTTGACGTCACCTTGAAGGTAACGACATATGAACCCGATGCCGGTACATTTATCAAATAATCTGCGTAATCACCAGCATCAATTTGCGATAATTTGGCTGAGCTGCCTGTTCCCGTGACTGCAAACCCTTTTAGCCTGTTGAAATCGGCAAGCGAATCAAAACTCAGCAGATTAATCGGCGTTTTTACGTTTTCCGTTCCAAGCAGGGCTGTTTTTGCCGTTAGCGTCGTGCCGCCCGTTGAATCATCGTAAGCCTGAACAGGAACGTTAGCCTGAAGCTCAAGCTCATTGTAATATACCATTTCGTTCCAATTCAGCGTCAGCTTCACGGTTGTAGGACTTAGAAGTTCTGCTCCGCGAAGCGATACGCCACCTTGCGCAACCGCTGGTCCCGATAAAGTAATTTTACCCAGCTGGTCTGCCGCAAAGCTTCCGCCAGCAAGCGTAAGAATAAGCTCCTTGCCATTCACGCCGTAAGCAACCGAACTCTCGGACAACGACACAGATTCTGTATCATTAATGGCCTTAAAAATAACCTTGGAGCTCATCGTTCCGCCCACGCCGCCTGCAGCTGCTTCATATACGCTCGCGGTAACGGTTGCCGTACGGTCAGAGTCATAATCGCTGACTGACGCTCCTCCTAAAACCAGCCTAGCCGATTCGTCAGATTGGCGATAGACGCTGTCTACTACCGTTCCCGCAACCCCTTCGATCGACCAATTCGATACCGTTAATTCCTCTTTGTAAATGTCATTAAGTAGGTGAACGATCACTTCTTGCCCTGCCTCAGCGCCTTCTGTAATTACTGCCGCATCCGCAAGAATAGCCGGTCCGACAGCCAGCGCGTTCAAATTAAAGCCTTTATCGACGATCCGAACGCGCAGGTTGTGAATACCCGCAGTTAAGGTAACCGTATCCGCCGCCGTTGACCATGAATCCCAGCTTGCTGTTTTTGGAAGCGCAGTCGTAGAAAGCACCTCTGCTCCGATTGACAGCTCCGCTTTAGCGCCCTCATTCTCGGTGGCATAGTGATAGGTTATGCCGTAGCTGCCATCCGCCGGAACCTGAACCTGATATTCCAGCCAATCGTTTGGATCTGCATAGCTCACCGCCGAACCATTTACGAGCACATTTAAGGATGCCTTGAATTTGCCGGCTTCGATAAGTGCTGGGAGCTGAATCGGCTCCGCAGCCGCCTTCGAGAACGTAATGCTCTTGATGTTGTAATCATTTTTGCTCACAGTCATCGTTAATTTATGCGTACCCTCCGGCAGGGTAACCCGTATGCGTTGATTAGCGAAATAATCCCACTGGTACGTCGTCTGCTTTACCGGAAGCGTAACGAGGGGCTCGCCATCCAGCTTAAAGCTTACCGAGCCATCCGTTTGGTAGCCCGCCAGCGCCAAATCCATATCATATTCGCCCGCTTCTGCGACATGAACAGCATAGTCAAACGAAGCCGTTGCATTTGCCGCGAAGGAGCCGAGGTAGCCGCTTGGATTAACCTGATATTGACCCTCTGCCGAAGCAAAACGCGTTGCGTCGATAGCTGCTGGCACGCTTGTAATCTGCGTACGGTCCCAGCGATAGGTTGCGGTCGATTTCGCCGGAATGACCGCATTGATTTGCAGCCCGTCAACCAGCACCTTGAACGGCTGCGGATCATTCGTTTGGTTGGTGACAACCGTGACGATTTCTTTGCCGTCCGGGCTTGCAAAAGCAACGTTCGTAATCGTCGATGCCGATCCGTAGTTGCTGTCTATACGCACATAACCAGGCTTCACGAACTTCGTGTATTGACCCATCAAATAATACTCGGGCAGAAGCCAGTAGTTATCCGGATTCGAGGAATCCTGTACCACCGGTGTCGGGTCAGGAATGCCCACCCATTGATGCGTCGAAATATCGCTGTCCAGCATGGTTACCCAGCTGTTATAGCTCTTTGCATAATTGCGGAAATATTGCGCGATCCGGTCAGCGCCTGCGGTACCCCAAACGGCCCGCTCCGTCAAATATACGCTTTTTTCCGGGAACAGCTTATGAAGCTCCGTCATCATGGACAGCTCGCCGCCATAATCATGGAATGCCGTTCCTTCAATCGCATCGTATGCGCCATCCACGGGATTACCGAGAATTTGCGCCGGATATGCCATCGTATCGCCCGGATTGTGGTCGAACATCCATAGCTTCACGCTTTTGATCTTAGCGTTGCTGTGCTGATCCAGCTTCGCCCGCAGCAGCTTCGCAAGCCTCGATGCTTGCTGCCATGACATGGCCGTGCTCGGATAATCAATTTCGAGAAGCGGTTCGTTTTGCAGCGTCATTCCTTCGAAGTAGATCCCCTGATCCGCGTAAGCCTCAAGATACTTCACATAATAGGAAGCGAGAACCGGAAGATACTCTTCCTTCACCTGTCCTCTAACCATACTGTCGGTTGTTTTCATCCAGCCCGGAGGGCTCCATGGCGATGCAAAAAACTTCAGATCCGGATTGATCGCTTGCATTTTTTTTACCGTTCCAATGATGCCGAAATCAATATCCTTCTGAATCGAGAATTTCTCTAGCTCGACATCGGTCTCGCCAGCTGGCAAATCATCATAAGAATAAAACTTCTGCGCCGTAAAATCGGATGTTCCTATGGTCAGACGAATCATGCTCATGCCGATGCCGCTGTCCTTGTCGATTAGCTTGCGAAGCAATTCTGTCTGCTTCTCGGGCGACATTTTGACCAGATTATGAATCGTTGCTTCTTCCATTGAAGATCCGATACCGAGCATCGTTTGGTATTTCTTGTCCGGATCAATCGTAATCGTTATTGCTGCACTGTCATTCGGGAGCGTCAGGTCAAGATTTACTTGCTGCTCCAGCTTCTTGTCCCCATCCAAGTAACGGTCGGCATAATACCATTTGCGGTCACCCGCGTCCCGTTCGCTCGAAATCCAAGCTTCAACAGCCCCGTTGATCAGCGCCGGTTCACTTCCTCCGCCATTACCCGGATCAGTTGTGCCTCCGCCGCCGGCTGGCACATCACCCGTGCGAGTGAGCTCCACCCAGTTAAAGTTGATGTCGCCTGCAATAAACTCTAATCTTAGCTTTTGTAAGCCTGCTTTGCTCAGTACGATGTTTTCCACTTCAGCCGTTTGCCAGTTTTGCCAGCCGCCGGTTGAGCCCACATTCAAGGTACCCGCCGTTGCTCCGTCTTCCGTCTTCACTTTGATGCCTGTCGCACCGCCGTTGCCTGCATAACGGAAAGCCGCTTTATAAGTGCCTGGCTCGTTCACCTTAACGGAGTAGTCCAGCCATGCGCCACCAGAAGTCCAACCGACGTTTTTGCCGCCGCCCGTATCCTGCGTATCTTCCGTATTCAACCCGCTGCTCTTCGCTGTGAAAGCCTCAGCCTCGATTTTGCCCGGTATCGGCAGTGACGGCGACTCCGGCTGCACCGGCTTAGCCGGCAATGCAGGTGTAGCTTGGCCGCTTGTTAAGCCATAGCCGATAGGGAACAGCAGATTCGTGCTATCCTCAGTCGTAATGGGATAATTGGTCAAATAGAATGGCCACTTGATCGGATTTTTCCCTTTGAATTCTTGATCCCCAATCAACACATCCGCAACGCCTTGCCCTTCCGTGCCCGGCAGCCACGCTGCCACAAGCGCATCCCAGTCATCCATTTGATCCGCAATCGTGAGCGGACGTCCGGATACGAGTACCACGATGATCGGAATGTTCGGATCGGCTGCCCGAATGTTCGCAATTGTCGCCAAATCCTCTTCGTCCAGATTAAGGCTGGTCCGGTCTCCCGTTGTTTCCGCATAAGGCGTCTCGCCTACAACCGCGATTGCAGCATCATAACCTGCCGCTCCCCGGCCGTGCTTGTTGTAGGTTACTGTTTTGTTAGCGCCTGCTGCCTCTTTAAGCCCTTCATAAATCGTCGTTCCTGTCGTTATTGCCCCGGAAGCGCCCTGCCATGTGATCGACCAGCCGCCTGATTGATTGCCAATATCGTTAGCATTTTTGCCCGCGACAAAAATTTTGTCCATGTCCTTGATCTGAGACATGATCGGCGAACCGTTCACGACGTCATTTTTCAAAAGCACAAGCGACTCCGCAGCCGCTTGGCGCGCTAGCGCACGGTGCTCGTCTGCGCCGAGGTAGTCTGCCAAATCAGCATCCGTCTTCGGATTTTCGAACAGGCCTGATGAAATTTTAACCTTCAAAATACGCAGTACGGCATCGTTCAGACGCTCCTCCGTAATGCTGCCTTCCTTAACCAGGTTAATCAAATGATTTAGGCTGGCTTTCCAATCGCCAGTCAGCATGAACATATCCACGCCGGCGTTTACCGATGTGAGCAGCTGATTTTTCAAACCGCTCACCGCCTTGCCCTCTTGATCACGCGTGATTTGCTGAATGGCATTGTAATCCGAGATGACAAAACCCTCAAAGCCAAGCTCACCCTTGAGCACATCAGTAAGAAGCCGCTTGTTTGCATGCATCTTCAAGCCCTGAACGCTATGGTACGAGGCCATGACCGTTTGTACGCCGGCATCTACCGCAGCCTTATACATCGCCAAGTCGCTAGCGAGCAGCTCATCCTCCGTGTACTTCGTCACATTCCCTTGATTTGTTCCGTTATCCGTATAGCCTTCTCCGATAAAATGCTTCGCAGCGCCAACGACATGATTCGTTTGGCTGCGCTCGGCAGCTGTCTCTCCTTGCAGCCCTTTGATATATGCCGCGCCTAGCTCCTTGGAAATCGCTTGGCTGCCGCTGTAACCCTCATAGGTACGGCCCCAGCGAATATCCTGCGGAGCGGCAATGGTCGGGGCAAAATCCCAATTTGCACCCGTCGAACGTATTTCCTTCGCGGTTGCGGCACCGATTTGCTTGACGAGCTCTGCATTGTTCGCTGCTCCAAGACCTATATTATGCGGGAACAATGTCGCCCCCTTCACATTGTTATGGCCATGAACCCCATCCACGCCGTACAATAACGGGATGCCAAGTCTCGTCGAGAGTGCTCCATCCTGATAGCTGTCTATGAGCGTCTGCCAATTCTCACGTGTGCTATCCTGCTGCTTGCCATTTGGGAAGGAGCCCCCGCCGCTCAGCACCGAGCCGATAAAATACTGCTTAGCCTCCTCCGGCGTAATATTGCCCTTCTCCGGCTGTATCATTTGTCCTGCACGTTCCTCTAGTGTCATTCTAGCAAGCAAATCCGCTGCCCGGGCATCTACGCTTTTGGACGGATCCAAGTACGCCGGAAGCCCTTCTCCTGACTGCGTCAACGGCGTCGCTCCGACCGAAAAAAGACTCGTCATTAGCGATACGACCAAAAGCATTGCCGTCATCATCGACATCTTTCTTTTCAAAACAAACCCTCCTCAAAACTATAATAGCCATCTCAAGGCTGCAGACGAGATTACCTACAAGTATAAAATTGATAGGGTTTTGAAAATATGGCGCATTCTTGTGATTATGTGCGTTGTTTTTTGGCATTTTGCAATCGGTTCCAGCGATCTCTTCGCCATCCTCATTTTCTGTCCGAGGTTCATCCTTCAAAGTTAAACGGTCCGCGGCAAGCACCGCAGAAATAGACCTTTTTCCGCAAAATTTGCTAATTACCCCCATAAGTATTTACAATAGAGGTACACCAAATAAATTCCAATACGGGAGGCTGAACAAAATGAGTTCATTTACATCATGGCTGACAAGTACCAAACAAGGCCTAACTGATCAGGTCAAAAAATTAAAAAATAAAGATTTCTTGGATGCAGTCGTTGCCGGCTGTGCTATCGTAGCAGGAGCAGACGGTTCCATTAATGCGAACGAAAAGCAAAAAATGACGGGCTACATCAGCCGCAGCGAAGAGCTGAAGGTTTTTGATATGAGCGATGTCATCAACCGTTTCAACCACTTTGTAGGCAATATTGAGTTTGACGGCATGATCGGCAAGCAAGAAGCGCTTAAAGCAATTGCAAAATACAGCAATAAACCGGAGGTTGGCCGGGTAATCGTGGGTGTGTGCAGCGCGATCGGCGCGGCAGACGGCGATTTTGACGCTAGCGAGCAAGCTGCCGTACGCGATATCTGTACGACGCTTGGACTGAATCCGAGCGAATTCAACCTATAATCCAATAAATCAAGCGTAAACGGCTGTCGATGTCCTCAGTGGCAAAAGCTATCGTTTCGCGGAGATATATAAGCACATTTATAAGTGAAAACTTATAAATTCTTATATATACGCAAAGGAACCTCCTGCACCGCTGCGAAAGCGGGGCCGGAGGTTCCTTTACGTGCGCGTATTAGGTTAGATAAAGCCCTGCAGCTGTATGCTTGCTTCAAGCTACGCCTTGCGAAACGCCTCATTGTAGCAGCGCCTGCAGACCGGCTTATAGTCCTCATTGCCGCCGATCTGAATTTGCGCGCCGGCATTCATCGGCTGCCCGTCATTAAAGCGAATGACCATCGTTGCTTTCCGGTCGCAATACCAGCAAATGGTCTTAATCTCTTCGATTTTGTCCGCTTGCACGAGCAAATTATAGCTGCCTTCGAACAGCTGATTCTGAAAATCATTTTTTAACCCGAAGGCCATGACCGGTATGTTAAGCTCGTCCACGACCTGGGTCAGCTCTAAAATATGATGCTTTTTCAAAAACTGTGCCTCGTCAATAAGCACGCAATAAATTTTGGAAGGTACCGCCGCCGCGACAAGAGCCTTCACGCTCTCATAAAGATTCGTATTCTCCTGGACCGGAATCGCTTCCCGCTCAAATCCTACACGCGAGCCTACGCGGTCGACGCTTCCTCTTGCGCTGACGGATGGCGAATAAATGAGCACCTGCTTGCCTTGCTCCTCATAGTTATGGGCGACTTTAATAATTTCAAATGATTTGCCGCTGTTCATCGTTCCATATTTGTAATAAAGCTGTGCCAATCCAATCTCCTCCAAAAACAGTTCAATGCTCCTATTATACAGGAAGCGGCGACGTTATTGTATCGCCATAAGCCTTGACTTCGCCTCGCCATAGGCTTTGACGATTTGTTGGATTTTTTGGAATTCGGGATCAGTTGGACCTAAATCAGCCATGAACATCCGGTGTAAAATTTGATTGTACATATTTTGCCGTGCTTCGATTAGCCCGAGCTCCAGCTGAATCAGGTCCTCCAGCTCATTTTCCTCAATTAATTGATCGATATTGACATCTTCATGGTTAGAGGGGGAGCGCTGTTCATCAAAAATCCGATCCGAGCCTCGTCCAATCCGAGGAAGCTCCTCATATTCCGCCTCAATCTCCGGCTGATTCCCCAGCGGAATCGATGTATTCAGCTCCGAAATAATAATGCCTTCTTTGGCCAGCATAACTTGGAACGGTTTGTGCTGAATCAGATCGGCAATGACCAGCCTGCTCATATCTTTGTTGCGGATGAGGGATGAATCGAACGGGTGAAGCACCCACTGGCCATCTCGGTTAAAGAGGTTGAAGGTAAACCATTCCCCACCATATATAAACCGTATATTAATATTAGACTCCGATATAATTTCATAGGTAAACTCCAAATGGAATACCTCCGATCCGTCAGTATAATTTCTTACTATTATACCAAATCAGAGATAAACGAAACTAGCGATTACTTTATCTCTTGCAAAATAGCTTCTGTTCGTTCCGAGCTCGCAACGACAATCAACACGATAAGGAGCACTGCCAGGGCTATGCTGCCAATCATAACAGGATCACCTCTTTTTTTCTTTAAGGCTATGCCGGTGATCCATGGTTTATGAATGGTTATTGCGGGATTAAGCCAAAGTTAGCTGCGTGAAAAATAAAAAACAGCGGCCGCCAGGACTTTATTTCAAGTCCCATGCGGTCGCTGTACGCTTGTATCTATGTGTCTTCTTATTCCAAAAAGCCCTTGGCAGCCGATGCCGGCAGCTCTGTCTGGCTAGCTCCAGATCCAGCTTGAATTCCTAGGCGCTGGCCAACTTTTTGATTGATTTGGGTCATCTTCTCCGTTTGCTGCGAAACGGTTTGAATGATCTGGCGGTTGGAGTTCTCATACTTGTCCATCGCCGAGAATAGATCAGACATCGCGCGCTCTACAAGCTCCATGCTCATGGCCGGCTTAGTCAGCGCTTGGTTCGCCTTCTCACTGGTTTCGTTAAGCAAGCGTGCATTCTCGGCAAATTGGTTGCCAAGCATCTCATTCGTGGAATTGACCGCTTCGATCGCTTTCATCTGATCATCGATCGCACTGGCAATCAATACCGATACCGACATCAGATGCTGCGTTTTATCAATCGAGCTGTCGAGCGCATCCATCAGCTTGTCATTCGTGTCATTAATAATATCAGTGGCAGCAATGGCCTGCTGATAAAGCATGATCATTTCCGTGTAAGTCTGAAGCTTCGTAACAACCTTCCGGAGCCCGCGCTCCAAATAGGTTTTCCGGTGCTCGTTTTCCGGTTTTGCAATCTCATCCTCGAACATTTTTTTGAGACGGTTGCCGTATTCGACAAGCAGCTGGAGGTCATAGACGTTGTCTAGGCTGCTGCGCTTCAGGTTTCTCATATGCACGACGTTCTCTTCGAGATTGTCGCGGCCGTCGCGCAATGATTTCACGATCACCTGCACGTTCGACTTGGCTGACTGGTACTTATAAATGTAAGCCTTCATCGGCGCCTTGCGCAGCAGCTTCTGCACGAGCGTAAGCTGCTTGCTTCGGCTCAAATCCTCAACCTCGCTGCGCAGCTTGAGCATATTGTTCGCAACCTCAGAGCGCTTCCCTGACATCAGATCCGACAACGGCCGCTCCAGCATCGTTAGTGTCTGCCCCGAGCGCTCCAGCGTCTTTTGGCCTTTTTTCGTAATTTCATCCATCAGCGTGTCCAGATGCATCGCATCCGTTGTCGCTACCTTCTGCATCGTGACTTGCACTTCTTGCTCCAGCTTCTGGAGATCTTCATTTTTCAATTGCACGAGTTGTTGTGACATGGCTAGTTTCCCCCTTCATTAGTCGGTAAGACGATAACGTTGTTGAATTAATTCAGCCTTCGTACGCAGCTCCATCAGGTCCTTCTGTTCAATCGTTTTCGTATAAAAGGTAAGCTTCGAATCGACGTCCTTAATGCCATCCAGCAAAAGCCGCCTGTTCTGGCGTTTCGCTTCGCCGCTTAGCCGCAGAAAGGGATTAATGGTCGAGTTCAGATCCTTCCTCACCAGCCGAACGATATTGTGATTAATGCTGGCGTCGCCCAGCTCGACCAAATCCGGAATTAACCGATTTAGGCGCGAGAGCAATGCGAGTGTTTTCTGCACGATCTCATCGTCTAAATTGTTTTGCTTGCCCTCGAGTAAAATCATATCTTCAATAATACCGATGTATTCTAGCGCAGAAGCCAGCTCCGGATCTAATATCGGCTGCGTGCTGGAAGCTGCTGGAACAGCTTGTACAGCCTGCGGTGCTTGTGCTGGTGCTGTGGAACCTGCGCCTTGCTGTTGGATTGGCGTGTTTTGCGGTCTGTGCTGAAGCTCAGGCTCGCGGGTTGGCTCGTTGATTTCTTTCCTGCCGCGCTGCCTTAACGACAGTGCGACTAACAAACCGACAGCGGGTATGGCAATCGCTATATAGGGAGAAGTAACCCAATAAACAACAAGTCCGACTGCATAGCTGCCGGCCGCGATGCCTAAGGTTTTTTTCATACCACTCATTGCTGCACCTCCATGTTAAGCTTGCATAGTACGATGTTTATACGCATTGGCTTTATCTAATTATCTCGTTTTTGGTACATAGAAGTCAATTTTTAAAATAGACCATCCGTTATCGTTTCATGCTGGTTTATAACCATTCTCCCTCCGATATTTTAGAATGATCTCCTGCTATTAATAACGAGGCTTTCTTGGCTATTTCCTCTTTATCAAACGTTGTATACCCAGAAGCCCATAAATATCCAGCCTCGTGTATGATATTGGCATAAATAGATACGTAAAAACTTTTCTCTGAATCGGAAAATATGTTATCCAAACTTCTCAGCAAATAATTTTTTAACTCCATTAACATTTTTTCTTTCAATTGCGGTGCAAGGCTTAAGTAGCTGCGGCGACATTGAATATTCGGTTGTTGATGAAAATCACATACAGCTAGAACGAGTTGAATGATATTGTTCTGATCGAACTTTACCACTCCTAATGTGCGTTTTTCAATCACAGCAGCAGCTGAATCATTAATAATGTAATCCAACAATTCGTACTTGTCATTGAAATGCGCATAAAAAGTAGCACGATTCACCTGAGCTCCATTTGTTATATCTGCTATTGATATTTTGTCAAAATCCTTTTCATTCACTAAGCTAACAAAGGCATTAATCAAAGACTGCTTTGTTGATGTCATTCGTATATTCCTTACTTTTGTTCCCAATTTCTTCATCCCACCTGACAATTTTTCAATATTGTTGCTATAGCAACATTCGTTCACTATTGTTGGTTGTTCTGTTTCAGTATTGGTTTTATGCTTATTAAAACAACATGCGTTGCTTTAAAATATATCACAAATAAGGAGCAAAATTAAAATGAAAACTATTGCAATTATTGGTGCAGGACCTGGGTTAGGATTGTCTCTTGCGAAAAAATTTGGAGAGAACGGATTTAAGGTAGCGGCCATTTCTCGTAACCCCGAGAAATTAGAAATGATCATGAACGAACTACAAAAGCTGAACATTGAAGTGCGGTCTTATGCCGCGGATGTTACTGATTTGACCGCATTAAAACAAGCTTTACAAGCGGCTAAACAGGATTTTGGCCGAATTGATGTACTCGAATTTAGCCCTTATGCGGGATGGACTAATTTCACAAACGTCTTAGAAACAACGCCTGAGAGCGTCATGGAACAAGTAAACAGCTATTTGCTTCCTGCGGTTCTTTCTGTCAACGAAGTATTGCCTGACATGCTAAACAATGGCTCAGGCGCGATTTTATTTACAACAGGATTATCTTCCATGTTCCCGTTGCCTATGGTTGGGAATGGCGGAATCGTAATGTCGGGTATTCGTAACTATGCGACAAACCTGCACAATGAGCTAAAAGAAAAAGGCATATTTGTAGGACATCTTTCAATCGGAACTTTCATACAAGCAGGTACAGCAGGCGATCCAGACGTCATTGCAGAAGCTTGGTATAACTTATACGAGGAAAAGAATTGCTTTGAAGAAACATTCCCAAAAGAGATTGATCCCACTAAACTGTCAATCTAATATTAAAGCGATAAGATGGCCATTAAAATGGCTGTCTTATCGCTTTTTTGGCATCAATCACGGTCCCATGTTAATGGATAGGTTAATCACGAACGTTCTCTAGTATGGATTTGATCTTTTTCAAATCCTTATTGTTGGCCCTCTTCATCATCAAAGACATAAAAGGAGAAAATAAAAGTGAGAAACCGGCTGGGTTGCCTTTATTTCGTAAGGTCATCCGCGTGGTTTGTCCATCGTTTGATTCCCAGGTGTACGTCGTTTCCATCGGAAAGGGGCCGTCAGCCGTTCTCATGACAAGCTTTTTTCCCGGTATATATTCAGAGATTTGATACACATAGGAAAGTTGTTTTCCAAGAAAGTCTGCTTTAAACGCAATTTTAGAACCCAACTCGAGAGGCTTTGGTGTTTGCCATTCCGCGGAATTGATATTGACATACCATTCAGGCGCGTTGTCCGGGTTAGCCGCATATTCCGATACTTTATGAACAGGATAATTTATAATTATCTCTGAAAATACATCTACCATGTCTCCTGCCTTCTGTGAAAAATAAAAAGCGCGCATTAGAATCGCGCGCTGCTTCAACAAATTAAGCTAATAATTTCTGAATAGGTTCCCAGTAGTTGGTGTGCCATCCGGATGCAAGATGCTCGCTTTGCCCCTCTGGGAAACCGGAATGTTCAAATGCCAGCACGGTTTCGGAGCCTTGCTCCTTGAGCTCGAATCTCGCTATGGAGTAAACGCCCTCCTCCCAATTCGCTACGCGCCATGCTTGTACAATACGTTTGTTAGGTACGAGCTCGATGCTGCGTCCCAAAATCATGCCTCCAAAACAAGAGAACATTCCGCCTTCTTCTGGGGTAATATCAGTCGGAGCGCCGCCGACTGCCTTACTAAAYTGCTCGCTGCTGGTAAGGATTTCGTAAATACGTTCAGGACTAGCTTGAAAAGTAATCTCTTGACGAATCGCTGCGCTATTTAACGTCATTTGCTTCATAATCTCCTTTGATCCTATTTATAATGCTGATTTTATATTAATGCATAGCTTTTTCTGACCACGGATCCGTACCTGGATCATTGCCCTCTGCTATCGATTGCAGGCGAGGCATATAATGCGTCCAGCCTTGTACATGTGAGGCAACTTCCGCTGCCGGCAGATTGTAGTGCGTCAATACCAGAAGAGTTCCGTTGTCTTTCGGGATTAATCTGAATTCAACGGTACTGGATCCTGGAGGCACCGCCTTCGATTTCTCCCAACCCCACGTCATGACGATTTTCTCATTAGGAATAATTTCCTTATATTCGCCCATTGCAATGTCACTTCCGTTAACATCGATGCGATATTTTCCGCCGATACTTGGATCGAGCAATACTTGACGCCCCATCCATCGAACTAATTTATCAGGATCGGTAAAAAACGAGAACAATGTCTCCGGGCGGCATTCGATAAATATCTCTTTCTTAATTGTGTCACTGCTGTTCATTGTCATGTTTTCTCCTTTCCTCTTCTTCCGCGGCTTCCTTCAAACGCAGCAAGCTGTCATCCCAGAAGCTCTCGATGTACTGCATCAATTCGGCGAACCCTTCCCTCCTAATGCCATAAAATCGTTTGGTCCCGGCTCGCCTCACAACGACGAGTCCCGCTTCTTCTAGAACTTTAAGATGCTGAGATATAGCAGGTGCTGAAATGTCAAAATGCGACGCAATGGCGCTTGAGGTCAGTTCCCCTTCACGGACGAGATGTAAAATATCTCTGCGCCTAGGTTCCGTTATCGCTTGAATGGCTTTATCGATCATAACATTAATTTAGCATTCACTTAATTAAGTGTCAACTTAAATTAAAAATTACCAAATGAGCTCATCGGATATATTCTCACCTGAGGCCACTAAACTAATCCGTTTCTTTTTGTGATATTCTGTAGGGGTAAAGATAATAGTAGACGTTTTTCATTAACTTACTTTGGCTCCATGAGAAAGCGAAAACAATACAGATTGCTCTCTATCCATTCTCATACCTGTAATGTTGAATGTTTTAAAGTCCACTCCTTCCATTTTAGCCCCTCTTACATCAGCACCTTGTAACTTCGCTTTTGCCAGTATCGCCATGGTCAGATCACAATCTCTTAAATCGGCTTTTTCTAAACTGGCTCCTGACAAGTCTGCTTCATAAAATTTAACCCCGCGCATGTCCTGACTAATTAATCTCGTATGTCTCATATTTGTATACGACCAATCGCCTTAAAAAATTGTGATCCCATCCAAATTGGAGCCAGAAAAATCAGAACCCGTCATTTTGCATTTATCAAATTTCGTAACAAAAAGATTAGCGCCGTTAAAGTAGCAATTCTCAAACGCGGATTCTTTATGAATGGAGCCATTTAACAACGCTCCGCAAAAATCACACTCAATAAAACGGCAGTTGTTGGATGAAATCTCCTCTAGTGAGCCGTTAGAAAACGAGCAGCGATTAAATGTACAGCTTATTAACTCACCATACCTTAAATCTTGTATGCCAAAATTTACTCCGTCATAATTTCGATTGCTGTATAAAAACATTATCGGCCTCCTCTGTATGTTTAGTAAGCTAGTTATTATGGCTTCTCGCCCTAATTTACTGAAATTTGTAACCCGCTGTAATATCTCTACCCGCAAGAATGCTTTTTTCAATATAGCACACGGCTGTCAAGTACCTGTATGGTCTCGACTAAAAGTCAAGCTGTTTATTTTTTTCGTAATCCTTATTGGACGATTATCGTAAACTTCCCTATCCGCAAAAGAAAACGCGTCCTTCAGCCTGAAGGACGCGTTCTTGACCGATTCGGTCTTTATTTGGTTTTTAGGCAAAAGAAACCAGTCCCCCCTTGGGAACTGGTTCATTTGTGTTTATTCAACTTTCCTAATCATTTAGAGAATTAAGCCAAAACAAAAGAGCAGCTTTCTAGGCAACCTGCTCCTTGACTAAGAAAATTTATCTGGCAGCGCCTTTATAATTTCTTCATATTGCAGAGCAACTGCCACCTCTAAAATATGTATAGGGTTTTGATGAGCGTATGCTACAAGCAATTCCTTAGTAAACTCATCATCATTTAATTTTAGACTTTTTTTTACTAATTCCATCATGGCTCTTTGATTACGAAAATTAAGCTGCTCAATTTTTTCCATTGCTAATTCAATATCACCCTGCATAATACACACCTACTATCCGTTATCCGCGATTTTAAATTATTTTTAGTGCCTAATCGTTCGTTAAATATAATAATAATTCGATGCACTTCATTTTTTTCAGGGGGGGTGTAGATGAGAAAATCTTAACAAGATTATCCTATTCATGCTGTGCTAGAATAAACGCTCTAAGCCATTCAATAATTTACCTATTATTCGTAAACGGAGGGATTCAATCATCATGTACAGATTTCTGACTCTATTCGCTCTACTCATACTAGTTACCGCAACCGCCACAAATCACAGGGTAGATGCTTCTACCGTCTTAAAAATCGGCAGCGAAGGACAGGCCATACCGGATCTGCAGTTCCGGCTTCAGACAATGGGTTATTACCATTTACCTATAGATACAAGCTTTGGTAAGGGCACCCGCAGTGCGGTCCAACGTTTTCAAATAAATAATGGACTTCAGGGAGACGGCATTGTAGGACCGAGAACATGGGCAAAGCTCAAAAAATTGTCAGTCAACAAAAAAGAGCTTTCCATGCTTGCACGTGTCATTTATGCAGAGGCTAGAGGGGAAGATTATAAAGGCCAAGTGGCAGTCGGTGCGGTCGTAATGAATCGCCTCCAGTCTTCAAAGTTTCCGAAAACAGTAAAAGAAGTCATTATGGAGCCAAATGCTTTCTCAGCCGTAAAAGACGGTCAGTACTGGCTTATCCCGAATCAAACGGCATTCAAGGCCGCTAAAGCTGCGGTAAAAGGGATGGACCCGACCGGCAATGCGTTGTTCTACTTTAATCCGGATATCTCCAATTCGGTTTGGTTCAAGACGCGTACAGCCACCAAGAAAATCGGCAATCATCTATTTACGCTATAGGTATAACCAGAGAGAATGACATTTTTCTAGAACAGGAGAACGAAATAAATGAGTATTAACACTCAGGATCGGCATCAGGCTAGAGTTGAATTGGTCATTGATATTATCAAAGGAATTTTTGAAAAAGAGACCATTCCGGAGACTTTCAAACAGAAATTAAATACAATGAGTTATGATGATTTAGGTATTTATGTTATGGATATCGTAAAAAAACGATCCGTTGATGAAATTCAATAATTGGTGAACGGTGTCCAAAGTACTTCATTGCACGCAAGCGTAAACGGCTGATGCCGTTCTTGGCGGCAAAAGCTCGCTTCGCGATGAAATATAAGCATAGTATAACGTTAAAATTTATACTTTCTTATATTTTAAAAACCGGACCCTGTATGTTACATGGGAATCCGGTTTCTTGTATTTTACGACAAACTCGCTTACGTATTTGCGTTACAATGCTACTGCCCTGTTGAAATAGCGTTAATCACTTGAATCACTTGACCCATAAATACCCAGGCGATTGCAAGTAAAGAGATAGTCGCCAAGATTCTCTTAGGATTCTGAAACCACTTCGGATAATGGCCGAGCTGCTTTGGAATTTGGAAGCCTGAAATAATATCGCCATGTTTGATTACATCGTTAAAGGGAGTCCTATCTTCAAGTGAATAATTTGAGGTTTGATTCACGGTAAGGTGAAGCGTCGCGTCAGTTCCGAAACCATCTTAGTTAGTGTGATGCTGAATATTCTTCAAGTTCGGCTGCTGGGTCAAACTTCTCTTTGCTCATGGCCAATGCCGCCACCAGGGCGATAACAGAAGGAATAATTGCCCAAGCAAAGGTATGGACAATTGAAGCGGAGAGCGACTCAATAATTTTATCAAGAACCTCAGCAGGAATTTTTTCACGCGTTTCCGGTGTTAAGATTTTACGAGGATCGCTTAGATCGACGCCTTCCGGCATTTGAGCGCCGCTGCCGAACATGGAAGCCAATTTATTCATAAAGACATGACTCTGAATAATACCGAATACCGTAATACCCAGCGTCATACCCAATGACCGCATGAAGTTAAGCGTAGAGCTTGCAGAGCCGCGCTGCCTTGCAGTGAAGCCATGAATCGCCGCATTGCTTAATACGGAAAAAGATGCGCCGATTCCTAGACCGACCAAAATCATAAAGACCGTGACGATGAAGCGCGAAGAACCGGTCGTTAATGTGGTAAGGAGAGCAACACCGATGACAAGCAGCGCTAATGTCGGAATCATGATAGAGCGGTACTTAAACTTAGCAAGGAAGGAACCGCCACCCGCGGCAGTGACGACGGACCCGAGCATCATCGGAAGCAAAACTAGCGCCGAATTCGTAGCCGAGCCGCCAAGTACGCCTTGAATAAAGATTGGAATGTAGACAGAGGCAGTAATAAACGCTGCAGCACTGAACATTGCCATTATGTTACTCGTTGTATAGAGACGATTCTTGAACATGCCGAAGGTGATGATCGGTTCCTCGGCACGGCGTTCGATAAAAATAAAACCAATGATCAGCACCGCAAAAGCGGCGAATAAACCTAAAATCATACTGGAATCCCAAGCGTATTCCTTGCCTCCAAGCTCAAGAGCAAACATCAGGCAAACGATTGAGGCTACAAGCGTAAATGCGCCAAGATAGTCGATTTTTTGCTTGGAATGCTCGACCGACTCTTTGTAAAAGAAAGCAATCATAACAAATGCAATGAGTCCCAGCGGTAAGTTGATGTAGAAGATCCAAGACCAATTGATATAATCCGTAATGTAACCCCCGAGCAGCGGGCCAAAAATACTGGATAGACCAAATACGGCGCCGAATAAGCCGCCCATCTTGCCGCGTTTATCCGCAGGAACCACATCAAACATGATCGTAAATGCGATAGGCATGAGAGCCCCTCCGCCAATACCTTGAATCGCGCGATAAATAATCAGCTGTTCGATTGTGCTCGCCGTACCGCATAAGGCAGAGCCGGCCATGAATACAATAATCCCGAAAATGAAGAAACGCTTGCGGCCGTACATATCCGATAATTTACCGAAGATCGGCATGCCCGCCATCTCTGCTACCAAATAAGCAGAAGTCACCCACATTAATTTATCAAATCCGCCTAAGTCCCCGACGATCGTGCCGATTGCTGTTGCTACAATGGTATTATCCATCGATGCCATAAGAATGGCGAGCAGCAGGCCTCCAAGGATAACGCCCATATTATTTTTTTTGCCATCTTCTCTTATTCCCTCCGCTTAAAAAGCAATATAATTCTCATACATTCCTCTATCATCAAAGACCTTCGACCAAAACCCGTTTCAGGAACATGCCCGTATAAGAAGCCGGCACTTCAGCTACCTGCTCCGGCGTGCCTTCGGCTACTAGTTTGCCACCGGCGACGCCGCCTTCAGGACCGATATCGATCACCCAATCGGATTCGCGAATCAGTTCCAAGCTGTGCTCAACAACGACAACCGTGTTTCCCGTATCGACCAGCTTATTAAGCAATACTTGAAGCTGTTTAATGTCTGATGGATGAAGGCCGGTTGTCGGCTCGTCGAGCAGATAAAGCGTATGGTTCTTGGAAGGCTTGCTCAGCTCTTTCGCCAGCCTGATCCGCTGTCCCTCGCCGCCGGATAAGGTTTTGACCGATTGTCCCCATTTCAAGTAGCCAAGCCCAACCTCGCACAGCATTGCAATTAGACCTGCAATCTTGGACTCCGACTTAAGGATCGGCAAGCTTTCCTGCACCGACATATTCAGCAAGTCCGAGATGGAGAAGCCTTCATACTGAACCTGCAGCACCTCTTCGATAAACCTTCTGCCCTTACAGTCGTGGCATTTCACCTCTAAATCGGGCAGGAAATTCATATCCACGGACAGCACGCCTAGACCTTGGCATGTCTCACAGCGTCCTCCTGGCGTATTAAATGAAAAATGCTTCGAGGTCAGCTTTCTTTCCTTTGCCTCTGGCAATCCAGCGAACAACTGGCGCAGGTGCGTAAATACATCGGTATAGGTAGCGACATTCGAGCGCTGCATTCTCCCCATTGGCGTTTGATCAAAGATAACGATATTGCCCACTTGCTCCAAACCCGTCATTTCCTTGCATCCCGTTTGCTTCACGTCATTCGGACCCCCTTGCGCAAGGATATCGAATACAAGCGTGGATTTGCCCGACCCCGAGACCCCTGTCACGGACACTAGGCATCCAAGCGGTAAGGAAACCTCAGGGATACTAATATTGCGAGCCTGAGCTCCCCAAATCGTAATATGCTGTCCGTTCCCTTTCCTGCGGATGCGAGCGGGAGCCGGGAGCCTTTCGCCTCTCAAATAGGCTCCTGTTACAGAGTGCTCGCTTGCCATCAAATCCTCCAGGCTGCCTTCACCCACAACGGTCCCGCCGTATAATCCAGCTCCCGGGCCGATATCGATAATATGATCGGCAGCACGCATCATCTCGACATCATGCTCGATAACAAGGACTGTATTGCCCAGATCTCGCAGCTCCTGAAGCACACGGATAAGGCCAACCGTATCCCGAGGGTGAAGGCCCGTTGTCGGTTCATCCAGAATATACAGCACGCCTGTCAGCCCTGAACCAAGCAGCGAAGCAAGCCGCAGCCGTTGTGCTTCTCCGCCGGACAATGTTACCGTCTGCCGGTTCATGGAAATATAGCCGAGTCCGACATCCATAATACGCTTTAACCGTTTCGGCATATCATGGAGAATTGGCTCAAGAAGATGAAGCCCTTCTAACGGAATCACCGCCTCCAATCCTCTCGTCCACTCATATACATCGCCGAGCGACCAGTCCGAAACATCAGTGATGGATGCATCAGCTACCCGAACAAGTCGAATTTCTTTCTTTAAGCGAGCTCCGTGGCATTCGTGGCAGAGCTGTTCATGAAAAAATCCTCCGTCTTTTTCCTGTGCGCCCGATTCTCCCTCTTTCTCCTTGTAACGCCGCCATAATCCAGGAATAACACCTTCAAATTTAGTGCCCTGGGCCGGCTTCACATTCGGATAATGGCGTTTGAATGCCTCGCTCTCGACTCCGTAGTACAGCAAATCACGCTGAATTTCACCGTAATCTTTCAAAGGCTGGTCAGGGTCAAGCTCAAATCCATAATGCTTTCCTGCCGCAGCTAAAATACGGATCTGAATATCGCGGTGGACGCCGTTCAGAGAGGCAACTCCACCTCCGCGCAAGCTGAGCTCCTGATTGAAAACAGCCGCTTCATTGATGCTTGCCACATGGCCAAGCCCACCGCAAGCAGCGCATGCCCCCTCCGGCTTATTGAAGGAAAAGTGCGACATTCCCAGTTTCTCCAGCTCCGTATTGCAATGCGGACAGCTCATCGACCGGTGGTTCATATCCTCGTCTTCCTCTGCCAGCAGTCCTGCCGGCTCAAAGGATGGCGGGATGCTGCCGCTGCAGCATGGACATATGCGCTCCCCCAGTCTAGAAAAAATAAAACGGACGTACGTGTATATGTCTGTCACAGTCCCGACCGTCGAGCGCGGGTTCCGGTTAGTAACAAGCTGTCCAACGCTGATGGACGGGGACAGTCCTTCGATAGACTCTACCTTCGGCTTGCTAATCGAATCCGATGTCAAACCCATGGATTCCATATACTGTCTCTGGCATTCCCGTTGAAGTGTATCCATGGCAATCGTTGATTTGCCCGAACCCGACGGACCTGTCAGAACAACCAGCTTGTACTTAGGAATCGAAAGCGAAACATTCTTTAGATTATTCTCCCGCGCACCCTTTATAACAATGGCTTCTTTCACAAAATATCCTCCTCTTGCTCTATGCCTTTGCATTTTTGTAATGAGTTCGATAAAATAAATTTGATTAATAATACGCCAATCTAGTATCTCGTTGATCTAATATCTCGATAATCAAGATATATTTTATCTTAGAAGGAGGGTTATCCTTTGTCAAGAGACAAACAAGTTCAACCAACGGAACTGCAAGAAAATTTCACCTTACGCATGCGAAGCTTAGGAAACCGAACGGTACTGTACCAGCAAAATGTGGCTGCTTCACTTGGGTTATACAATAATGATTTTTTATCCGTAGATATCCTGCGCGAAAAAGGCCCCGTCACCGCCGGTGAGCTGTCAAAACTAACAGGGCTCGCTACAGGCAGCGTTACTTCCTTAATCGACCGTCTTGAAAAAAACGGCTTTGTCCGCAGGCAAAATGATCCAAATGACCGTCGCAAAGTGATTATTGTCCCTCTGTATGAACATAAAGAAGAGGTGAGCAATACGTATATGCCGCTGCATGCTTCAATGGTGAAACTAGCAGCCTCCTACACGGATGAAGAGCTTAAGCTCATTACAGAGTTTTTAGGCAAAGCAAGCGATGTCCTAGAAGAGCAAATTCATCAGCTCAGCTCCAAGACAAGCAGTAAATCTTCTTCATGAACCCTCTAACTTATAAACAAAAAGGACGATATTCCGGATAGTCAAATGACTTCGGGTATCGTCCTTTTTGATTTAGCTCAGCAAAAACTTTTTCAGTGACAAATACGTAAGATCTCTGTACCATAAAAAATGGAATATTATTGTTAGAAAGGGTGCTAAATGGTGAAATTCGCACGATTCAAGCTGGTGGCTCTGCTAATATCGATGATCCTGCTCGTCCCGTTGACGCAGGCATCAGCCGCAGACGAAGTATACAAATACGATTTCGATAAGATTGAGGTTGTGTACGCCGCCGAATTTACGATGTATCCAGACTTTTCCTCATCAGAACACTGGCTGACGCAAATCGCTGGCGGACCGGACAAGCCGATTCAAGTTTTGTACGGGATTCTTCACCTGTACAGCGGAAATGGCTACATCGATGAGCAATTTATTAAAATGTCCGGCGAAGGCGGTTCGGAGCGCTTCTTAAGCAACTCTCTCCGCAACGATTACGATGAGACCTATTCGCAGAAGCGGCAGACTTCCATTCAGTTTTGGTCCGGAAAGAAGCTCGACGGCAATGTAGTCGTGAAGGATTTTAACGAGCCGCTCAAGTCGGTTACGCTCGTTCAATCGTTCGACGCACAAGGGCAGGTATCAGGCTACAAGCTCCACGCTCAGCCTCTTATATTGCCGGGAAGTGAATCGGATCCGTTCTCAAACTATGTCAGCTCCTACACGTACGATCCAAGCAGCCTTCAGCATGAAGGCGAACCAAATGGCAAGGTAGCGGAGGTGACTTCGCAATGATGAAGAAAAACGTGACCGTTACGCTTCTGCTGGCTATGCTTCTGGTGCTGTCCTCCTCGGTTTACGCCACATCGGACAGCCGTGTAAAGCAGGCTGATACCTTGAAGCAGCTCGGCCTATTCACGGGTACGGGACAAGGTTACCAGCTCGAAGCCTCCTTTACCCGCGCACAAGGGACAGCCATACTGCTTCGTCTTGCCGGCGAGGAAGCGGACGCTGCCAAAGCTAAATTGAAACCCGCCTTTACTGACGTGAAAAGCTCGTACTGGGCTGCCTCATCCATCGCATTTGCCGTGAAAAAAGGCTATGTAAAGGGTATCAGCAGCACCGCCTTCGCCCCGGAACGCCTGATGACGGGGAAGGAGCTTCTGACGCTGGTCAATCGGCTGGTCGGTTATCCTGACGCAGCGCCCACCAATGCGGTCGAGCTGTCTCAAAAGAATGGTCTTTTGCAGGCGGATGCTGTTGCAAGGCTGACTGCAGCCAATCCGTTCCTGCGGGGTGATATGGTAGAAATAGCTTATGCAGCTTTGCTCGCCAAACCAGCCGGAAGCAAGAGTACGCTGCTCCAGAAACTCGTAGAAGAAAAGGGTACAATTACGGTTGCAAATGCTGTTGCAAGCGGTCTTTATAACAGCCCTTCCTCCGGATCTAACGATGCGTCTGACGTTTACATTCCGGAGCCAGGAACGGATCCGATGGATGCAATCRAAGAAGCCATTCAGCAGAAGCTTGATGGGAAATAATTAATGCTATTTAATATCATCAAAGCCCAACAACCTTTTAAGGCTGTTGGGCTTCTTCTTTGTTTCATTTGAAACAGTTGAATTGTTTGGTATTTTATAACTTATTGAAATATATAACAGCGACAAATTTATTAAACTACTTTATGTCTTCTTGGCAAAAGACAACCCTTTCTCTTTTAGAACTTCATTCAGTATCCTCACTGCTTTTGGTCCCACACCATGTAACTTCAAAATTTCCGCTTCAGTAACTTTTGTAAATTGTTCTAGTCTAGAATACCCTGCATTCGTGAGAGCACGTGTAGCAGGCTCACTTATCTTGGGAAGATCGCTTTTTTGTGTTATTTTATTGAAATTGTCCATCATTCAATTCCATCCTTTCTTAAGTTATGCGAAACCTCTGACTACTTCGAGAACTTAAAATGTCTCTAATTCGATATAATCTAGGTTTCAATGTGCACATCCATTCGTTTTCAACAGAATAACATCTAATTTACTAATTTTCTATTATTGAAGTTTTGAAGAATGGATTAAACTAACCAGCAATTTAGGTGTGTAACTCAATCTTTAAATTCAATTCTATTTCCTTCCGGATCAATAACAACTCCTATCGTCCCCCATTCGAAGCACTTCACCTCAACATTTATTCCTCGTGCAGCAATCTCCGATACGGCTGAGTCAAAATTATTAACGTTAAGTCGAAGTACCGTTGGATTTTGCGATCTTGTTTTTTCTTTATCTGAAGCAACACCGTTCTCTTCAAGCATGAGGTAACTGCCACCAAAATCCAAAATGGATAGTTCTTCACCACGTTGACGAATCTTCAAGCCAAGTTTTTCCGAATAAAACTTTAATGCTAATTCGTAATCCTCGCAAAAAAGAATAATGCCAGTTTCTCTAATGTCCATTAGTCATTACCTCCAATCCTATCTTCACTTATCATATGGATTTCACTAAAAAAAATCGTCAATACATTGCAGTAGATAATTTCTACGACTTTAGTCTGAAGATCAATTTGATTTTGTTAGGTTACTCGACATACAATTTAATTTCTAGTGCTGCAGCAACTGCAAAACGATCAAAAACTCCGCCCACTAATGGACGGAGTTCTAAGTCTTCTTATTCTATTATCTACTATTATCTATCAATTACAAAACTCTACGCGCGCTGACGTAATGGCTTGACCACCAGCCGGAGCTTAAGCTGTTAATGGCAATCCCATCGACAGACGGCGTATTATGAATAAACTTCCCGCCGCCCATATAAATGCCAACATGATTAATAGCGCGGTTGTTGCTGCCAATCGTATCAAAGAAGACCAGATCGCCTTTGCGAAGGTTGCTCTTGCTTACAGCAGACCCTTGGCTTTTTTGAGCTCTTGTTCCCCACTTTAAATCTACCCCAACCTTAGCGAAGATGAATTCCGTAAAGGACGAGCAGTCAAAAATAAGACGGCTTGGGTTTCTAGTGCCGAAGTCGTAGCTCACACGGCCTTTGTAGCTCTGGGCAAGGCTGATAACCCTATCTGCCTTCGAGCTTGAAGACACTTGACTGCTGCCGCTGCTGCTACCGCCTTTATAATTCGTATATTTCGAGTTGGCGGATATGTACCCGGTTTTCTTATCTTTGGTGCTTACCTTCAGCCAATAGCTGTTGACCTTGGAGATAACGTTAATGCTTTCGCCTTTGGAGATGAGACGGATCACCTTTCCACTGGTGCTCGGCTGGGATCTAAGATTTACCCCGATCTCGACTTTCGTCTCATAGGTCACGGCTGCTTCAACTTTAGATGTAAAAGGTGCTGGTGCTATCCCTAAAGCACCAAACCCGATAATCGCACTCATTCCGACAATAACAATCTTCTTTTTCAGTAATTCTAGCTGCATTTATTTGTTTCCTCCCTTTCGTTTGATTAATAACAAATATAGCAGGAATTACGTTACCTAAATAATTCCTATGAGAACAAAAACCTAGCATTAATAGGAGATTGCACCTTTTTATTAAAAAATAATGAGAGTTGTTTAATCTTCGCAAACCATGGGCATCGCACGCAAAATAGGGATGAACCCGTCGATTAAATGACGAGTTCATCCCTTCGTGTCTCTAATTATAATTCCTAAATATTACCTTTTTTATCCACTTTGATTAAGCAGATAAACATGAGTAAAGCAAATAAGACGAGAATCCAGATTGTTTTTCCGGCTTGAAAGTGATCCATGCTCCAGCCGATCAGCAAGGGCAGTACCGCTCCGCCAACTCCGCCCGATGCGATCAGAATGCTTGTCGTATGTTTCGTATTTCCGGTGAACACGCGATTAGCGAATACGAGTACGATTGCGAAGATGCCTGATAAAAAAAGCCCGATCAATAACACGAATATGAAAGCGACCATGGCGTTCTTAACTAGAGCAGTACAAATGAGAAAAATAATTGCACCTAAGGTACTGCCGATTAGAAACCGGTTATAATTGACTTTCTCGGCAATCATACCTGAAAAAACTCGTCCAGTGACCATAGCTATCCAAAAAAACGTAACAGACAGTGTCGCGTCTGATGTGTTCAAACTGAAATGTTTTACAAATATAGATGGCAGGAAGTTAATAATACTTGTTTCAATCCCGACATACAGAAATACGAAACCTATAAAGAAAACAAGCTTAGACAGACGAAATGGCTGTTTACCCATTTTAGCTGAGGCTTCAGCATTAATTGCCAGGCTTTGATGCGACGCATCACTGGCATTATCATTATTCTCTATTTTCTTGCTCCAGAGAACCAAGTTAATTATGGCGACTACGATGACAACTGCAAAGGACCAATTCCACGAATGCTGCGCAATTAGGAAACTGGACATAAGCGGCATCAACAACGCCCCGACTCCAAATGCTACCTCCAGCTTGCTCATCGTTACGGCGCCATTTTTAGCAAACTCCAATAAGAAGGCCCCAATAGCCGTTTGAGTTATTCCAAACCCAAACCCGTTTAAAGCTACAAGCAGCATAACCAAGTACCAATGCGGGTGGAATACTAATGCGGTATGCACGATAACTAAGCTGAGCACCCCTATTATGATCGTTCGCTGATACCCTAAACGCAGGGACGCTCTCGGTGCCGCGACAACCCCAATGAAGAAACCTACGAACTGGGCAAAAACCAGTTGTCCCCCGCTGCTATAATTCCGACTGTAGTGATGCAGCATTTCCGGTAACAATGCGCCCAAAGCAACCGTTGCAAGTCCTATTAGAAAATATGCCGCGCAGCCTAACCAAACCATCCTTTTCATTTAATCAGCTCCTTTCATTACCTACCGGCTAACAAAAGAACGATTATATGAAATGATCTGATTAATTGCTTCTGCTACAGAATGAATGACGTTATTCGCTTGGTTTCTTACGTCGATATGGCTGCCGCTCATAGCAAAGCTATGCTCTGTTATGGCAAACATGGATAGATCATTGAAGGAATCGCCTATGCAAGCCACTTCATTTGGCGTTAAACCCAGCTCTTTGATCAAAAGCGTTAACCCGACCCCCTTCGAGACACTTAACGGCATCACATCAAGGCAATCTTTGTCGGATATAAACGTTTCTATTTCACCTTCAAACAGGCTATTTAATTCTGTCTTCAATTGAATCAATTGATCAATCTCGCCAAAGTAGGATATTTTACTGCAGCTTATTTTATCTTCTTTTATTGCTTCTTCCAAATCGCCGCGCACGGCACAAGACGTCAAAATCCGTGATTCATAAGGAAGAGAGGTGTCCGTACGCTTCGTTATATAGAAAGAATCATCTGTACAATGGATAAAATTTATAAAATGATCATAATCGCGGGTTGTTTGAAGAATTCGAGATGACACATCCGCTTTGAATTCGGAGGAGGTCAGAAGATTTAGATCCTTCTTGTGAATAGTGGCCCCGTTTTGGCCTATCGCATGATAACTAGAATCAAACTCCTGCATGATTATTTTAATTTCGGAGTACATCCTTCCTGATGCGATGCAAAACTCAAATCCATCGCCGACAGCTGTTTTCACGGCTAGGAGATCACTATCATTAATTCGACGTGTGTGGTCTAATAAAGTGCCGTCTAAATCACTTACAATCAATTTAATCATCGTTTTCTTCCTCCGATACGACTAATAATTCCACATGATGCTCTGCAAGCTTTTCCATCATTTCCCGATTTGGCTTTTGGTTCGTGATCAACAAATCAATCGACTCTAAGCCCGCTATTTTGTAAAACATCTGATCACCGAACTTCGTATGATCAGCCAACACAATGACTTGATTTGCCCGTTTAATCATCTCGCGCTTAACAACGCCGTCTTCCTCATGCGGATAAGATAAGCCATTAGCCGTAATCCCGCATGCGCCAAGAAATAATTTATCCACCTGATAATCGGCCAACTTATCAATCGTTGCGTTCCCAAATAGAAAACGATGCTGTGAGTGCAGTTCACCGCCCAATAAAATTGTTCTTACCGTTTTTTTTCTGGATAGCACATCTGCAATATCTATCGAGTTGGTAACGACAACGATATTTTCGGCCATTAAATTTTCAGCAGCGAATTGAACGGTAGTTGATGCATCCATCATAATAAAGTCTCCGTTTTTCACAAGCGAAGCCGCGAAATGCCCAATCTCACGCTTCTCGCCGGACTCTCTAACCAAACGCTCCTTATACTCGAAGATTTCCTTTGTTTTTTTCGGTAAAACGGCTCCTCCGTGCGTACGAAGAATTAGGCCCAGCTCTTCCATCTTCAATAAATCCCGACGCGCTGTATCTCGGGATACCTCGAATTGTTGACAAATATCTTTGATATCAATGCGTTCATGTTGATTCAAGTGCTCCATAATCGCGTTTATCCGCTCTTCTTGAAACATGCGTAATGTCCTCCTCGTTCATAGCGATAAGCTTTAAAAGCCAATGTAGTATATAAGGCATTATACTCCACAGTTTAAGTCATTACAATGATTTATCGTCTTTTATGCATCATTCGATTAAATTTACATCATGAGAATAACAATTACCAAATAGTGCAAATTAAAATATATGTAACTTGCAGCTATAAGAATTTTGGGGATGTGACTGGAATTGGATTTTTTTGAGAGTCAGGAATCATTATCTAATATCGAGTGGATCTTAAGAAGTATCGTTAGCTTCTTCTTTTTGCTGCTCGTAGTCAAAATGATGGGACAACGCTCCATTTCTCAATTAAGGCTCCTCGATTTCATTATTGCTATGACCTTAGGTAATATTATTGCCCATCCTCTTTCAGATGAGAATTTGGGATTAAAGGGCTCTATGATCACCACCATTACTTTAATTTTGTTATATGTATCAGCAACGTGGTTGAGCTTGAGATGGCCGTTATTCAAACGATATCTTGATCCGCCGCCACTTAAGCTCATTGAAAATGGTCAGATTCTATTTCATAACCTAACTATTGCAAGAATCTCTATTGATTTTTTATTCTCTGAACTTCGAAAAGAAAAAGTGGAGGATGTACAAAAGGTATCCCTTGCAGTATGGGAACCGGGAGGAACTATATCCGTTTTTGTAACCCCCCAATACCAACCGCTTACTCCTGCAGATATGAAGCTTCTGACTCAACCCTTTACGCTTACGCGGCCTATTATCTTTGAAGGTAAAGTCGATATGCCACTGCTTAAAGAACTCGGAAAAGACCTTCTCTGGTTAGAGAAAAAGATAGCACCTACTTATGCCAATATCCGTGATGTGATATTAGCGACTGTTGACGACAACGAGAACGTGCGGGTCTACTCGAATCCTAAAGAAAAGACTTCCCTATAACCAATAGAAAAAGGCAGCACTAGCATGAGCTGCCTTTCCTATTGGTTATTATTGTAGTCTAACTAAAATCGGCGTTAACTCTTCATTCCCTTCGAATAACAAGATCAATAAAAAGAACAGGCTGCCGCAGCGCCTGTTCAACAACGAATAAGACATATTTACATCGTGTAGAAAGATAGAAAAAAATGAAGCGATACAACAGCCACAGAAGCATGAAGTAAAACATTCATCCAAACCTTGCGGGCCAGCTTAAAATCCTGCACCAACATGATGATTGACCATATGAAAAAAATTACAAAAGCGATTTGAAGTAGAATACTAGGCATAATATCATAACCTCCCAACACTTTGTCATAGTTTAATATATTATGAACATGCGGGAGTTGTGCTTCTTTCTCTCTACTATTTTCACAAAAATTTCGCTATTCAACTGGTCATTAACGTAATAGACTGCCGAAATATCGGCAGCCTTTTGTCCATTCAATTGAAAACAGCAAGCCCCCGAAATGATCAGAATGCTTGCTGTTTTGTCTAGCTATTCAAGTAGATGTGCATGTTTCTACTTTGCCTGAATGTACCCTTCCGCTTTAAGCAGTTCGGCGATCAAAACGGCACCGCCCGCCGCACCACGTAAAGTATTATGCGATAGTCCAACAAATTTATAATCGTATATGGAGTCCTCACGCAATCTTCCCGCCGAAATTCCCATACCGCGCTCAATGTCACGATCAAGCTTCGTCTGCGGTCTGTTCTCTTCTTCAAAATAAGTGATAAACTGTTTTGGCGCGCTTGGCAGGTCAAGCTCCTGCGGGCGCCCTTTGTATTTCAGCCAGCGATCAAGAATTTCTTCTTTCGAAGGTTTTTTCTCGAACTCTACAAATACGGTGGCCAA
Organism: Paenibacillus sp. 01T443; assembly: GCF_056398325.1. Classification (NCBI taxonomy): domain Bacteria; kingdom Bacillati; phylum Bacillota; class Bacilli; order Caryophanales; family Paenibacillaceae; genus Paenibacillus; species Paenibacillus sp. 01T443. The sequence continues at coordinate 287,715 of NZ_JBFTPE010000007.1, forward strand.
ATGTCCATCCAATACAGGAACGCGAATACACTGCGTAGTAATTAATGGTGCACTTGCTTTAACAATTTCATTATTTACAATGCTGCCCCAAATGCGAAGTGGCTCCTGCTCGCTTTTTTCTTCCTCGCCGCCAATATAGGGGATAACATTGTCTAACATTTCAGGCCAATCGGTAAAGTTTTTGCCTGCCCCCGATATCGCCTGATACGTCGATGCCACCACTTTTATTGGTTTGAAATCCAGCAATGCGTGAAGTGCCGGCACATAGCTCTGAATCGAACAGTTGGGCTTAACCGCAATAAATCCGGTCGAGGTTCCAAGCCGCTTTCTCTGTGCAGCTATCACTTCCAAGTGCCCTGGGTTAATCTCTGGAATAACCATTGGAATATCAGGAGTCCAGCGGTGAGCCGAATTATTGGAAACAACAGGCGTGCCCGTTTTTGCGTAGGCCTCTTCCAACGCTTGAATGTCAGCCTTTTTCATATCAACCGCACAAAAAATAAAATCAACCTGATTGGCAACCTCCTCCACTTTGGAAGCATCCAGAACGACGATATTTTTCACTGCTTCGGGAATTGGGCCCGACAACTTCCATCTGCCTTGTACAGATTCTTCATACGTTTTTCCTGCCGAACTGGCACTAGCTGCAATGGCCGTTACCGAAAACCAAGGATGCTGATCCAGCAGTTGAACAAACCGCTGGCCCACCATGCCCGTTCCTCCTACAATGCCAACATTCAATTTTTTAGTCATATGATATTCAATTCCTTTCAATTTAGCATAATCTTCCCTAAATAAAAAATATTCAAAAAATCCGATTTAGTGTACTTTATGTTGAATGTAAACTGCATTTCCTTTGCACCAATAAAAAAAATCCCACCCCCAAGACTTTAGTCAGTCTTAGGGACGAGATTTGTATACTCGCGGTACCACCCCAAATTCGCTAATATGTCGCCATATTAGCCTCTTCAAGTACGGCATTACCAAGTAATGCTTATACTCTAGCTCTGTAACAGGAGCTCCTGGCACACCATCCCCCTTTATCTTGGGCTCCGATGTGCTGCTCTGAGTCTTTTTTCAATAAGGAACTCTTACTCCTTTTCAGCTAACGGAGCTCTCTGTGAAAGAATTCATTTATCTACTCTTCTCTTCGTCGCATTTGATTATTGATTGCGATTATATTACCAAATAACTCTTATAAGGTAAACAAGAATTTTGAAAATTAGAAAACATTACATATTTGATCGTTGCCTGTCCGTTAGTTGAGCGATAATGAACAGTTCTCCCAGCAGTTAGGCAGCATTAGGCCTTCGGTATCCTAGCTATGATCTCTGTTCCAACATCTCGTTCACTGAGCACTTTTATCTTTCCCTTGAACGATTTGATAATCTGGAAGCAAACCATCATACCTAATCCAGTGCCGCTCTCCTTCAAGGAATAATAGGGAGAACCGAGTCTTTCTACTTCCTCTTTCGACATCCCGATTCCCTCATCTTTCACGCGGATTTCCACATGCGAATCATCCACTGTGATACATGAGGCCCAGATCGTCCCGCTAACAGGCATAGATTCAATTGCGTTTTTTATGATATTAATTAGGAACTGGTTCATTCTTTGGGCATTTCCGTGAACTAAACAGTTACTCTCGATGTTGGTTTTAATAGAGACATTTTTGCTTAACGCATAGTTTTGCATCAGAGTCGTAGCTCGTATTAGTTGATTGCCAACGTCCACGTCCTCATTACAATCCGAGGGCGGCTTTCCCAAGGTCAAAAAATTGTGAATGATATTGTTCGCTTGATCCAATTCTTCAATAGACAGTTTAATATACTGCTTCTTGTTATCAGGCAGATCGGGCGTATCAAGGAGCTGAAGAAAGCCCCGGGCTACCTGCATCGGATTACGGATTTCATGGGCAAATACACCTGTTAAGTTTCCAATCAGTCGTAATCTTTCAGCATTTTGAAGTTCTTTACGCATCATATGGATCTCTGCCATGTTCTCATTTAAAGCAGTCAACAACCAAGCCAGACCAGCAGCACAACCGAAGTGAAAAAACATCATGGTTAAGCTCTCTGTTGTAATTCCCCTCAGCACCGAGACTAAAGAAGCGCCCACGAAGCAATAATACGCCGATAGCATGACTGCTATTTTAATTCGCTTGTCTTTTGATACGCTTACGAATTTCTTCTGAAAATAAAAGACAACAGAGTATCCGAGAATGATACTCAGCAGTGTGCTGTAAAAGCCTGGACCCACGCCTAAATTTAAACGATATAGAATGATCAATAAGGCTAAAAATAAACCTGTTTTTCGACCGCAATACAGAGTACCGATCAGCAAGGGAACGATTCTGAAGTCATGCTGCATTCCGTTTCCGTAGCTTATTGGGAATGACATACATAGTAGAACTGAACTCCCCCAAAGTATGGCCAAAAATAGGTTTTTATTTTTTGCGATTCGAATATGGCCTAACAAATAAGCTTGGTAAATGCCAACAGGCACTATGACTAATGATAACTGCAGCAAGAAGTCCTTGATTATGCTCAAACGAATCCACCTTACCGTCCATTCATATCACGTGGACATGCAACTTTTATCTAACATAACACCCAATACTGCCATTTTTCAACTATCGTTTCCGTTAACAAGGCTTCATTACCGATTCAATGCTCCGGATACATCTCATTTATAAACTTGACAGATTGATTTATCATCGCTTTCAAAACGTCAACATCAATGTCAGCTACTTTATTGATATAGACACATGCTTTGCCTGCAGTATGCTTTCCGAGATTCTGCAACAGCGCATCCCGCTCCGTGTCGCCAGTTAGGATATAAAGACTTACCTTTGCCTTTCTAGGTGAGAAACCAGCGAGCGGTGCAACTCCTTCGTGACCGGAGTCATATCGGTAGTGATAGGAGCCAAAACCAATGATGCTGGGTCCCCACATTTTTGCTGGGTAACCTGTCGTTTCCGTAAATATATCTAATAGCTTATATGTGTCTTCGCGCTTCTTAAGATTCTCCACATTATCAATAAATTCAATGACGCTGTTGTCGGTTTCTTTTGTTTTCTGTTCGTACATCGTAATGAAATCTCCCTTCAATAGTTGATCTATAAATTTAAAGTTACAAAATCATATAATTTGGAAGCTTTACATCAATACTTCTTCAAATATTCCCCAATATCCTGCCCTTTAGCACAATAACCTGGCCACGCATCGCCCCATTACCAGCCATAGCGATACATTTACAGGCCCTTCACTTTAAAAAAAGGCATTTTATTGCGCTATAGATCGGCTTTTGCAAAAAAACGTAAAAAAAGGGCCAAATCCTATGCCCTTTTTTTGTAATAATCCAATATGAATATTTTCTTGAACAGGAATGGATTGATCTAAAGCTCCGATATCAGGTACCGCAAAAGGTTCGGTAAGGGAGACTGGATTGCGTAGGCAGTGTGGAGTACTCAGCCTGTTCGGGAGAGTGCGCGTAGGGGCTCGCTAGAACATCAAGAAGCCGTTCCATCACGCTGTAGTCTCCTTGTTTCACTGCGGCTTCTAGCGCCTCTTCTACCCGGTGGTTACGAGGTATTAACGCAGGATTGCTGTTCCGCATCAACTGATACGAGGCATCCTTTGATTCCTGCTGCCTCCCAAGTCTCGCCTGCCATAGTTCCTGCCATTGCACAAATTCCGTGCTGCCGAACAGGTCCGTATCCTCCAGTTGATCAAAAGTTAAAGCACGGAAGGTATTGGTATAGTCCGCGCGGGAGTTCTGCATCAAGCCTAATAGGCTTACGATAAGGGATTCATCCTCTAGCTCTTCATTAAAGATCCCCAGCTTCGCTCTCATTCCCGCGATCCAGTGATGGTGATACAATTCACTAAAATCTGAAAGTGCATTCTCGGCCAATTCCACAGCCTCTTCCTCGTTGTCATGCAGCAGCGGCAATAGGGTTTCAGCGAATCTCGAGAGATTCCACACGGCTATATGCGGCTGATTGCCATAGGCATAGCGGCCATGAATATCAATCGAGCTAAATACCGTTGCTGGATCAAACGCATCCAAGAAGGCACAAGGACCATAATCAATGGTTTCTCCGCTCAAGGCCATGTTGTCGGTGTTCATCACCCCGTGAATAAAGCCAACAAGCTGCCATTTAGAAATTAGCACGGCTTGACGCTTGATGACTTCCTTAAGCAGGGATAAATAGCGGTTCTCATCAGCTTCAATCTCTGGAAAATGTCTTTGCAAAGTATAATCTGCCAATTCCCTGAGATCCTCGGTTGATCCCCATTTTGAAACGTATTGAAAGGTGCCGACGCGCAGGTGGCTTGCAGCCACACGGGTCAAGATTGCCCCAGGTTGCTTGGTTTCCCGGATGATTAACTCACCCGTTGTTACCACCACAAGACTTCGTGTCGTTGCAATACCAAGCGCATGCATGGCTTCGCTGATGATGTATTCACGCAGCATCGGCCCAAGTGCCGCTCGGCCATCGCCCCCGCGGGAGTATGGCGTTCTGCCTGAACCCTTAAGCTGAATATCTACCCTCTCACCTTGAGGAGTGATTTGTTCGCCAAGCAGCAAAGCCCTGCCGTCCCCTAACATATTAAAATGCCCGAATTGATGCCCTGCATAAGCTTGAGCAAGAGGCGAAGCGCCTTCAGGTATTTGGTTGCCAGCAAGTTCCTTTGCCCCATCCTTGCTTTGCAGCGCTTGGACGTTCAACCCCAATGATATGGCTAATGGTTCATTAAGAATGATCAGCTTTGGTAAGCTAACGGGTGGAGGGGTCATTTTAGTAAAAAATGATTCCGGAAGACGAGCATAACTGTTATCAAAATTCCAGCCTGTCCCTATTATTGCGTTTTCCTCTGCCATCGTTTCTCCTCTTCTTTTCTTTTTATATTTTTATACTAGCTTTCACATCAAACAAAAATCATAGGCATTCTGAAATTGTGTGATCTATTTGCTATATCAACTACACTAATCAGCCACTATATTGTTTACTTCTGCCAATTTATTATACACTTTCTACACATGCGCAGCGCTCTTTATGTACCCAGCCATTCCTTCACGAACTGGTTTATCTATTGTAAGCATATCATCCTGCTACATATTCGAATTGATATTTCATCAGTTTATTTAGCCGCCTGCAAAGTTCTTCATTTCCGAAGGCTAACAAGCAATGTTGTTCAAAATGGATATACATAAATCTTTCTTCCGTATTCTCCTCTTTACATAATTCCGAGAACTTCTCGATGAAACCCAAATCAATCCAATCATAGTTATAGGCTAAAATCCATTCATAATTCCTATGGAACATGTCAAAAGATATCCATGCCTTTTCATTCTCGTGATCAACCTGACTTTTAATGTTTCTTATAGGCAGTTTGTCTTTAGTCAAGGAAGACATTCTTGCTGCTAAATTTGTATAAATATCTTCATCTTCAATACACTCCATATCGAAATACCAAATATCATTTGAGGCAATTTCAAAATCATTATTTCCATCATCGATCTCCCCGCCTAATACGGTTAAGAGTGTATAGTACGGATCTTGTTCATATTCCTCACGTTGGAATTGTGCTAATAAATAATCGATTGAAACATTGCTTTTAAAAGAAATTCCTAATTCCTTAAGTCTAGTTATTTGATCTTCCAATGTTATTCTTTTCTTTTTGAATAAACCGAAAATTTGGGTTCACCCCTGAACTTTTATCTTTTCGAATGAGCGGCAGCTTACTGCTCCTCGTTATCACGTGTTATGCTACATCAACTCGGTACAAAGCTATCACCCTTTCGCAGGCTGAAAATGTAAACCAAATCCTTCCTTAATCCCATACCCTCGGCCGCTCTATACCGACTGTTCTCATATAATCCAATAATTGACCGGTGTGAACGGATTCGTGATAAGCCACCCTCATTAACATATCTCCTAAAGTACGAACGTAACCCACATCGCTTCGGTCAATTTCTACATTTGATAAATCATCTTCAGAAAAAGACGACACCGTATTTATAAATTTTTCTCTATAGTTCTGGGCAAAAGCCAGCTCTTCTTCAACGGTTGTAAATACTCGTTTTTCGTAAGGTGATTCATAAGATACCAAGCTTCCTTTTTTCAGCAACGCAAGGTGGTAATAATGTTCACTCTCCAAGACATGGCGAATCATATCTTTAATGTCCAAGGCATCGACGTCCGGTTTCCAATCTAAACTTGCCTCAGGGATACTTTCCCATACCTTCACGCTTCTACGTCGAACTTCCTCAAAATTCAATAAAATAACTTCTATAGCGTTCATGGGCATCCATCCTTTCTGTTTACAATAATATAATCATCATTATTCCGGAACGTACGTTCCGATTACACCTAACAAAAATTTAAAGCGATCATGGATGATCCTTCGTTCGACTAATACGATGCACTGGAGGCTCAACGCAAGATGCTTCAGGTGAGACACGGCAGGCTGGATAGCATGTTGGAAACGCTGGATTAAACAATCAGGCAAAAAAGGAGAGGTTGATATGTCGAGCGTGAAGAAATTAACTGAAGTCGAGCAGAAAGCTTTAGGGAGAGAAATGAGCACACTTTACCGAAAGCTGGCAGACATGCGCAGCATGTCTGCCGAATCGGACGAAGCTTAAGCAGTAACAAAGAAATGGAAAGTATCGCTAAAACTAACTGGTAGCTACTCGCTAGAAGTAACCAAACGTCGATAACAAACTCTAATCTTGATCCGAGGCTGTTAAGCTAGCTTACAGCTGATTAGCTGACATCAAAAGCGGCTGCTCCACATAGCCGGCTTGTATGCCGAATTGCGGCTTTGGCCGTTCAACCGTTTTGCCTTGCAGCGCTTGAACCGCCAAATAAGGCATGTTTACGCCTGACAAACATGTAATGTATAGACCGCCGGACATACGCGGATTGATCTCGAGCAGCTTAGGTACGCCTTTGTTGTAACGCACTTGAATATTGAAGGCGTACGGTATGCGCAGGCTTGTTGCAATGCGTTCCGCAATGTCCAGCAGCTCGGCCGATTCTTCAAGCAAATACGTTCTTCCCGTAGATTTGCGGCGCGGAATGGCCGTTAGCAGCTCACCCTCGGCGGTTGCTACGCAATCGATGCTGTATTCCGTTCCATCGAGCAGTTCCATCACCATCAACGTGTCGAAGTGATCCGTCAACGATAACGTCTCATACGCCTGCTGGAATGTCGTCGACAGCGTCACATAGCCATAAAGATCTTGAAGCGGATCGCGCTCATTATCGATGATCCGAAAGCCCATGCCGCCCTCAGACTTTGTTGGCTTGAAACACACCTTATGTCCAGCAGCTGTAAGCTCTTCATAAGCTTGCTTAAACTGCTCTGCCGTATTTACCACTTGGTAGTCGGGAATGGTCACCAGCTCTTTCCCTCTCAGCGCTTCATAAAATTTATCCTTTTCAATCATCGCGTCCAGCAGCTCAATATCACGGCAAACCATCACTTTCGTGCCGATCTCATCAAACAAGTGCGCATACCGTGATATTTCTTCCATATGCAAACGCGGAATGAAAATATCGATTTTGTTTTTTTGGCAAAAATCCACACAAAAATCAACGTATTCCCGGCCAAATACAGCCGGCTCCGTTCCAATATGATCAGATGCCAGCAAGGACATATGGTTAATATCGGGATGGGTGCCATAAAACTCAAAGGACTCACCGTCGGGGTTATTCCTAATCATATTAATATAATGGTACGCTACCGAAAACCAACGATTCATATACACGCGTGTCATATCTAAATACCTTCTTCCCTGTCATTAAGAATCATATTGCTTATGCGTTCATGATCTGCGTGCGTGCTCTAGGATGGAATCGAGCAGCTCCTCAGAGGCAAGCGCCCCCTTGGCTTTCGTAAACTGAATATGTGGATGCTCCGAATAAGATCGGCCTAATTCGCCGTGAACGGGCGAGATTGCGTAATCTGCCGCTAGAAGCAGGCTCTCATCGAGCAGGCTGTCTCCTGCCGCGTAAACAAAGGAAGACCCCAGCTTCTCCTTCACATATTGAATCGCTGCGCCCTTGCTTACCTTCTCGGGAACCAAATATATTTTGCGGCCTTGAAGCGAGTAGCTCCAGCCATGCGAGGCAAGCTGCTGCTTCAGCTCCTCCAATGATTCATGCGGCAGATTATCTCTCTCCACGACGATGGAATAAAACAGCTCATCACAAAGATCATTTGATTTCACCCAATGCGAGGAGGAGATTTTGGCAAAGAGATCCGCAATCGCTGAGCTTTCCGCACAATGCTGCTTCACAGCTTCGTGTACAAGGTTATGCCATTCCTGATCGATTTGCCCGTTTACAAGCACGGTACCGCCGTTGCTCACAATAACATATTCAGGACGAAACTGCTCTTTAATGCCGAATATTCGGTTGAACTGCTCAGGTATGCGCGTCGTTACCGGAACGAAACGCGCAAGGCCGGTCAGCTCCTGCAGCTTCTGAATAGCCGGCTTTGTCATATATGAAATATGTCTGCCCTCGTACAGCTCGACCGGAACCATATCTTCAATCGCTGTCTCGCCCTTCGATCTTACGGAATAGATTAACGTTTGGTCTAAATCGCTCGCAAAAATCATTCCGAATCCCCCTTCAAGGCTTTAATAATGCCGCAGCAGGAATAGGACATATCCGGATACTCCTCCACAGGTACGCCGCGATCCTTTGCAAGCAGCAAAATATGCTTGAGATTAGGGTTTTCCAATCGGTCGACAAGGATTTTCCATGGCACCCGCCGCAAGAGAACACGGGTCGTCTCACCTACGCCAGGCTTAATGAAATTGATGTCGCTGATCCCAAAAGCACTCTGGATACGCATAATATCCTGCATTCCCCGCCAAGTGATTTCATTTTGTTTAGGACTCCCTTCCATTTGAAGGGCTTCCATCTTGGAATCGGATGCTGTCTGCTTAAAAAAAGCAGAAATCGTATCTACGAATACGCGTGATTGATCTGCTTTTTCCCATTCCTTATAATACTTCGCACCGTGAAAATCTTCTGCCCCGATCAAATCGCCGCGCAGTACGGTCCGGCTGATCAGGCCTGACACGGTCGCATTCAGACATGCACTTGGGATAAGAAAATCCTCTCTCGTCCCAAATGTACACGCACAGTATCCAGGGTCCGCAAGGACAGCCAGCTCGTCGCTCAGCTCGATTCCATGCTTTTGTTTCATAAGGCCGCACGCCGCAATCAGCACCTTCGTAATAGCGCCCTTGCCAGTCCAGCCGTCTACAAATTGCACATGCTGATTCGGATGGTTCTGGTTGATATATAGCAAGGCGTTCTCGTCAATGCCTTTGCCTCTAATAATCGAAAGGCTGTAATGCGGTATATCTTTGCCGTATACCTGCTTGATATAACGCTTTATGAGTACGCCAATCGGTGTTCCGCCTCTTGCCAAGGACGCAAGCACGATATCAAATCCATGCTTCTGAATGATACGTTCCGATACGGTGCCCACCGCTTTGGCGATTCGCTCCGCAGAGTCGCTGAGCGTAGCTTGGAACAATTGTAGATATTCAGCGGTAGGCTGATATTCAATCGGCAGGCTTTCCGAGTAATGGCCGCCTGTCTGCATGGCCGCTTCTCGATCCTCCGTACGCTGCTCTAACGAAATGTCGCTAAGATCCTTCAAGAGAAAGGTTACATCCCCTTGCTCATAGCTCCCTATGGGAGCAGGATCAGCAAGCTTTTTCCGTCTAAAATAAACGACATGTACCTGCGGAATTCCGAGGGACAGCAAAACCTTCTTCAGCTCTGCCATTTGCTCATCTGCTACTTCCCGCTCCATGAATAGAAACATTTCTTCATAAGTTCCGCGTGGAATATTATACATAAAGTTCATGACATCAGCATGCTCGGGGGAAGCATAGGGGTAAGCGGATCTAACCGCGTAATGTTGATCGGAATCCGGATGAATGGGGCTGCGTGTACTGGATTGATACCAAATGTCCGTGCCAAGCTCAGCAGCTACGCGCATCGGAATGTACATAAACTCTCCCGTGCCCATACAAAGCGTCCTGCCGCCCGTTCTACGCTCCCGCAGAAGCGCAGCAGCCTTTTCTACCTCCTTGTCCAGCAGCTCGCTCTCAGCCGTCGATAAGCCGAAACGTCCCGTATGCTTTAAATAAGAAGCCTCGCCGGTCAAGGTAGAAAAGCCTGCAAACTGATTATTCAAATACACGAAATTAATCGCCGGCTCCTGTTCATGGTCCCACTTCTCTTTCTGATGAACTGTGCTTTCAACAGGCGTACCCGAGACCGTAATCTGCCCAGCTACCAGCGAAAGGCAATCCACGTCAACGCCTAGCACCTGCTCCAGCTCGCTAAAGCGCAGAATATCCTCATCGGAACGCCAGTCCAGCAGGCTTGCTACAATATAATTCTTCTTACCATACCTTGCGTGCAGGTCATGAATGATGTTGATCGCCGTTTTACCCGTCGTCATCTCATCATCCACGAGTACGATCGTTTCGGCTTGCTGAAAAATATCCGGATCATTGGCATAACACCGATGCGTCGTCGCATGGGAATGCTCTTCTTCAAAATCGATACAAGAAGTCCTATACGCGATGTTCTCTCGAGTCGTATGCAAGAAGGCCGCGTCGCCGTCAAACATGTCGAACATGCTGTGTCCAAGCGCTGTTGCGGTTTCCGCAAAGCCAATGAACAGCGTCTTTTCGTTCACCTTCATTTTGTTTCGCTTCATCTGCTCATAAATGCCGCCCGCTGACTCCGGCGATTCGAATGCATGCAGCAGCTGCTCCATTCGAATCGGCAGCGCTCCGCCTTTAAACTGCTGATACAATAATCCGAGTGCCGCTCCCGATAACAAGGAAACATGAGGCTTTACCGGAATATGCTTGCCAAGCACCTTACTTACGAACAAGAAGCTTCGTTTTTTGTTGATACGGGCCGCCATTTGGAACAGCCGCTCCAGCGGAATATGGAAGGCATTGCTCGTCACCTTGATCGTAACCTCTAAATCCCCAATAATATTATACGATTGCAGATTCCCGTTCTTCTGCGAGTAAGCAGGTGAAGTTTTGGTTTTCATTTAGCACCCCATATATGTTCGATCTGATCAATATTCGTTTGGCCCATGTCATATGCGGCTTAAACTCATTCATTTTGTTCGAATAACGGCTTTTCATGACGCCTAGATCACCTTGGTTATTTTCGATAATATGCAGGGCGTCCATATACTCCTCATGCGTTACGACAAGCATGGCTTGTACCGGCTTTATATGTGTTGGATGAATAATCGTTTTACCTATAATGCCGTTTTCCTTATCCATTGCTACTTCGCGAATAAGCCCGTCCACATATTTATTAATATAATCCATTCGTAAAATACGGCCGTGCCTTCCCATGCTCTCCTCAAAAGGCGTTTGCCTTAGCTGCGGCTTGAACACGCGATCGCTCTTGAAATACTCCCATACCGGTCCCGAGATGACAAAATGATTATCCATTCTGCCAAACACATTTACGATATCAGCGATACAATCACGAATAACCGCTATGTCATAGATCGTATGATCCGGACTTCTTCGAAGCCCAAAGAGACTGGAAAAATCAGTGGCGCCGATTCGTACGTTCAGCACATATTCCTTATACTCATTCAGCAGCTCCGAAATGCCAAGCAGCGTTTCTATCCGCTTCTCCCGGTATATAACGTCCGCGCTCTCCAAAATAGGCATGCCGTATAGCATTGAACTGGATCCCGCATTTCTTTGATTAAACTCCGCGAGCAATCTTAAATACTCCACGCCGGTTTCCACGTTGAATTTAGGGAATATGATCCCCGTCACATATTGAATTTCCTCGCCAAAATAGGACAGCAGCCGTTTGAGCTGATCCACGGAGCGTATCCTGATGAAAATAAGAGGAATATCGTTTACACGCAATAAGCCGATCGAAAGATATCTTCCTATGGTAAGTAATGTCGCTTTCAGATTCTCCTCAGCATATTCAAGTTGATTGTCGCCTACTGCATCTTCAAGGTCTATCACCATAGACACGAGCCCTTCGTGTTTATCGGCTACCAAATCATCTGCTATATTATCCTTGGTGGCAGGCATATAAAGCGCTGCACCAATCGCGTGAGCAATTATTTCTTTATCAGCATTATTATTGAACTGAGCCGGAAGGGAGTAAAAGAAATGCTGCTCTTCTTCATTGGTAAGATAGTTGAAATACCTCAAAGCGATCCCTCCTAAAGGTTTGGTAAAACAAGCTGAGAGTGAAAAAATATCCCTCGCGTTCCATTGAGGGATATTTCGATTATCTGTTTATTTGCTTAATTAGAAGCCTTCGAGTCTCTTTTGTTACGTATTGCGCTAAAGATAAGCGTACCGCCGAATACCGCTATGATTAAACCGAAGAACAGCGCATGCGGCACATGAAAGTCGTATGCTCCGCCGATCATTTTCGCAGCAATTAGGATAATAAGAATAAACGCTGCTTTTTCGAGCTCTGGGAACTTATCGATAAGCTTGAGGAATACTTGAGCCACGCCGCGCATCATAAGAACGCCGAGAATACCGCCCAGGAAAAGAACCCAAACCTCTTCGCTCACGCCAAACGCTGCTAGAACGCTGTCGATACTGAACGCAATGTCCATGATCTCAACGGCAAGCACCGTACGCCAAAAGCCGTAGCCTTTGTTTTGTACCACTTCTTCTTCATCTTCGTTCCCTTTCTTGCCGATATACGGAAGAAGCGGAATGCCGCCAACCCGGGCAAGCTTGAATTCGAGATGGAACAAATTGCTTAATGCAATCCATAATAAGTATAATCCGCCCGCGACTTTAATCCATGTAATCTGAACGAGATAAACACCGACGCCAATCGCCACAAAACGGAATATATAAGCACCAATAATCCCGTAGAACAAAGCCCTCTTTTGCTGTTCCTTTGGTAAATGCTTAACCATAACCGCCAGTACCAGCGCGTTATCTGCCGATAGCAGCCCTTCCAAAAGGACCAAAGTTGCAATAATCCCCCAGTTTGTAGGATTAGTGAATACCGCCGATAAATTGTCCCATTGAAAGAAGCTGCCAAAATTCGCTATTACGCTTTGAAAAAAATCAACCATTCTTTACAACCTCCGAATATTGCATTATTTGCTTCCTTGGACCCATCTAAGCCCCCAGTTATAAGCCTCGTCGAGCTCTCGATGCCCAGAGAAATACTGAACGAGACGCTGAATACTGAAGGTTTGATCGCTTACGTTCTCGATCATCGCGATGGCACACATGCCTTTGCGATTATTATGCTCGTCCATCCGCACCTCTATATCCGGTCCGCCGGATTGGGAGATGGTGACAACGCCGTCTGCCTCCGCCCAGTTTGTGGCTCCTTCATAGATATACGCATAGATGACAACTCTTTTAATCTCTGACACTTTATTGCCGTTTATTCTCAGATTTTCACCTGTCGATATGGAGCCTGTCCGATCGTCGCCGTCAAGCGAAACGTACGGCGGCCTCGAGAAGTCGCCGAAGCTGTTGCCTAACGCTTGAACAGAACCCTTCATGCCGTTCTTCAGCTCATACAAGCAGCCTACATCCAGATCGACACCGCCGCTTGATCGTCCAAAAAATCCCTTAGGGGCTTTCTTTTGATTCCAATTCAAATTTACAACGATCTCGCCCAGCGCACCGGCGCCTTTCTGCAAGTTGATTACATCACCGCGCTTGGTTAATGAAATCTTGCTGAGGCTAATTGGAGCGCTCTTAAGCTCCGTAATGACGGGTTCTGGAGGCTTTGACGGAATGATTGGAGCCTTCACCGACGCTGGTGGCGGATTAGGGGCAGGTGCATCAGGCTTCACCTCAATGCCAAAGCTCTTGCAAAGCGCTGCCAGTCCGCCCGAATAACCTGAACCGATCGCATTGAATTTCCACTCGTCATTATATCTATATAAATCTCCTACGACAATCGCAGTTTCGATAGAGAAGTTTTTTCCAAGTTCATATCGCAAAATTTCGCGCCCTGTTCCTTCGTCAATGACACGGATATAAGCATCATTCACACTAGAAAAACTTTGTCTCTTTGCTTCCCCATCATAAATGGTTAACGTAAAGGAAATACGTTCAATCGCTTGAGGCACATCGTTAATGCGTATCATAACTTGTTCCTGATCGATTTTCCCGGCTAAGCTTCGTTTATTGTCACCAGCCAGCTCGATCGAACCGCTTGTATCCTTGGGGTTTCCGTAAAAAATCAAATCCTGATCCCCTGCTGCTTTTCCGCCTGCCCGCAATAAAAACGCCGAGAAGTCAACGTCTACCCCCGCCGCGCTGCTCCATCCCATGCCAACAAGCAGATTTTTAAAGGAAGGATTGTTTTTGGTAATATCGGCCTTCTGACCTTTCATTAGGGAGAGCTCCATGCGTTGACCGCCTTTCAGTAATTATAGAATAGGGTGACAAATCTGCACCCTGCCACCCTAAACTTCATGTGGCCTACACGGATAGACCATAATTGCGGCAAAGCGCCGCGAGTCCGCCCGAGAAGCCGGAGCCAACCGCTTGGAACTTCCAATCCGCACCATGCCGGTAAAGCTCGCAAAATACGATCGCGGTTTCAACGGAGAAGTCTTCTCCAAGATCGTAACGAAGCACTTCTCTTCCGTTAGTCTCGTCCACTAAACGAACAAAAGCATTCGAAATCTGGCCGAAGTTTTGGTGCTTGGTCTCAGCATCATGAATGGTGACGCTAATTCCAATTCGCTCAATGTGAGCAGGAACCTTTGCAAAATCAATTTTGATTTTCTCGTCGTCCCCGTCGCCCTCGCCTGTACGGTTATCGCCTGTATGCTCGACTGCGCCGCCATAAGCAATCAATGCGTTATAAAATACAAAATCCTTCTCGTCCTTGGCCTTGCCATCCTGGTGCAGAAGAAATGCGCTCGCATCCAGATCAATCTCACCGCCGCCTGTATACTTGTTCGTATCCCAGCCGAGACCGAGAACAACCTTCGTAAGCCCTGGGTTGGTTTTGGTAAGATCAATCCGTTGTCCCTTGGAAAGATTAATGGACATCGTTTATTCCTCCTTGAAATGAGCTAGGTTTGAACGCCAAAATCCTTACATAGTCCTTCTAGGCCGTTTTGATAACCGCTGCCTACGGCGCTGAATTTCCAATCGTTATTATAACGGTAAAGTTCACCTACCACGACAGCTGTCTCAACCGAGAAATCCTCACCCAAATCGTAGCGGATTAATTCCTCGCCTGTTTCCTCATTTGCGACACGAACATACGCGTTAGCGACCTGACCGAAGTTCTGGTTTCTTTGCGCGGCGTCGTGAATCGTAATGCAAAAGGCTACCTTCTGAGTATCAGCGGGCACGGCGGATAAATTAATTTTTATGTTTTCATCGTCGCCAGCGCCTTCTCCGCTTCGATTATCGCCGGAGGAGACGATGGAGCCGTTTGTGTTCGATTTATTATTGTAAAAAATAAAGCCGCTCTCGTTATTTACTTTACCGGATGCATTCAAACAAAAAGCTGTCGCATCCAGATCAAACTGATTACCGCCGTCGTATTTATTCACATCCCAGCCGAGGCCTACGGCAATTTTGGATAAACCGGGGTTTGATTTGGTCAAATCGACCTTCTGCCCTTTAGATAAATTTACTGGCATGAAAATGCCTCCTCGTGGACTATTGCAACAATTTTAAAAAAGGGCCGCCACCGGCGACCCTTTACGGGTAGTGAGGTACAATTAGTTAGCGGATAGACCGAAGTTGCGGGCAAGTCCGCCTAGGCCGTCTTGGAAGCCGCTTCCGATCGCGCTAAATTTCCATTCGCCGGAATGACGATAAAGCTCGCCGACGATTACAGCAGTTTCTACGGAGAAATCTTCTCCAAGATCATAACGGATTAGTTCCGTTCCACTTTGCTCATCTACGATACGAACGAAAGCGTTGGATACTTGTCCAAAGTTTTGGCTCCGCTCTGCTCCATCATAGATTGTGATGCAGAATGCGATTTTTTCTGTTTCAGCAGGTACAGCAGAAAGGTCAACGCTTACTTGCTCATCGTCGCCATCGCCTGCGCCTGTACGGTTATCGCCTGTATGAACAACCGAACCGTTGCTGTTTTTTGGGTTGTTGTAGAAAATAAAATCAGACTCGGAACCGGCTTTGCCTTGTCCATTCAAGCAGAAAATGGAAGCGTCAAGGTCAAAGTCTTTCCCGCCGTCATATTTATTAGTATCCCAGCCTAGACCTACAGTGATTTTCGTAAGACCTGGGTTTGTTTTCGTAAGATCGATTTTTTGGCCTTTGGATAAGCTAATCGCCATTTGAAATGCCCTCTTTTCTCAATATAATTATTGGTATTGACGAGCAAGGATATCAACATGAGGAGCATGAGTGCCTTCCCCAATTGCACTAAACTTCCATTCACCACTGTGTCTGTAAAGCTCACCTACGACCAAAGCCGTTTTACCCGAATAATTTTCCGTCAAGTTAAAGCGAATTAACTCTTGATTGTTGGCCGGATTAACGATTCGTATAAACGCGGATTTGATCATGCCAAAATCTTGACGTCTGGATTCACATTCATAAATGTTAACCACGCAAAGGATTTTGTGGATATTAGCAGGTACTTGGTCTAGCTGTACGATGATTTGCTCATCGTCGCCGTCGCCGTCACCCGTAATGTTGTCGCCCGTATGAACAACTGAACCGTTGCCGTTTTGCTTATTGTAGAAACAAACGAGATTTTTCTCGCCGCCAAGCTTGCCGTTTTCGTCAAGCAGCAGCGCTGAAGCATCACAGTCCACGTTTGCCGCTTTCTTCATTCCGAAGAAACCGCCTTTAACCTCAGCAGGATCCCAGCCTAAGCCGACGATAACCTTGCTAAGACCAGCATTGCCCTTCGTTAAATCTATCTTTTGACCTTTTACGAGAGAGATAGCCATTGTATTTGCACCCCCTTAATATCGATTTGAAATACTCTACCCATCAATACGCCCATTCGACATGCAAGTTCCAAAAAAAAAGTGAGGTCATTACATTATTCTACAAAAGCTGAATATTACCTCTTCTTTGCGGCGGCTCGGCATGGAATAAACGGCATGGCAGCGAACGCTCCGAAGCGGAGCAGCCCTGCATCAATTTTATAACAATCGTCACAACAATTACAAATTTATACAAATGAAGAAACATCATGTTGGGGATTAGACAAGGTTTGTCCCGGATACCAACGGGGGCTTTCAAAATAAAACGTATAATTTGCTTCTTTTTCGCAAAAAAAGGTGGATAAATCGGAGCATTAACGAGATAATTATAGGTGTAAATACGATGATGCGAGGTGTTCGAATGGAATTTATAAAAAAGAATAAAACCAGCCTCATTTTTGGTGCCTTGCTCCTCATTAACGGTTTATTTTTATTGTCGCTTGTCCTCTCCAAAAATTAAAAAAAAAGAAAAACCCGACAACCCCACATACGAAAGAGTACATATCCGCAACCCAGCATCCGTTAGCTTGGCTTCGTTCATTCCTGCTCCTTCAAAATAGTTTTTTCATCTTTTTCCGAATCCTTGCAAATTGCTGCACCCGATCCGATAAATAAAAGTAAAAAAGGGAGCTATCGCATGGATAACTCCCTTTTCCGCTGCTATAGCGGTCGGCTTAACGATTAAAAATCCGCAAAATAATGCCCTATTCCCTCAGTTCTCATGGACCCGTGCCTTTGCTCGCCACGTACCATACGGGGCCTAGCTTTTTCAAATAGATAAACCCCAGCTCGCCTCCCGTTGCTCGGTCCATATACCCGTTCACATTGTAGAGATACCCATACTGAGCATCTACTATACCCATTGTTGATATCTCAGCTTTCAAACTATTTATTGGCTGCAAGCTCTCGAGAATTGTTCTACGGATCGTCCATTCGGGGGTTAGAAAGCTAACGCACCATAAGCAAAAGATTAGAATAGCTGCTCCGATTACTATCGTTTTATTCTTCTTAATTATCACATTCACCTCATCGAGCTGGAATCGTTTATCCTTGTATAACGATTGCGAATCGAGTACATTACAGCTATAACCATTAAGGAGTATGATTATGGCGATCCATGAAATCGATGAAGCTTCTTTGCAAAATATCATTCAAGCAAACAGCGGCAAAGCTGCCGTTTATTTCTTCACCCCATTGTGCGGCACCTGCAAAATCGGAGAGCGTATGCTTGAGATTGCGGATATGACCGGCATCTCCGTTCCCTTATACAAAATCAATATCAACTTTGCGCCTCGCTTGCGTGAACAATGGAAAATATCGAGCGTGCCCTGCTTGGCGCTGCTTGAGAACGGCGAGCCGATCCAAATGGAATATGCTATGAACTCGGTGGACCATGTCTATCTCATGCTGAAGTAGCTGCCTATATAGACGGATTGAGATGAGAATTAGTTGCTCTCCAACCCCTAGATATTTCCAGCTGCATCCACTCCTATTTATAGCTTACTTAATTCCTTGCGAAGCCTACGGATTTCCTGCAGCAGCAGCTGCTCCTCCTCCAGCGCCTCCGGCTGTCCGCTGCTCATTAGCTGTGTCAATCGAAGCTGCATTCTTTCCTTCTCATTCTGGTTCAGCTGTTCCTCGGGAGAAAGTAGACTGCTTCGATCCTTTGCGATGTACTCCTCATAGGTGCCCGGGAATAAGCTCGGCTCCTTCGTCCCATCCATCACGAGCAGGCGATTGGCCGCTTGGCGGATTAAATAGCGGTCGTGAGTCACAAGCAGAACAGCGCCGGGATAATGTTGCAGCGCCTGTTCAACCTGCTCTCTCGTGCTAATATCCAAGTAGTTCGTCGGCTCGTCGAGCACGAGCAGGTTCGCTTTGCCAAAATACAGCTTCAAAAACGCAACCCGGCATTTCTCCCCCATGCTTAAATCGCCAATCCGTTTAAACACATCTTCCTTTGAAAATAAAAAGCAGCCCAAAATCGTCCGCGCATGCGATTGTGTCATTTGCGGCAGCATCAGCAGGCTGTCTAGAATCGTCGTCTTGTTATCGAGCTGATCAAGTTCCTGCTCAAAATAACCGATTCTTACCTGCGGATGAATCGTCACGCTGCCTGCGCTTGGTGTTAACCTGCCGGTGGCAAGCTTAAGCAGCGTCGACTTACCCGCTCCATTCGGACCCAGAACAGCGAGGCGGTCGCCCCGTCCAATAGAGAGGCTAAGCTGGCCGAAAATCAGTTTGCGCCCGTCATAACCAAAGCTGACGCCGTCCATGCGCAGCAGTGTTGCAGCCGCAAATTCATCCGTCTCCAGCTGCATGCGCAGCTGCGGCTCCTCGCGAGGCTTCTGCACCTTGTCGCGGTCTAATCGCTCCAGTGCGGATTCCTTCGCGTGCAAGCGCGATACGTTTTTCTTCGATTTTGACCGAAGAAAATCATTTTGGCCCGCAGACTTATGCGCTTGCTGGAACCATTCCGCATACATCCGTATGCTCTCGAGCAGTTTCTCCCGCTCCAGCTCCTGCTTCTTATGCAGCGCCTCCTGCGTCCTCAGCTCAAGCTCCTTCTGCGTCTTGTAGTCGGTATAGCCTCCGGGATAACGTCTGCAGCTGTGTCTATCCAGCTCCAGAACCGTCGTTGCCGTGCGGTCGATAAACGTCCGGTCATGCGAGACATACACGATTGTGCCTGGATATGACTGCACCCATTGCTCCAGCCAATTCAGCGCGTCCGAATCCAAATGATTTGTCGGCTCATCCAGCAGTACAAGCTTTGGCTCCCTAACCATGAGTGCCGCGAGTTGGGCTTTCGTTTTCTGCCCGCCGCTTAATTGCGCGAATGCCACGCCCCACATAGAGGTGTCGAGACTTAACCGGGTTAAGCTTCTCTCCACCCTAATTTCCCAGCCGTATCCATCTAGCTGCAAATATCTTTCATACAGCTCGCTGTATCGGTTTAGCTGCTCCTCGCTGGTCTTAGCGCCCTGCATTTCGTCCGTAAGCTTTGCCATCGCATGCTTCAAAAAGAACAATTCATCTGAGCCCGCTTGTACGAATTCAAGCAAAGTAAGCGAAGAATCAAGCTGCGCCTGCTGGTCCAGCCAGCCCCACTCCTCAAGCGGCAAGAGGCGCTGCACCTCGCCTCCATCCAGCGATAGCCTGCCGGTCAAACCCTGCAGCAGCGTCGTTTTGCCAACGCCATTGCGTCCGAACAGCGCGAGCCGCTCGCCCTCCTTTACCTCGAAGCTTATATTTTCGAACAATAAATTGCCGTCCCATTCTTTATTCACCTGTTTAACCTTTAATAGCATCAAAGAACATTCCCCATTTCTGAAAACAAAATAAAAAACCGTGGCCAGCGGCACACGGTCGAATACGCAGGGGAATATCAGGTAAACGAAAATAACGATGTGTCACCCTAATACATAAAGGGTAACCATCTCGTATCTATCGCTGCTGATTGACCTTTCATAAGCCCCCAAATCGACGCACGTATCCCTGACCGGTTCTCGCAATTCGAGAACGCCGCTTGTACTTAAACAAGTTGTTTACAGGAATCGTGTATTTACTTCATCGGCTGGGTTACCTCCGTCAGTCATCAGTTTTGATATGCGTTTATTATAGCGGACCGTTGAATACATATTCAAGCCTAACTTTTCATACGGTACCAAATAAAGTTAGTACTAGGATTAAAACGCTGCATCAACGATCATTAGATCTATAAAACATTCCAATTGGAGGTGCTTCATGAACCCGGTTTATATTACGAGTATCGGTAAGTTTCTACCCGGCTCGCCTGTCGGCAATGATGAAATTGAGGATTACCTCGGCAAAATAAACGGCAAGAGCTCCAAGTCGATGCGGCGCATTCTCGATCAAAATAAAATACGCTTTCGGCATTATGCAATAAATAAAGAACAAAAGAGCCTTTACTCTAATGCGGAAATGGCCGCTCTTGCTATACGCGATGCGCTTCTTCGAAACAAAGAAGCCTTGGATAACAAAATTGATTTTCTCGCAGTCGGCACGACGCAGGGCGATTTGTTAGTTCCCGGCTTCGCCAGTATGGTTCATGCTGAAACGAGTCTCCCTGTCATGGAGGTGGCCACCCATCACGGCGTATGCGCCAGCGGCATGCAGGCCATGAAGAACGCCTACCTGCATGTGCAATCAGGCGAGCAGCATACAGCAGTTTCCTGTGCCAGCGAATTGCCAAGCCGCGTATTCAAGCATACGAGATTTGAAGCGCAGAAGGGTCCCTCAGATCGCCCTGTGCCTTTCGATACCGACTTTCTGCGCTTTATGCTGTCCGACGGCGCAGGCGCAGCTGTGTTACAGCATCAGCCTGCGGCAAGCGGCTTGTCGCTGCGAATCGAATGGATCGACAACAAATCGTACGCCAACCTGTATGACGTCTGCATGTATGCCGGATCCAATAAGGAAAATGCCGAGATTGCAAGCTGGCTTGACTATGCTTCCGTACAGGAGGCCGCGAACGACGGTGCG
Organism: Paenibacillus sp. 01T443; assembly: GCF_056398325.1. Taxonomy (NCBI): domain Bacteria; kingdom Bacillati; phylum Bacillota; class Bacilli; order Caryophanales; family Paenibacillaceae; genus Paenibacillus; species Paenibacillus sp. 01T443. The sequence continues at coordinate 309,254 of NZ_JBFTPE010000007.1, forward strand.
GTTAATTTAAAGCAGGATATCCGGCTCGTAAATGAAATGCCAAAGGTGGGCGTCAACCGCTTCTTCGAGCTCGTGGATGAGGGTAAGGTTGATCCTGCCGCGATCGATTGGATGGTTTGCCATTATTCCTCGCATTTTTTCCGCGATGAGATCTTCAGGCTGTTGCAGCTTGGCGGGCTCACGATCCCTGAGGAAAAGTGGTTCACGAATCTATATACGAAAGGCAATACCGGCGCGGCGTCGATCTACATCATGCTGGAGGAGCTGCTGAATGACGGGCATTTAAAGCCCGGCGAGCAGGTGCTTTGCATGGTGCCGGAGAGCGGCAGATTCCAGACCTCGTACATGCTGCTTACTGTAGTAGGGTCCTCCAATGAAGACAGTGCCGTATTTGAGGAACGCCAGCCCGAGGCTCCGCATCTGGAATACAACCAGGCCGATGAAGTTCAAGCCTATCTGGTCAGGCAGCTCGTGCAGGTATGGATTGATTTTGAGCAAAAGCTTGCGCATGTTCCGGTTATCCATAAATTGTACAACAATAAATTCACGCTGGATGATTATAAGGCGCTAATGGAAAATATCCGCCAGCAGGTCATTGACGGCTCGCAGTGGATCGCCCGCGCCGCTTCTTATATCGCCATCGAGCACATTGATCTTCGCTCGACGTTTATTGCGCATGCACGCGACGAGCACCGCGACTTTCAAATATTGGAGCGCAACTACGTTGCCGTTGGCGGGGATTTGAGCACGATTCAGTCCGGTGAGAAAAACATCGGAAGCGAGGCGTTATCCGCTTATTTATTCCAACGGGCCAGCCGTGAAAATCCCGTGGATCTCATCGGCGCGATGTGGATCATCGAGGGACTCGGCTGCCGGATGGCGCGCTACTGGGGCGAAATGATTCGCGATCAGCTTGAGCTCAGCGATGAGGAAGTCTCCTTCCTGCTTTACCACAGCGACTCTGACGAGAAGCATTTCGAGCGGCTGGAGGCGGTCGTCCAGCATCCTATGCTGACAGCCGACATCGCAGCGCGTATCGTGAAAACGGCGAAAACGACAGCTAGGCTGTATCTGCTGCAGTTAGAGGAGCTGGGAAATGTATGAGTGACGCCGATTACTTCAAAAATATGCCGCATGACAAAAACGATCCGAACCCGTTCCTCGCCATCTATATGGATCAGAGCATCCCCTTTAATGAGGAAGCAAAGGCAGCTTACCTCAAGGACTGCTCCAGCAAATCACGGCAATTTCTATTGCCCGTGCTGCGGCCCTTCGCGAGACTAATGATTATCGTGCTGCAAATTTATAAAATCATCGTGCCGAAGGCGCTCACGTCTTCCCGCCTGCTGCACCGGGTGCTGCATTTCGGAATGAAAACGTTCGTGAGCCCGAGCGCCAACTTTATGATATTGCGACATTTCTATCTCGGCTCGGAGGTGCTTGGTTTTATTCGAGACAATGTTCCCGGCGTCCAGATCGAGATGAACCCGCTAAAGCCAACTCATCTTGGGCCGGTTAAGGATGATCTTTTTTTGATCCACGACCTGAATTTGTACAATTTTGTCATTAATCTTAACCGAGAGCTGCGCGAGAAAGGAATCGAGGTAACGAAGCAAGAACTGCTTAATTTTAATGCGATTACCTCTTCCCGCGTGCCCATTGAGCCAATGCCAAAACGTTGGACCAATTTTATGGATTTAACGACAGCAATTGAATGCTTTACGCCCGTTTATCAAATGTTCCTGACAGACAATGATTTCTGGCGGGCAACCAATTCGCTGCAGCTTGATGAGACAATCGGCATTCTCGCTTCCAAAATTATCGGCAGCAACGATCGGCTTGCGCTTATCAACAACAAGCATCCGATGGTGCCGCTAACGACGCTGAAGGCAGGCTTTCGGCTTGTCCTGCATGGCCTGGCGACAGAGCAGCTTCACGCGCTGCTCGTTGAGCTTAAGCTGAAGCAGCAGGCCGTAGCAGCAGGCGTAAGCCACTAGCCCTTTTTAGCCTTCCAAGCGTAACGCTGATGCCGTCCTCTGCGGCAAAAGCTCGTTTTGCGGAGAGATAGAAGCAGATTTATAAGTAAAAACTTATAAATTCTTATGTATGCACAAAGAAACAAGGCAACCGCCGCGTCAGCGGGGCTGCCTTGTTTTTGCATATGACTATCTTTCAATATTATTGGCGAGTTACCGTAAAGCCCTTTTTCTCCAGCAGCGGAACAATGCCGTTCTCGCCCAGCATGTGGGCAGCACCCACAACCACAAAATAAGTTTTGCTCGTGCTATCGTTCAAATAGCCCATTATTTTCTCGACCATTGGTGCGTTTCGGTCTGTCAGCAGCGCTTTATTAAGCTCTTCGTTAGCCGAAGTTGCCTCGGTCAGCTCAAGCAGCTGCTTCTCGTCGCCGGTTACCCACATATCCGTAAGCGCATCAATGCCGGAATCCTCAGCATAATAATTCTCGATTGAAGCATTTACCATTTCCTCCTGCAGCTCGTCTGAGAAATGATCGAACATTTGAAGCTGATATTCGATCGACTCCAGCTCAAGAATCGGCTTTTTGTTTGCATTCGATTGCTCTAGGAAATGCGCGTCGATCCCGATTCCCGCATCATAGCCCGACTGTGTTGTCGACAGAAAGTCGATGGTGGAAGAAACGCTCCATGGCTTATAAGTATCGAGCGCATTTTCCGCTGCGCCGTTCTCTTTCAAAATTTCGCCCAACTTCTTGTAGGCTTCATCTGAAATATGATCTTTGAGCGTCGTGTTATCTTTGTAGACGCTTAAATCCATGACAAGCTTTTGCACATCCGCATTGTTCATTTTTGAAATATCAGCCTCTACAACAAGATAGTCTGACGCTTCATAAGCATCCTGAATTTCAGGACGGAGCGGATACATCGCTTCATTCGCAATATGTATCGAGCCTAGCAGATAAACGGTGCTGCCCGCCTTTTCAACCTTCCATAGGAAGCCGCGGCTCGGTTCTTTTACCTGCAGGGAGATTGAGCGCTGCTCCTTATTCCATGTCACCTCATAGCCCGCTGCTTCGCTTACCGTACGCAAAGGAATATAGGCGGTGCCTTTTACAAGCCTAGGAGCGGCAAGCAAGCCTTGCTCCGTCTCGTTAACCATTGCTCCCAGGTTATCGATTTGGAATAAAAGAACGAGCCCTTCTTTCTTGCCCGTTATGACTTTGTTCTTCTGATCCCATGTTACTTGGAAATCAAGCTTTTGCAGCAGCAGCTTTGCGGGAACTAGGGTTGTCCCCTTTTCCATAATAGGCTGTAAGCCGCCCAACTGCACCTGCTCGTCCTCGACCCATACGGAAATGGGCTTAGCCTCTGCTTGAATGGTAGAAACGAATGAAAATAATAGAGCTAATGATAAAAATAATGCCGAAAGCTTTTTCATTTAAGGCTCTCTCCCCTTCTTCAATCAATGTTACGCATCACACTCTCATTCCATATTTTACATAAAATTGCCACGCAAATGCCAGTTCGGAAAATACGAATCTAGTTTTCGTTGCAACTCTTCCAGCTAATCGCATATAATGTGGCTTCCTATAAATCAGCTGCTGCATTACAAAAAACGATAGCCCAAAAACCGATCCGCATTTCTCATGCTTGCCCATATATCCGGACTTTCCCCGCCCACATACCAGTAGGCTAATCCTGCTAGCTTGGCTTCTGCTGCCAGCTTGTATTTGGCCGTTAAGGAGCGTCCGTCCTCAACCCATATTTGATGTTTCACGCCATTCTTCACATAAGCAGCCGTATACTGGCCTAATTTCGCATCCCATTTTGGCTTAATCGCATACTTGCTCATAATTGTATTTTGCTGATCCAGCGAAATGAATTCAGAGGCTTCTACGCTTCCGTCCTTCTTCAAATCCCAATCACGATTATAAAAAGGCAGCGCCAAAATAACCTTTTCGCGGGGTACTGCTTTGACCAGCTTGTTGACTGCAGCCTCGTCAAAGCCCAATGATGCGTTAGGACCCGCTATTGGACTTCCGCCCCAATGCTCGTCATAGCCCATCAATACGACATAGTCCGCTTGCGCGCCAAGCGCGGCGTAGTCAAACGCATCCGTCCAATCCGTCCCTCGGTCTGGAGATACATCAATCGAGAGCGTGACGTTCATCGCCTTCAGCTTCTTTGCTAATTCCGTTACGAATGCGGTCAGCGCTGCACGGTCCTGCGGGGCTACATTTTCAAAGTCGATGTTGATTCCGTCAATTCCGTATTTTTTGGCATAGGCCGCAAGCTTGGATACCAAGGTGCTGCGTGAAGCCGATTGGGACAAAATCTGATGAGTCATGTCTTGGTCGGACCGATTGCCAACGAGCGCCCAAACCTTTTTATTGTGCTTCTTTGCCCATGTGACAAGGGAGGGATCCGCGTTATCGGACAGTTCACCCGAAGCTTCTATAAAGAACCAACGTGGAGACAAGGTGTTAACGTTAGACTGCAAGATATTGTTCTCGTATTGCTGCGTCGTCTGGGCATATTGCCAGCCAAGCTTAATCGACTCCTTTGGCTTAGCGGCAAGCTCTGCTGCCCATTTCTCGTTTTGCAGCACCCGATGAATCATGACAGCCGTTTCCTGCCTCGTTATCGGATCTTCAGGACGGAAATACCCATTGCTGTCACCCTGCATAAGTCCAAGGCTGCGCACCGCCGCTACGGATGGAATCGCCCAAGCCGCAATGCGGGCGTCATCGGCAAAACCTGCTTTTGCGCTTGTGCCATTATTTTGTTTTTTCAATACCCTTGTTAATAATACGGCAGCCTCCTGCCTTGTTACGGGCTTAGCCGGCGCAAAAAGGCTTGTGCTTACGCCATCCGCTAAGCCCAGCTGCACGGCTGCTTGGATCCAGCCATAATACCAAGCCTTCTTCGCTACATCGGTGAACGGAGTGATGGGGCTGGCTGCCTGCTCGAGTCCGAGCAGCCGGTCCAGCACCGTAACAAACTCCGCTCTCGTAATCGACGCGGCAGGAGAGAAGCTGCGCCCGGACGTTCCCGTTATTATTTTTTTATTATATAGATCAATGATTTCCTGCTTTGCATAGCTGTTTGATATATCATCGAAAGGCAGCAGGCTTTGCGCGCCAACCGTATGCACCGAAGCTGTGATCATGCCAAACAGTACAAATGCCGTAACTACGAATCTATTAAAAATATGCTTCACGAGTACCCTCCTAAAGAGATCAATCCTCGAAGCATATCAAACTTTCTTCTATTACTCATTGCTAAATTATTGGTAGAACAGCACTTGAAAACTTACCTATCCTTGCATTTTCAAAAAAACGACCGCTTCCCCATACCAAGCGGGAGACGGTCGTCTTTGTTTTTGGCGCTTCAATCAACGGCTTCGCGGCTTGTTATGAACACTCGAAGCCAAGAGGTCCGCACGCTTATTCGTTCGGTTTGGTTTGCAGCGGTTTTAATCTGGACTCAATTTGCGCACGCTGCGGTTCTAGGAATGGAGGCAGCGCCAGCGATTCTCCCAAGTGGTTAATATCTTCATCCGTAGCAAATCCAGGACCGTCAGTGGCTAGCTCAAACAAAATGCCGTTCGGCTCGCGGAAGTACAGCGAACGGAAATAGTAACGGTCAACAAAGCCGGAATTCGGAATTCGGACTCCGCGAATATGCTCGATCCACTCGCGCAGCTCCTCATCGTTATCAACCCGGAACGCTACATGATGCACGCCGCCATGGCCCTGCTGCTCACGTGGCAGATCATGCCGCTCTTCGATATGAACTTCAGCGCCGCTGCCGCCTTCACCGGTCTCATAAACGATGATATCCGGCTGCCCGGCAATCGTAGACGGGTACTTGCCTTTTTCTCGGAATCCCATAAGCTGTGTCAGTACGAGTACGGTAGGCTCCGGGTTTTTGACCGTCAGCTGCACTGGCCCAAGGCCAAGAATGCCGTATTCAGCCGGAACCGTGCTTTTCTCCCAAGGGATACCGCCTTTAACGCCTTCGTTATGCTCATCGGACACGAGTACAAGCCGTTGTCCTTCAAAATCTCGGAATGCAATCGTTTGGCGGCCGGCCCTTTCAACGATATCGTCATGATCAACGCTGAATTGCTCAAAGCGCTCCTTCCAATAACGAAGCGCGGCATCGCCGGCTACCCGAAGGGACAGAGAAGAAATGCTGCTTGTACCGGCGCGGTTTTTACCTGTCATCGGGAATTCGAAGAACGTAAGCTCTGTTCCCGGATTTCCCTTCTCATCCCCGTAAAACAAATGATAAACCGAAGTTTCGTCTTGGTTAACGGTTTTTTTGACCAAACGAAGGCCGAGCAGCTGCGTATAAAAATCAAAATTACCGGCAGCTGTGCCTGTAATGGCGGATACGTGGTGGATACCTTTGAGTTGCATAAGAACAACCTCCCTCAATTGTTAGTGTAGCCTATACGTTTCTTTTATGACGTTTACTTTTAACTTTGTATTTTCTTTAGCAATTCGAGCAGCTGCCTCTTTTCTTCGCGGTTAAGCGAAGTATACTGCGAAGCTTGAAACTGCTCCTGCACCGGAACGACATCATCGAACAGCGCCTTGCCCTTTTCGGTTAACGATACGTATTTGGTCTTCCAAGCTTGCTCGCGCTCGATATATCCCAGCTCCTCAAGCTTGCCCAGCAGCTGCGTAATATTTCCTTTGGTGACAAAAAGCTTATCTGCCAGCTGCTGCTGTGTCAGCCGGTCATGCGCGCCTACCTGCGCAAGCACATCAAACTGTGCAGCGGTCAAGCCCCATTTCTTCAAATGCTGATGCGTTTCTCGCAGGCTATGGTTATACACACGCGATAAACGAAACCATATCATTAAACCTAATCGCTCATCGCGTTTGGATAAGAAAGGTTCTGAATCATTTTGATCCATTTGACCACCTCCTGCTTTCGTTCTTATTATCAGTTTAGATCTAAACTGATGAATTGTCAACGATTGACCAGCAATCCCCTACCCTGGACTAGGGCAACGCGATTAACAATATGATAAGATAAGCGGATACAACACGTAAGGAGATTTTGCATGCTGGAACGAAATCATTTCTCTAATCAGCCGATTCCAATTGGACGGACACAGCTGGACCTCGCGGCAAAAAATAAACGCAGACGGAACCGGTTACTGCTATTCATTATTTTGGCACTCACCGCTGTTCTATTGTGGAAAGTCATCCTAGCCTTCGAGCCGTACGTACCAGAGATCGATATCAAACCCGCTCCTCCCGTTACAGAGCTTCATCCTATCGTATTGGCGAAGCAAACCGAGCTGATCGCCGAAGCCGGGAAAGCCGGCATTACCATCCTCATAACGGACGGCTTCCGCTCCAGCGAAGAGCAAAATGCGATTTATGCCAAAGGTCGCTCTACAGAAGGCAAGATTGTAACGCAGGTGCAGGGTGGTCATTCTTATCATAACTATGGGCTCGCCATAGATTTCGCGCTTCGGACCAAGAAGGGCGAGGTCGTATGGGATATGAAATATGACGGCAACAAAAATGGCAAAGCGGACTGGATGGAGGTCGTCGAAATAGCCAAAGGTCTGGGGTTTTCCTGGGGCGGCGATTGGGAGAACTTTCCTGATTATCCGCATCTGCAAATGGATTTCGGCTTCTCAATACGGCAGCTGCGCAATGGACTTCGCCCCCCTGCGGAATCTGCGGAATAAGCCATCGCGCAAAAAAGAGTGCAGACCTTTAGTGGTCCGCACTCTTTTTTTCAGTTCTTCGGCCCTGCTGCCGCGCATAAGTACCTGCTCGGCAGGCGATAGTAAAGAAGACAGCAGATGCCCGTTTATTAAAGTCCTGCTACAATTTCATAGGAACGCAAACGCGCCTTATGGTCAAAGATATGAGCCGCTACCATAATTTCATCGGCTTTCGTCGCCTCAATATACTTCTTCAGCTTGCTGCGGACAGTGTCCGGTCCTCCAACAATGGAAGAACCAAGCTGCTGCTGCAGAGCAATTTTCTCCTGCGGCGTCCAGACAGTATCCATATCTTGAACCGGAGCAGGCAGGGGCCCGCGAGTGTTACGAATAAAGGATAGGAACAGCTGCTGCATGGATGTAGCTAAATAGGCAGCTTCTTCATCCGTATCAGCAGCGACTACGTTAACAGCAACCATCCCTTTGGGTTTATCGAGCACGGCTGACGGCTTGAAGCTGCTTCGATATAGATTCATCGCCGGGACAGTGAAGGTAGGCGAGAAATGTCCCGCGAAAGCGAATGGCAGGCCGAGCTGAGCGGCTAACAAGGCACTGAAATCACTCGAGCCAAGCAGCCAAATCGGAATATCCAGTCCTTCACCAGGAATCGCCCGCACGGGCATACCCACCTCTGAGCTGGATGGATCAAGAAAAGCGCGCAGCTCCGCCAGCTTCTCAGGGAAGTCTTGGCCGTTGCCTCCTCTGCTCCCCCGAAGCGCTGCTGCAGTAAGACCATCGGTACCCGGCGCGCGGCCAAGTCCTAAATCTATGCGGCCAGGAAATAAGGATTCGAGCGTACCGAATTGTTCCGCGATTACAAGCGGCGCATGATTCGGCAGCATGATGCCGCCTGACCCTACTCGGATCGTCGACGTTCCAGCCGCTACATGGCCGATCACGATAGATGTAGCCGAGCTTGCAATGCTAGGCGCATTATGGTGCTCTGCAAGCCAATAACGGTTGTAGCCCCATTTTTCCGCATGCTGGGCAAGATCTAAAGTATGACGCAGTGATTCGGCCGCGGAGCCGCCTTCAACGATCGGAGATACATCAAGAACCGATAACGGGATATGAAATGACGAATTTGTTTGGGTATACTCTGACATGGCACTCATCCTTTTTGTTATAATCGGAGCTGCTTCTATTGAAAGAAACGCCCCTCCAACTGTATGAAAATTAGATACATATTACACAAAAAAATTCAGATCACTCATCTAAGCTATCTCGCTCAATAAGCGGTAATACACTGGCTGTTAGCATGATTACCGCCAATTATGAGACTCCTAGTTGTTGTCATGCTTTGTTACGACTGCTGTGCCTTTTGCTGCAGTTGGCATTTCCGGATCTTATCCAAAGCGGTTTGAAGCGTATTCTTCTCCAGGTAGGCTACATAATGCTGCTCTGCTTCGTAGAAGAAGTGATCCATAACGCCTTGAATATTCGCGGATACAAGGCAATCCTCATCCGGATTCCCCGAACACCAATGCGGCTTCAATGTGCCGCCTGAAAGCGCGCGATAAATTTGAGCCAGCGTAACCTCATCCGGCTCGCAGTTCAAAATATAGCCGCCGCCGATGCCTTCCTTTGTCTTCACAAACCCGTGCTTCCGCAGCGTGCTCATAATTTTGCGAATCCGAGTGGGATTCGTTGACACGTTACGAGCGATCGTCTCGCTGCTGGCCATATGATCAGGCAAATAGGCTAACAGCACTAAGCTGTGAACCGCTACCGTAAATTCACTATTCATATTTGCATCTCCCTCTCAAGAAGGATACTGTAATTTTATTGCATACAGTTGATAAAGTCAAACCTTCTTAGCTAAGCATAGCACAGAGAGAAGGTACTGGTATAGACCTTCTCTCTGCGCTACCCCTATCCTATTCCGCTTGATCGGATGGCTGCTGCCACACTTGATATTTGTTACCGTCCGGATCCTTGAAATTTAGCTGCAGCCCGCAGCTTCCCTCATTCCGTATTTCCTGCTCTACCCATACGCCTGCTTCCTTCAGTGAAGCATGCAGCGTATGGATCTTATCCGTTTCAAAGCATAGCGGGAACATTTCAAAAGCTTGCCCGTCTTCCTCCCAGCCTGTTGTCGAGAAAGTAAGCGGCGTCATATCAGGACTAGGGAGTAGAAACAGCCAACCGCCTTCCTCCATCACCATGATGGCTCCACGCCCCGATTCCACCGGAGAACGCAAACGCATGCCGAGCACCTGCTCATACCAATCCGCCGACTTCTTCACATTTGACACAGGCACATATGCGCATTCAATTCGTTTTATCATGGTTTAACATCTCCCTTTGTTTTCTAGAGTTACGTTTATATATGATATATGACTAGAAATGAATGACGCATTCGTGATTCTCCCACACGTCAAACCCATTGCCACCCGGATCATGCTGCGAAAATATATCCTTCGTTAACGGGTTTTACCTACCGGTGTTGTTCGTAGCGATTGTTTTTGCTCAAGCTGCGAATGGCTTCAACTTCAGCTGCCGTCAGCTCCTTAGCATCGCCTGCGGCTATATTGTGCAGCAGCTGCTCCAATGAGCTTGCTCCGGGAATAACGGAAGCCACGGCGGGATTTGCTAACGCATATCGAATGGCCATATGCGCCATGTCACGCGAGTCATCCCCAGCTTCGTTTAAAGCGCTGCGCAAAGCCGAAAGCTCTTTCTTGTCATAATCCAAATACCCTTTCGCTTCCTTCGCTGCACCGGCATCGGTTAATATCCCTTTCGCTACCGGTCCGCGGGCGATTAAGCTGATCCCTTTCTCCGCCAACAGCGGCAGCACTTGCTCCTCGGGCCTTCTGTCCAAAATGCTATATTGGCTCATCACGCTGACGATATTCGACCGCTCCGCATATTCCCTTATTACGTTCTGGCGGATCGAAGAAATGCCGTAATACCGTATGAGTCCTTCCTGCTTGAGCTCCTCGAATGCCTCAATCGTTTCTGAGATCGGATCCTCAAGCGTTCCGCCATGCAGCTGGTATAAATCGATATAGTCTGTTTGCAGCCTTCTCAAGCTATCTTTGACAGCCGACTTGATGTACGCCCTTGACGGGTCCCAGGTCCAGCCCTCCTTGCCTGGTTCCCATCGATTGCCGACCTTCGTGGCGACTATAATATCCGAACGCCTGCCGCGGATAGCCTCGCCTACGATCTCCTCATTCAATCCCTCGTCGTAGAGATCGGCTGTATCAAAAAAATTAATCCCCTTATCTATCGCTTCGTGGATGAGGGCTGACGCTTTTCCCTTATCCTTACCGAGCGACATACAGCCAAGGCCGATTTCACTAATGTAGAGCTCCGATTTTCCCAGACGATTGCGTTTCATGCCTCAGCGGCTCCTCTCATTACCCTACATATATTTCCATTATATTGGTCTATGCTCCTATTATCAAAACAAATATGATACTCAAACCTTCATTAAAGGCTCAAGCTATTTGATCCAAAATGAGGTGAAGCGCCTTAAGAGACTGCTCGCTTTGTTCAAATCGACTGCGAATTTGCTCCTCCGTCTGAATATAAGGCGCCTCAATCAGCTCGGATGACCAATGCTCAAACATCGTTTCCATACAGGCCGGCGTCGTCTCCAAATGAAATTGCAGACCCAGCACATGTTCACCGTAGGCAAAAGCCTGCACCTTGCATGCCTCCGAATAAGCGAGGAGCCTCGTATCTTTCGGCAGCGCAAACGTATCGCCATGCCACTGAAACGATGTAAACTCCTCCGGTAAACCAGCAAGCCATAAATGCCGTTCCACTGTGCGATTGATCACATGCCAGCCAATTTCCTTATATTCGTTTCGATACACAGGACTGCCTAACAATTCGGCGATCATTTGAGCGCCAAAGCAGATGCCGAGCACTTTTTTACCAAGCTGCATGGCCTGCTGCACAAATTGCTTCTCCTGAATAAGCCACGGATAACGTTCCTCTTCATACACACTCATCGGACCGCCGCAAATAATAAGCAAATCCATTTCATGCATCCATTCCGAATTGATTTCAATAGAGGGATCCCGCATAGCCAGCTGATGCCCCCTCAAGTCCGTCCAGGAACGAAATGCATATTCATCATCAAAATCAAAATGTTTAAAAGCAACAATATTCATCGTTCCATTCTCCTCCAATATACGCCGGCTGCGCTTATTGAGGATTATTATAATCTCGATATTTGATAGAAGTAATAACACTTTCCCGAATAGTGGGATAATGATCAAATAAATTACCGATTAAGCTTATGGCGATAGCCAAGCTCATCTGAAATCAAATCCGCGTATTTTTTGACGAGCACACTATTTTTCTCCATCGTATCTGCAGTAAAGCGTAGAGAAGGACCGGCGACGTTCAAAGATCCGATCACCCTGTTCTCATATGAAAAAATCGGGGCACCTATACCGGTCGTCCCCTCCGTTGCCTCACCTTCAGTAAAGGCATAGCCCTGCTTATGAATCGTTAAAATCTCTTCTTCTATGTAATCACGGGACAAAGGCTTTAACGAGGGAACCGTTTCCCAGTCTACCTCAGCCAGAATTGCCTCTTGCGTTTTTCTCGGTAAATAGGCCAGAATTACCCGATTGGATGCGCCGATGAATAAAGGGAGCTTTAGCCCGATTGGCTCAGATATTTTCAAAATTTGCGGGGAGTCAACTGAATCGATATAGACGCCCTCCTCATTTTCACGGGTAGCCAAATAGACCGTTTCTTTCGTTTTCTGGGAAAGCTCCTCCATAAACGGACGTGCCACCGTTCGCAGCATCAGGCTGTCCCACATGAGGAAGCCGTATTTCATAATGGACAAGCCCAGCTTGTACTTCTTCGTCTTCGCGTTCTGAGCGACAAAGCCATGCTCCATTAAGGAGCTTAATATGCGGTGTACGCTTTGCACGGGCATGTCCAGCTCCCTGCTCATTTCCGTGACGCTTAATTCCTTCTCCTTCCCTTGCGGAAGCAGAAGGTCAAGCAGATGGATCGCCTTCGAGATGACGCCTGACATCGCGACTCTCCTCTCTTATCAATCAAAAATTAACTAGTGCCGGTGACGTCACAATTTATTTTAAAATAACCCAAAGAGTCCCGCTGCTTCCTCTGCGGAACTCCGTTATTATCATTACACTCAATTGAGCAACATGTGGGTCGACTAAGAACATAAATCCTGGCGGTCATTTATAATTTATTCATGAGGAAACGGCTTCCTGCCGATAAACCCGTCATGCAGACCATGATAATGGCTAATTTGTTCTTCTCCTTCTTTCCAGCATATCAGAATATCCTCGCCATCCAGTACCGCTGGAAAATCAATCAGGCCGGGATTGATCATTTTCAAGAGTACGCCTTTTCGTGAAAAATTTTCAATTAACAGGTCCGCCTCCATCTTCATGAATTCCAATTGGCTTTCCTGTTCAAAAAAAGGATCCTTTCCCCCTTGGCCAAAAGCCGAAGCTTGCTCTAAAGCCGCCTTCTCCTTCTGATAGTCCACGTATTTATCCTCAAACGTTGCCGTTAATTGCTGAAGCTGCCGTAAATCCTTTTGCAGCTCAGGCAGCAGCTCGTTGGCTTCGCTCAGTGTAAAGGTTCGGTTTCCCATATGCGTCCACTCCTTATTATCCGATTGCGCTTTTTTTATATCCTACCCTATCGGCAGAAGCCTGTCTAATCCAATTGCGCTGATCAGCATCCGTTCTTTTTTGTTGCCTAAGAGTTGAGCAGGCCAATCTACAAAGCCACCGTCTCCAATGTTAATAATGGTGCCGTTTATGACCGTTCTAATCGTAAATTGAAGCCCTTTATAATATTGATTCTCTTCGTTATCCTCAATTACGGAAAGCTTAATCTTAATCGACTGATCCTGTCCATACTGAATTACCCGTTTAAGGAGACCGTCTGTATCTTTATATCCGCTTCGAGTGCTGAGTATAATCTCGAGGTCAGCCTGAAACAAGGCTTGAAAGAGTGATTGATATACATAAACATGCTCCCAGAAGGCTTGCTTTTCAAACGAATAAGAGCCTTGATCTTTTCCAGACGTAACCAAACAAAACACATGAAAATGCGGCAGCATACCTGGGGCATTTCCCATGCTTTGTGCTCTCACATGTCTATGGGTCGTACTGAAACGAATGAAATCATTCTGATTATCTTCTTTTCCTGTTTTGAGCAAGTGCGCAATATGCAGGGCCAACAAATTAGTTGCATCAGCAACGACCTCCGTTCCTCTTAGAGCAGAAATAATTTTATTCTGATCAACTGCAGCAACAACGGAGCAAGACCCTAGCGGTGCTGTAGGCGATAGCTGGATTGGGGTAAATGACTGGCTCTGCGCAATGTTCAACATATCGATTTCCAACTGCTTGAGCGCCAAGGGTTGAACAGCAGCCGGCTTTACAAATCGATTGACCTCATATTTTTTAAGCAGCTCTTTTGGGCTTGCTTGTATTGTTTTTTCTCTGAACACTTCAAGCAGCAGACTGCTTAAATCCGATGCCGGAATTTGATCTGTCAATAATTCAATAATCTTCTCTTGACCCAGTTCCCGAATGATTCTTTGAAGGTTATGCGACTTTTCTTTTTGCACATCGCTCGCTCCTTTATAAAGTTTTACGCATTAGAAAGGACTACCTTGTGTTATAACGAATTATACTCTATTGCTGAACTGGAAAATACTTCGAGGACATGCTTAAGTTTTATTATTGAAATCACTGTTTGGGGAGCTGAAGCGAGTGGATCTAAAGAAAATTAACTCTTTAACCAAATACCCGAGTATCCTTACCTACCATAAGTTAGGCGAGAAGGGTCGATTAACCGAGTCGCTTTGCGAGGAAAACGGCCTTCTTCATAAATCGGAGCGCCTATACGTTTATGAAAAAGTTGACGGAGAAAATGCGAGACTAGTCATGTTCAAAAACGATAATAATGAAATCGATTATTTGATCGGCTCAAGGGAAGAGCTGTTATATGCAAAAGGAGACCGGATTGGTAATCCATACGGCAGCATAGCGGAGTTTTTGAAGCCTATAGCCGAAAAGCTGCTTCCTGCTGTATTTTCAGAAAATGATTGGGCGTTGACCGTCATCTATCAGGAATCCTACGGAGGAAAGACCAAGGCGGCAAAAAATTATACGGATAACAAAACGCAGGATTATCGTTTCTTCGATGTATTTTCTTTAACGCAGGAAGAGCTTAATCATTTGTTGTCTTTGCCCCAGGAGAAAATTGCAGAATGGCGTGATCACGGAAATCAGCCTTTTTATAATGAGGAGAAGAAGCTGCGGTTTATTCAAACTTTCGACTTAGCCTATGCCCCTCTTTTAATAACCGAACAAGGCTCCAACTTCCCTAGGACACTCGAGGATACCTACGCCTTCTTAAAAAACTTCGAGCAAACAAAGGTAGGCATTGACGCATCAGGGAAGTCGGAAGGAATCATTGTCCGTTCGTCAGATCGGAAGCATATTCGAAAAATTCGGTTTGAGGACTACGAGAGGACTTTTAGAAAATAAGCAATTAACGTTGCGCCATTACAATTTTACAATTGAAATATTAATATTCTAACGATTTTACCCTGGAAAATATCATAGTATCCCGGAGCGAGCCCTCGGCATCACATTTTTCTTTGCGAAGGATTCCTTCTAATGTGAAGCCGCTTCGCTCCGCTACTCTAGCGCTTCGAACATTACGAGAGTCGCAGCGTATTTCAATACGGTTAGCTTCTAGCTCTTGTATCGCAAAATGAGTGATCGCTTCAACCGCTTCGGTGATATAGCCATTTCCGCTGAAAGCAGACCGTACCCAATAGCCGATTTCAAATTTCCGTGCTTCCCAATCTATCCGATGGAGACCGCTGCTCCCAATTAATTGTCCCGTTTCCTTGAGAAAAAGCAGCAGCATCAGATCCGAACGCTCCAGAAACCTAATTCTAGACCTCCTAATCACCATCTCGGACTCCTCGAGTGTTGGGCTATGCACAGCCCATGGCATCCAAGGCAATAATTCCGCCCTGCTTTCCTTAACCGCCTCATTTAACTTAACGCCATCTCCCCATAACGGTGCTCGGATAAGGAGGCGGCTGCTTTCAAAGCTTTCGGGTACTGACAACAGCAAGAGATTGGAATGCAAATCACTCATATCGATAAGCCTCCTATTATAGCTGATGCTTATATCATTGCTATCCTGTTACAGCGTCAAACTTTTGTAGTAATAGACGGTATCATGAAGCTTACCGTCTGCAGATTTTGCATACCGGGGTATCCGTCCTGCTTCAATGTAATCCATTGAACGATATAACAGGTTAGAGGGATCATCAGCCCGTGTGTCTAGTACAAGAAGGCTGCGGTTTTCCAATTTAGCCCGTTCTTCCGCTGCTGTCATTAGTAAGCGCCCAATCCCTTTTCGTCGAGCCTGGGGATGAACCATGAGCTTTGCAATTTCGGCGCGGTGCAAACCATTTGGCCGTGAGCACAATTGCAATTGCACGGATCCAATCGTTTCCCCATTCCGCTGTACAATCCACAAAATAACATCGTCATTCATTGCTCCCGACCAATACGCAAGAGCTTCGGCTTGACTTAACGGAGGCAAAAAGCCAATCGATGCACCCTCATCGACAACCGCTACCAATAAACCTGCCAGACTCTTCAATCTGCTTTCCGATATTTCGGATAGTTCACTTACGATATGGTCTGATGACATTCTTTTCCCTCCTAGCACGCGTTAACGTAAAGATCAAACAATCTTACATAAAATTCCTTTAAAAAGCAACTGTTTACTCTCTCAAGGCTCATTCTATCGGTGGATAAAATAAAAAAAACCTTAAGATCCACTGGATCCTAAGGGCTTAAGTTTGTTATTATGGTGCCGATGAGAGGACTCGAACCTCCACGGTTTCCCTCACGATTTTGAGTCGCGCGCGTCTGCCATTCCGCCACATCGGCATTTGAGTAAAAATGGCGTGCCCTAAGAGATTCGAACTCCTGGCCTTTTGATTCGTAGTCAAACGCTCTATCCAGCTGAGCTAAGGGCACGTATAATGTTACTTCAAAAAAATTGTGGAGGCGCCACCTAGACTCGAACTAGGGGTAGAGCTTTTGCAGAGCTCTGCCTTACCACTTGGCTATGGCGCCATCATTATGGAGCGGAAGACGGGAATCGAACCCGCGACCCTCGCCTTGGCAAGGCGATGCTCTACCGCTGAGCCACTTCCGCATGTAAATGGCTGGGGATTCAGGGATCGAACCTGAGAATGACGGAGTCAAAGTCCGTTGCCTTACCGCTTGGCTAATCCCCAACAAAATTGCTTAATTGATTTGGTAATAATGGGGCGATCGAGGGGAATTGAACCCCCGAGTGTCGGATCCACAAACCGATGCGTTAACCACTTCGCCACGACCGCCATCATAATATTCAGGTGCTAGACAAAAATAAAACCCACAGATGTGGGTCGACTGCTAATGCTTGCATTAGCAAGTTGCGCCCTGAAAACTGGATACGAAAGTTAGGTTTGCTGAAACCTTTTTAGCTGCTGTCTGCCGGATGTATGGGTCCATGCAAACGTGTTTAGGATAAGCCCTCGACCGATTAGTATTCGTCAGCTACACACATTGCTGTGCTTCCACC